>DATGGQ010000049.1:0-15841 GCA_035308445.1 Candidatus Limnocylindrales bacterium | reverse complement strand
TCGGCTCGTACAGCCAGCCATCGCCGTCCGGCAGCGCGTCGGCGGCCTTGGCCAGCATCGGTTCGATCGGCGGCTCGAACGGGAGCCTCATCGCGGGTCGCTCACGGGGTCACGGTACCGGGACTAGGCACCGAGCGCCGTCCGGATCGCATCGGCCACCCGGAGCAGGATCGGGGCCACCACGAGGGCCGGCAGGAAGTTCGCGACGCGGGCGTCCTTCAGCTCGAGCAGCCGGAGGGCGACGCCAAGGAGGATCACCCCGCCCGTGGCGGTGAGGACCAGGACGGTCCGCGGATCGAAGGCATCCCGGACCAGGAACGCGCCGCCGGCGATGAGCCCCTGGACGACGAGCACCGTGCCGGCTGCGAGGAAGACGCCCGGACCGAGCGCCGCCGCGAATGCCACGCTCGCGACGCCGTCCAGGAGCGACTTCGTCGCGAGGAGCGTGGCATCGCCGGTCAGGCCGTTCTGGAGCGAGCCGAGGATCGTCAGCGGGCCCACGCAGAACACCAGGCTGGCGGTCACGAACGCCTCCGCGACCCGCGACTCCCCGCCCGGCCGCGCCAGGCGGAGCTCGAACCAGCGTCCGAGCGCCGCAAGCCGGTCGTGGATCCGGAGGCCCTCGCCGAGGACGACGCCCAGCAGGATCGAGCCGAGGACCACCAGCGCATCGCCCGTCCGCGCCGTCGGATCGCTGAAGACCGTGAGGGCCATCGAGAGCGAGAGGGCCGTGACGAAGAGCCCGATGCCGGTCGTGAGGCTCGAGCCGACGCGGGTCGGGATCCGCGCCGAGGCGACCGTCCCGATCGTCGCGCCGATGAGCACCGCGACCACGTTCAGGATGGTGCCGCTCAGGAACATCGACGCATGGTAGGACCGGGGTCCGGCGGACCGGGATGTCCGAAGCCGAGCTCGAGAAGATGGCCAGCAAGCCGAAGGGCAAGAAGCGCTAGACGACCTTCTCCTCGGGTAACGCCTCGACGAACTGGGTCCCGAGGCGCGCGGCGTCGTACTCCGTCCCCAGCAGGTGGTGGTAGGGCACGCCGCTGAACTCGTGGTGCGAGCGTGTCGGGATGTCGGCGCCGGGCTCGAACTCCTTCCGCTGGAGCTCGATGTAGCCCTGCTCCCGGCGCGCGGCCATCGCCTGGAGCAGCGTCGACAGGCCATGGCCAGTGGCGTGCTGGCCGCCGAGCGTGATGAAGATGAACTTGAAGCCGAGGTCGCCGAGCTCGGCGAACGTCAGCGGATCGGGATCCAAGTACCACTTGAAGCTCGACGACCAGTTGAAGGCGAACCGAGCGTCCGGATAGCGCTTCCTGACCTCCGACGCGAAGCGTTCGACCGGCTCGCGGTCCGAGGTCGGGAACTCGCACCAGACGAGGTCCGGGATGCCGGTCTCCAGGTAGCGGCAGGCCCGCTCGATCGCGAGGTCGAGGCCGCGAGCCGGCTCGGGCGCGTCAATCGCGGAGACACCGTCCGTCCGGGCGATGACCGTGAAGTCGTCGCGACCGAGGTCGTCGGCGACCGCTCGCATCATCCGCAGCTTGCCGGCCATCTCGGTCGCCGGCACCAGCGCCTTCCCACCGATGTGGCCGCAGCGCTTCGGCAGGACCTGATCCTCGAGGTGGGCCGCGGCGACGCCCGCCGTGACGAGCAGCTCGGTCTGGCGCTGGACGTTGAAGATGTTGCCGTAGCCGGCGTCCATGTCGACGACGACGGGCGGAATCTCGAGGTGCCGCGGCTCGACGCCCTTGGACGGATCGCCCACGGCCATCGTCAGCTGGAACTTGCGCAGGGCGCTGACGGTTCGGCGGGCGCCGTCCGCGATCTCCGGGCCGCTGTACAGGTCCATGTCCGTGGTCCCGAGGTGGCCGATCGCGAACGAGTAGCCACTGAAGTACACGGCCTTGAACCCGTGATACATCACGAGCTGGGCCCCGAACGGGTCGTAGATGCCCGGGCCGAACAGGTAGGGCTCGGTCTCGAGGAGGCGCCGGAAACGCGTCGCCGGATGGGTCCAGCGCGACGTCGGGACCGAGAACCCCGCCGGCAGGAGGGGCGAGCCGACGAGCTCGACCGGGCTACTCGTTCTCATGGTCGCGGTCGCACAGCCCGTCTTCGCAGGTGCAGGGCCCGGGCTCGTACGGCGCGGGCGTCCAGGCGACCTCGGGGTGCTCGCCGACGGCGACCGGAGTCAACGGCACCGTCGCGGGCCTCGGCGGTCGCTCGGACCAGCGCTCGGGCCGGCGCGGGGCCAGCGGCTCGGACCGGAGCTCGCGGCGAAGGTCGGACCGCCGATCGCGGTCCTCGACGCGCGTCCGGGCGCGCCAGCGGCCGCGGTGCTCGGCGGAGGGCTCGAGCTCGATCGTGATGCGGGTCGGCAGCGTGGTGTCCATGCCGGCAACGTGGCATGCGGCTGTCATCACGTCCAATCGCTTGGCGTGATCGCTGTCATCAGCGCCGCCTATGGTCCATCGAGGTGTCCGACGGCCCGCAAGGCCGGCGCAACCAGGACGGCTGGAGGTGCCATGCAGCTGGCACAGGTCGAAGGCTTCATCGAGGTCGCTCGTCGGTCCAACCTCAGTCGCGCGGCGGCCGCGCTGTTCATCACCCAGCCCGCACTCTCGGCCCGGCTCGGGACCCTCGAGGCCGAGATCGGGACGACGCTGTTCAGCCGCAGCCGGCGAGGGATGACGCTCACGGCCGCGGGTCGGGCGTTCCTGCCCTATGCCGAGCGGGCCGTGATCTCGCTCCGCGATGGCGCGTCGCTCGTCGGCCGGCTGCCGATCGTGGACACGCTCGTCCTCGGGGCGGCGCCGGCGGTGAGCACGTACGTGCTGCCGGGGCTCCTCGTCCGCTTCGAGACGGACCGGCCCGGCGTCCGCCTCGTGGTCCGGACCGGTCACTCCGAGGAGATCGTCGAGATGGTCGTCCGCGGCGACGTCGACCTCGGGCTCGTGCGCGACCTCCATCACCCGGGGCTCGAGACGAAGGCTCTCTACGAGGACGAGCTCGTCCTCGTCGTTCGGCCGTCGCATCCGCTGGCGCGCTACCGGCGACTCTCGATCGACCGGGTGCGGGATGCCCGATTGATCCTGTTCGATCGGACGTCGAGCTACTACGACCTGACGAACGCCCTGTTCCGACAGGCCGGCGGTGCACCCCAGGGCGTGCTGGAGCTCGACAACATCGATGCCGCGAAGCAGATGGTCCTGGCCGGCCTGGGGATCGCCATCCTGCCGACGACCGCGATCGCCGAAGAGCTCGCCACCGGGGCGCTCCATCGGATCGAGCTCGTCGGGACCCGCCCGGTCGAGCGCCGGATCGTCGCGATCCGGCGGCGCGATGCCCAGCCGGCGAGCCCGGCCGTGGCCGCGTTCTGGACGCTCCTCGACGAGATCGAGCCGCACGCGTCGGCGGCTACGATCTCGGCGTGAACGCCGGAGGGGACGAACCCGAAGGGGACGGCGCCGACCGGGACGAGGTCGAGCCGCTCCCGAAGTACGACCGCCTGGCCGAGGGCTACCACCGCCACTGGGGCCCGGTCATTCGGCCCGCCGCCCAGGTCGTCCTCGAGCACGTCGACGGGACGACGGCGCCGAGGCGGATCATCGACATCGGGGCGGGCACGGGCACCCTGGCCCTCGCCGCGCTCCGTCGCTGGCCGTTGGCCGCGGTGACCGCGATCGACAGCGCCTCGGCGATGCTGGCGATCGCCGAGCGGGAGGCGGGCGCCCTGCCGGGCGCGGCCGTCGACCGCCTCGCCACGCTGACGGCCCTCGCCGACCGCCTCCCGTTCGCCGACGGGACGTTCGACCTTGCCGTCTCGTCGTTCGTGCTGCAGCTCGTCCCGAGCCGCGCGGCCGCGCTCCGCGAGGCCCACCGCGTCCTCGTGCCGGGCGGGCGGATCGCCTGGGTGGCGTGGCTGGACGGTGGGGAGCGATTCGGCGCCGACCGCGTCGTCGACGACGTCCTCGGGGCGTTCGGCTTCGACCCGCCGGACCTTGACGATGCCGGTGGCGATATCGCGTCGGTCGGCTCCGCGGCCGCGACGACCCGCGCCGCGGGGTTCCGGTCGGTGCGCGCCCGCGAGGGCTGGATGGAGCACCGCTGGACGGCCGAGGGCTACCTCGGAATGCTCACCGAGTTCGACGAGGAGAGCCTGTTCGCCGAGCTCGACCGCGCCGAGCGGCGGAGGATCGAGCGGCGGCTGCTGGCCGCGCTCCGGCGGCTGCCCGAAGGGGACCTGACGATGCGCCTGCCCGTCGTGTACGTGACCGCGTTGGCGGGCTAGCCAGCCCGCCGGGGTCAGGACTCGGACTCGGCCTCGCCCGCGCCCGCGGCGGCCGGCGTCTCGCCGGCCTGACCCTCCGGAGCCTCGCCCTCCGCGGCCTCGGCAGCGACGGGCTCCTCCTCGACTCGTGGCGGCAGGACCTTCGCGACGACCTCGTTCGGATCGGTGACGAGGGTCGCGTCGGCCGGGACCGCCAGGTCGCCGACGTGGATGAGGTCGTCGAACGTGCGCAGCGAGTCGACCGAGTAATGGATCGACTGCGGCAGGTGATCCGGGAGGGCCCGGACGCGAACGTGCTCGATGACGTGGAGGAGGGTCCCGCCGGCCGTCTCGACCGCCTCGGACTGGCCCTCGGCGACGAGCGGCACGTCGACCGTCAGCTCCTCGGTCATCCGGACGACGTAGAGGTCGACGTGGAGCGGTCGGCGCGTGACTCGATGGAGCTGGACGTCGTGCACGAGGATCGGGGTCGGCTTGCCGCCGTCGACGGACAGGTCGATCAGGGTGTTCGGGCCGGCGTGGCGCCGGAGGCTCTCGAACTCGTGGGTGTCCACCGAGACGCTGTCCGAATCGAGGCCCCGTCCGAACACGACGGCCGGCAGGCGACCGGCGCGGCGGATCTGGGCGACCTTCTTGCCGGTCACCGTGCGGTGTTCCGCGGCAAGCGTGGGACGGGCGCTGGACATGCCGATTCAGGGCCTCCGGAGTGATGGATCGGGTTCGTAACCCTACCATGAGCGCCTGATGGCCGCCACGATCCTGGTTGTCGAGGACGAGCACGCGGTCGCCCGCGGGATCCAGTACGCCCTCCAGCAGGAGGGCTACGAGGTCACGCTCGCCCGATCCGGCGAGGAAGGCCTCGAGATCGCCACGACGCAGGCGCCCGACCTCGTCCTGCTCGACGTCCGCCTGCCGTCCATGGACGGCTTCGAGGTGCTCCGCCGGATCCGCGCCTCGGGCGGCAAGGCCCCCGTCCTGATGCTCACCGCCCGCGACGAGGAGGTCGACAAGGTCATCGGCCTCGAGCTCGGCGCGGACGACTACCTGACGAAGCCGTTCGGCCTGCGGGAGCTGTTGTCGCGGGTCAAGGCCAACCTGCGACGCGCCTATGGCGATCTGGCCGACGCGGTCGGCGGCCGCGTGATCCGCCACGGCGACCTCGTCATCGATCTCGACCGGCGGCGCGTCCAGCGCGGCGATCGGCGGATCAGCCTGACCCCTACCGAGTTCGAGATCCTCCGCCACCTCGCGAGCCGCCCCGGCCGGGTCTACACGCGGTCCGAGCTGCTCGACCTGCTCCGCGACTACGAGGCCCTCGACCAGGACGAGAAGACGATCAACGTCCACGTCAGCCACCTCCGGGACAAGCTCGAGGACGACCCGACGCATCCCGCCTTCGTGCAGACCATCCGGGGCGTCGGCTATGCGTTTGCCGAGCGCTGACCGCTTCATCCCCCACAGCTTCCAGGCCCGCCTGACCGGCGCGTTCGTGGCCGTCGTCGCGGTCACCGTCGCCCTTGTCGCGGTGTTCGTCATCAACCGCGAGGGCGCCTACTTCGACCAGCAGCAGCGCGACGACCTGTCGGCCCGGGCGAACGGCGTCGCGACGTACATCGAGAACGTCGCCGACCTGACCACCGGTGATACCGGGATGATCGTGAGCGACCAGGGGATCGTGAACCCGGCCGTCGCGACGGAGCTGTCGCGGGCCGCCCAGCAGCGGATCCTCGCCGATCGCATCGCCCAGGCCGACGTCCACGTCCAGCTCGGCCGGCTCGTGGGCGGTCAGTTCGTGGCGGCCTCGAACGGCGACATCACGGCCCTCCAGCAGGAGGCGCCGCTGCCGGGCGAGGTCCGGGAGCCCATCACGAGCGAGCCCGTCGTGATCGACGTGACGACCCCGCTCGTGCCGTACGCGATCGAGGTCACCCTCTCGAACCCGTACACCTTCCGGGCCGCGGCGATCGCCAACGTGACGGGCCTCATCGCGGTCATCGGCCTCGCCGCGCTCGGCGTGGCCGTGATCGTCTCGGCGATGCTTGCCCGCCGCTTCACGACGCCGCTCCGCCGGTTGACCGAGGCCAGCAACGACCTGGCCGAGGGCGACCTGGCCCGGCGCGTCCCGGCCGAGGCGCTCGGTTCCGGCGCGGCCGAGCTCACCGAGCTCGCCCTCCAGTTCAACGCGATGGCCGGGCGGCTCCAGGAGAGCGTCGACACGATCCGGCGCGACCGGGACCGCAGCCGCGAGTTCCTGGCCGACGTGTCCCACGAGCTGCGGACGCCGATCGCGGCGCTGCGCACGTTCAACGAGCTGCTCGTCGAGGGCGCGGCGAGCGATCCGTCGACGAGGACCGAGTTCCTCGAGGCCAGCCGGGCCCAGCTCGAGCGGCTGGACTGGCTGGCCCAGAACCTGCTCGAGCTCTCGAAGCTCGACTCGGGCCTCGTGCTCCTCGACCTCCGGCCCGATGACGTCCGCTCCGCCGTCGAATCGGCGATCGAGCAGGCGACGCCGACGGCTCGGCGGCGAGGCATCGAGCTGAACGCGAGAATCCCCGACGAGGCGATCCGGGTCCGCCACGACCCGGTTCGCATCGGCCAGGTCGTCACGAACCTGGTCGGCAACGCCCTGAAGTTCACGCCGCGCGGCGGCCGCGTCGATGTCGCGGTCCGCGGCACCCGCGACGGGGGCGCGGAGATCCAGGTCTCCGACACCGGGGTCGGGATCGACCCGGCGGAGCTGCCCCGGATCTTCGACCGGTTCTTCCGCGGCTCGCGCGCGAGCGAGGCCCGCAGCAGCGGCAGCGGCCTCGGCCTGGCGATCGTCCGGAGCATCGTCGAGATGCACGGCGGGACGGTCGACGTGGAGAGCCGGCTCGGCGAGGGCTCGACCTTCACCGTCACCCTCCCGCGCCAGCCGCGCGAGCCCGGCACGACGGCGCCGCGCGTGGCGGAAACTTCACCCGGCCTCTCATCGAATTTCAATCCCGAGCCAGCACCCTAGGCTGAGCGATGTTCGATCCCGACCCGACCGAGCGCGTCGACTCGGTCAGCGACCCCGTCCCGACCAGCCCGGTCACGCCCGCCGGACCGCCCGGGTTCGTCGCGCCGGAGCCCGGTCCGATGGCCCTCGAGCCGACGGCGGCCGATGCCGCGCCGGCGCCGGCCGCGTCCGGACCGCCGCGGGTGGGCTGGCGCCCGGTCCTCGCGGCCGCGGTCCTGTCCGCGGTCCTCGCATCGGGTGGCACGTTCGCCGTCCTCGATGCCACCGGGTCCCTCAACCCCCGCGTCGCCGCCGGAAGCTCGGGCAACCCCGTCGCCTCGCACGAGACCGTGACCGTCGACGAGTCGTCGGCGGTCATCGACGTCGCCGCGAAGGCCGGCCCGGCCGTCGTCCGGATCACCGAGTCCGGCCAGACCACCGACCAGGTCGGCGGCACGATCCCCGAGTCCGGTGTCGGCTCCGGGATCATCTTCGATCCGGCCGGCTGGATCCTCACGAACCGCCACGTCGTCCAGACCTCGAACGGATCGATCGCCACGAACCTCACCGTCGAGCTGAAGGACGGCCGCCAGTTCACCGGGACCGTCTACGGCGTCGACACCCTCACCGACCTGGCGATCGTCCGGATCCAGGCGTCGGGGCTCACCGCCGCCTCGCTCGGCTCGTCCGGCGACCTCAAGGTCGGTGAGCTGGCCGTGGCGATCGGGAGCCCGCTCGGGACGTACTCCAACAGCGTGACGAGCGGCATCGTGTCGGCCACGGGCCGATCGGTCGTCGTCGACACGGGCAACCAGCTCAACGACCTCATCCAGACGGACGCCGCGATCAATCCCGGCAACAGCGGCGGCCCGCTCCTCGATGCCGCCGGCAACGTCATCGGCATCAACACCGCCGTCGCCCAGGGCTCGAACGGGATCGGCTTCGCGATCCCGATCGACATCGCCAAGCCGATCATGAACCAGGCCCTCGCCGGCCAGCAGCTGGCCCGGCCATATCTCGGCATCCGCTACCAGGAGATCGACCTCCAGCTGAAGGCCGAGAAGCACCTCTCCGTCGACACCGGCGCGCTGATCGGCCCCGGCACTGATACCCAGGGCAACACGCTCCCGGCGGTCGCGCCCGGCAGCCCGGCCGACAAGGCCGGCCTGAAGGACGGCGACATCATCACCGCGATCGAGGACCAGGCGATCGACCAGGAGCACCCGCTCGACGCGACGCTCGCCGGGTACGCGCCCGGGCAGACGATCCACATCCACGTGCTGCGCGGCACGCAGCAGCTGACGATCGCGGTCACCCTCGGGACCCGGCCCGACAACCTCTGAGGCTCGTGCACCCGCTGCTCAGCCGGCGCGGCGCCTCGTGATCTCGACCCCGGCATAGTCGAGCGGGCCACCGAGCCGGACCTCGGGCTTCCGGACGCGGACGGTCACGGCCTCGACCGCGGGGAATGCGGCGAGCACGGCCGCGGCGATCCGCTCCGCGAGCGTCTCGAGGAGCTCGACGCTCGGGCCCTCGACGACCCCGCGGACAAGCTCGTGGACCGGACCGTAGTCGACCGTCCGGGTGAGGTCGTCGGACTCGCCGGCGGGCCCGAGGTCGAGCTCGAGCTCGAGGTCGACCTCGAACCGCTGTGCTTCGACCTTCTCCCGCGGCAGGACCCCGTGGCGGGACTCGAAGGCCATGTTCGACAGGACGATCCGGTCGGCCACCGCGGTCCTCGGGCTCAGCGGAGGACCGCGTCGGACATCCGCGCCGCCCGGACGTTGGGCCGGACGTCGTGGACGCGGACGATGTCGACGCCCGCGGCGATCCCGAGGACGGTCGTGGCGAGCGTCGCCTCGACCCGCTGGTCGGCCGGCAGGTCGAGGACCTTGCCGAGCGTCGACTTGCGGGACGTCCCGAGGAGGATCGGCCGGCCCAGCAGGCGGAGGCTGGCGAGGTCCCGCAGCAGGGCGAGGTTGTGCTCGGCGGTCTTGCCGAACCCGAACCCCGGGTCGACGAGGATCCGCTCGCGCGCGACGCCGGCCGACTCGGCCCGGGCGATCGCGGCCGCGATGTCCCCGAGGACCTCCGGCAGGAGGGCGGTGTAGCGCGGCTCGGCGCGGTTGTGCATGAGGACGATCGGCACCTCGCGCTCGGCCGCCAGCCGCGACAGCGCATCGTCCTCGGCGACGCCCCACACGTCGTTCACCAGGTGGGCGCCGGCATCGAGGGCGGCGGCCGCGACGGCCGGCTTCGTCGTGTCAATCGAGAGCGGCATCGCCGGGAGCGCGGCCCGGATGGCGGCGATGACGGGCACCACGCGGTCGATCTCCTCGGCCGCGGCGACCCGGGCGTGGCCCGGACGCGTCGATTCCCCGCCGACGTCCAGAAGGTCCGCGCCGTCCTCGGCCATCGCCCGGGCCCGTGCCACGGCCGCCTCGACGACCCGGCTGTCGTCCCCGGCCTCATCGGTCCCGATGAGTCCGTCGCCCGAGAACGAATCCGGGGTGACGTTGAGGATGCCCATGACGAACGTCCGCGTCCCCCAGGCGAACGTTCGGGGACCGATCGTCGTCTCGCCGAGCGGCCCGGGCAGGCCGCTCGAGGCGCCCTCCGGCAGCCCGAACGACGGGGTCGCGGTCGCCCCGGCCCCCGGGCGGGCGGCCACGACGCCGCCCTCGTCGGGCAGGTCTCGGTCCGTCGGGCGGGTCACGCTGGGGTCGCCTCCGGGTCGGGGAGCCACGGGTCGTTGAGCAGCGGGTCGTCGAGCCACCGCCGCCGGACCTCGCCGACGAGGTACAGCGAGCCGGCGACCACGATCGGGCCGTCCCCGACGGCGAGGGCCCGCTGGAGGGCCCGATCCACGTCGGGCTGGGCTTCGACCGCGACGCCGGGCACGAGGGTACGCCAGCGTGCGGCGAACGCCTCCGCCGCGAGCGCCCGCGGCAGGTCCACCTGCGTCGCGAGGACCTGAGCGTCGCGGATCGACTCGGACGCCGCGAGGGCCGTCACGATCCCGTCGACGTCCTTATCGCCCATCGCCCCGATGACCAGCGTGATCGGCGGTGGCTCCCGCCGGTCGCCGCCGGTGAGGTGCGGCCGGAGGTCGTCGATCGCCGTCGCGAGGGTCGCGGCGCCGGCCGGGTTGTGGGCCCCGTCGAGCAGCACGTCGCGGCCATCGACCCGGAGCAGCTCGAGGCGGCCCGGCCAGCGGGCGCTGGCGAATCCGCGCCGACGTGCCGCTGCGGGCGCTCGGGCGATGCCGGCCGCCTCGAGGGCGTCCAGCGTGGCGTTCGCCACGGCCGCGTTCTCGGCCTGGTGCCGGCCGCGCAGTCCGATCCGCGTCGGGCCAAGTCCCGGCAGCCGGACCTCGATCCCATCGCGATCCCAGCCGAGGAGCTCCCCGGCACCGACCTCGGTGAGCGGCACGCCCATCCGTCGCGCCCGTCGCCGCACGACCGGCAGCGCCTCGCCGCTCGCTCCGGTCACGGCCTGGTCGCCCCGCTCGATGATCGCCGCCTTCTCCCGGGCGATCTTCGGGATCGTGTCGCCGAGCCGATCCATGTGATCGAGGGCGACGTTCGTGATCACGGCCACGCCGCCGTCCCAGGCATGGGTCGCGTCGAGCCGGCCGCCCAGCCCGACCTCGACGACCGCGACGTCGAGCCCGACCTCGGCGAACCAGCGGAAGATCACCGCGGTCAGGAGCTCGAACTCGGTCGGCCGGCCGAGGCGTCGCGCGACCCTGTCCGCGGCCGGCAGGACCTCCCGCACCAGCCGGGCGAACGTGGCCGGGTTGATCGGCCGACCCCCGATCTGCATCCGCTCGCGGTACGAGACGAGGTGCGGCTTCGGCGTCTCGCCGGTTCGCAGCCCGGCCGCGCTGAGGGCGCTGGCCGTCAGCGCCAGGACGCTGCCCTTGCCGTTCGTGCCGGCGATCAGCGCGCCCCGGAACGCCCGCTCCGGGTTGCCGAGCTCGCGGAGGAGGGCCCGCGTCCGGCCGAGGCCGAGGCGGATCCCGAACCGGCCCCGCTCGGTCAGCGTCCGGACGGCGTCGCGGTACTCGCGGGCGACATCGGGGTCAGGCGTCACGCTGCCGTGCCCGCCGGCCGTCACCGCTGCGACAGGTCTTCCTCGTAGAAGACGCACTGGTTGAAGCGCGGGGAGAGGCAGACATCGTTCACGTAGCTCTGCTCGAGATGGACGCCGCCGCGGAGCTGGCAGCGCGAGACCGCGCTGTCCTGGCGGACGATGCCCTTGAGCAGGTGCGGCGCATGGATCGGCAGCGCGCCGCGCGCCCCGGTCACGTAGAAGTGGGGGCAGACGTTCCGGCGCAGGTTCGGCAGCCCGAACGCCCGGGTCCGCGCGGGGTCGGTGGTCCGTGGCGGGTACCCGCGCTGGCCGCTCGGCACGCCGTACGTGCGACCGATCGGGAAGCCCGTCGGTTCGTCGGACCCCCGATCGTCACGCCCCGCGGCGTACGAGGTGTAGGTGGAGACGCGGGCGATGGGCCCGAGACCGAACGGCGGCCGACCCGCAACGCGAGTCGAACGGCCGAGCTTCGGGTCGCCTCCCTCCATGTGGCCGGCAGGGTACACCGCGAGGCGACAGACACGGCATGCGACCATTGGCCCGCATGACGAGCTCCCGCGGTCGGACGGCGCACGTTCGGCCCCGTCCCCCGAGCACCGGCCGCCCTGCTCCGGCCGTGCGGACGGTCCGACCGAACGCGAACCGGGTGCGGCAGCATCGGGGCCTCGACGGGCGCCGTCGGCGCCTGCCGCTCCCGACCCGAGTCCTGCTCGGGCTGTCGGTGCTCGCTCTCGGCGGCGCCGTGTTCCTCACCGCGACAGGCAGCATCGGCGGGATCGTCGGCACCCTCGGCGCCGGCTTCGCCAACGCGCTCGGCCGCCTGGTCGCGACCCCAGCCCCGACCCAGGCGGTGGTGGTCGTGACCGGCGCGCCGGTCATCGCCCAGCCGGCCGCCGCGTACGTGAACACGAGCACCGTGGACCTGAAGATCTACGTCCCCCAGGACGTCATCGGCCAGAGCGGCGCCAAGGTCCGGATCTACCTGGCGCTGCAGGGCCTCGCCCCGGCCCCGATCCAGGAGGTCGACGTCAGCAGCTCGGCGACCCTCACGGTCGCGGTCCATCTCACGAAGGGGCGCAACGACTTCACGGCGACCGTGGTCAACGCCGGCGTCGAGTCCGATCCGTCACCGGTCGTGACGATGTTCCTCGACCAGACGCCGCCGCACGTGACGATCAAGTCCCCGAAGAACGGCTCGACCGTGAACGACCCGAGCGGCAATCTCACCCTGAAGGGCGTCACCGAGGCGAACGCGACACTCGTCGGCCTCGACGACCAGAACGGGGTCTCGGTCACGGTGACCGCGGCCGACGACGGGACGTTCCAGATGGTGATCGCCCTCGCGCCGGGCACGAACACGATCCACATCAACGCGACCGACCTGGCCGGCAACCAGAGCACGACCGACCTGAGCTACCTCGAGGGCTCTGGCCAGATCACCGCCAGCCTGCGATCGTCGGTCTACCTGATCTCGATCTCGCACCACCCGAGCTCGATCAAGCTGACCGTGACGGTCACCGATTCGACCGGCGCGCCGGTCGTCGGCGCCACGGCGTCGTTCGTCCTGCAGATCCCGGGCCTCGGCCCGATCTCCGGCTCGGCGACGACCGGCAGCGACGGCCGGGCGTCGTTCACGACGCCCCTCAACGGGACGATGAACGTCGGCAACGGCCAGGCCACCGTGCTGGTCACGGATTCGGGCGTCCAATCCACGGATCGAGTCGCCCTGACGTTCGTGAAGTAGCTACCATCGGGCCGTGGCGTCCTGGCGGTGCCCGTATTGCGGCACACCGCAGGCAGAGTCGGCACGATGCTGGGTCTGCCGGCGATCGTCGACCACCTGTTCGACCTGTCGCCACTTCCAGCGCTCCCTGGCTGCCGGCGTCGGCACGTGCGGCCTGGACCCGAAACGGCGGCCGCTGACCGGTCGCGAGCTGCGAGGCTGCTGGTCGCCGGCCGACGTCAGCGCGCCGCGCGTGACGCTGCCGGTGATCGAGACCGACTGGACCGGCCGGTTGACCCTTTTCGGCGACGCGGAGCCCTGACCCGAGACTGACCGATCAGGGCGTCGGGGACGGCGTCGGGGTGGGCGGTACCGGGGTCGGGGTCGGCGGTACGGGGGTCGGGGTCGGTGGCACCGGCGTCGGGGTCGGTGGCGGCGTGGGCTGCGGGGTCGGTGGCGGCGTGGGCTGCGGAGTTGGGCTCGGAGTCGGGGCGGCCGACGGCGAGGGCTCCGGGCCCTTCGAGACCACGTAATCGACGACCGTGCCCTTTGCCACGGAGGCGCCGGCTCCCGGGTTCTGCTGGACGATGTCGCCGAGCGGCACGACCGGGTCGTAGGCGTCGGTCCGGGTGCCGATCGTCAGCCCGGCTTGGGCGATCAGGTTCAGGGCGGCGGACTCCGTCTGGCCCACGAGATCGGGCACGATCGTCGTCGCCTGTCCGATCGCGATCGTCAGCTTGACCGTGCTGTTCGGTGCGACCTGCGTCCCCGCGATCGGGTCCTGCTGGGTGACCGTCCCGATCGGCTGGTCAGAGGTCTCGAAGTTCGCCTCGACGACCTGGAGCCCCAGCTGGCCGGCGAGCGCCGACGCGTCGGCATACGTCCTGCCGGTGAAGTCGGGCACCGTCACCTGCGCCCCGGCCGGCGCGTTCGTGGATGACAGCAGCCTGAAGAGAAGGAAGCCGGCGAGGGCCAGGACGCCGAGCGCGAGCAGCGCCGAGATCCAGAGCCACGCGGCGGACCGCGATCCGCCGCCGTCGTCGTCGACCGCATCGTCGTCGACGACCTCGGCCCGCCGGACCCCGCGGTCGTCCGGCGCGCCGGCGTACGCGTCGGCGGCATAGGGCGCGCTGGCATTCGGGTTCGGGCGAGCGACACCCGAGGCGATCGTCGCGCCCGTCGGCGATTCGGCGGTACGGGCCGCATCGGCACCACCACCGGCGAGGGCCTGCGACACCGCACCGGCACCGGCCGCAGCGGCGAGCCCACCGCCGGCCGCGCCACCGACCGCGGCCTCGGCGGCACGCGAGGTCGCGACTGCTGCCCGGGCGTCGGTGACGAACGCGTCGAGGGCCTCGGCCATCTCCGTTGCCGATCCGAAGCGATCGGCCGGATCCGTCGCCATGGCCCGCTGGTCGATGGCGTCGAGGGCATCCGGCACGGAGCCGTTGACGGCCTTCGGGCTGGGTACCGGCGCGCTCAGGCGCGCGGTCGCGACCGCCGCGGCCGAGTCGCCCGACCAGGGCCGCTGGCCGGTGAGCATCTCGTACAGGACGATCCCGAGGCTGTAGATGTCGGACGCGGGCGTCGCGAGCTCGCCGCGAGCCTGCTCCGGGCTGAAGTAGTGGATCGAGCCGAGCGTCGTGCCGGGCATCGTCAGGGCCGCCTCGGCCACCGCGCGGGCGATGCCGAAGTCGGCGACCTTGATCCGGTTGTCGCTCGTCACGAGGATGTTGCCGGGCTTCACGTCGCGATGGACGATCCCGTTCGCATGGGCGGCCGCGAGGGCCCGGGCGACCTCGGCCGCGACGCACGCCGCCTGGATCGGCGGCAGCGGCCCACGGCGTCGCAGCAGGCTCGCGAGGTCCTGGCCGTCGACGAGCTCCATGACGATGAACGGCCCCGCGGGATCGGTGCCGTAGTCGTAGACGGCGACGATCGAGGGATGGCTGAGCGACGCGGCCGCCTGGGCCTCGTGCCGGAAGCGCTCGAGGAAGTCGGGGTCGGCGCCGTACTCCGGTCGGAGCACCTTGACCGCCACGTCCCGCTCGAGCTGGCTATCGCGGGCGCGGTAGATCGTGGCCATCCCGCCCTGCCCGAGGAGCTCGATCAGCCGGTAGCGACCGCCCAGGGTGCTGCCGATGTCCGCCATCGCGTCAGGAACTCGAGTCGAGGGTGCGGAGGTGGGCCCGGAACTCGGTCCCCAGGTCTGGCCGCTGGAGGGCGACGTCGACCGTGGCCTTCAGCCAGCCCATCGTCGTCCCGGCGTCGTAGCGGGTGCCCTCGAACTCGTAGGCGTAGACCGACTGTTCCTCCATGAGGGCCTCGATCGCGTCGGTCAGCTGGATCTCCCCGCCGGCGCCGCGCTGGGTCTGCTCGAGCTTGTCGAAGATCTTCGGCGTCAGGACGTAGCGGCCGATCACCGCGAGGCCCGACGGAGCGTCCTTGGCCGCCGGCTTCTCGACGATCGAGGTCATCCGCCGGAGCCGGCCGCTGTCGAGGTCGCTCTCGGCGGCCTCGGCGGCGACGATGCCGTACCGCGAGACCTCGGCCGCCGGGACCTCCATGACCGCCACGGTCGAGCTGTGGGTCTGCTCGTAGGCGTGGATGAGCTGGCCGATCGCGGGCCGCTCGGCGATCACCACGTCATCGGGCAGGAGCACGGCGAACGGCTCGTGGCCGATGAGGTCCTTCGTCATGAGGATGGCGTGACCGAGGCCCAGCTGCTCCTTCTGGCGGACGTAGGCGA
>DATGGQ010000048.1:0-4231 GCA_035308445.1 Candidatus Limnocylindrales bacterium | reverse complement strand
GTCACCTGGATCTTCGCGTCGCCCGGCTGAACCGCGAGAGCGGCATGGCGCTCGGAGGCATCGGACGAGCGACGCCAGCCCGGGGAACCCGACCGACGCCCGTCGCCAGCGGCCGCCAGAGCAGGGCCAGCGTTCCGCCATGCCGTCGCGGAGTGCAATCACCCAGGCAGGATCGGACTCGGGTGAGATGGCTCGTAGATCGAGAGCTGGGCGCCGCCTGGCATCGTCATCAGCACAGCGCGGCCCCACCGCTCCAGGTGCACCGGCCCGAACGTCGCTCCGGCATTCGTGAGATCGGCGATCGTTTTGGACAGGTCGTCGCACATCAGGTACAGCTCATGGGCCGGCGCACTCGCCGGATGCACCGCGAGCTCGGCCGGTGGCAGCGCGTAGATCGGCCAACCGCCGCCGGCATCGATCGCTTGGAGATGAAGAGCCCGACCGAGGAACTCTCGGGTGGCCTCCGCAGCGTCGGTGAACAGGATCACATGTGCGCCGAGGATCATCGTGTTAATCCCTTCTGCTCGCGTGGTGCTGCGCCCGCTGGCGCGTCGGGCTGCCGAGTTCTGAGCCGAACCGGCGAGGCAGAGGTGACGGCGCACCCGCCGCCTTGGCGGGGCGACAGCCGCAGGCTGGCCGGGTGCGGCGAGAATCGCGGCGGGTTAAGGCTGCTGAACGGCCCTCGGCAGAAACACCAGCAGGTTCCAGCCCGCGACGCCGATGACGAGCACCAGCCGCACGATGAGCGGCCAGGTCGTCTCCCAGATCCACAGCCCGGCCACGACCGGCAGGAACAGCACCCAGACAACGACCTGGAGCAGGACCGGCATGGCTCGAATCGCTTGCCAGGCGTGGTCGATCGAGCCCTGGCTCACGACGAGGGCAACCCCGAACGCCGCCCACAGGATCACGAACAGGCCGAACAGGACGTAGTGGTCTGCCAGCCATCCGATGCTGTTGCCAATTCCGGAACCGAACGCCTCGACTACACGATCCATCCGACTCTTCCTCGTCTTCGCCTGGCTGACCTCCGAATGGCCGATTGCCGCCATCAGCAACCTCCGCGTGGCACTTCCCCGGCGCTCGACCCCGGGCCACCCCGCTCGCCATCGCTAGCGAACGACAAGGCGCGGCCCAGAACTAGTGCCGATCGTCCCGGAATCGCTAGCCAAATCTGTTCGACTGCTTTGCCCGCTGCCACTTTTGAATGAGCGGCCCGGACTCGGGCAGGCTCTGGAGCCCTCGCGATATGCCGCGGAGAATGGACCTCGAGACCGGCCCTGGCGAGTCAGCGCCGCGACGAAAGCCACTCAAGCGAGCCGTCCGGCCCTACTTCATGACCTTTGCTGGTCGTGGGGTGATCTCCGGCCCGTGCTCAATCGATCCCGCCCGCCCACGCTTGCGGTGCCGGACGCCCTCTAAGGGCCCGCCGCAAGAGAGGTCTAGGGCCATGACCGAGATCGCAACGTTCCAAACCCCCACCTATACCCACGCCCACCACCTGTCGCTCAAGTCTCTGACCTGGGTGACCCTGGGCATCACCGCGGTCATGGGTGGCCTGTTCTTCGCGGTCGGCTTCCCGCCGGCGTTCGACACCTTCTACGAGAAGATGTACTTCCACTCGATCGGCATCGGCATCGCCGCCATGCTGGCGTACCTGATGCTCGAGACGTTCAGGCTCGAGGACTACGAGCCGCCGATCGACTTCCCGATCCGCTACCGGGCTTTCCTCGCGGTCGTGTTCGGCGCCATCGGCGGGCTGTTCGCCCTCAGCCCCTCCATCTGGACCGGCTGGCCGGACGTCGGGATGCTGTTCTTCGTCGCCGCGTTCGTCCTCGTCGCGGACGTCGGCGGGGCGATGCTCGTCGAGCTGATCGTCCTGCCCCGCAAGAAGGCCGGCGTCTACCACGGCGACAGCCGCAACATCATCGACTACGTCTGGCGGCTGGTGCCCTTGACCGCCGCTGACCGGGCCCCGTATCGCGGCCTGAGCTCGGCCTACTGGCTGGCGGTCATCTCGCTCGCCTCGGCCTGCGTGGCCGCCCTCATCGGCTTCATCAACCTGTGGGTCCGGGCCTTCGGGCCGTCGATCTTCGGCGGCTTCTATGGCCTGTTCGGGTACAACCAGCAGGGCATCCTCGACGCCACGCTCGACCCCCACTCACACATGATCGCCCTAGCCATCTTCGGCGGGATCGTCGCCGTCGCCGTCTTGCGCTTCCGGGCCCTTGAGAGCGACTCTCGCGTGCGCCGGCTCGTCGCTTCCGCCGGGACGTGGATCGCCCTCATCGGGGTCATCGGGACGACGCTGATCCTCGGTGCGGTGGCGTTCCTCAATTACGCCCCACCGACCCTCTTTGCCAGCCCCGATGGCGTCAACGGCATGGCCGGCGACGACCTGGTCATGTCGATCGTGTTCCTGGGCGCGGTGGTCGTGGCGGTCGCGGTCCTGGCCGACCGGGCGTTCTGGCGCAATGGGCTCCGCCTGACGATCGTCGGGACCTGGCTCGGAATGGTGGCGATCACCGTCCTCGAGGGCTTCTACATCGAGATGAACCAGACCCAGTTCGCTGGGCCGAAGACGGCCAACGACGCGGCCTTCAGCGCGGCCCATCCGATGACCGGCATCTTCCTGATGATCGGCCTGTCGCTCGCGCTGCTGCTCCTCGACTTCGCCGGGGTAACGGGCCGGGCCCGCCAACTGACCATCGCTGTCGGCGCCACCGGGCTCGTCGCCGCGGTGGCGGGGACGACGCTCTGGACGTTCGTCGACCCCTCGAACACCGGCCCCTTGTACTGGCTGTACATCGGCGGCATCGCGATCGCCTATCTGGCGATCCTCGCCGCGGCGGTGACGGTCAGGTCGACCCTGACAGGGAACCTCGAGCAGTCGAAGGGCAAACCGCCGGTGGTCGCGCCGACGACAGCCTGAGGGTCAGACAGGCGCACCTCGAGTTCGCCTCAGGCGGCCGCGCCACAATCGGCCTAGAAGGGGAAGGCCAATGGATCTCTGGCTCGCATCGCTCCTCGCCATCCTCGTTCTCGTGGCGATCGGCGCGGTGGCCGCCCGCCTGTGGCGGCCCGAGAGGTCCGTCCGCGACATGCGCTCGGTCCTCGCCGCGCGGCTCGTGGTGATCGTGGCCGTGACGGCCCTCATCTTCGCGGCCAAACTCGCGGACGGCGCGGCCGCGGCGGCAGTCACCGGCGTGATCGGCGTGCTCGTGGCCATCGTCGTCCTCGTGGTAACCGGCTACGCGAGGATCCCGCCGATCCGCAGCGCGCGCTGAGCCCGCAACGCCGCTGACCGGCCGCCCCGCGCCGGACCCGGATCAGAGCGGCTCGGCTCGCATTCGCGCGAACAGGTACTCGCTCGCTCAGCGTGCGCGAATGTCACTTGACGGTGGAACGTCATAGGGAACCACCTGGCGCTCGTCGCATCGTCCACAGGGGCCCGAGACCCTCGTAGAAGGGGATGGTCTCGGGAAACGGCGTCTCGAGATAGCACACCAGGCCCCCGGCATCGGCCTCGGCCAGTCCTGGCGCGAGGAGTGCCGTCCCGATGCCCTGACCATGGACCCCGGGCTCAACCCCGACAAACGCCAGGTAGCGGTGCTCCTCGCTGGGGTGGTACGGGCGAGCTCCTCGAACCCGGCCTCGATTCGCCGCAGTCCCGTCGGAAAGGCGAGGGCCACGAGGCCTCGATCAACCCGCTGGCGCCGCCCCGCCGGCGACGGTGGCAGAGCCGGGTCGAGCCAGACGGCAACGCCGAGGAGCCGGCTATCGACCGCGGCGTCGACGCGCCCTCCCGCGAGCGCGTCTCGGATGGCCAGACGGAAGAACGCTGGATAGGCGATCCGATGACGAAGCGAGCGGGTCGATCCGCCGAGGAGGACCCCGATCAACGGGTCCCGGGCGAACGCCCGGGCGAGGAGCGCGCCGGCCTCCCCGACGTCACGCCCTGAGAGCGGCCGGACCTCGATCGCTCGGCTTGCCATTCCGCGGCCTCCGCTCAGCGTCGGGCAACGTCACGCGGCCCGCAGCGAGCAATCAGGTTCCGATAGGGCCTTGACATCGGCCTGGCGCTGACCTGCGGTTAAGGCACCGGGTGGGCGTCGTGCCATGCGGAGAGGGCCGTCATGGCTTCCAACGCCGTCGCCCCCGCCGCCATGCGAGTGCCCATCTCGCGAAAGAACCCCTCCAACCCGGCGGGGGCGATGAGGATGAGCGTTCG
>DATGGQ010000047.1:0-18567 GCA_035308445.1 Candidatus Limnocylindrales bacterium | reverse complement strand
ACGCGTCGGGGCTCGTGGCGCTGGCCGAGGGCTCGCTGGGCGTCGCCCGGGCATCGCTGGAGCGGGCCATCCGCGGCTGGGAGGAGCGTGGCCGGACCTGGGAGGCGCTCTGGGCACGCCTCGACCTCGCGACGTGCCTCGTCCGGTCCAACCGCTACGTCGACGCGCGCCAGCTCGTGCGGGACGTCTCGACCCGGGCCGAGGCGCTGCGGAGCCGGCCCCTCCTCGAGCGGGTCGCCGAGCTCGACCGGACCATCCGGGCGCGGGGCGTCGAGGACGTCCCGTGGCACCCGCTCACGACCCGCGAGTACGAGGTCGCCCAGCGCATCGCCGGCGGGCTGACCAACGCCGAGCTCGCGCTCGAGCTGTCGATCTCGCCGAAGACGGCGAGCGCCCACGTCGAGCACATCCTGGCGAAGCTCGGGGTCGCGCGGCGGGCCGAGATCGCCGCGTGGGTCGCGACCGTGATGACGGCTGCGACGGCAGACGGGCCGGCGTCGTCCGTGGGTTCGAGGTCGGGCGCCGCCGTTCGCTGACGGCGGCTGCGGATCGCCGGGGTCAGGCCGGGGCGGCCGCCTTGACCTCGTGCCTGAGGTGCGCGTAGCCCGGCTTGATCACGTCGTTGATCAGCCGCAGGCGTTCGTCGAACGGGGCGAAGGCGCTCTTGATCCCATTGAGGGTCAGCCATTCCATCTCGCCGAGACCGAGCCCGAACGCCCGCTCGAGCGCCGCGAACTCGCCGGACATCGAGACGTTCGACATCAGCCGGTTGTCGGTGTTGACCGTCACCCGGAACCGCAGGCGGCGCAGGAGATCGATGGGATGGGCCTCGATCGACGCCGCGGCGCCGGTGTGGACGTTCGAGGTCGGGCACATCTCGAGCGGGATCCGCCGATCCCGCACGAAGGCCGCCAGGCGACCGAGGGTCGGCTCGCCATCCGGGTCGATCGTGATGTCGTCGACGATCCGAACCCCGTGCCCGAGGCGCTCGGCGCCACAGAACTGGAGCGCCTCCCAGATGGACGGCAGGCCGAACGACTCGCCGGCGTGGATCGTGATGTGGAAGTTCTCGTGCCTTATGTAGTCGAACGCCTCCAGGTGGCGCGTCGGCCGGAAGCCGGCCTCCGGCCCGGCGATGTCGAAGCCGACCACGCCGGCGTCGCGCCAGCGCACGGCGGCCTCGGCGACCTCGACGGACCGGGCCGCCTGGCGCATCGCGGTGACGAGGACCTTCATCGTGATCGGCGTCCCGGCGTCGGCGGCCCGCATGGCGCCGATCCGGAAGCCGTCGAGGTTGGCCTCGATGACCTCGTCGAGCGTGAGGCCCTTCTCGGTCGAGAGCTCCGGCGCGTACCGGACCTCCGCGTAGGCGACGCCGTCCGAGGCCAGATCCTCGGCGCACTCGGCGGCCACGCGGACGATCGCGTCGCGATCCTGGAGCACCCCGACCGTGTGGGCGAAGGTCTCGAGATAGAGCTCGAGCGACTTGCGATCGGCGCCGCGCCGGAACCACGTCGCGAGGTCGTCCGCGTCGGTCGTCGGCAGGCCGTGGTAGCCGAGCTCGGAAGCGAGATCGATGACGGTCCCGGGCCGCAGCCCGCCGTCGAGATGGTCGTGGAGGACCACCTTCGGCGCCCGCCGGATCGTCTCGAGCGGCAGCATCGGGCGGATGGTAGCCCGAGGCCCGCCCCCGAAGGGACGGGCCTCGGTCGCGCGATCGGGCTCGTGGCCCCGATCAGCCGCCGTTGTCGCCGGTGCCGAGGCAGGTGACGTCGGGGTTCCAGTCGGCGAACGTCCCGAGCGGGTTGCCCTGCCAGATCCAGGCGTGGCGCTCGTAGAAGGTCGGCAGGCCGAACCGGTTGCCGGCCCCGACGAGGATCATCGGCTGGCCGAGGACGAACTGCTGCGAGCTCGTGTTGAACGTCACGTACTCGACCGCCACCAGCTTCCAGCCGCCCGCGCGGGTCGGCTCGTAGACGAGCGCCTCGGGCTGCAGCGGGTCGACCGCGTCGTCGCCGACGAGGGCCGGCTTGACGAGGTGCTGGCCCATCGTGCCGACGCCCGGCTGCTCGGTGCACTTGTAGAAGTTCACGTAGCCGTCCGCGTACGCGGCATTGATGTCCTGATACTTGTTGGTTGCCTGCCGCACGGCGGCGAGATCCGCCTTGCCGCCCGCGGCGACGGCGCCCGCGGAGAGCGGGACGATCGCGAGGGCGAACAGCAGCACGAAGAGTCGACGTCGCATCACTACACCTCCACCGGGAGCTCGTAGACCTCGGCCGTGGGATGGCCGGCGCGCTCGTGGATGCGCATCACGGCCTCTCGCGACGGGCCGGTCGCGAGACAGAAGACCTTGCCGTTCTCCGGATCGAGCCAGGCGCGCTCGTAGACGACGCCTTCATCGCCCTGGATGGCGAGGTCGCGGTTGTGGGCCTCCTGGAGCTGCTCCTGCGTCACCCCGAAGAACCCCGAATGGACATCCATGAACTTGGCCATCAAGACCTCCGTCCCTCGCGGCCCGGCGCCGCGATCGCTGCCGTGAAGGTGGCGGCCGGGCGAGCGCCGGTCATCGGTGGATCAACCCATGGGCGCCGACGGGAACGACCGATGGCCGGGCGAAGTCGACCGATGGCGTCGGTCGATCGGCCAAACACGACAGCTTTTGGCACAACTCGCTAGGCCAAGATCGGCCCCGGCATGGGACAATGGGACGCATGGCCGCCCGACCCACCCGCCAGGACTGGCTGTTCCTGCTCGTCCTCGGCGTGATGTGGGGCACCAGCTACGTCTGGATCAAGGTCGGCGTCCAGACGCTGTCAACGTTCACCCTCATCGCCGCGCGGCTCGGCATCGGGCTGGCCCTGCTGGCAGCCGTGGCCGCGGCGCGCCGCCTCGAGCTGCCGCGGAACCCCCGGATCTACGGCCACCTGCTCGTCATGGCCGTCATCAACATCGTCATCCCGTTCACGCTGATCACGACCGCGGAGCAGCAGGTGAACTCGAACATCGCCGCGATCATCAACGGCTCGGTGCCGCTCTTCGTCGTCGTCATCGCGGCCTGGTTCCTCCACGACGAGCCGCTCACCCTGAACCGCCTCGTCGGGATCGCGGTCGGCTATGTCGGCGTGGTCGTGCTCGTCGCTCCGGGCCTCCTGTCCGGCCAGGCCTCGGGCTCGATCATGGGCGAGGTCGCGCTCGTCGGGTCGACGCTCGCGTACGCCTTCGGCGGCGTGTATGCCCGGGCCAACATGCGCGGCGTCCAGCCGCTCGTTCCGGCGCTCTTCCAGGTGCTGTTCGCGTTCGTGATCATCACCGGGATCACGCTCGCCACCGAGCATCCCTTCCAGGAGGCGTGGCCGCCGGAGACGCTGTTCGCGGTCGCGTGGCTCGGGATCTTCGGCTCCGGCCTCGCCTACATCCTCAACTTCCGGCTGCTGTCGCGGATCGGCGCCGGCGGCGCGGCGGTGCTGGCCTACCTGCTGCCGATCGTCGGCATCATCTCCGGCTTCTTCGTCCGTGGCGAGCCGGTCGACCTCACGCTCGCGATCGGGACCGGGCTCATCCTCGGGGGCATCGGCCTGACGACGTCGAAGCGCGGCCAGCGCACGATCTTCGGCCGGGCCGCCGCCCAGGCGGCTACGACGGCGACAGCGCCAGGAGCACCGCCCCCACCACGATGAGCCCGGCCGCGGCGATCCGGCCGCCGGCCTCGCGGCGCCCCGCCGCCTCCCCCATCCGCAGCGAGCCCCACACGGCGGCAAGCACGACCCCCGACTCCCGCAGCGGGGCGACCGTCGCCAGTGGCGCGATCGAGTAGGCGAACAGGATCATCAGGTACGCGCTCAGCGAGAGCACGCCGGCGAGCCCGTCGCGGCTGAAGATCGAGACCTGCCGGATGCCGGCAGCCCCCGCCGGTCGGCGGAGCCAGCCCATCCGCCCGCCGACCCAGACCGCGAACCACAGGAAGGACGTCGCGAAGACGGCGAGGAAGGCGCCGTACAGCCACGGCGCTAGGATCCGGACGGCGATCCGGTCGACGGCCGAGTAGGCCGCGATCGTCGCACCGGTGGCGAGCGCGAAGGCGATGGCTCCCCGGTGCTGTCGCCCGGCCGCGGCGATGGCCCGCCAGGGCCTCGACACGAGGAGGATCCCGGCGAGGATGCAGCCGACGGCGATCGCCGCGGTCGGGGCGAGCCGCTCGCCGAGGAGTCCCACGCCCACGAGCACGGCGACGAGCGGCGCGCTGCCGCGGGCGAGCGGGTAGACGAGGGACAGGTCGCCCCGGGCGTAGGCCGCCGACAGGCAGAGGAAGTACGCGGCCTCGAGAACGCCCGAGCCCACGGCCAGCGCGACGCCGCCCGGGTCGATCGCCGGCCGGCCGTCGAGGAGCCAGCTGGCCACGCCGATCGGCACGAGGATCATCGACCCGAAGGCCTGCAGCCGCAGCGCCGTTCCAAGCGTGTCGCCGGACGTCTTGAGGAGGACGTTCCAGGCGGCGTGGAGGGCCGCCGCGATCAGGACGAGCACGATCGCGAGCGGTGGCACCCCCAGATGCTACCGACCGCCCGACCCGTCTCGCGGGCCGGGCGGCCAGATGTTCAACCCATCAGCGGGCGATGTCCCGGCGGCGGATGCCCCAGGCGCCGATGGCCGTGCCGGCGATCGCGATGACGATCGAGGCCACGATCCCGGTCGTGTCCCAGGTGCCGATCATCGGCTGTCCGTAGTGCGCGGTCAGGGCCAGCTGGTGAAGCCAGTCCGGTAGGTTGAGCGGCGGGACGAGGAGGTCGACGAGGTACGTGACGACGACGAACAGGGCCACGATCTCCGCCGCGATCGACGTTCGCCAGAGCCCTCCGATCGCCACGCCGATGCCGACGAGGGCGATGGCGTACAGGCCCAGCGAGATCGACCCGACCATCGCCGAGCCGGCGTTGATGCCGGTGCCGGCGCCGAGGCCGACGCCGACCGCGAAGAGGGCCGACATGATCGCGACCGAGACGAGGCAGGCGATCGCGCCCGAGACGACCCACCGCCACCGCTCGAGCGGCGTGGCGAGGACCTCCTCGAGCCGGCCCCCGGTCTCGTCCGAGGCCCACTTCGAGACGAACGTCGCCGCGGCCATGCCGGCGGCGATGTAGAAGAGCTCGACGAACAGCTGCAGGAACCCGCCGGCCGTCGTCAGGTCGAACGACGGGAAGACCTGCTTGATGATCTTCAGAAGGTCGCCGCTCGTCGCCAGCGTGCCCGAGAGCGAGCCGACGATCGATGCCAGCATCGCGCCGAGCAGGCCGAGCCCGATGCCCCACGAGAGCGCCCGCGGCAGCTGGTCGCCGATGGCCCGGGCGGTCGGTCCGCGGACGCCGAGCAGGGCCGCCGGCAACGGCGGCAGCCCGACCCCCAACGTGATTCCGAGGTCGCGGCGGGAGAAGAGCTCCACGCCGATGGCCAGGAACGCCAGCGCGAAGATCCCGACGAGCGCCAGCGCCGGCCAGTCGTACATGCCGACGAGGGCGACGTGGTTCTGCGTCCAGTGGAACGGGCTCAGCGCGGCGACTGGCTCGACATCGAGGCCGTTCACGGACCACAGGACCGCGAACGCGATCCCCGCGATCCCGGCGGCCCCGCCGCGCCCGAGCAGCGGCGACAGCGCGAAGGCGAGCCCGCCGAAGAAGAGCGCGTTGAACCCGAGCCACAGGGCGAAGCCCACGGCCGAGAGCGGCGAGATCTGGTCGCCGAGCGCCGCGTCGCCGTAGGCGTTCGAGCTGATCGTGATCATCACGGCCATGAACGCCAGGGCGAGGACGAGCATCGTCACGTGGGCCGCAACCTTCTCGATCGCGATCCGCCGCTTGCCGAACGGCGTCGCGGCGACGAGGTCGAGGCTTCCCCGGCTTGCCTCGGACGCGAGCGTCGAGGACAGCGCGAGGATCGACCAGATCGCGAGCGCCGCGACGAACGTGAGCCCGTACTTCCAGGTGATGTAGCCGCCCAGCGTCCCGAGCTCCACCGGCTTGCCGAAGAAGGACACCATCTGGGCCGGCATCCCGCCGATCAGGGCGTCGACCTCGGTGCGCGAGGCCGGCGTCGGGAACACCGTGGAGATCGCGGCGCCCAGGACGAGCGACAGCCCGCCCAGCAGGCCGGCGGCGATGATGAACGCGAGCCGCGAGTCCCGGATCGTCTTGCCGTAGATGCTCCCGAGGCCGTAGATGCGGCTGAACGCGGAGGACCGCGTCAGCTCGACGGTCGCCGCGCTCATCACGCCCTCCCCGCCGTCGTCTCGGCCGGCGCGGCGCCGTTCGAGGTGCCCTCACCGTGGCCGTACTGGGCGAGGAACGTCTCCTCGAGCGTCGGCTCGCGGCTGACGAAGTCGAGGAGCTCGTATTGCGCGGCTGCCCGGACGACGGGCGTGATCGCGCCGGAGACCCGCATCCGAAGGACGTGGTCGTCGGCCGTCACCTCCGACACGCCGGGCAGGTGCTCGAAGGCCGCGCCGGGCACGGGCCCCGCGAACCGAAGCTCGACCTGGTGGTGGGCCAGGTCGCGCAGCCCTTCCACGCTGTCGAGCTTGACGATCCGACCCTCGCGGATGATCGCGACGCGATCGGCCGTTCGCTCGACCTCGCTCAGGATGTGACTCGACAGGAACACGGTCCGGCCTTCGCCGCGGGCCTCGCGAACGAGCTCGTAGAAGGACTGCTGGACGAGCGGGTCGAGCCCGGAGGTCGGCTCGTCGAGGATCAGCAGCTCGGGCCGGTGCTGGAGGGCGACCACGAGCCCGATCTTCTGCTTGTTGCCCTTCGAGAGCTCCTTGAAGCGGCGCTTGGGGTCGATGTCGAAGCGCTCGATGAGCGAGCGCTGGTAGGCCCGGTCGACGCCACCCCGCAGGTTCGCGAAGTAGTCGATGGTCTGGCCGCCGGTCAGGCGGTCGTACAGGGTGAACTCGCCGGGGATGTAGCCAACGCGGCGGTGGATCGAGACCGGATCGACGCTCGACTCGATCCCGAACACGAGGGCCTTGCCGCTGGTCGGCCGGATGAGGTCGAGGAGCGTCCGGATCGTCGTGGTCTTGCCGGCCCCGTTAGGCCCCAGGAACCCGAAGACCTCGGCCTGGTTGACCTCGAGATCGACGTCGACGATCCCGCGGTGCGGCCCGTAGGACTTCGTGAGCTGCTGCATCTGGATGATGGCGGTCATCGGGACTCCTCTACGTTGCTTCCTAGCTGAACCACAGGTCGATGGTCTGGGGGTCGACAAAACGGACGGTGTGCGGCGACAGGCCGACGATGCGCTCGAACGCCTCGGCGAAGGCCTCGAAGGTCCGGCTGACCTCGGCCTTTTCGATCCGGCCGTCCTGGCGAGCGACGAACAGCTCGCCGGCGCGCTCCTGCACGGTCTGCACCAGCCCGACGATCACGTGCGCCGAAGCCTCCGGATCGGTCACGCTGAAGTCGCCATCCGCGACGCCCTGCCGGAGGATCGCGGTGAGGAGCGTCGTCATCCGGCTCGCGACGAGCGCCCGGAGCTTGTCCCGGACGATCGCGTTGTGGTCGGACATCCAGGCGTCGAGGACGCCGAGCACAAGCTCGCGGCGGGCGTTCTTCCACTGGGCGGTCAGCGCGAACACCGCCTCGAGCCGCTCCCGGGCGGAGAGCCCGGGTCGCGACATCGGGTCGGCCCAGGTGATCTCGACGGCGTCGGCCATCCGCTCGACCACGGCCTCGAGCAGGTCGGCCTTGGAGCCGAAGTAGTGGTAGAAGGCGCCCTTCGACGCGTCGAGCTCGTCGAGGACGTCCTGGACGGTGAACGCCTCGTAGCCCTTGGTCTGGATGAGCCGCTGGCCGACGTCGACGAACGCGTCGCGTTTGACGGCGTGCGATTGCGGGTTCAGCGTCCTGGCCATCTGACCGCCCGGTTTAGCAGACCGACGGTCGGTCTGTCAATGTGCCGAACGGCCCGAGGGATGGTTCGAGCGGTCGGCCTCGCCGGCGCGACCCGGGATAGGCTGCCGCCATCGCCACCCGGAGGACGAACCGATGCTGCATTCCCGAGCCTCGTCCCGGCGCCATGACGAGGACGACCTCTACGCCTCGACCGACCTCGCCACCGGCGTCCCCCGCTTCCGGATGCCCGACGAGGAGCGAGACCCGCGGCACGCCTTCCGGCTCGTTGCCGACGAGCTGATGCTCGATGGCAACTCCCGCCAGAACCTCGCGACGTTCTGCCAGACGTGGCTCGAGCCGGAGGTTCACCGGCTCATGGAGCTGACCATCGACAAGAACATGATCGACAAGGACGAATACCCGCAGACGGCCGAGATCGAGGCCCGCTGCGTCCACATCCTGGCTGACCTCTGGAACTCCCCGGACGCAGCGAACACGCTCGGGACGTCGACGACGGGCTCGAGCGAGGCGGCGATGCTCGGCGGCCTGGCGATGCTCTGGCGCTGGCGCGCGAGTCGGACGGCCGCCGGGCTCGACACCGACCGGCCAAACCTCGTCACCGGGCCCGTCCAGGTCTGCTGGCACAAGTTCGCCCGGTACTGGGACGTCGAGCTGCGCGAGATCCCGATGGCGGCGGACCGCCTCCTGATGTCGCCGGACACGGTGCTCGAGCGTGTCGACGAGCGGACGATCGGCGTCGTTCCGACGCTCGGCGTCACGTTCACCTGCCAGTACGAGCCGGTGGCGGCGGTCGCGGCCGCCCTCGACGACCTGCAGGCCCGAACCGGGCTCGACGTCCCGATCCACGTCGACGGCGCGAGCGGCGGGTTCGTCGCCCCGTTCGTCGAGCCGGAGCTCGTCTGGGACTTCCGCCTCCCCCGGGTCAAGTCGATCAACGCCTCCGGCCACAAGTTCGGGCTCGCGCCGCTCGGCGTGGGCTGGATCGTGTGGCGCGACGTCGAGGACCTGCCGGACGACCTCGTGTTCAGGGTCAACTACCTCGGCGGCGACATGCCGACGTTCGCCCTGAACTTCTCACGGCCCGGCGGCCAGGTCGTGGCCCAGTACTACAACTTCCTGCGCCTCGGGCGCGAGGGCTATCGCCGGATCCACGAGGCGAGCTACGCGGTCGCGCGATCCGTCGCCGACGACATCCGGGCGATGGGCCCGTTCGACGTGATCTACGACGGGCACGGCGGGATCCCGGGCGTCGCCTGGCGGCTGCGCGGCGGCGCGGATCACGGTTTCACGCTCTTCGATCTCGCCGATCGGCTGCGGACGACCGGCTGGCTCGTGCCGGCCTACACGCTCCCGCCGGCCTGCCAGGACTTGGCCGTCCAGCGGATCCTCGCCCGGCACGGCTTCAGCCGCGACCTCGCCGATCTCCTCATGGACGACTACGGCCGCGCGCTCGCCCACCTCGACCGGCATCCGGTCGCCGTGCCGGTGACGGAGCAGGAGGCCGGCGGCTTCCGCCACTGACCGCTCGGGTCGGGCGTCCGCGGCGGGGTCAGGCGGACCGGCGGGTGAAGGTCAGGTACGTCACGCCGCTGGGGGACGAGACGGATTCGAGGTCGTAGGCCCGTTCGAGGCCCTCCAGCCCGTGCCAGAGCCGGATGGAGGCCGAAGCCGGCGAGCTCCAGCTCGACGTGCTCCGGCGTCCCGTCGGACGGTGTGCGGAAAGTCTCGACGAACCCGAGCAGGTCCAGGTAGAAGCGGATCCCTGCGTCGATGTCGCCGGTGTAGAGGTTGACGAACGCCGAGGTGAACACGGGTCGTCGGTCAGACCCCGATCGGATGCCAGACCGTCTTCATCTCCAGGAAGGCCGCGATCCACTCGGGCCGCTCGGCGGCGCGATCGTCGAGCCAGTCGAAGTGGGCGTCGGTCGTGCCCCTCGGCCGGCGAGCGACGCGCTTGACGCTGTCGGCCGCGGCCAGCTCGGCGTCGCGGCGCATGTCGTCGGGCACGCCCCAGACGTCGATCGCGTCGACGTCCACGTGGGCGGCCAGCACGGGGACGAGCTCCTTCCGCCAGCCGGTGATGACATTGACCACGCCACCGGGCACATCCGAGGTTGCGAGGACCTCCGTGAGCGTGATCGCCGGCAAGGGCCGCGACTCCGAGGCGAGCACGACGACGGCATTGCCCGCGACGAGGGGCGGCGCCAACCGCGAGACGAGGCCGAGCAGCGAGGACGTCTCGGGCGCCACGACCCCGACCACCCCGGTCGGCTCGGGGATCGTGAAGTTGAAGTACGACGCGGCGACTGGGTTGGACGTTCCGAGGACCTGGCTGATCTTGTCGGCCCAGCCGGCATACCAGACCCACCGGTCGATGGCCCGGACGACGGCCTCACGGGCACGCGCCTGCGGCAGCCCTTCGGCGCGGGCGACCTCCTCGGCGAACTGGTCGCGGCGACCCTCCATGAGCTCGGCCACGCGATAGAGGACCTGGCCGCGGTTCATGGCCGTCCGCGCGGCCCAGCCGGGGAATGCCTTCCGGGCCGCCCGGACCGCGTCACGCAGGTCCTTCTTCGAGGCCCGATTCGCGTTGGCGAGCGGGGCACCATCCGCGGCGGACACGAGGTACGACCGGCCGCTCTCGGTCCGCGGGAACGCGCCGCCGATGTAGAGCTTGTACGTCTTGCGGACGTCGATCCGTGCCGCAGCCGGGACCGCCGGGACCGTCGGCACCGGCCGACCCCGACGCGCCGCCGCCGCATCGGTCCCGTTCGAACCCGCGCTCGGGTGCCGCCTGGGCGTTGCCATCAGGCCCGGCCGCGCGAACGGGACCCGGCTGGACCCGCTGTCCGGACCCAGCCGCGGGGGGCGCGTGTTTCGGACCCCTCGTCCAGATCACGACGTGGTCCGGCGTCGAGAGTGGTCGCTCGTCGTCGCCATCCGGACCGGGAGGCCGGATCCACCGCGCCGTGCGGCGCAGTTCGGCCTGGCAATCCGCCCGGCGGCGACGGCCGGCCCGGGAGAAGCACGTTAGCGATCCTCGAGGCGCGTGTACGCATACAGCCCGTGCATGCCGCCCTCGCGGCCGAAGCCCGACTCCTTGTAGCCGCCGAAAGGCGACGTCGGATCGAAGCGGTTGAACGTGTTCGCCCAGACCACGCCGGCTCGCAGCTGCTGGGCCATCCAGAGGATCCGGCTCCCCTTCTCCGTCCAGACGCCCGCCGACAGGCCGTACGGCGTGTTGTTGGCCTTCTCGACGGCCTCGTCCGGTGTCCGGAACGTGAGCACCGACAGCACCGGCCCGAAGATCTCCTCCTTCGCGATCCGGTGGCTCTGGGCCACGTTCGTGAACAGCGTCGGCCGGAAGAAGTAGCCGCGCTCCGGCAGGTCGCACGCCGGCTGGTACATATCGGCACCCTCGTCGATGCCGGCAGCGACCAGCTCGGTGATCTTCTCGAGCTGGGCCTTCGAGTTGATCGCGCCGACGTCGGTGTTCTTGTCGAGCGGGTCGCCGACGCGGATCGTGGCGAGGCGGTCCTTGAGCTTCTCGACGATCGTGTCCTGGATCGACTCCTGCACGAGCAGCCGCGAACCGGCGCAGCAGACCTCGCCCTGGTTGAAGTAGATGCCGTTGACGATGCCCTCGACCGCCTGGTCGAGCGCCGCATCCTCGAAGACGACGTTGGCGGCCTTGCCGCCGAGTTCGAGCGTCAGCCCCACGTCCGTGCCCGCGACCGCCTTCTGGATGAGCTTGCCGACGCCCGTCGAGCCGGTGAACGCGACCTTGTCGACGCCCGGGTGGCTGACGAGGTACATGCCGATGTCCGATGGCCCGGGGACGATGTTCACGACGCCGGCCGGCAGGTCCGCCTGGCGGCATACCTCGGCGAACAGGAGCGCCGAGAGGGGCGTCGTCGACGCGGGCTTCAGGACGACGGTGTTGCCGGCGGCCAGCGCCGGCGCGATCTTCCAGGCCAGCATCAGGAGCGGGAAGTTCCAGGGGATGACCTGGGCGGCCACGCCGAGCGGCTTCGCCACGCGGCCGGGAAACGCGTACTCGAGCTTGTCGGCCCAGCCGGCGTAGTACCAGAAGTGGGCGGCCACGAGCGGGACGTCGACGTCGCGGCTCTCCTTGATCGGCTTGCCCGAGTCCATCGACTCGAGGACGGCGAACTCGCGGCTGCGCTCCTGGAGGATCCGGGCGATCCGGAAGAGGTACTTCGCCCGCTCGCGTCCGGGCAGGTTGCCCCAGCGCGTCTGCTGCGCCCGGCGCGCGGACCGGATCGCGCGATCGATGTCGGCGGGGGTCGCCCTGGCGACCTCGGCGATGGTCTCCTCGGTCGCGGGGTTGACCGTCGGGAACACGCCGCCGCCCGTCGCCGGGACCTCGTGCCCATCGATGAACAGGCCGTAGCGCGGCTTGATCGTGACGATCTCGCGCGATTCGGGGGCCGGCGCGTACTCCCACGGGATCGCCTGGCCATCGCCGAGACCCCAGTCCGCCGGGGCCCGGTCGCCGCCCCACGGACGGAGCTTCGTGGTCTCGCTCGCCATCTCGGGCATTATGGCACTGGCCCCGACGGGGTCCGGCACCCACACTGGCCCGCCACGGGCCCACTCCGTCCGTGGCCACGGAGGTTCTGCGATGCGCGCAATCGGCAAGCTGATCGGCCTGTTCCTCGGCCTCACCTTCCTCACGGCCCTGATCTCGGCGATCACCGCCGCCCTCGTGAAGGGCCGCGTGCTGTCGCAGGGGGTGGAGACCGACGACGAGATCGCCCTCGTGACCATCTACGACGGTCGCGACTTCCAGAGCCGGGCGACCTCGTTCCGGGGCGGCACGGTCCTGACGTGGTACGGCGGCGGGACGATCGACCTTCGTGGCGCGACGCTCGACCCGGCTGGGGCTCGCCTCTCCGTCCGCACGATCTTCGGTGGCTTCCGGCTCGTCGTCCCGGCGGCCTGGCGGGTCGAGAACCGGATCGTGGCGATCATGGGCGGCGTCGGCGACGTCCGCGACGCGGCCGAGGTCCAGGATGGCCCGACGCTCGTCCTCGATGGCTTCGCGCTGTTCGGCGGCATCGGGATCGTCTCCGACGCGCCCGACCTCGATCGCTCGATCCCGGAGGACTCGATCGAGATGGCGGGCGAGGCCGCGCCGGCGACCGCCTAGGCACACCTCCTGGCCGTCCGGTCGGCGATCTCGGCCGGACGCCCTCAGCCCGTCGGGATGGTGGCGCCGACCTCGACGACGTCGGCATAGCCGTAGCCGGTCCCCGAGACGGCGACCCGGACCCCCCGGACCGTCGTGGCTGCGCGCATCGTTGCCGGCATCGGCAGGTGCTCGTCCAGCCAGGCCTGCGCCTCGTCGGCATCGGCTCGCGACTCGAACGGCAGGCTGATCGCCATGTCGAGGATCGCCGCCCGGATGTCCTCCGTCGTCGCGGTCGGGAAGCCGGCGATGTCCGAGGTCACCCAGATCCCCTTCGCCCCGCCATCGGGCCCGGGCTCGATCTTGATGGAGGCGACGACCGGCTCGGCCGCCTTCGGCGAGTCGCAGACGCGCAGCTCGTCGACACCCCCGCTGGCAGCCACCCGACAGACCCAGCCATTGCTCTCGAGGCTGGCCTCGATGACCGCGACGGACCGGAGCGTCGCGAGGCCGCCGGTCGAGCCGAGCAGGCGGTCCGGCCCGAGGGCCAGGGCGAACGCCACCATCACCACGATCCCCGTCGCGAGGGCCGCGGCAAGACGGAGCAGGACCATCCGCCGCTCCGCGGCCGCACGGCCCGGGGACGCCTCGGCAACGTCGGCGGGCAGCGGCTCCACGACCAGCGACCGCGCGGCGGCATCGATGTCGCTGTCGAGGACGCCCGCCCGGCGCAGCCGGGTCCGGGCCTGGCGGGCGATGCGACCGGCATCGTCGGGCGTCGTGCCGACGAGCGTCGCGATCCTGTCGAACGGGTACCCGTAGCCGGCCCCCAGGACGATGACGGTCCGCTGGGCCGGCGGCAGCGACTCGACGAGGGCCTGCGCCTCGGACCGATCCGCCGTCAGGGCGAGCCAGGGCGTCGGCGGTCCGAACCGCGCCAGCGCCCCGCCGAGGCCAGCGCTCGACCCGGCCCGGAACGCGCGGCGGATGCACAGCCGGATGAGGCGCGTCTCGAGCTCGTCGGGCTCGGCCATCTCGTCGGCGTGGCGTCGACCGGCGACGTAGGCGTCATGGACGACGTCCTCGGCCGCGCGCGAGCCGACGAGGGCGTCCACGATCCGCACGAGTCGCGGTCGGGCCGCCTCGAAGACAGCGTCGAAGTCCGCGACCGAGCCGCGCTCGAGCGGAGCGTCCGACGGCTCGGTGAAATCGATCCCGGCCACATCCCGTCCTGTCTGCGCCCCCGAGAGTGCTGACTGTGCCACGAACCCGGCGCGACCTCCTCTGGTTGACCGTCGGACGGAACATCGACAGGGTCCTCGTGCGGGATATCCTCCGCGCGTGACCGACGCGTCTCCGCTCTGGCAACGACGCTTCAGAGCGCCCATCGTCGGCTTCCCGACCTGGTCGCGGCGGGCGCCGGATCGGCTCGTCTACGTCTCCTCCGAGAGCGGCGTCTACCAGCTCCACGACCTCGACCTGTCCACCGGCCGGCGACGCCAGGTGACCGACGAGCCCGTCGGGCTCGTGGCCGGGGAGGTCAGCGCCGACGGCGACTGGGTCGTCTGGCACCGCGACACGACCGGCGACGAGTCGGGCACCTTCATGACCGCCCCGTTCGAGGGTGGGGCCGCGGAGCCGCTCGTCGAGGGCCTGCCGACGGGCTGGGACCAGGGCATCGCCCTCGGATCGCATCGGACGATCGCGGCGATGAGCGACCGGGATGGCTTCGCCGTCTACGTCTCCGAAGACGGCCGGAAGGCCCGAGAGCTTGCCCGCAGCCTGGAGTCGATCGAGCTGGGAGGGGCGAACTCGATGGTCCGCGGCGGCGTCGAGCGCGGCGCGCTGTCGGCCGACGAGACCCTCCTGTGCCTCGAGCACGCGGAGCACGGCGACCTGATCCACCAGTCGCTCCGGGTCGTCGATGCCCGGACCGGCGCGACGATCGCCGACCTCCGCGACGAGGGCCTGGCCCTGAACGCGTTCGCCTGGTCGCCGGTTCCTGGCGACCAGCGCCTGGCGATCGGACACGAGCGCCGCGGCGAGCGAGCGCCGGCGATCTGGGACCTCTCGACCGGGGGCGTCACCGACCTCGCGATCCCGTGGGACCGGCTCACCGAGGTCGCCGACTGGTGGCCCGACGCGTCGGCCATGCTCATCGTCGAGCTGCGGGACGGCCGCCACCACCTCCATCGCTACGAGCTCGCGACCGGGCAGCTGCGGGCTCTGCCGACGCGCGAGGGCAGCTTCACCGGCGCCCACGTCCGGCCCGACGGGACGGTCTGGTACCGCGTCCAACGCGGCGAGCATCCCGGCGTGATCCTCCAGGTGGGCCGTGACGAGCCGGTCCTGGCGGCGCCCGAGCCGCCGCCGCCCGGTCGTCCGTTCCACCAGTGGGAGTTCACGAACGGCCACGGGCAGCGGGTCACCGGCTGGCGGATCGAGCCAGACGCCGAGGTCGACGGGCCCGGTCCATGGCCGACGTTCATGGTCATCCACGGCGGACCGACGTCCGTCGATCTCGATCGCTGGTGGCCGGAGGCGCAGGCCTATGTCGACGCCGGCTTCCAGGTCGCGATGGTCAACTACCGCGGCTCGATCGGCTTCGGCCAGGCCTGGCGCGACACGCTGATCGGCAACATCGGCTGGCCCGAGGTCGAGGACATCCTCGCCGGCCTCGACGATCTCGTGGCGAACGGCTGGACGGACCCGGATCGAGCCGTGATCGGCGGCTGGTCATGGGGCGGCTATCTGACGCTCCTCATGCACGGCATGCATCCGGACCGATTCGTCGCCGGCGTCGCGGGCGTCCCGATCGGTGACTACGCCGCGGGCTACGAGGACCTGTCGCCGCTGCTCCAGGCGTACGACCGGGCGCTTCTCGGCGGCGCGCCGTCCGAGGTCCCGCAGCTCATGGCCGAGCGATCGCCCATCTCGTACGTCGACAACGTGACGGCGCCGATCCTCGTCCTGGCCGGCGAGCACGACTCGCGCTGCCCGCTCCGGCAGGTCCTCATCTACACGGATCGGCTCGCGGCCCGCGGCCATGACCACGAGCTATACCTCTTCCCGACCGGCCACGCCGCCTTCCAGATCGACGAGCGCGTCCGGCAGTGCGGGGTCGTGCTCGACTTCCTCGCTCGCCGGGTGCCGGGCATCCGGCGCCTGCCCGGCGTCGCCGACCGGAGCCCGGCCGCGGTCTAGGGCTGCGAGGCGACCGGCGCGGCCCAGCCGCCCGGCAGGAGCGTGCTGGCGAGCGGGATCCCGCCCGCGAGGTAGGCCCCGGTGGGGCCGGACGCGACGAGGTCGAAGGTCTCGCCAGCGGTGTAGGCGATGGGCTCGAGGTCCGCGATCGGGCTGCCGTCGACGACCTCGCCCACGACCAGGTCGCCGATCCGTCGCCCGTCGACCAGCGGGTGGCCCGCCGACGCCGTGACGCTCCGCCCGTCGGCGAGGGTGACCCGGATGACGACGTGGCCGATCGGGGCCGGCGTCGATCCGAGCGCGATCACCGTGCCGGCGATGCGCCGACCCGCGGCGTCGAGCGTCCAGACCGGGTCGCCGAGCCGCAGCAGCTCGACGGCGACCGGGCCGTTCGGGGTGTCGATCAGCGTGCCCCGGGCCAGGCAGATCGGGCAGTTCGGCTCGCCGGCCGGCTGCTGCTGGTCGATCGAGATCGCGCCGTCGGCCGCGATCGTGCCCGTCGTGTGGGTCCCCTGCGTGCCACCGGTCGGCGGTTGGGCCACGTAGTCGAACCGGAAGCGGCCGTCGCCGGTCGGGTCGAACGGGAAGGTCGAGGCGGCCTTCCAGAGCTGGTAGATCGCGAGCTTCTGGGCATCCGTGAACGTCGTTGTGCCGGTCAGCCCGAGCGCGGCGACGACCGCGCCGAAGACGTCACCCTCGGCCTGCATCTCGGCGAAGTGCTGGATCGCGAGGGCCTGCTCGTCGGATCGGGCGATCGGGTAGAAGTCGGGGTCACACCACCAGCGCGGCCCGAGCCTGGTCATCACCGCGACCCGGAGCTGACCCGGCGTCAGGGCGGTGCCGGGCGATCCGCCGGCCGAGCCGGCAGGGCTGCCGCTCCCCCCGGCTCCGGGGGTCCCACCCGAGCCCGTTCCGCACGCCGCCGTCAGGAGGGCCAGCACGACGGCGAGGGCGATGGATCGCTTCACGGCAGGTCCGTGGTTGCCCCGGTCCCGGAGATCAGTGGATCAGCCCGTCGCCCGCGACGACCAATGCCGCTTGCCGACGTCGCTCCACACGCTCTGTCGATGCGTTCCCGGGATCATGAGGGCTCGGATGGGGCGCCAGACCTCGTCGCAGGCCGGCGTGCCCTTGAGCTGGCTGAAGGCCCCGAGCGACTCGTACTCCTCGAGCCAGAGGTACGCGCGATGCGGCTCGGAGCCGGCGAACTGCCGGAGGAGTCGCACCGCCAGCACCTGGGGATGGTCCGATTCGATGTGCGCGCGAACGGCATCGAGGGCCGTCTCGATCTCGGCCTCGTGACCCTCCGGCACCGACCATGCGATTGCGACCTGCGTGGCCATCGGCCCCTCCCTGGGAACGGGGTGGTCAGTCGATCGTGAAGTGGTCCGGGCCCTGATAGGCGCCCGTGCGCTCCTTCTCGATCTGCATGAGGACATCATTGAGGAGGCTCGACGCGCCGAAGCGGAAGCGATCCGGCGTCATCCAGCGTGGTCCCAGCGTCTCGTACAGGACCACGAGGTACTGGATGGCTTCCTTCGCGGTCCGGATGCCACCCGCCGGCTTCATGCCGACGGCCCGCCCGGTGGCCTTCTCGAAGTCCCGGATCGCCTCGAGCATCACGAGCGTGACCGGCAGGGTCGCCGCCGGTTGGACCTTGCCGGTCGACGTCTTGACGAAGTCGGCCCCGGCGGCCATCGCCAGGATCGAGGCTCGCCGGACGTTGTCGTACGTCTCGAGCTCACCGGTCTCGAGGATCACCTTGAGGTGCGCCGAGCCGCACGCCTCGCGGACCTCGACGATCTCGTCGAACACGGCCGGATAGTCGCCCGAGAGGAACGCCGCCCGATCGATGACCATGTCGATCTCGTCGGCCCCGGCGGCCACGGCCTCGCGGACCTCGTTGATCTTCACGTCGCGGAAGGACTGGCCCGAGGGGAACGCCGTCGCGACGCTCGCGACCTTGACGGTCGAGCCGCGTAGCGCCTCCTTCGCGTCGGCGATGAGCGCCGGGTAGATGCACAGGGCCGCGACCGACGGGATGGACGGGTCGCCTGGCTGGGGGTGGATCGCCTTCGCCGCGAGGGCCCGGATCTTGCCGGGGGTGTCGCGGCCCTCGAGGGTCGTGAGATCCATCATCCGGATCGCGAGATCGAGGGCCCAGAGCTTCGAGGCCTTCTTGATCGACCGGCGCTTGAGGGTCTCGACTCGCAGCTCGACCCCGACCTGGTCGACCGCCGTGACCCGACCGAGCACGGTCCCGAGCGCCCCGGGACGCCCACCGGCCCAGGCTCGGACGAGCTC
>DATGGQ010000046.1:0-2234 GCA_035308445.1 Candidatus Limnocylindrales bacterium | reverse complement strand
GGTCGCGCGGAAACGCGACCGTGATGTCCTTCAGGTTGTGTTCGCGGGCGCCGCGGACGACGAGTTGATCGGAGGGCACGGCGTCATTGTACCGAAGTCGGCCCGTTTGGAACAGGCGTTCTGTCCGGCGTCAGCGGGTCGGCGCCGCGCCGCCGGGCACTTCGTAGATGCCATGACCGCCAGGGCGGTGAGTCAGCGGCGACGGCGCCCGGGTCGCTGGCCCGGCCGCTGGCCGGTGCGCTTGATCACGTTGGGGGTGACCGTGTGGTCCCACGTCGGCCGGTCGATCCAGCGCGCCTGCCAGCCGCCGTCGTCGTCGTGCTCGTCGCGGATCCCGGGCAGCCAGTCGGCGGCGGTGGCCGCCGCTGTCTCGGCCGCGGTCTCTTCCTCGAGGGCTCGGCCAGGCTCGTCGCTGGTCGAGGCGAGAACCTCGACCGAGGTCACCTCGAGCGCGCGGGCGTCGGGCTGCCGTTCGCGCTGGCCCGGCCGGCGCGTGGAGGTCGAGCGCGAGCCGGCCGACCCGGCCGGGGCGCGGTTCGTGCTGCTCGCGGCGGCCTCGGCGGCCCGGGCGACCGTGGTCGAGGCGTCCTGGTCGAGGATTCGGAGGCGGATCTGCTGGATCTCGTCGCGCAGGGTCGCCGCCCGCTCGAACTCGAGATTCTTGGCCGCGTTGCGCATGTCGGCCTCCATGCGCACGACGATCTTCTCGATCTGCTCGCGCGATTCGCTGCGCAGGTCGTGCGGGCCGTACTTGCCCGCCGGGCCGTCGGGCGTGTAGACGTCGGTCGATTCGGCCACCGCCCGAAGGCGCTGGTTGATGTCGTGGATCTCCTTGATGATCGTCGTCGGCTCGATGCCGTTGGCCGTGTTGTAGGTCGTCTGGACGGCCCGCCGGCGATCGGTCTCGTCGATCGCCGCGCGCATCGACTGGGTGATCGTGTCGGCGTACATCACGACCTTGCCGTTGGTGTTGCGGGCGGCCCGCCCGATCATCTGGATCAGCGACCAGGCGCTGCGCAGGAAGCCTTCCTTGTCGGCGTCGATGATCGCCACGAGGGTCACCTCGGGCAGGTCGATCCCCTCGCGCAGGAGGTTGATCCCGACCAGCACGTCGAACACGCCAAGGCGCAGGTCGCGCAGGATCTGGACCCGCTCGAGCGTGTCGACCTCGCTATGGAGGTACTGGACCTTGACCCCCAGCTCGTGCAGGTAGTCGGTCAGGTCCTCGGCCATCTTCTTGGTCAGGGTCGTGACCAGGGCCCGCTCGCCCCGTTCGACCCGGCCCCGGATCTCGTCGAGGAGGTCGTCGATCTGGCCCTCGGTCGGGCGGACCTCGATCGTCGGGTCGACGATGCCCGTCGGCCGGATGAGCTGCTCGACGATTCGCTCGCTGCGCTCGAGCTCGTAGGGGCCGGGCGTGGCCGACATGTAGACCGCCTGGCGGACGGTGGCCTGGAACTCCTCGAAGGTCAGTGGCCGGTTGTCGAGGGCCGATGGCAGGCGGAAGCCGAAGTCGACCAGGATCTCCTTGCGGGTCCGGTCGTTCTTGTACATCCCGACGACCTGGGGGATGGTCATGTGGCTCTCGTCGACGACGAGCAGCCAGTCCGGCGGGAAGTAATCGAGCAAGGTCCACGGCCGGCTGCCGGCGTCGCGCCGGGCGAGGTGGCGGGAGTAGTTCTCGACGCCGGTGCAGTAGCCCAGCTCGCGCATCATCTCGAGGTCGAAGGTGGTCCGCTGGCGGAGCCGGGCGGCCTCGAGGACCCGGCCCTGGGCCTCCATCTCGGCGGTCCGCTCCTCCATCTCGGCCTCGATGTCGACCAGCGCTTCCTTGAGCTTGTCGCCGGGCGTCACGAAGTGGGTGGCCGGGTAGACGTTGAGGTCGTTGCGCTCGGCGATCAGCTCGCCGGTCAGCGGGTCGACCTCGGTGATCCGCTCGACTTCGTCGCCGAAGAACTCGACCCGCACGACCCGGTCGTCCGAGGCGGGCACCAGCTCGAGAGTGTCGCCCCGGACCCGGAAGCGGGCCCGCTGGAGGGCCTGGTCGTTGCGCTGGTACTGGAGATCGACCAAATGGCGGAGGACCGCGTCGCGCCGATACTGCCCGCCCTTGCGCAGGCGGAGGACGGTCGCGCCGTAGTCGACCGGGGCGCCCAGGCCGTAGATGCAGCTGACACTGGCCACGATGATCACGTCGCGCCGCTCGAACAAGGCGTGCGTCGCCGCGTGGCGCA
>DATGGQ010000045.1:0-2137 GCA_035308445.1 Candidatus Limnocylindrales bacterium | reverse complement strand
CAGCGACCGAACCCACCCTGCGCGCCGCGGCGATCCGGGCGATCGAGGAGGCGCTGGCCGCGGCGACGCGGGCCGGAACGCTGCCCGAGGTCTCCGAGCGGGTGGGCGTCGAGGTTTCCCGACCGGCGAACGCCGAGCATGGCGACCTGGCCACCAACCTGGCGATGAGGCTCGCCCGGCCGATGCGCCGGGCACCGCTCGAGATCGCGAAGGTGATCGCGGCCGAGCTGACTGCCGCGGTGGCCGGCGATGCCGGTGCGACGCCGTTCGCCTCGATCGACGTCGCCCCGCCGGGCTTCATCAACCTGCGCCTGTCCGATGCGGCGCTCGACGCTGTGATCGGCCGGATCCTGGCCGAGCCGGCGGGCTGGGGACGCGTCGCGGCGGCCACGCCGCGCCGGATCAACGTCGAGTTCGTGTCGGCCAACCCGACCGGTCCGCTGACGATCGGCAATGCGCGCGGCGCGTTCGTCGGCGACGTCCTGTGCCGGATCCTCGAGGCCGGCGGCCACGGCGTCGCCCGCGAGTACTACTTCAACGACTCGGGCGCCCAGATCGGCAAGCTCGGGGCGACCGTCTTCGCCCTCCGGACGGGCGCGCCGGTGCCCGAGGACGGCTACCACGGCGACTACACGCAAGCGCTCGCAGACGCGCTGCCCGAGGCCATCCTCGCCGCGGCCCTGGCACCCGGCGCGGATCCGGCCGAGGTCGTCGGTGCGTGGGCGGCCGGCGCGGTCCGGACCGGGATCGAGGCCAGCCTGGCCCATCTCGGCGTCCACTTCGACGTCTGGAAGAGCGAAGGCTCGCTGCATACCGAGGGCTGGGTCGGGCGGGCGATCGAGCGCCTGCGGGCCGGCGGCCACGTCTACGAACAGGACGGGGCGACCTGGTTCCGCTCGACGTCGTTCGGCGATGACAAGGACCGGGTGATCCTGCGCAGCAACGGCGAGCCGACCTACTTCGCCTCGGACATCGGCTATGTCACCGAGAAGTTCAGCCGCGGCTTCGAGGAGCTGATCTACATCTGGGGCGCCGACCATCACGGCACCGTCGCCCGGGTGCGCAACGCGGCCGAAGCGATGGGCTACGACAAGGAAGCGGTCCGGATGCTGCTCATCGCCTGGGTCCGGTTCATCGTCGATGGCGTCGAGGTCTCGATGAGCAAGCGGGCCGGCACGTTCATCACCCTCGACCAGCTCCTCGACGAGGTCGGCGTCGATGCGGCCCGCTGGTTCTTTGCGTCGCGCGGCCCGACGTCGGGCATCGACTTCGACATCGAGCTCGCCAAGAAGCAATCGAGCGAGAACCCCGTCTACTACGTCCAGTACGCGCACGCCCGGATCGCGTCGATCCTGCGCCGGGCGGCGGAGGCCGGACTCGAGCCCGCGCCGAGGGTCGGGCCGGCCATCGCCGACCCGGCCGAGGGCCTGCTGGCTCGCCAGGTCGTGCGCCTGCCCGAGGTCGTCGAGGACGCCGCCGCGCTCGAGGAATCGCAAGGGATCACGGCCTTCGCCACCGAGCTGGCGACCGCCTTCCATGCCTTCTATCGCGATGCGAAGGTCGTCGATGCCGCCGAATCCGAGCGATCGCGGGCGCGCCTGGCCCTCGTCTCGGCGGCCAAGATCAGCCTCGCGAACGCCCTCGCCCTGCTCGGGATCTCCGCCCCGGAGTCGATGTGAGCGCGACGGTCCGGGTCGGCTCGATCGTCATCCGGGTCGACGACCTGGAGCGCCAGAAGGCCTTCTGGACCGCGGCCCTCGACTACGTCGCGCGGGAGTCGGACGCCGACGATTTCGCGCTGCTCCATCCGCGCGACGGCGGGGGACCCAACGTCAGCCTCGACAGGGTTCGCTCCGAGGTCCACATCCCGCCCCGGATCCACCTCGACCTGTACACCGACGACCAGGCGGGCGAGGTCGAGCGGCTCGTCGCCCTGGGTGCGACACGGGTCCCTTGGGACAAGCGTCCGGCCGACGCCGACTACGTGATCCTCGCCGACCCCGAGGGCAACCGCTTCTGCGTCGTGGACACGACCCGCTAGCCTCGCCCGTCGCTTACGAGCGGCAGGGTCAGCCCCACGTAGCCTTCGACCACAGCGAAGCCGCTCGCCTGGTAGAGATGCCGCGCGATCGCGTTG
>DATGGQ010000044.1:0-26552 GCA_035308445.1 Candidatus Limnocylindrales bacterium | reverse complement strand
ATCAGCTGATGGGCTTCGCCTGGAAGTGGCTGCTGCCCGCCTCGCTGCTCAACCTGTTCGTGACCGCCGGCGCGATCCTGGTCGTCAACAAGTGAGGCGCGCGCGATGAGCCTGATTCCGGGGCTCGGCCTGGTCAAGGGCATGGCCCTCACCCTGCGCCGCTTCTTCCAGCCCAAGGTGACCCACCTCTGGCCCGAGGTTCCGGCCGAGGTCTCGCCCAAGTTCCGGGGCCGGCTGCAGCTCCTCTACGACGAGCACGGCACGCTCAAGTGCGAGACCTGCTTCCAGTGCGCCCAGGCCTGCCCGATCGAGTGCATCGACATGGGTGGCGTGGACACCAAGGGCCGCTACGCGGTCCACTGGGGCGCGTCCGAGACGTACGGTGAGCGGCGCGAGGAATCGGCCCTTCGGCGTTCCGGCCGGACGGTGCCCGACGTCGCCTACGAGCACTGGAGCCCGATCGACCTGGGCCCGGTCGACACGATCCTCCATGACGCCGACCACGATCCGAAGCGGCTGCTCGAGATCCTGGGTGCGACCCAGGCCGAGTACGGCTACCTGCCGGTCGCCGCGCTCAAGCGAATCAGCTTCGGGACCGGGGCCTGGTACGCGATGGTCTACGGCACGGCGACCTACTACGACCACCTCCGCTTCGAGCCGCCCGCGCCGGCCAACCCCACGCCGACCGGCCGGGGCGTGATCGAGGGCGACTACCTGAGCGGTCTCGACCAGGCCATCTCGGGCGCGACGAAGCCCAGTGGACGGGTGCACTGATCCGATGACCGACCTGCTCAAGCCACCCTCAGCCTGGCCCCAGCCCCTCCTTGGCCGGGCCGGGGCGAAGGACCCGACCGACCTCGACGCGGCGGTCAGGGCCGGCGCGTTCGAGGGGCTCCGGGTCGCGGTCCGGCTGGCCCCGGCCGGGGTGGTGGCCGAGATCCGGGCGGCCGGCCTGCGCGGCCGGGGTGGCGCCGGCTTCCTGACCGCGGACAAGTGGCAGCTCGCGGCGGCCACGCCGGCCGACCGGCGCTACGTGGTCGCCAACGGCTACGGGGCCGATCCCGCGACCCGGACCGATGCGGTCCTGCTCGAGCTCGATCCGTATGCCGTGATCGAAGGCGTGGCGATCGCCGCCTGGGCGATCGGCGCCGACACCGCGATCATCGCCGTCCGGGCGACCGAGAGCGAGGCGATCCGCCGCCTGGAGGCCGCCCTGGGCGCGGCCGAGGAGGCGGGCTTCATCGGCGGCGACGTCCTCGACACCGGCCGGGAGCTGAACGTCGAGGTCCGGCCGGTCCAGGGCGCCTACATGCTGGGCGAGGAGACCGTCCTGCTCAAGGCCCTCGAAGGCAAGCGCGGCCAGCCGGAGCAGCGCCCGCCCCATCCGGCCGAGCGCGGCCTGTTCGGACGGCCGACCGTCGTCCAGAACGTGCAGACCCTGGCCCTGGCCGCCTGGATCCTGCACAACGGGGCCGCCCAGTTCAAGTCGATCGGGACGCCCGACGCGCCGGGCACGATCCTCGTCCATGTCCGCGGTGCGGGCGGCGCGGGCGTTGCCGAGGTGCCCCTGGGCACGACCATCCGGACGATCCTGGGCCTGGTCGGGGCCACGACCCGGACGGGGCCGGTGCCCAAGGCGCTGCTCGTCGGCGGGCCCTCGGGCGGCATCCTGCCGGCCGACCTGCTCGACACCCCGTACGCCTTCGACGAGCTGCGCTCCGCCGGCGCCCACGTCGGCTCGGGCTCGATCGTGGCCACCGCCGCCGACGCCGACGTCGTCGAGCTGGCTGAGCTGCTCACCCGGTTCTGCTCGGCGGAGGCCTGCGGCAAGACGATCCCCTGCCGGATCGGCACGCGGCGCCTGCAGGAGATCGCCGTGCGAATCAACGCCGGCACGCCACGCCCCACGGACGCCGACCTGCTGACCGACCTGTCGGCCGACATCGTGGCCAGCGGCCTGTGCGACCACGAGCGGCTGGCGACACTTCCCCTGACCAGCGTGATGCGATACTTCCGACCCGAGCTGGACGCAAAGCTCCAGCCCGCGGCACAAGCTGCGGCGCACTGAGGCCCTGGCACCGATGACCGACCTGATCGAGCGCCCCGCCCCGCCGCCCGAGCAGACCCTGTCCGAGCGCCTGCTCACGACCCAGGCGCCCCAGCGGCCGCAGGCCACGCCGGTGATCCGGGTCGAGGTCGACGGCCGGGTGGTCGAGGGCCGCGAGGGCCAGACGATCCTCGAGGTCTGCCGCGACAACGGGATCGAGATCCCGACACTCTGCTACGAGCCCAAGCTGCCCGGCTTCGGTGCCTGCCGGATGTGCGTCGTCGACGTCGAGGGCGAGGAGCACCCGCCGATCTCGTGCTCGCGGTCGTGCGAGGACGGGATGAAGGTCCAGACGCAGACCGAGGAGATCCGGCGGCTGCGACGGACGAACCTCGAGCTGATCTTCAGCGACCACAACGCCTACTGCCTGCCGCCGTGCCAGAACAAGTGCCCGAGCCACATCGACATCCCGGGCTTCCTGAAGCAGAACGCCGAGGGCAACTTCCGGGAGTCGACCCGGATCTTCAAGCGGACGATCCCGTTCCCGTCGGTCCTCGGCCGCGTCTGCCCGGCGCCGTGCGAGGAGCACTGCCGGCGGGACGAGGTCGACGAGGCGATCGCGATCCGCGACTCGCACCGGTACGCCGGCGACATGGTCATCAAGGCCATGCTCGACGAGGGCCAGGACCCGCCGCTGCCGTTCGAGATGAAGGCCAGGACGGGCCGACGAGTCGCGGTCATCGGCTCCGGGCCGACCGGGATGGCCTCCGCCTACTACCTGCTCATGAACGGCCATGACGTGACGGTCTTCGAGCGCGATCCGGCCCCCGGCGGGATGCTCCGCTACGGCATCCCGCAGTACCGCCTGCCGAAGGTCGAGGTCCTCGAGGCCGAGTACGAGAGCGTGACCCGGCTCGGCGGCAAGATCGTCTGCAACCAGGGCCTCGGCCGCGACTTCACCCTCGACGACCTCCAGTTCCAGGGCTACGACTCGGTCGTCGTCGCGATCGGCTGCTACACGACGAACAAGCTCGGGGTGCCAGGCGAGGATGCGGCCGAGGTCCTCGACGGCCTGGAGTACCTGCGGACCGCGACGCTCGGCCTGCCGTACCCGGGCCACAAGGGCAAGCGCGTCGTCGTCGTCGGCGGCGGCTTCACCTCGATGGACTGCTCGCGGACGTCGATCCGCCAGGGCGCGTCCGAGGTGACCCTCGTCTACCGCCGCGACATGAAGGACATGCCGGCCTCGAACGAGGTCCACGAGGCGATCGAGGAAGGCGTCACGGCGATCTTCCAGGCCGGCCCGACGAAGGTCATCACCGATGCCAGGGGCAACGTGACCGGCGTCGAGTTCATCCGGATGAAGCCCGGCGCCCCGGACGCCTCGGGACGGCGCCGGCCCGAGCCCGCACCGGGGACCGAGTTCACGATCCCCTGCGATCGGGTCCTGCTGGCCATCGGCCAGGGACCCGAGCTCGACTGGATCGGCCCCGGCTCGACGGGCCCGAAGGCCACGAAGAACCGCCGCCTCCAGGCAGACGCGGTCACGTTCGAGACCGGGCGGCCCGGGGTGTTCGCCACCGGCGACGTCCGGATCGGCGCGTCGACGGTCGTCCAGGCCATCGCCGAGGGACGCCGCGCGGCCTACGCGGTCGATGCCTACCTCCGCGGCAACGACCTCGCCGAGATCCGGACGCGCCAGACCCTCGCCGAGCCCGACCCGATCTTCCTCTCGATCGTGCCGTTCACCTCGGAGGTCAAGGAGCCGCGTTACCGGCTGAAGGCCCTCGAGGCCGAGGTCCGCAACAAGAGCTACGTCGAGTACGAGGTCCCGTATTCGCGCGAGGAGGTCGTCGCCGAGTCGTCACGGTGCCTCCAGTGCACCTGCGAGGCGATTGGCTTCTGCGACCTCCGCCGACTCGGGATCGAGTACGGCACGACGCTCCAGACGCTCGAGCCCGACTACCACCAGGGCGCCGGGTTCCGGAGCGTCACCGAGAACCGCTTCACCGGCATCAACCACGACTACATCCGGGACGACTCGCACGCCTTCATCCTCCGCGAGCCGTCGCGCTGCATCGACTGCGGCCGCTGCGCGAACGTCTGCGCCGAGGTCGTGGGCGCGGCCTGCTACGACTTCATGCGGATCGGCTTCGACACGCTCGTCACGACACCGCTCGACATGAGCCTCAACGACACGCCGTGCGTGTCCTGCGGGCGGTGCGCCGAGACGTGCCCAACCGGCGCGCTCATGCCGAAGCCGCGGGTCCTCGAGAAGTACGAGGTCGACGAGAGCCGCTGCATCCTGTGCGGGATCTGCGTCGACGCCTGCCCGTACGACGCCCTCCGCGACGGCGGCGAATTCGAGCTCGCCCACGTCTCCCGGTCCGAGCCGATGATCGACCTGATGGCCCTCGCCGAGATCGACCGCGAGACCGAGGTCACCTACATCCGCAAGGAGCGCGACTGGCTCCAGCGGGCGATGGCCGAGGGCCGTTACATCGACGCCGGCCGGTTGCTGCCGGTCCTGCCGCCCTCGCTCCAGGGCAACGGCAACGGCCCGGGAAACGGGCACGCGCAGGGGTCGCACGCCGGCGGCACGACCGCCCACACCAGCGCGAAGTAGCCGATGCGAGCCTGGCTCTATCTGATCGCGGCCGCGATCGCCGGCGGGATCGTCGCGACGCCCGCGATCCTCGTGTTCGTCCTGTTCGGCGGCACGTTCGACGACGCGCTGTTCGCCGCGCTGGCGACGCTGCTGATCGTGTCGGCCATCGCCGTCGTGACGATGCGAGACATCATCCGCTGCGGCCTGGCGATGATCGTCTCGTTCCTGGCCCTGGCCGGGATCTACGTGATCCTGCGGGCGCCGATCGTGGCCGCGACGCAGGTTCTCGTCTACATCGGCGCGATCAGCGTCCTGATCCTGTTCGCGATCATGCTGACCCAGGAGAAGGTCGCCCCGACGAAGCTCGTCTTCCAGACCCAGGCCGTGCCCGGGGCGGTCGCCGCGATCATCATCGCCCTCCTCGTCTCGATCACCGCCCTCGGCACCGACTGGAAGGCGAGTGCCGACCGCGTCCGCGCCGCCACCGAGCAGGTCGCGTCGCTCCTGTTCTCGAGCTACGTCCTGCCGTTCGAGGTCGTGAGCGTCCTGCTCCTGGCCGCCGTCGTCGGCGGCGTGTTCATCGCCAAGAAGGAACGCCGACCCGAGCCCGGGAGCGACATCTGATGGGGCTCGCCGAGAACCTCGCCACGTACCTCGAGGTGGCCGGCACGCTGTTCGCGATCGGCACGTTCGGGTTCCTCGCCCGCCGCAACGCGATCTCGATGCTGATGTCGATCGAGCTCATGCTCAACGCGGTCAACCTGTCGATCGTCGCGTTCGGAGCGTTCATCCCGACGCTGCAGACCCAGGGCGCCGTGATCGCCCTGCTCGTCATCGCCACCGCGGCGGCCGAGGCGACCGTCGGGCTGGCGATCGTCATCGCGATCTTCCGGAACCGCAAGACGCCGCTCGTCGACGAGTACGACGCGATGCGCCGATGAGCGTCGGCCGCTGATGGACACCGCCAGCCTGATCCCGCTGATCCCGGCGCTGCCGCTCGCGGGCTTCCTGCTCACGGCCGCGTTCGGCCGGCGCTTCGGCAAGGGGGCCCACTGGATCCCGGTCGGGGCGGTCGTCCTGTCGTGGCTTATCGCGATGGTCGTCGTGTCCCAGTCGCTCACGAGCGACCAGGCCTTCGCGATCACGCTCTGGCACTGGATCCCGGCGGGAAGCTTCCAGGTCGACGCCGGCTTCTACGTCGACCACCTGAGCTCGGTCCTGCTCATCGTCGTGACGACGATCGGGATGCTGGTGCACATCTATTCGATCGGCTACATGGCCCATGACGACGGGTACTGGCGGTTCTTCGCCTACCTGAACCTGTTCATGGTCTCGATGCTCATCCTCGTCCTCGCGGACAGCTGGCTGCTGCTGTTCGTGGCCTGGGAGCTGGTCGGCCTCTGCAGCTACCTGCTGATCGGCCACTGGTACCGCAAGAACACCGCCGCGCTGGCGGCGAAGAAGGCGTTCATCGTCAACCGCGTCGGCGACGTCGGCTTCGCCCTCGGGATCATGGCGATCTTCATCGACACCGGGACCCTGAACATCCGCGATTCGCTCACCAGCCTCACGGCCGGCTCCACCGCGAGTCCGACGATCCCGATCTGGGTCGTGGCCCTCTTGATCTTCGCCGGCGCGGTCGGCAAGAGCGCCCAGTTCCCGCTCCACGTCTGGCTGCCCGACGCGATGGAGGGCCCGACCCCGGTCTCGGCCCTGATCCACGCCGCCACGATGGTCAACGCCGGCGTCTACATGGTCGCCCGGGCGAACCCGATCTTCGCCTCGGCCCCGCAGGTCATGACGATCGTCGCCGCGATCGGGATCTTCACCGCGATCCTGGCGGCCTCGATCGCGATGACCCAGACCGACATCAAGCGGGTGCTCGCGTACTCGACCCTGAGCCAGCTTGGCTACATGTTCGCCTCGCTCGGAGCCGGCGCCTTCGGCGCGGCGATCTTCCACCTCATGACCCATGGCTTCTTCAAGGGCCTCCTCTTCCTCGGCTCGGGCTCCGTGATCCACGCCGTCCACGAGGAGCAGGACATGCGGAAGATGGGCGGCCTCCGGAAGAAGATCCCGCAGACCTACCGGACGATGCTGATCGGCGCGATCGCGATCTCCGGGATCCCGCCCCTCGCCGGCTTCTTCTCGAAGGACGAGATCCTCGGCGAGGCCTTCAAGACGGGCTTCTACTGGGTCTGGGCGATCGGGGTCGTCGTCGCGATCCTGACCGCGTTCTACATGTTCCGGCTGATCGGGCTGACGTTCTGGGGCGAGAGCCGAGTGGACCCCGAGGTCGAGCCGAACATCCACGAGTCGCCGCCGGTCATGACGACCCCGCTCTGGCTCCTGGCGATCCCGTCGGTCCTGCTCGGCATCGTCCTGTCGTGGCCCGGCCCGCCGCTCGGGCCGCTGCTCGGCCAGCCGGCCGACGCCCAGGGCCTCCTCGCCGGCTGGCTGGCGCCGGTGTTCGCCCAGGCCCAGACGCTCCTGAGTCGGCCCGAGGCCGCGTTCGACATCGGCGGGCTCGACGGCGGCCTGCTCCTCGTCAGCATCGTCGTCGCGATCGTCGGGATGGTCGCCGCGTGGCGGCTCTTCGGCGTCGAGATCGGGCCGCTCCGCGGCGGCCAGCGGCCGGCCGCGGTGAAGAGCCTCACCGCCCGGATGCCGTTCCTCTACCGCGCGTCGGTGAACAAGTGGTGGTTCGACGACATCAACCACGTCGTGTTCATCGCGTTCGGCGGCTGGGTCGCGAGCGCCCTGGCCTGGTTCGACCGGAACATCGTCGACGGCATCGTGAACGCGATCGGGTCCGTGACCCGCCGGAGCGGCAGCGGCCTCGCCCGCGTCCAGACGGGCCGTGTCCAGAACTACGCCCTGGGCATCGCGATCGGGCTCATCGTGATGGCGGGCTCGTACTTCTTCATCACGGCGCCGCATCCATGAGCGCGAACACGCCGCTCCTGACCGAGATCACGTTCGTGCCGCTCGTCGGCGCGATCCTCATCGCCTTCATGCCGGCGCGCTACGCCCGGGCCATGGCCCTCGCGACCGCGCTCGTCGCCTGGGTCCTGTCCCTCGCCGCGGCGGCGGTGTTCACCCCCGGCGCCAGCGGCTTCCAGCTGAAGGAGGCGGTCGACTGGATTCCCGCGTTCGGGATCCAGTACAAGCTCGGCGTCGACGGCCTCTCGCTAGCCCTCGTGATCCTGACCACGACGCTGACCTGGATCAGCATCCTCGCGAGCTTCAAGCCGATCCAGCGCCGGATCAAGGAATACATGGTCTCGTTCCTGATCCTCGAGGTCGGGATGATCGGCGTGTTCCTGGCCCTCGACACCTTCCTCTTCTACATCTTCTGGGAGGTCGTCCTCGTCCCGATGTACCTGCTCATCGGGATCTGGGGCGGGCCAAACCGGATCTATGCCACGATCAAGTTCGTCCTCTACACCCTCGTCGGGTCGCTGTTGATGCTGGTCGCGATCCTCGCGACCGCCTTCGCCTACCAGGCCGCGAACGGCGGCTCGTGGACCGGGGCGTTCGACTACGAGGTCCTGCGCAGCTACGCGGCCACGGCCGGCTTCGCCGACAACCTCCAGCTCCTGGCGTTCGCGGCGTTCTTCCTCGCCTTCGCGATCAAGGTCCCGATGTTCCCGTTCCACACCTGGCTGCCCGACGCCCACGTCGAGGCGCCGACGGCCGGCTCGGTGATCCTCGCCGGCGTCCTCCTGAAGCTCGGTGGCTATGGCTTCATCCGCTTCAGCCTGGCGCTCTACCCGAACGCGTCGCACACCTATGCCCCGGTGATCATCGTCCTGAGCCTCATCGCGATCATCTACGGCGCGATCGTGGCCCTCGTCCAGCCCGACCTGAAGAAGCTCGTGGCCTACTCGTCGGTCAGCCACATGGGCTTCGTGACCCTCGGCATCTTCGTGTTCCAGCAGCAGGGCATGCAGGGAGCCATCCTGCAGATGGTCAACCACGGCCTCATCACCGGCGCCCTGTTCCTGCTCGTCGGCGTGATCTACGAGCGGACCCACGACCGGACGATCGCGAAGATGGGCGGGCTCGCCGCGCTCATGCCGGTCTGGGCGGCGATCTTCGGATTCTTCGTGTTCGCGTCGGGCGGGCTGCCGGGCCTGTCCGGCTTCGTGGGCGAGTTCCTGACGCTGGTCGGGTCATTCGCCTTCAACCCGTGGGTCGCGGGCACGGCCGCGATCGTCATGGTCCTCGGCGCTGCGTACCTGCTGTGGATGTACCAGCGGGTCGTGTTCGGCGAACCCTCGGCGTTCCTGGAGAGCCTCGGTGACCATCTCACGGACATCACCCCGACGGAGATCCTGACCCTCGCGCCGCTCGGCGCGCTCGTCGTCGCGTTCGGGTTCTTCCCGGGCATCGTCCTCGGGCTGATCTCCGGCCCGGCGGACGCGGCCCTGGCCGACGTCCAGGGCCAGGCCGCGATCGCGGTCGACCCGCTGTGGGTCGCGATCGGGCTCGGGATCCTCGTCGCGGTCGTCGTCGCGCGGTTCGCGACCCTCCGGCCGAGCAGCGCGGCGCCCGGCACGCCGTCGACCCCGGTTCCGGCGACGGAGGGCGCCCGGTGACGACCGCCGATCTCTCGACCGCGGCGCCGTTCGTCGTCGCGATCCTCGTCGCGGTCGCGGTCCTGATCGTCGACATCGTCCGGCCGGGCGACCGCGAGTCGGTCCTGGCCGTCGCCCTCGCCGGCCTGGCGATCGTCGCCGTCGCGACGATCATCACCGGCCAGACGAACGCGACGGCGTTCGGCGGCGCCTACGTCGTCGACCCGCTGACGACGTTCCTCGACCTGCTGTTCGTCGCGATCGTTGCGTTCACGATCGTCTTCGGCCCGGACTACCTCGAGCCGCGCGGCCTGCCGATCGCCGAGTTCTCCGTCGTGCTGCTCTTCGCGATGACCGGCGCGATGCTGATCTCCGCGTCGGCCGACCTCCTCGTCCTGTTCATCGCCCTCGAGCTCATGGTCCTGCCCGGCTACCTCCTCGCCGGGTTCCACAAGACCGACGGCTACTCGACCGAGGGCGCGATCAAGTACTTCCTCCTCGGCTCGTTCAGCTCGGCGATCTTCCTCTTCGGGCTCGCCTTCGTCTGGGGGATGACCGGCACGACCCGGATCGCCGGCGTCCACGACGCGCTCGCCCAGATCGTGTCCGGCTCGACGGCCCTGTCGCCGGCGCTGGCCCTCGGCCTCGGGTTCATGACGACGGGCGTCGCGTTCAAGATCGCCGCGGTCCCATTCCACTACTGGACCCCGGATGCCTACCAGGGCTCGCCGACGCCGGTGACCGGCTACCTCTCGGTCGGGCCGAAGGTCGGCGCGTTCGCCCTGATCCTGCGGCTGTTCGTCGGGGCCCTCGGCCCGCTGAAGGCCGACTGGCTGCAGGTCATCGTCGTCCTCGCGGTCCTGACGATGACCCTCGGCAACCTCGTGGCACTGACCCAGACGAACGTCAAGCGAATGCTCGCCTACTCCTCGATCGCCCACACCGGCTACATGCTCGTGGGCCTCGCCGCGTTCGCCGCCGGCCAGTCGTTCGGCCTGCAGGGCCTGCTGTTCTACGGCGCGGCGTACTCGTTCATGAACCTCGGCGCGTTCGCGGTCATCGCGGCGCTCCAGAAGCGAGCCGGTGTGACCTCGAACCTCGAGACGTTCGCCGGCCTCGTCCGTCGCGAGCCGTGGCTGACGACGCTGATGTTCGTGTTCCTGCTCTCCCTCACCGGCATCCCACCCCTGGCCGGCTTCTGGGCGAAGGCCTACGTCGTCCTCGCCGCGGTCCAGGCCGGCCAGGCCGGGTACACCTCGGTCGGCTGGCTCGCGGTCATCGCGGTCGTCAACGCCGCGATCGCGGCGTTCTACTACCTCCGGGTGGCGGTCTACATGTTCATGCGCGAGCCCCAGAGCGAGCAGCCGGCCTTGACCCATGGGCGGCTCCTCTGGAGCGGCCTCATCGCGGCCACGGTCCTGACGGTCCTCCTCGGGTTCTTCCCGGGCTTCCTCGACCTCGTCGGCCAGGCCGCGAAGGCCATCGGGTGATCCCGGATAGGACGAATTCCTCGTCGAACCTGAACTTGCGCTGAACCGGAACGCAACGATTCGCTTGCTAGTCTTCCGGCCGTGAGCGTCGTCGCCCGCCGGTTCCGCACGCGCCTCGTCCCGGCGCTGATCACGGCCCTGGGCGTGGCGTCGATCGCGAGCGGGCTCCTCTCGTACACCTTCGCCGTGGAGCCCCCGCCGGTGGCGCGTCCGCTGGCGTCGTACGACCCGCTGCCCACGCCGCTCGGGCTCCGCCTGCCGGGCGCCTCGTTGGCCCCCGGCCAGAGCTACCCGCCCGACCGGGTCGCGACCCGGGTCGTGATCCCGCGTCTCGACATCGACCTGCCGATCATCCTCCAGCAGGGCGACCAGTACGGCGACTACCCGCTCTGCGACGTCGCCCTCTACCTGCCGCAATTCGGCCAGCCGGGCGAGGGGCGCGCGACCTACATCTATGCCCACGCCCGCGAGGGCATGTTCCTGCCGCTGCTCGTCGCCTCGCAGGTGAACGACGGCGCACGGCTGATCGGGGACGTCGTCCTCGTCTACACGAGCGACAACTTCGTCTTCCAGTACCAGATCGCCGAGGTCCACCGCCACGTCACGGACCTGAACGACGCCTTCGCCGCGACGCAGGACGAGGTCTTCCTCCAGACCTCGGAGGGACCCCATGGGACGGTCCCGAAGCTGCAGGTCGTCGCGACCTACGTGTCACAGCAGCCGGCCAACCCGACGGACGCCCACCCCGACGCGCACCCGAGGCAGTGCGGCTACTGATCGCTCGCTGAGCGGGCCCATGCCCGGCGGGCCCGGGCGGCGCTAGATCCAGTCGATCCGGTGGAGGACCCAGGCCGCCGCGACGGTGATCGTGTCCACGCCCGGATCCGGCCGTCCACCAGCGCGGCGACGTGGAGGACGGCCTCAGAGGGCATACGCCGCACCCTCGTCGTCGAGCTCCGACGTCCGGGCTGGAGCGTGGCGTCCACCGGGCTCCAGGGTCAGGGCCGGGACGATCGCGATCGCGACGACGGCCGCGGCCACGAGGAACACGCCGACGAGGATACGCGCGGCCTCGGCCGAGGCCCACGCTTCGAGCGCCTGCACCACGAGCCCGTCGTCGAGCGGCCGCGATCGGAGCGCCTCGGGGATGAACGCCCGGTAGGCCTGGGGGGTCGCGTAGACGGCCGCGAGCACCTGGCTGATGACGGTCGAGCCGAACGCGCTGAGGACCGCGAGGCCGACGGCCATCCCGATCTCGCGGGCCACGCCGACCACGGCCGATGCGATGCCGAACGCTTCCCGCCCGATCGCCTCGACCGCGGCGGTGGATCGTGGCGTGATCGTCATCCCGAAGCCGAGCCCGAAGACCGCGAGCCACGCTGCGACCTCAGCGATGCCCGTGTCCGGGCCCCAGGCCGCCATCCGGGCGAGGGCGACGATCGACAGCCCGAGCCCGACGACGGTCGTCAGCCGAAGGCCCACGACCCGGAGGATGAAGCCCGAGACCAGCGCCCCGACCGCGGTCGCCGCGGCGAGGGCCCCGAGCGCGAGCCGCTGGACATCGGGGCCGCCGTACAGCACCCGGTCCACGAAGACCGCCCCGCCGATGATCGCCGTCGCGAAGCCGTAGCCGGTGAGGACCGACACGATCGTGGCCGACGAGAAGGCCCGTGACCCGAACCAGCGCCGATCGAGGAACGGATCGGACCGCCGGCCGCCGATCCAGATGGAGCCCGCGATCCCCGCGACGGCGACGGCGACGAGGATCGCGATCACGACGGTGGTGGACGCGCCGGCCACCGCCTCCTCGCTGCCGGCGATCGTGAGCCCGACCAGGAATGCACCCAGACCGATCGAAAAGGCCAGCGCGCCGGGCAGGTCGAGGCGAGCCGGACGCGTGCGCTCCACCCAGCCCGACGAGCCCGCCCAGCCCACCGCGAGGGCCGCGATCCCGATCGGGACGTTGACGTAGAAGACGTAGCGCCAGGGGGCATCGAGAGCGGCGCGCAGGCCCGCCGGGACGCCGAGGGCATCGAGCGCGGCCGCCGGGTGTGCGGCCTGGATGATCCAGGCCCCGACGAACGGGCCGGCGGCCATCCCGAGGAACGTCACGGCGCCGACGAACCCCAGGGCGCGCGGGCGTGCCGGCCCCTCGAACAGGTGGGCGGCGGCGGCCGTCGCGACCGGGACGAGGGTCCCGCCACCGATCGCCTGGACGACGCGGGCAGCGATCAGCTCGTCGAGCGACTGAGCCCGTCCCGCGAGCACGGATCCGATCGTGAACAGGGCGATCGCCGCCAGGAATGGCTTCCGGACGCCCCACCGATCGGCCGCTTTGCCCGCCAGCGGCATCGTGACGATCCCGGCCAGGAGGTAGGCGTTGACGATCCAGGATGCGGTCCGGAGCGCCGACCAGTCCGCGAGGTCGACGACGATCGAGGGCAGGGCCACGGCCGTGACCATGAGCTCCAGGCCCGACAGGAAGGCCCCCGCGGCGAGGACCGCGAGCAGGACCCATGCCGTCCGCCGCCCCATGGACCGAGTGTAGGTTGGCCCGCCGGGCGGGCCGTCGTCGCAAGGCGGTCGTCGCCGATGTGACGCGGGGTTGACAGGGGCCCGTCATCAACCCATATTGATATAAACCTCGCTTGATCCGTCGCCGGCCCCGGCCGTGCCGCCGCGGCGACCCGCCGACTCCATACCCAGACGGAGACCTTCCCACTTGGCACCGTCCCCGGCCCACTTCCGTTCGACGATCGCATCGGTCGTCGACCCGCCCGACGAGCTCCGGTCGCTGCGGCTCGTGCACAAGGCGCTCGCCGACGTGAACCGGCTGCGAATCGTCCGGCGCCTCGCCGAGAGCGAGGCCAGCGTCTCCGAGCTCATCGACCACGTCGGGCTGAGCCAGCCGCTGGTCTCGTGGCACCTCGCCCGCCTTCGCCTGGCGGGCCTCGTCGAGACGCGCCGGGCGGGCCGGGAGACCGTGTCGCGGCTCATTCCCGAGGCGTTCGAGTCGTTCGCCGATCGCGAGCGCCAGGTCCTCGGGCTCGGCCGGGCCGGATCCCCTCGACCCTCCGTCGGGGCCACCGCCGAGCAGGCCGCCTCGTGACCGGGTCGCTCGTCGGCGCCGGCACCCGGCAGCGGGTCCGGGATCTCGCCACCCCGATTGCCGCGGGCCTCGGCCGGCTCGGCCTGACGCCCAACGCGCTGACCCTCATCGGCTTCGGCGGGACCGCCGTTGCGGGCTGGGCCGCGGCGAGCCAGTGGTGGCTCGCGGCCGGCGTCCTCGTCCTCGCCTTCGGGATCTTCGACCTCTTCGACGGGGCCCTTGCCCGCGCGACGGGGCGAGCCTCGAGCCTCGGCGCCTTCCTCGACTCGACCTTCGACCGCGCCGGGGAGTGCCTCGTCTACATCGGGGTCGCCGCCGGCTGCCTCGCCGCGGGCTCGAACCTCGGGGCAATCCTCGCGGCGAGCGCCATGGCCGCCTCGACCCTCGTCAGCTACGTCCGGGCGAAGGCCGAGAGCCTCGGCTTCGCGCCCGGGAGCGGGCTCATGAACGTCGGCCTTGCGCCTCGCGAGGTCCGGCTCGTCATCCTCGCCGTCGGTCTCGCGGCGGCCGGCGGCCTCGGCGGAGCTGCCGCAACGACCGTCATCGCCGCGGCCCTCGCCGTCATCACGACCCTCGCCACGATCACCGTGATCCAGCGCATCGTCCACGTCCGCGCGCAGGCGGGGGAGGGCTGACCGGGATCGCGGCACCGACGTCCAACGGCGAACTCACCCACCACCGAGTCCTTGGAGGAACAGGAGCAAGCAGATGCCAGGCACGAAGAGCAATGGCCACAACGGCACGAACGGGACCCACGCCGGGACGTGGGCGGGCAGCCGCCGCAAGGACGGCAAGATCCGCGTCGCGATCGTCGGCGTCGGCAACTGCGCGAGCAGCCTCGTCCAGGGCCGCTACTACTACGAGCACGCGAAGGAGGACGACTTCGTCCCCGGGCTCATGCACGTCCGCCTCGGCGGCTACCACGTCCGCGACATCGAGTTCGTGGCGGCCTTCGACGTCGACAAGAACAAGGTCGGCAAGGACCTGTCCGAGGCGATCTACACGAAGCCGAACAACACCTACGTCTTCCAGCAGGTCCCGCATCTCGGCGTGAAGGTCGAGCGGGGCATGACCCACGACGGGCTCGGCAAGTACCTGAGCCAGATCATCGAGAAGGCGCCCGGCCCGACGGCCGACATCGTCTCGATCCTCAAGGAGCGCGAGGTCGACGTCATGGTCTCCTACCTCCCGGTCGGGAGCGAGGAGGCGACGAAGTGGTACGTCGAGCAGGCCCTTCGGGCCGGCGTCGGCTTCATCAACTGCATCCCGGTGTTCATCGGTCGCGAGCCGTACTGGCAGCGCCGCTTCGCCGAGGAAGGCCTGCCGATCATCGGCGACGACGTCAAGAGCCAGGTCGGGGCGACGATCAGCCACCGGGTGCTGACCCGCCTCTTCATGGATCGCGGCGTCCGCCTCGATCGGACGTACCAGTTGAACTTCGGCGGCAACACCGACTTCCTGAACATGCTCGAGCGCGAGCGCCTCGAGTCCAAGAAGATCTCGAAGACGAACGCCGTCACGTCGATGCTCGACTACGAGGTCAGCGAGGACGACGTCCACGTCGGCCCGAGCGACCACGTGCCCTGGCTCCTCGACCGGAAGTGGTGCTACATCCGGATGGAGGGCACGACCTACGGTGACGTCCCGCTCAACGTCGAGCTCAAGCTCGAGGTCTGGGACAGCCCCAACAGCGCCGGTGTCGTCACCGACGCGATCCGATGCCTGAAGCTGGGCCTGGATCGCGGCCTGAAGGGCACGCTCGTGGCCGCGTCGAGCTACTTCATGAAGAGCCCGCCGCAGCAGATCCACGACGACATCGCGTTCACCCGGGTCGAGGCCTTCATCAAGGGCGACGACAACGAGACGCTGGTCGGGACCGAGGCGCCCGTCAAGCGGAAGCTCCGCAAGCTGGCCTCGAACCCGGCGGCGAATGCCGCCAGGGCTGCCACCGAGAAGGCGGGCGTCGCCCCGAGGTGAGTGACCGCGGCCAACGGCTCGAGGCGCCGCACCGGCGCCTCGATCCCGGATCGCGGCTCGGGAAGGGCGTCGAGCGCGTCCGCGAGCGGGTCGCGATCGTCGGCTACCGCGCCGGGGCGTGGGTCGTCGGTCACGTGCCGGCGGGCCTCGCCCGGTTCGTCATCGCCCGCGCCTCGCAGGCGGCCTACCTCGCCTGGCCGACGAAGCGGCGCTGGTCGAACGCGAACTTCTCCCGCGTCCTCGGCCTGCCGCCCGGCGATCGCAGGGTCCGGACGACGGCCCTCGCCGCCTATGGCGAGTACGCGAAGTACCTCGTCGAGGTCATGCGCCTGCCGCGGCTGCCGCGCGAGCTCGCGACGACGCTCGTCGTGAGCGAGGACCTCGACCGGGTCGATGCGATGCGCCAGCAGGCGAAGGGCGGCCTGATCATCGCCCTGGCCCACCTCGGCAACGCGGAGATGGCGGCGGCCGGCGTCGCGTCGCGCGGCTGGCCGATCAACGTCCTCGCCGACGACTCGTCCTACCCCGAGATCTTCGAGGAGTTCCGGCGCTCCCGCGAGGCCTGGGGTGTCCACGTCATCCCGTGGCGCAAGGTCCGCGACGTCTACGGCGTGCTCCGTCGGCGGGAGCTCCTCGGGCTCTTCGTCGACTGGGGCTATCGGTCGGATGGGATCCCCGTCCGGCTGTTCGGCGCCTGGACCACGCTCCCCGCCGGACCGGCGGCCCTCGCCGCGAAGACGGGCTCGCTGATCCTGCCCACCGCGATCCGGCGCCTGCCGGGCGGCCGAACCTTCTCGATCAAGATCGGCGACCCGATCTCGGTGGCGTCGATGGCGCCGGCCGACCAGATCGACGCGACGCAGCGGCTCGCCGATTCGATCGAGGCGTCGATCTCGGCCGCGCCCCAGCAGTGGTACTCGTTCAAGCCGGTCTGGCCGGCCGATCCGGCCGAGGCCGCGGAGCTCGAGCGCCGCGCGGCGGCGATGCGCGCCAACCTCGCACCGCTCCCGAGCTCCGAGCCGGCGATCGGCACCGCCCCGGAAGCCGCACCGGCATGACGCCGGCCGCTGGCACGGTCGAGCGCGGGACCGCCCGCCAGCGGAGCCGAGCGCGCCTCGTCGCAGGGGTCTTCCGGCTCCTGACGCTGCTGCCCGAGGGGCCGGTCGACGCCCTTGGCAACCTCGCCGGCGTCGTCTGGTACCGGGCCGCTCCAGCGCGCGCATCGCTTGCCCGACGCAACCTCCGGCGCGTCGTCCGATACCTCTCCGAGCAGGGCCTCGGCGACGATGCGGTCCGGGCCGCGGCCGTGGATGGGAACGCCCTGGAGCGACTCGTTCGTGAGGCGTTCCGGGAGAACGTCCGCTACTACGTCGACCTGGCGCGCCTGCCGCGCCGCAAGCCTGCGGACGTCGAGCGCCTGCTGAACGTCGAGACGCCCGACGTCGTGACCCGGGCCTTCGAGCACGACGCGCCGGTGATCCTCTCGGCGATGCACTTCGGCGAGATCGAGTTCCCGGCGATGCTCGCGGTCGCGCGCTCCGGCCGCGCGCTCCGGGCGCCGATGGAGACGCTCGACGATCCCGCGCTGCAGGAGTGGATCCGCCGGACGCGCAGCTCCGTCGGGGTCGAGGTCGTCCCGCTGCGGAACGCGCGCCGCTCGCTCCTCGAGGCGCTCGCCGACGGTCGGTCCGTCGGCGTCGTCAGCGACCGGAACGTCGCCGGTGGCACGCTCGAGGTGCCGTTCTTCGGTGCCCCGGCGCCGCTTCCGATGGGCCCGGCGCTCCTCGCCGTGGAGTCGGGCCGGCCGTTGTACCTCGCGGCGGTGCGCCGGATCGCCGGCCATCGTTACTCCGGCTCGCTCGTGGCCATCCCGGTGCCGGCAGACGGCTCCCGGCGCGAGCGCGTCGAGGCGGCGCTCCGGGGCCTCGTCGCCGAGATGGAACGGGCCATCGCCGTCGCGCCGGCCCAGTGGTGGGCCCTCCTCTCCCCGATCTGGCCGGACCTCGACCCGCGCGCGGCCACCGGCACGGGTCACCTCGAGAACGCGGCGTGACCGCGCGTCTCGGCCGGGCCGACCTCCACATCCACACGCTCGCCTCGGATGGGACCGCCGGCGTCGTCGAGATCCTCGAGCACGTCGAACGCGAAACCGAGCTCGACGTCATCGCGATCACCGATCACGAGCGGATCGACGCCGCGCTCGCCGCCCGGTCGATCGCGGCGGACCGCGGACACCGGGCCGAGGTCGTCGTCGGCGAGGAGATCACGACGCTGGGTGGACACCTGCTCGGCCTCTGGCTGGAGGCGCCCATCCGGCCGTTCCGCTCGCTCCGGGCCACGATCGCCGAGATCCACGCCCAGGGCGGCGTCGCGATCCCGGCCCACCCGCTCGTGCCGTATCCGCTCTGCGCCCAGGGCTTCGTCCTGCGCCGCCTCCTGGCCGACGAGCACCGCTTCCGGCCCGACGCGATCGAGGCCTTCAACCCGACGACGCTCGGCCGGCCGTGGCACGACCGCGTCGTGCGGTTCGCCGAGCGGCACGCCTTGGCCCGCGTCGGGAGCTCCGATGCCCACGCGCTCGAAGCCGTCGGTTCGGGCTACACGACGTTCCACGGCGCGACGGCCGCGGACCTCCGGGCCGCCATCGCGTCCGGCGAGACGCACGAGCACGGGACGTTCCATCCGACCGGCGCCCAGCTGGCCACGTTCGCCGCCCAGCTCCGCAAGTACGGCCGCGACGCCCGGGCCAACCTCGGCGCCCGGGTTCGCGGCGACGGCCAGGGCCGCGACCTCGGGTACCCGCGGTGACGAGGCGAGCATGAAGATCGGCCTCGTCACGCCGTATGTCTATCCGCTTCCCGGTGGCGTGAACCAGCACGTCCGGTACCTATACGAGAACCTCCGGCTCCGCGGCCACGACGTCCGGATCCTCACCTCGAGCCACGGCCTCCAGCGCGCCTCGGAGGGCGACGTCATCCGCCTCGGGAAGGGCTTCTCGATGCCGGCCAACGGCTCGGTCGGGACCGTGACCCTGTCGCCGCGCTACCTCTCCCAGGTCCGGGCCGTGCTCGAGCGTGAGCAGTTCGACCTGCTCCACTTCCACGAGCCCTTCGTGCCGTTCCTGTCGCTCGTCGTCCTCCGCGAGTCGAGGAGCGTGAACATCGCCACCTTCCATGCCTATGGCGGCTTCTCGCCGGCCTACGAGCTCGGCTCGCGGGTCATGGGCTCCTACGCGCGTCGGCTGCACGGTCGGATCGCGGTGTCGGCAGCCGCTCGTCACTTCATCGACCGCTACTTCCCGGGCGACTACAAGGTCATCCCGAACGGCGTCGACATCGACCGCTTCCGGCGCGCGGTCCCGATCGCGCGCTGGCAGGACGGCACCCGGAACATCCTGTTCGTCGGCCGGTTCGAGCCCCGGAAGGGCCTGCTCGACCTGCTGAAGGCCTACCGGATCCTGCGCAAGACCGGCTGCCGCTGCCGCCTCCTCGTGGTCGGTGGCGGGCCGCAGGAGCGCGAGGCCCGGCGCTACCTCATGGCCCGCAAGCTCGGCGGCGTCGAGTTCCTCGGGCGCGTCTCCGACGAGGAGCGCGATGCCCTGTTCAAGACCGCCGACGTGTTCTGCTCACCGGCCACGGGCGGCGAATCGTTCGGGATCGTGCTGCTCGAGGCCATGTCCGCCGGGACCGCGATCGTGGCCAGCGACATCCACGGCTACAAGGGCGTCGTCCGGCGCGGCAGCGAGGGCCTGCTGGTGCCGCCGAAGGACAAGAAGGCGCTGGCCGCGGCGCTCGCCCGGGTCCTCCGGGACGACGAGCTCCGCACGTCGATGGCGGCCGCCGGACAGGAGCGGGCCCAGGAGTTCAGCTGGGAGCGGGTCACCGCCAAGGTCGAGGACTACTACGGCTTCGTGATCCGCCGACTGGCCGCGCACGGCGAGCTGCCGCCCGACTATCACGCCCCGATTCCGCCGTCTCCGCGGCCGACGGCGCCCGTGCTGGTCGACGACCTCCCGCTCGGCGCCGCCTCGACGTTCCCCGCCGCGACCTAGGGCGGCGAGCCCTCCGCGGCGTTCCACTCGGCCTCCTCGCGCCGCCGCTCGGCCAGCGCGAACCGCCAGGTCCAGGCGCTGTACCCGACCACGATGGCGACGAGCACGAGGACGCCGAACAGGCCGGGCACCCACGGGCTGGAGAAGCTCGGGCCCGCGCCGGTCCGCGGCAGCGTGTCGACCCAGAACTGGAACGGGTAGACGTATGTGGGCAGCAGGCCCTGGTAGGCGTTGTGGATCGCGGACGGGAGCGGCAGGGCCGAGATGTTCGGGTACCACAGGACGAACCAGAAGCCGATCGCCCCGAAGACCCCCGCGACGAACCGCCTCGCGTCCCGGGCGGTCACGATGAACGCCGCGATCGGCGTGAGGGCGAGCGTCGCCAGCAGGGCGATCGGCTCGACCGGGATGCCCTGCAGGTCAACGACCGCCGGGATCGCGGCGCCGCCGATCTGGTCCGTGAAGATCGTCGTCGCCAGCAGGTAGGCGGCGACGAGGCCGAAGGCGACGAGTCCGGCGTTCCGGAGTCGCTTCCCGAGGCCCTCGCCGCCGGGGCGCTCGCCGTCGTCGCCGGTCGACACGAGGAATCGGAACAGCAGCAGCACGCCGATACCCACGACGGCGGCGATCGCCAGGGCTCTGGGGGTGATCGTCAGGTCGGGGATCAGGGTCGGGCAGGCCTGCGAGCCGGGGTTGATGTCCTGGACCCGGACGAGGGCACAGAGCGGCCGATGGAACAGCCACAGCCCGAAGGGCGCGAGGACGGCGACGCCGCCGGCGATCCGGGCGAGCAGCCAGGTGTGCTTCGACGCCCCGTTCCAGAGCTCGGCCAGGAAGTAGGCCAGGGCGATGAGCAGGAACGGCAGGCTCGTGTAGTAGTGGTACTGGAACGCCGCCCGGTCGATCCGGGCCCACGAGATCCACTGGCAGGCGAACCCGATGGCCAGCAGGGCGAGCGCCGGGCTGCGGCGCTTGAACGCCTGGAACGCGGCGAAGCCCATCGCCGGGATGGCCAGCCACCACGAGACGAGGTTGCCGGCGTCGTAGATCGAGGCCGAGGTTCCGCCGGCGAAGCTGCCCTCGTAGAACCAGACCGGCTTGAAGTCGAACGGCCAGGCCCACCACGGCGATGACGCCGGATGCGCCGCGTTCAGGTCGTTGTGGTAGCGGTACATCTCGGCCGTGAGGTTGTCCTGGCCGACGCTGAACAGCAGCCCGAGCCCGGTCCCGGTGTGGTCCGGCGGCCACTGCGGGATGTTGATGCCGAGGAACGTGAACGGCGCCCACAGCCGATGGTTCTCGACCATCGCCCACGGGATGTACGAGATCACGTAGACGACGAGCGGGATCACGAGCAGGCCGAGGATCATCCAGATGATCGGCAGGCCGTAGCCCGAGCCGAGCCGCAGCCAGCCGGCCGGCGCCGGCGCCGGCGGCTCGAGGATCGCCTCGGAGCCGGCCGTCACCGGCAGGGCCCGCGGCCCGAACCCGAGCGTCCCGACCAGCTCGAAGCCGATATAGACCAGCCCGGCGCCCAGGAGCGCGAGCAACGCCCAGACCGGAGCTGCGGCGATGAACAGCCCGACCTTCAGCGGCGCGAAGGGGCCGCCCTTGATGAGCCCGTAGACGAGGATGAGGGCCCCGACGACGATCGGCGTCCCGACCGCCAGGCGGTCCTCCTCCTTCGTCCACGCGATCGGGTGGAGGATGTTCGCAACGACCGCGATCAGGGTCAGCCCGACCATGATGAGCAGGAAGAGGTAGTTCGGGATGGCCGTCGGCTCGTCCGACGGGACGGAGATCGCGAGGTAGCCGAGGACCGTGGTGAGGCCGATCATCCCGAGGATCAACAGCAGCCGGCCGAACGCGCTCCGGCTCAGGACGAGCAGGCCGAGCCCGCCGATGGCGTAGGCCGCCACCCACTTCGAGGCCAGCGCGAGCCCGAGCAGGACCCCGACGACCGGGATCGCCAGCCAGAACGCGATCCAGTGGCGCTTCGAGCCGCCGGGTCTCAACCAGATCGCGGCGAAGAGCGTGTAGGCCGCAACGATCCCGAGCCCGACGTACGAATCGTTCATCGCGATCCGGCTCTGGGTGAAGAGCATCCCGTCCGCGGCGACGAGGAACGCGACGGCGACCGCGATCCATCGGCGCTTGAACAGCATCCGCGCGAGGACGTACATGAGGACGGCCATCAGGACGCCCGCAAGGACGCCGGGCAGCCGCCAGGCGAACGCGTTGTCGCCGACCTCGATCGACCCGACCTGGCCCGTCGCCGAGAGCGACAGGAGCTGCTGCCGATCCGTCTCCGGATATCGCTCGTTGCTGTCCATGACCATCGCGGCCGGTGTCGACGCCAGCGGGGCATCCGCGTAGACCGCGTTGGAGTTGCCCGCCGGGTCGATCACGTAGACCGTCGCCGCCGACGGGTCGCCCGGCTGCGTGCCGATGACGTGGACCATCCGGCTCGCGTCGTCGTAGAAGACCCAGCCGGCGCTCTCTCCCGGGAGCTGGAACGAGGCGCTCTTCAGCCGTGGGGCCGTCGAGTCCGAGGGTGTGGTGACGACGTCAACGACCGGCCCCGTGGGTCCCTGCACGGACACGTAGACCGGATTGTCCGTGAGGTCCTGCGTGGGGCTGAGGCCCATCGCCGGCCCCTCGAGGGTCATCGTCGTCTTGACGTCGCCGGTGGCCTCGTCGATGAGGGTGAGCCCGGCCTTGTCGGCCACCCCGATCTCGGCGTTGCCGACGTCGGCGAGCTGGGTCACGCCGTCGAGCGTGGTCCGCTTCAGCTCCCTGGCGGCGTTGGCGTCGATGATCGCGACGGGCGTGGCCGTGCCCGTCCCGGCGAGGACGGCGGCGATCGTCGAGTCGTCGTCGGTCACCAGCAGGTGCTGGATCGGCGATTCGATCGCCATGAACGGCTGGGCCTGGGGCTGGACCGTCGTCCCGGCCGCCCGGGCATCGTCGAGTGGCTGGGTGTCGATCGTCTCGATGTCGCCCGACGAGAACCCGACGAACACCCGGTGGTCCTGCTGGTCGACGGCGAGCGCGGTCGCGCCGGGCAGGTCCAGCGTGGCGACGAGGGCCCGGGTCGACAGGTCGTAGGCCCGGACCTGCGTGCCGGTGGCGACCCACAGCCGATCGCCAGCGACGGCATAGTTGTTCTGGGCCTGATCCCAGCGCGGCTCGAGCGCGGCGTCGGTGACGGGGACGCCCAGGTCGCTCGTCGCGTCCGTCCGGTTGTTGCCCCAGGCCTCGATCCCGAGGGCGATCGAGTACTTCGCCAGGTGCGGATGGGTCCACTCGTAGATGTCGTGCGAGATGCCGTATCGCCAGTCCTGCAGGAACTCGGTGGCGGTCCGGGCGTGGTAGACCTCGTCGAAGTGCATCCCGTACGGCTCGCTGAGCCGCCAGACCCGAACGGTGAGCAGCGTGACGACGAGGACCGCGAGCATCCACACGTCCAGGCGGTCGAATCGGCCGCCGCCCTCGCCCTCGAGGGCCCTGCTCCGGTCTGGCCGGATCGGGCGGGCGTTGAACCGTTCCTTGAACCAGGACCACAGCCCGAGCGATGCGCCGTACCGGTCGTCCCAGGCCGGCAGCGTCAGGCCGGCGCCGCCACCCGCGCCTGAGGCTCCAGCCGGGCCCGAGCCGACCACCGACGAAGCCGAGGCGGCCGAGATGGAGCCGGTCGCGAGGGCCATCGTCCCGCCGCCACCGGACCACGGGGCGGGCGGCGGCAGTGCGCCCGCGAGACCTGCGGCACCCGCGTCGGTCATGGCGCCCCCAGCGAGCATCGTCCCCGTGGCGCGGCGTGGCATCGCGATCGGTCGCGGCAACCCGGCCCTCGACCCGGCTCTCGACCGTGCCTCCTCGGCCACGGCGTCCGCCCCGATCTCGTCGGCGAGCTCGTCGAGCCGGTCGTCGCGGAGCTGGGCGAACGCCCAGGCCAGGACGACCACCTGGCTGATCGCCGCGAGGGCGATCCCCGGCCAGGACGTGAGGAACGGCCCGATCCCGAGCCAGTCATGGAGGCCCGGCGCCTCGTAGCCCATCGACGTCAGGACCGCGTAGATGTTCGCGAACAGGCCGAGGCTCGAGAGGATGTAGGCAACGCGCCAGCGCAGCGAGAACGCCGCGAGGATCGCCCAGATCCCGATCGCGGGATAGAGGTAGCGCTCGTGGACCCGCGTCGGCAGGACGTAGAAGGCGAGGGCCAGGATCGCGAGCCCGACGAGCATCGTCTTCCGATCCGGCCGCCGGGCGACGAGGATCACGACGACCGCGGCGGCGACCAGGAACAGAACCGCACCGACGAGGACCGCGGGGAAGACCCCGAACGTCACCCCGTTCGGGCAGCTGAGCGTGCTGCCGGGCGAGCTCCACAGGACGAGGTCGCCGATCCGGATCGTGATCGGGCCGCTCGGCAGCACCGTCGAATCGCAGACCCACGTCCGCGTGCCGGCGAGGCTGCTGCCGTCCTGGCTCACGAGCGCCCAGGGGTTGAACGCGTTCACCGACAGGTACGGGTAGCCGCCGGCCGTGCTGAACACCTGCTGGACGAGCCCCGGCAGCGACAGCCCGAACGGCAGCGAGATGAGGAACGCCGTGACGAGGCCGACGAGGCCGGTCGTGAAGATCCGGATCGGGCCGCGGACGTTCCGCTCCCAGGCCGTCGCGCCGCCGACCGGCGCCGGCTCCTCGCCGAATCCGCCCTCCGGCCGGAGCGCCCGCCGGATGACGACGATCGCCACGATCGGGATGAGGATCCCGAGCTGGGGCTTGATCAGCGCCGCCAGGACCGCCAGGAACGCCGACCGCTCGGGCCGGTCTCGCCAAAGCTCGCGGAGAGCCAGCAGCAGGACCAGCGTGCCCACCGAGTCGACCTGGCCCCACAGGGCGCTGTCGAACCAGGAGACGGGGTTGACGATGACGAGGAAGGCGCCGATCCAGGCGGCTCGCCTCGAGGCCCCGAGCTCGCGGGCCATCGACCAGACGAGCCAGCCGAGGGCCCCGTCGGCGAGGATCGGCGGAATCTTGATGAGGTCGCCGGTGCCGCCGAGCAGCTGGCCGACCTTGCCGACCGCGTACAGGACGTAGAGGTAGCCGGGCGTGTAGTCGTGGAAGAACGACCGGTCGTAGAAGCCGTAGAGGCCGTTCTGGGCGAGGTTGTCGGCCCAGAACTTGAACGTCTGGATGTCGTAGCCGAAGCCGGAGCCCGGGAGGAGGTATGCGATGATGAGCCGGAAGGCGAGCCCCGCCACCAGGAGGCTGAGGACGCCGACCGCGCCGTCTCGCGACCCGGTTCGTGGCGGTACCGCCCAACCCGGGTCGGGCTCACCGAATACAGGGCCTGTCAAGCGAGATCGGCCTCCCGTTCGATGAGTGGTGGGGAGGGTAGCACAGGGTGTCGGAGGCTCCGGAGGTCGCGGCCGACGACGCCGCCGAGGGCAGCTGGCTCGACTGGCTGCCCTCCGGCGCGATCGCGGTGGGCTTCATCGCCATCGCCGCAGCGGTCTACTGGCTGCCCGGATACGACCGGATCTACGACCACTTCGTCCTCCAGGCCCAGGCCTTCCTGAGCGGCCGCGCCGAGATCCCGACCCCCCAGTTCCAGGACGTCCTGCCGGTCCTTCGACCCGATGGCACCCCGACGGGCTACGGCCTCCTGCCGTTCCCGCCCCTGCCGGCGATCGTGCTGATGCCGTTCGTCGCCCTATGGGGCCTGGCCACCAACGAGCGGGCGGTCTCGGCGGGGCTCGGCGCCATCACGATCGGCCTGGTGTGGTGGGCGCTCGGCCGGCTGCGCATCTCGCGGAAGACCCGTGCCGCGACCACGACCTTCTTCGGGTTCGGAACCGTCTACTGGTACGCGGCCCAGCTCGGCGACACCTGGTTCTTCGCTCACGTCGTCGCGGTCGCCTGCCTCGTGCTCGCCGTGGGCGTGGCGCTCGCCGGCGATCCGGACGCCGACGCGGCGGTCGAAGCGCTGCCGGGGCCGGGGCGGCTGTCCGCCGCGGTCGGCGACGCGCTGGGCGATCCCGGTTCGCTCGTCGACGGGCGACAGCTGCTCGCCGGCCTCCTCTTCGGGCTGGCCTGCACGGCGCGCCTGACGATCGTCTTCGGGGCGCCGTTCTTCATGCTCGTCGGCAGCGGCGGAAGCTGGGTCCGCCGGTCGGTGTCGGCCGGGCTCGGGGCGGCGATCCCGATCGGCCTGCTGCTCGCCTACAACGACGCGACCACGGGCCATTTCATGCACCCGGGCTACGAGTACCTGTACCAGCTGGAGGCGAACGGCTACCCGGGCCTGCACTACAACCCGGCCTGGGGCATCGAGGACCTCCGCTACGTGCCCCAGAACCTCCGGATCATGCTCGGCCAGCTCCCGGCGTTCTTCCCGAACGTCACGCCGTCACCGGTGAGCGGCGGCCAGCCACTGTGCGTCGACCCCGGTGCGGTCCGGAGCCTGTTCGATCCGAACTGTCCGATCGCGATGCCCGTCGACGTCGGCACCAGCCTCATCGTGACGAGCCCCGCGTACCTGCTGGCCATCCCGGCGCTCATCGGTGGCCGCACCCGGCTCGTCGTCGGGGCGTTCCTGGCGGTCCTCGCGATCGCGTTCGTCAACCTGATGCATTTCAGCCAGGGCTGGGTCCAGTTCGGGTACCGCTTCAGCAACGACTTCGT
>DATGGQ010000043.1:0-136470 GCA_035308445.1 Candidatus Limnocylindrales bacterium | reverse complement strand
ACGCCTCCCGATCGGCCTCGAGGCAGTCGCACGACGCCCGCTCGAGACGGGCGAGATCGAGGATGTGGACGGTCCCGCGGCGGAACTCGGCCGCGCCTGCCCGCGCGAACCGCGCGCCGACGGTCGACACCGCCGGTCGAGACACGCCGAGGAGGTCGGCGAAGGCCTCCTGGGTGAGCGGGAACGTCTCGCCGGGCACGCGGTCGTGGGCCAGGAGGAGCCACCGCGCCGCCCGCTGGTCGAGCGAGTGGAGCCGGTTGCAGGCGACCGTCTGGGCGAGGTGCGCCTGGAGGGCGATCGCATAGCCCTCGATGGCGGATTGGAAGGCCTCCGACTCGTGCATCGCGGTCCGGAACCGCTCGGCCGGCATCGTCCGGGCCACGCCCGGGACGAGCACCTCAGCATCGGTTCCCGCCGGGACACCGACGGCCGAGCTGAGGCCGACCACACCCTCGTCGCCGACCATCGTCACGCCGGCCGTGCGACCGTCCGGCAGCATCAGCGAGATCGCGATCAGGCAGGTGTCCGGGAAGTAGACGCGGCGGATCGGCTCGTGGGCGCCGACGACCGTCCGGCCCACGTCGAGCCGGACCGGATCGAGCGTGACGCCGGCCGCCTGGAGCGCCTCGGGGCCGATCGCAGCCAGGAGCCGCGACGACCCGCGCACGGTCTGCATGCGCCCAGCCTCGCCCCGTCGACGTTGCAGCGGCGCGGCACCGAACTGTTCCGGAATTGACAGAAGGGCGACGGTCGCCTCGCTACGCTCCGAAACTGCAACGCATCTGTGATGCGAGCCCGTCGACGAGGACCCCGGATGACCCAGCTCGACCCGGCACGGACCCTCCGCCTGGTGGCTCGCATGCGCTGGCTCGGCGAACGGGCGACCGACCGGATGTGGGCCGTCGCGCATCGATTCGGCAGCCACCGCTGGCACGACGGCTACGAGACGAATCTCGAGCGCGGCTGGACGCGCTACCGCGGGGTCCGCTGCGCCGTCTGCGACGAGCCCTGGGAGGGCTGGTAGGCCGGACGCGCCGCCTCGGACGATGGGTCGGGGCCAAACGGTGCGCCGATGCGCCGGACCTTCGGCTGTCGGCAGCGCGACCTTTGACTGCAAGGGCATTGCAAGGGCACGATCGGGGATAATTCGCCGACCCATGCAGGGGCCGGCCGGGTCGCTCCGGGATTGATCGAGGCCGGATGGGAGCCACGAGGGGTTAGCCAGATCGTGCGGTTGATCGGACGCCGGCACGTTCGCCGGGCGGATGAGGGCGCGCAGCGACGGCGCGGTCAGGCCCTCGTCGAGTTCGCCCTCGTCGTCCCGATCATGGCCCTCATCTTCGCCGCCCTCGTCCAGCTCGGGTTCATCTACGAGCGCCAGATCGGCATCGAGAACGCGGTTCGCGAGGGCGCCCGACGGGCCGCGACGTTCACGACGACGAGCGCATCGGCGGCGAATACGAACGGCGCCGCCATCTGGTGTCAGGTGTTCGGGACGGGCGGGCTGCTCCAGTCCAACGTCGAGAACTACGACGGCCTGGCGATCCTCAGCCCCGCGGTGACCTACACGGACCAGACGGCGTCGTCCGGTCTGACCTCGGTCCTCGTCCAGGTCTCCGTGACGTACAAGCACCCGCTGTTCATCCCGCTGATCAACGCGATCCTCGACGGGCTCGACGGCCACACCGACAGTGCCCTGTGGATCAGCACGAGCTCCCAGTTCACGGTGCAGAACGACGCGACGACGAGCTCGAGCGTGGGCGGCACGGTCACCGTGACGAGCGGATCGTGTTGAGCTCGACGATGCAGCGACCCGACGAAGGCGGGCAGGCGCTCGTGGAGTTCGCCCTGGTGATCCCCGTCTTCCTGCTGCTGATGTTCGCGATCATCCAGCTCGGCCTCCTGTTCGGCGCCCAGAACGAGCTCACCAATGCTGTTCGGGAGACGGCCCGCTACGCCGTGCCATACCGCGTCGTCGATGACACGGGTGCCACGTTGACCTGCGCGACGGTGGCAGGCAACCTCACGACGGTCCTGAATGCGAGCCCCCTCACCGCGGACCCGTCGAACAACCGGACATTCCCGACCGTGACGTACAACTGGGTCGCGGACGGGAATGGCGATGGCAAGTACTACGTCACCGTGACCGTCCACGCCGAGTACAAGTTTCCGCTGTACGTCCCGCTTGTGAGCACGATCCTCGACGGGTTCGACGGGGTCACGGACTCCAACCTCCGCATCAAAGCCCAGGAGACCATGCGTGTTGAGAATGACCCACTGGCCAGCAGCGAGACCACCGTCACGTGCTCCTGAGGCCATCGTGAGCGTCTCCTCGACTACCCCGCTTGGAGCGGCCCGCGAGCATCAGCGCGGCCAGATCCTCGTGCTGTTCGCGTTCGTGCTCGTCGGGTTGCTGCTGATCTCCGCGCTCGCGGTCGACTACGGTGGCTGGCTGCTCGCCCGCCGCAGCTACCAGAACATCGCCGACGAAGCCGCGATCGCCGGGGCGTACCAGCTCACGACATCGGTGACGGCCTCCTGCGCGCAGGGGGCCGGCGTCACGAAGCAGGCATGTGCCCGCGAAGCGGCCTGGCAGGCGATCCAGAATCACATCGGTCTTCCGGGCGGCGCGACTCCAACATCGCTCGGTGCCACATCGGCCGCCAGCCTCAACGTGTCGTGGAGCGACTGGACCGTCTGGGTAGCCAGCCCGCCGAGCGACGCCGGCTCGGCGTATACGGGCCTCGCCAGTAGCCAGAAGACCGTCTTCGTCCGCGTCCAGCGGCGACTCCAGGCGAACCTGTCGCGGGTCATCCAGTCCTCGCAGACCGTCGGTGCATGGGCGACGGCCGGCCGCATCCCCGAGAGCTTCGCGATCGTGGTCCTGTGCCAGACGAGCTGCCACGGCTCCGCGACGGACCTCAAGATCAATGGCGGCAGCACGCTGATCCTCGCCAGCGGCGACATCGGCAGCAACTCGTACGTGACCACGAACGGCAGTGGGTCGTACGTGGCCCTCGGGAGCGACAGCTCGGCGTACATGAACCAGCCGGGCCAGTGCACGACCTCGTCGTCGTCCTGCCAGCTGATCGCCTACGACGGCTCGCCGCTCGCGCCCGACACCTCGATCCGCTACAGCGGTCTTGCCTTGCCACAGGTCGTCGACCCGCAATACTCCCCGCCCGGCTGCTCTGGCACGGGTGGCTTCAACTGCAGCATGTCGTCGACCGCCGTGCCGTGGCAGTGCAACGGCACCGGCTCGATCAGCATGGTCGAACCGGACACCGCGCAGGCGCCGTCCAAGATCGCCCCGAATGACCCGAACTCGGATCCATATGTGCTCGCCGGCGCGCAGCTCCCGCCAACACCTGTACCGGTGCTTCTCGGGGCCACCGCGACGGTTTCCGGACAGATCATCGCGACCGCCGCTGCCGGCGGCGCCAAGATCAACGGCGTCGTCGTGACCCTGAACCCGGGCGGGTATACCGCGACGACCGCCGGCGGTGGCTCGAACGCAGGCAAGTACTCGATCTCGAACGTCCCGGCCGGCTCGTACACCGCGACGGCCGTCGACTCCGCCGGCACGTACCACCAGATCTCGCAGCCGCTGACCGTGACGTCACCGACGACGACCTGGAGTCCCACGATGGACAAGAACCCGATCCTCTCCGGCACCGTAAAGGACGGGTCGGGCACGGCCATCGTCGGCGCGACCGTGAAGGTCTCGGACGGAACGAGCACGTGGTCGGCAACGTCGACGGCCGGTGGGGCCTACTCCATCGTCGCTCAGACGGCCGCGGGCGCGGGGCCATGGACGCTGAGCACCTGGGCCACCGATCCGACGACCTACCAGGACGAGACCGTATTCAGCACGGGCTCGATGGCTGTCAACACCACGACGACCAAGAACCACACCCTTCACAAGAATCCCGTGATCTCGGGCAAGGTGGAAGACTCCAGTTTCGTCGCGATCTCCGGCGCGACCGTCTACGTCATGCTGGGCGGCTCGACCGTGGGCACCGCCATCTCCGCCGCCGACGGGACCTACTCGGTCATTGCCCAGGTCGGATCGGGCTCCGGGCCCTGGAGCCTGACGACCTACGCGTCGGCCACGGGCTACGCGAGCGACTCGCCGTACTCGGTGAGCGGCTCCCTCGATGCCACAGTCTCGAACCAGAACCACATCCTGACCGCCAATCCGGGGACCATCAACGGCACGATCACGAGCGGCGGATCGCCTCTCGCGGGGGCGACCGTCACCTGGTCCCTCGGCGGCACGCAGGCCACGTCCGATGCCCTCGGCCACTACACGATCAACAGTGCCGTTGCAGGGTCGGGGGTCGTGACCGCCTCGGAGACCAATTACTCGACCGGCACGTCCAGCCAGACGCTCCCCGCCGGCGGCACCCTGAACAACGTCAATATCTCGCTGGCTCAGGCCGGCGCCATCTCCGGCACCGTCACCGACAGCTCGACGGGGCTCGCGATCCCTGGACAGACGGTCACGGCGACGAATGGCACCACGACCGCGACCGCTACAACGAATGCGTCCGGCTTCTACACGATCTCCGGGCTCACGCCGAGCAACCCGAAATACACCGTCTCGGTGGCGATCACGGGCTATCCCTCGACCTCGCTCAACAACGTGGCGGTCAACTCCGGCGCCACGACCACAGGCGAGAACTTCGCGCTCTATCCCGTGAACTGCGGCAGCGGTGGACAGAGGGGCAACTGGAGCTGCTCGTCGTCGACCTGCGGGTCGAACTGCGAAATCATCTCGGGCACGTGCGTCGTCGGGGCGACCTCCTCGCCGGCGACCGAGAGCTGCTCGAAGTTCGATGCCAGCAATGAGATCCGTCCCGGCACGTACAACAACATCTCGATCGCCAGCAACACCTGCGCCTGGATCGACCCGCTGGGCAGTCCGACAGGGATGGCCAGCGGCCAGACGGCCGGGGTCGTGCACGTGCAGGGCACGTTCTCGATCGGGAACGGCGCAACGCTCTACGGCGATGGGGTGACGGTCGTCCTGGATTCGGGCGCGAACATGAGCTTCTCTCCCGGCTCCGGCTTCGTCCTCAACTACGAGGACGACGCGCACACCTACAACGGCAGCCACTTCCGGACCGGCGGCTACATCGGTGGGGGCGCTGGGAGCTGGATCGGCGGCGCCGGCGGCATCACGTACTGCTCCGGCGACACCGACAGCTTCGCCAACTACCAGCGCGGAGCCTCGTTCGCCAAGAGCACGTTCCTCGGCACGTGGACCGGCTCCGGCACCTCCTGGTGCTACACGGACACGGACACGAGCACGATTAGCCCGGCGTCCCTCGGGCTCACCTGGTACCTGCGTGGAGCGGACACGTCGCATGGCGGCGGCCGCTTCAATTCGAGCTCGAACTTCCAGTTCCTGTTCAACGGCGTGCTGTACGGCCCACAGGACGACATCGGCCTGAACGGCTCGCCGCAGCAGGCAGCCGCCGGGCAGATCGTGGCGTGGACGCTGACGTACGGTGGCGGCACGAACATCTACCAGTCGTACAACGGTGTCGAGGTCGACGGACCGCCGTACCTCATCGAGCCGTACATCGGCGAGTAGCGGAGTCGGGCAGGGCCCGACTTCCGTCGCACCAGACCATCGGCGCCCGCGGCGAAGCCAGGGCGCCGATTGATTCCCCGGCAGAGGCGCCCGGCCAGGACAGACCGCTTAGGCAGCGGCGGCGGGCAGCTCCACGTTGGGTGGCTCGCCGTCGGGGCCGGGCTCGCCGGCCGCGAGGTCGACGTCGGCCAGAAGCCGGAAGCGGTTGGCGAACAGCCACGCCACGACGTACAGCCCGGCGACGACGAGCAGCAGGACGCGGTAGCCCGTCAGCAGCGCGAGGTACTCGAGCGCGCCGCCGACCATCGCCCCGAGCAGGTTGCTGGCGAACGACATGTCGGCCGTCTTCGTGTCCCGGAACGAGTAGGTGAACACGAGGTTGGCGAAGAACACCGGCGCGAACGCGAGGAGCGCCGCAACGACGTAGCGCAGCCACGGCGGATCGATGAGCAGCGTCTCCGGCGGCAGGATGAAGGCCACCGCGATCGCGACGAAGAGCAGCGCGTAGAGGATCCCGGGCCGGCGCAGCGGGAACCTGGCGTTGATCAGGACCGCGAGCAGGACGGACGCGAGGATCGCGAAGAACGCCAGCGCGTTGACCAGCCAGGTCGAGCCGAAGAGGAGCGAGAACGAGACGAGGCTGCGGGTCTCGAGCAGGAGAAATGCCGCGCCGAGGGCGAAGAAGTGCGGGCTGAACCGGCGGAGGGTCGTGCCGGTCACACGCGCGGCGGCGGCGACGCTGGCGAGCGCCAGGACCACGACGAACGCCAGCGCGACGAGGTAGTAGTCGGCGATGAATGGCGTCCGCAGGTACAGGAACGGCCAGTCGTCCGTGGCCGCCTTCGGCGGATCGCCGGGGCCCGGGGAGGGGATCGGGTCGACGCTGTCGCCGGGCGGGGCCGCGCCGTTCAGCGCGGCGACCGCGGGACCGTCGGCCAGGATCGCCATCGTGCTCTGGTAGGTCCGGGCGATCGGCGGCGTCCCGAACGTCGTCTGGAGCATCGAGCCGAGCTTCGAGACGAGCCAGTCCTGCCGGTAGTAGTTGTAGAGGACGAAGATCCCATCGGGCGCGAGGTGGTCCCGGACGCTCGCAAACGCCTCCTGGGTGAAGAGGAACGACTCGAGGCGGATGTTCGCGGTCGAGCTGACGAGGGTCAGCGAGTCTGGCAGGGCGAAGATCACGAGGTCGTACTTCGTGTCGGTGCCGCGCAGGAACGCCCGACCGTCGTTCACGTAGGCCGTGACCCGCGGATCCTGGTAGGGGTGGTCGGGGTGATACGCCCGACCGAGCTGCTGGATCGCCGGATCGATCTCGACCGCGTCGACGTGCCCCGCGCCGTGGGCCAGGGCGATCGCGGTGTCCGTGCCCGATCCCGCACCGACGACGAGGACGTTGGCGTACGTCCTGTCCGGCCACCACTTATAGAGCTGGTCGTAGAACGGCTCCTTGTCGCCGTTCACCGGGTGGAGCGCCTGGTGTGGGATGCCGTTCACGTTCACGTACAGCTGGCCATTCTGGCCGTAGTAGGTGTCGATCCGGTAGTACGGCGACCAGATCTCGCCGGCCGCCGTCTGGGAGATCCAGACGATCGCGAAGAGGGCGACGAGCGAGGGCAGGCGCCAGAGGGTCAGCCCCGTGGCGGCGGACAGCAGGACGACGAGGATGCCGAGGACCGCGAACCACACGACCGGCAGCGTCTGCAGCGCGGACAGCGTGACGAAGCCGGCGATGCCGAGCATCGAGCCGGCGATGTCGAAGGCGTAGGCCCGCAGCGGCGGCATCGACCGGAGCAGCGGGCCGAGGGGCAGGGCCAGGCTCGCCATCACGGCCGTCACGAGCGCGAACACGAACGGCAGGACCAGGAAGTTCGCGTCCGCGGCCGTCGATTCGGCGAGGCCGAAGAAGAGCTCGTTCGATGAGCGGATCTGGACGTTCAGCTGGATCGTCGTGACGAGCCCGACGACGACGAGCAGCAGCACCGGGAAGACGGCGATCGCCTCCCGCTGGAACCGCCGTCCGAGGAGGATGCCGAGCCCGATGCCGAGGAAGCTGGCCATCAGCACGAAGTTGCTGAAGAAGCCGATGTAGCGGACCTCGGACGGGATCCACCGGATCAGCAGCAGCTCGACGTACAGGAGCGTGCCGCTCGTGAGGAGGAGGCGGACTCGCGGATCGCGCAGCCGCTCCCGGAGGTCCAAGGGCGACGCGGCGCGGCTCGTGGTCACGCTGGGGCGACGTCCATTGGCGCGGATGGTGCCATGCGGCCGCATCGCTCGCGTTGCGCTCCCGCGCGCCGTGTCCCTTGCCGTGCCGCTGGTAGCCTCCGCGCGTGCCACCCGGCGACCTGCCCCTCCGGACGCGCCTCGGGCTCCGCGCGAGCCGCTTCGCGAGCGGGCTGTCGGCAGCGCTGGGGCGCGGCCGCGGGACGGTGATCGGCGGCGCGATCGCGACGCGGGTGGATCCGCGGACGCTCGAGCGGCTCGCCGCCGGTCGGACGACGGCCATCGTCTCGGCCACGAACGGCAAGAGCACGACGACGGCGATGCTGGCAGCCGCGGCGCGGACCCTCGGGCCGGTGGCCCACAACGGCGGCGGTTCGAACATGGAATCGGGCCTGATCGTGGCCCTCGACGGCGCCCGTCGTGCCCCGATTGCCATCCTCGAGGCCGACGAGCTCTACCTCGGCCCGCTCGCCCGGGCGACGCACCCGTGCGTGATCACGCTCATGAACCTCGCTCGCGACTACCTCGAGCGGGGCGTCCGCTACAAGCGGCTCGTCCGCCACTGGCGCGACACGTTCACGCGAGTGGACTGGCCGCTCACGATCGTGGCCAACGCCGACGATCCGCTCGTCGTCTGGAGCCTGCGCCCCGTCATGGTCGGCGGCGACGGTCCGGATCGCGATGCGGGACTGGCGCCTGTGCGCCTGGTCTGGGTGGCCGGCGGGCACCGCTGGGCCGGCGACGGCCTCGTCTGCCGCGACGACCTCGTGGCCCTCCAGCGCGACGGCCCCGACTGGTGGTGCGAGGTCTGCGGCCGGCGGCGGCCCGGGTCCACGTGGAGTCTCGCCGAGGGGATCGTCCATGGTCCCGGGATCGACCAGGCCCTCGACCTCGGCATGCCGGGCGACGTGAATGAGGTCAACGCCCTGTTCGCCCTCATCACCGCCGTCGAGCTCGGGATTCCGGCCGACGTCGCGGCCCGCTCGTTCACGGGTGTCGTCGACGTCGACGGCCGGTACGGCCGCCGCATGCTCGATGGCCGGGCGATCCGGCTGCTGCTGAGCAAGAACCCGGCGAGCTGGCAGGAGAGCGTCAACATCATCGAGGCAACCGAGGAGCCCGTCGTGTTCGACATCACGGCGCGCGGCGACCTGAACGCGCGGGACACCAGCTTCGTCTGGGAGGCACCGATCGAGCGCCTGGCCGGCCGGCGCGTGATCGCGACCGGCATCCGGGCGCACGACATCGCCCTGCGGCTCGAGACGGCCGGGCTGGAGGTCACCGCGATCCCGGATCCGTTCGACGCGATCCGGGCCTGCCCGCCGGGCCCGGTGACCGTGGCGACCAACTATCCGGCCTTCCTGGAGCTGCGGGATGCCCTGCCGCGGGAAGCCGATGCGTCCACCCGCGCCACAGCAGAGGTCGCGTCGTGACGGCCGAGGCCGCGTCTTGATGGCCGACGGGCGGCGGCTGCGGATCGTCGAGCTGTTCGCGGGCGCGTTCTTCCCGCAGGGGGACGGCGGCAACGTCCTCGGCCTCGCGTGGCGGGCGCGGCGACGGGGGATCGAGGTCGAGGTCTCGGGCGTGCTGCTTGGCGGCCGCATCCCGCCGGCCGAGCTGTACGCGATCGGCGGCGGCGAGGACGAGGATGCTCCGATCGTCGCGGCCCGGCTCCGGGCCGGGGGCGAGCTCGCCGCGGCGGTCGACGCCGGCGCGGTCCTGTTCGGCTCGGGCCAGGGCTACCAGCTCCTCGGCGAGACGTTCGAGCGGTACGACACGGGCGAGGCCGCAGCCGGCGCCGGGCTGATCGATGTCCGATTCACGCGTGAGGCGTTCGTCGACCGGCGCGTCGTGACGCGGCCGAACGTCGTCCTGGGCCTGCCGCCCATCAGCGGTTACGAATCACATCGGGGTCGCGCGACGCTCGGTGCCGGCGTCCAGCCATTGGCCGAGCTCGAGATCGGGACCGGGAACGGCGGGCAGCCGGCGACCGACGGCGCGGTCGTGGCGCGCGGAGGTGGGCACGTCGTCGGAACGTGGCTGCACGGCCCGGTCCTGCCTCGGAATCCCGAGCTCGCCGATCTCCTGCTCGCATGGGCGCTGCGCCTCGACCCGGCTGAGCTGGCACCACTGGGCGACCGTGAGAGCCGCTTCGCCGCCCTCGTGCGCTCCGAGCGGATCGCGGAGGCCCGCCGCTACGCCACGGAGCTCGTCCCGCACTAGCGTCGGGTTCGCTCGCCCTCTGGTGGCTGGCCCGCTGGTGGCTGGCGCGGTGCTCGTTGACCCGGCGCCCGCCCGCCCCTCGCCGCGACGGCCGTGGCCTCCCCCTTCCGGTTGCCGACCCGCTCGAAGACGTGGACGCTCGCGGCCGCCGCGCCGGTCTGCGTCTCGGCGACCGCCGCCAGCTCCTCGGCCGTTCGGGCAACGAACGCCTCGGGCGCCGCCTCGAGCGTGATGAGCTCGTTCCGCGCCTCGCGATGGACCCGCAGGAGCTCGTCGAGCTTCAGGTGGATGGCCTTCGCGTCGCGGTTCGAGCTGTTCTGGATCACGAAGACCATCCAGAACGTGATGACGGTCGTGGTCGTGTTGATGAACAGCTGCCACGTGTCGGAGAAGTGGAACACCGGACCGGTGGCGGCCCAGACGATCACGAGCAGGACGGAGGCGATGAGCGCCCGGTACGACCCCAGAGCCTCGGTCACGCGAGCCGCCCGGCGGTTGAATCGATCGGCGAGGCGCACGCCCTGATCCTGCATGGGCTCGATCTTCGGCATCGACTCGTTGCCGCGAGGCGCTGCCGAGCCGCTCCCAGGTGACGTCCGCGTGAAGAACCGCCCGAACGCCGATCAGGCCTCGATCGCCGCTTCGAGCTCCGGGACGACTCGCCGGCCGCTCCCGCGCCCCGGTAGGCCGAGCGAGACCAGGGCGACGAGCACTCCCGTGATGGCAAGGATCCCGAACGCGCCGGAGACGCCGTCGGCGGTCACGGTCGTCCCGAGGATCCCGCCGGCGAGGCTCGCGCCAACGACGCCGCCGAGGTAGCGGCCCGTGTAGTACGTGCCCGCGGCCATGCCAGTTCGGGCTCGCTCGACCGCCTCGAGGGCCGCAACCTGGCGCGGCGAGGTCAGGCCGTTCCCGAAGCCGACGACGCCGAGCAGGGCCGCGACGAGCACGGCCGAGCTGGTTCCGGCCGGCAGCCACAGGCCGACGAGCCCGACCGCGCTGATGATCGAGCCGAGGACGACCGGCCAGCGGCGCCCGGATCGATCGGACATCCGACCGCCGAATGGCGACACGATCGCGGCAACGCCGGCGATTCCCAGGAGCACGATGCCGCTCGTCGCCGGGCTCTCGCGCAGGACCTGCTCGACGAGCAGCGGCACCAGCACGAACGAGCCGTGGAGGATGACGGTCGCCCCGAAGATGCTCGCCGTCGCGGCGGCAAAGGCCGGGACTCGGAACAGGCGTGGGTCCACCGCCGGCTGGGCCGTCCGGAGCTCGACGAGCAGGAAGCCGACGATCAGCGGGCCGAGCGCCGAGACGGAGATCGCCCAGATCGGCTCGATGCCGGGACCGCGAAGGGCGACGAGGAAGGCGGCGATCGCGAGGCCGAGCAGGGTCAGCCCGGCGACGTCGACGCTCCGTCGGGGCCGGCTGGCTGTCGTCGTGTGCGCCTCCGGGGCGGGGCTCATCACGAGCCCGACGAGCCCGGCCGCGACGATCGCCATCGGGACGGCCAGCAGGAACATCGAGCGCCAGCCGAAGGCGTCGACGAGGACGCCGCCGACGAACGGCCCGATCGCGGCGCTCGTCGAGGTCAGGAGATCGAGCAGGCCGAAGGTCTCGCCGCGGCGCTCGGGCGGCGCCGACTCGCGGACGAGCACGGCCGCGGACGTCGACACGAGCGCTCCGCTGGCCGCCTGGAGGACCCGCGCGAGCTGCAGCACCACGAACGAGCCGGCGACGACGGCGAGCAGGGACGCCAGCCCGAACCCGATCACGCCGACGAGGAACGTCCGCCGGTGCCCGAACCGATCGCCGAGGGTGCCGCCGACGGGCAGCGCGATCGCGACCGCACCGAGATACAGGCTCACGAGCGTCGCGACGGTCGCGGCACCCAGCCCGAACTCGTTCATCACCCCAGGTAAGGCGACGGCGAGCATCGTCGAGTTGAGGGGAACGAGGATCGAGCCGCTCGCGATGCCGAGCAGGAGCGGCGTGAGGAGGCGGCCCTTCGGCGCCGGCGCGGACGCACCTGCGGCGGAATCCCGCCCAGTCGCGGGCCGCGGCCCGGCCGCGGTCACAGGAGGCGGACGGTGCCCGCGGTCCCGTCGATCTCGAGTGGCCGCCCGTCGGCGATCGTGGTCGTCGCGTCCTTGACCCCGGTCACGGCCGGCAGCCCGAACTCGCGGGCAACCACGGCTGCGTGCGACAGGACGCCGCCGGTATTTGTCACGAGGCCACCGGCGATCGTAAAGACCGGGACCCATGACGGGTTCGACGACGGGCACACGATGATGTCGCCGGGCTTGATCCGGTCGAACTCGGCGGAGGTCAGCACGACCCGTGCCGGCCCGCGAACGACCCCGGCCGACGAGCCGGTGCCCTTGAGCAGGCTCGCGTCATCGGAGGCCCCCTGGTCGCCGTTGAACCGGTCGGGCCCGATCCCGGCCGGCGGCGGAGGCGGCTCCTTGCCGAGGATCCTCGGCGGCTTGAGCGTCTTGTTGTGCTCGTGCCGAGCAGCCCGCTCCGCCGCGAGCGGCCGCTGGTCCGTCCCGGTGCGGAGCGCCGCGGCGGTCTCGGCCCGATGGAGGTGGAAGATGTCCTCGGGTCGATCCAGCAGGCCGGCCTCGACCATGCGTCGCCCGACCCGGAGCGCGAACGTCCGCATCGTCGCCTGGTCGTGCCGATCGATCCAGTAGTTGTGCACCTCGGTGAGGAAGCCCATCTGCCGCGCGTACGCCAGCGTCTCCTCGAACTTCGCGAGATCGTCGGGCCTGTCCGCGAGACGGGCTCGAACCGCATCGGCGAGGGCGTCGGCCTCGGCGGCGAGCCTCGCCCGGCGAGCCTCGGCCGGCTCGGGCGGGTGCTGGATCCGCTTCGAGAGGTCGCCGAGCAGGAGTTCCGGCGCCTCGCGCCAGGACGGCAGGAGCAGGTCGTCGACGCTCTGGCCGAGGTGCCCGTGCTGGGCGATGAACGCCTCGAAGGCGGCCGCGAACGCGTTGCCGCCGGGCAGTGGTCGGAGGTGGTCGATGGATCGGATGCCGGCGTTGAGCGCGTCCGTCAGGGCCGGTGAGGCGGCGATCATCGCCGCCAGCCGTTCGGCCCCGATCTCGACGTCGAACAGCTCGTGCCGACCGCCGTGGGCCAGCCGGAGCGCCTCGCCCGCGGGCGCGCCGGGCATCACGGCGCTGTAGGCGTCGACGAGATCGTCGAGCACCTGGTAAGGCCCCGCGATCACGTCGAAGTGGATGTCCCATGTCCGCTGCGATCGGCGCCAGGCGTCCTCCCAGGCGTCGGCCAGCTCGGCCAGGCTCAGGCTGTCAACGGGGATGGCCTCGATCGCCGCGTAGTGCCCCTGCAGCTCGGGGACCAGCTCGTCCCGCCAGTACGCGGCGGTCGGGGCGATCCGGCCGCGGCAGAGGGCGACGATCCGGTCGTAGAGGGCCTTCCGCTCGTCGCCCTCGGCGACGTTGCGCTGGTACGCGTAGTAGACGTAGCCGTTCCAGACGGCCGAGTACCAGCGCTGCGGGAACGGGCCGTACTCCGGGTACTTCTCGTACGGCGAGCGGAACGCGTCGCTGATGTCGCACGCGAACTCGCCCGCCAGCGTCGTGAATGCGTGGGGCATGTGCATGTCGTCCCATTCCCACGCGATCTCGGCGAGGGATGGGTCGGGGAACTCGTACGGGAAGTCGTCGGTCGGCGTCGGAGCGGCTTCGGTGGTCATCGGGGCGTCTCGGCCTCGGGTCTCGGCTCTTGGGTCTCGAGCACGGCTCTCGGGGCGCTCAGCGGGTCGTGATCGGACGCGCCTGGAGGAGGTACCAGGTGCCAGCGGTGGTCGCGGCTTCGATGTCGACGGCCCGGCCATAGCCGGCCTCGACCCGGACGCTGAGTGCCGCGAGCTCCTTGACGGCGTCGTCGTCCAGCGCCCGGTCGCCATCGCCGGGCGTGAGCTCCTCGATCGCCAGGTCGGACTTCCGGATCACGTACGTGTCGGGCGTGACCAGGCCGGAGACCATCGCGTCGCCGAGGCCCCTGACCGCGGTGATGACGAGCTGGTCCTCGCGCCCGGTGACCGGGTGTCGAGTGAACGCGACCGCGGCGGCGTCGGCCGGGACGAGGCTCTGGACGACGACCGCCATCGCCTCGCCATGGAGGGAGAAGCCACGGAAGCGTCGATACGCGAGCGCCTGCGGGCTCCAGAGCGAGGCCCAGCATCGCCGGACCGAGGCATCGACGTCATCGGGATGAACGCCGAGCTCGGTCTCGTGGAGCCCGGCGTACGAGGCCGCCTGGCCGTCCTCGCCGATGGCCGAGGATCGAACGGCGAACACGGGCAGGACCGTGCCGGCGGCGGTCGGCGCTGCGGCTGCGATCGGCGCTGCGGCGACGAGGCGGGCCACCGCATCGCGCAGCATCTCGGCCAACCCGGCTTCGAGCGGCTGATCCTCCAGGCGCTTGGCAATCGTGCCGCCCTGCGCTTCGGGATCGTCGAGATCGACGCCGCCCAACTGCCGGCGGAATGCCTCGGTCGTCAGGCAGAAGCCTGGGGGGATGCGGAAGCCCATCCGGGCGAGCCGATCCAGCGAGGCTGCCTTGCCGCCGAGCGTGTCCGAGCCGCTGGTCGCCCGTCCGAGCCACTCGATGAGCGGCGGGGTTGCGGTTTCCGCGGCGGCGGTCGCGGGGGCGGCGCCAGTCGCGGGCGCGGTTCCCGCTGGCGCCCCGCTCAAGGCTGGTGCCGACGCGGACGGGGTCGCGCCGGAAGGGTCCCCGGCCGTCGCGTCGGTTGCCTCGCCGGCCATCGTCCCAGCCCGCGAAGTGCCCGAAGGTGCGGGCGACATCGAGCTCGGTAACCCTCCCACGTTGCGGACCGCTCCTTGGATTCCTCGCCGCAGTTCGGCGGAGTTTAACAACGTGAAAACGCGGGGCCTGTCCGGTTGGCGACAGGGCTCGGCCCCGCACTTGGGCTCTCGCTTGGCCCCTCCAGGCTGCCGGCCCGCAGATCGATTCATGCCATACGGACACCAGGAGGTCATCAGGAGCGACTTCGATGGCTTCTCGCCGATGCGCGCACGAATCCATCCCGAGCCACGCTCGCGCCGGGATGAGTTCGGCAAGCGGGTTCGGTCCGAGCGGCCCAAATCGTGCCTGAGGGTCTCCACGTGTTCGTATGGCAGGAAATGCCACCCGGGAGTCGGCGGGAACGAGATCGCCCGGCGGCCGGGTCAGCCGCCGGGGAGTCAGCGGGAACGAGAACATCCGGCGCGGCGATGGAGGCTCGGAGGGCCGAGGCCAGGCGCGTGTTCGCCGAGGCCAACGCCACGTAGCGCCACAACCGCGTTGCAGCGGCGTTGCAGTTTGCCCGGAGTGGTGCCCTACAGCACCCCTAAACCGCCCTGAGTGCACGGGTCCCACCCACGCATGACCCAAATGGGGGATACCGAAGGTCATGCCGCCGGGCGAGAGTTCGGGCGTGCGCTGCGGGGGCCGTGCCTGGGTTGGCTGTGCCGGGGCTGAACCGCCGATGGCGGAATCGCTCATGGCCGAATCGCCCATGGCCGAATCGCCGGAAGCCGATTCGCCCGTGGCCGAATCGTCGATGGCGGAATCGCCCATGGCCGCTTCGACGACGGCGGATCTCCATTGATCAATCGCGAGCCGGCTGAGTCGCTGCGCCGCGCGATCGCCGTCTTCGGGCTCGTCGTCATGCCCGCGGGCCTCATCTGGGCTGCCGTCGGCATCATCCTGGGCGAGCGCGAGCTCGCCGCCTGCGGCGTCGTTGCCGCGATCTTCGGCGGCTGGCTGATCGTCGAGCGCGCGACCTCGAGGAAGCGCAGCGCCCGCTCGATCGCGACGCGCGTCGCCCTCATGACCCAGTTCACGGCCCTGATGGCCGTCACCGCCGAGCCGAAGATCGCCGTCCCGCTGGCGATGGGCTCGCTCGTGCCCGTCGTGATGGCCCTCGCCTACGTCGAGCGGAAGGCCCTGACGAGCCTGATGGCGTGCTCCGCGATCGTCGGGATGTACGCCGCGATCGCCCCGTCGGTGATCCCGTGGGGCTCGTCGTTCGGGGCGCTCGACAAGCTGTTGCCGACCGTCTCCCTCATCGTCGTCTACGCCCTGTTCCAGCTGTTCCTCTACAACGCCAGCGTCCAGGTCACCGACACGGCGAGCGAGCTCCGGCACGCGCTCGATATGTCCCACGACCTCGCCGCGACCCTCGATCCCCAGGAGGTCGGCAACCTCATCGCGAGCCACATCGCCCGGGCGGCCGGCGCGGCCGACTGCGCCCTCTCCACCTGGGACAAGATCGACGACCGGCTGGTCACGTTCGGCTACCACCCGGCCGCGCGGCGCGACCGGCTCGAGCCCGCCTACGACCTCGTCGACTACCCGGCGACCAAGGCCGTCCTGCTGACCCAGAAGCCGTGCGTCGTGTGCGTCGACGACCCAGAGGCGGATAGCCGCGAGGTCACGTACCTCAACTCGATCGGCCACAAGAGCCTCGTGATTCTGCCGCTCGTCTCGCGCGGTGAGTCGATCGGCGTCGTGGAGCTGACGTCGCCGAAGCTGAACGCGTTCGAGGCCCGTTCGATCGAGCTGGCCCGGATCCTCGCCCGCGAAGCGGCGATCAACCTCGACAATGCCCGCCTCCACGAGGAGATCACGGCTCAGGCATATCGCGACTCGCTAACCGGGCTCGCCAACCGAGCCCGCCTGTCCGAGCGGGTCGACCACGCCCTCGCCCGCCTCCGCGGTCGGAGCCCCGACCACTGCGCGCTGCTGTTCATCGATCTCGACCACTTCAAGCTCGTCAACGACCGCTTCGGCCACGCCAAGGGCGACCGTGTCCTGCAGGTCGTGGCGGAGCGGATCCGGGTCTGCATCCGGCCCGGCGACACCGCGGCCCGCATGGGCGGCGACGAGTTCGCGATCCTGCTCGAGGACGTCTCGACCCAGGACGAGGCGATGGTGGTCGCCGAGCGGGTGCTCGAGGCGCTGGTCCGGCCGATCGACCTCGGCGAGGCGAACCCGATCGTCGGCGGGAGCATCGGCCTCGCCCTCTCGGGCGTCGGCGGTGAGACCGCGGACGACCTGCTGCGCAGCGCCGACGTCGCGATGTACGCGGCGAAGGCCGCCGGTCGAGCCCAGGTCGTGCTGTTCCGGAGCGATCTCATGGACCTGGCCGCGGCCCGGTCCGAGCTCGCGGCGCTCCTCCGTGGCGCGGCCAATCGCGACGAGATCAAGGTCCACTTCCAGCCGATCGTCCAGCTCGACGGCGGGGCGCCGATCGGGCTCGAGGCGCTGGTCCGGTGGCAGCCGGAAGGCCACCTCATCCACATGCCGGCCGAGTTCATCGAGCTCGCCGAGGAGACCGGGGAGATCCTGAGCATCGGGCGGTGGGTGATCGTCGAGGCCTGCCGCCAGATGCGCTCGTGGCAGGACCGCTTCGAGCGGCCCGACCTTCGGCTCTACGTGAACCTGTCCGCCCGGCAGTTCAAGGACCCGGGGCTGGTGACGCTCGTGTCGACGGCCCTGAAGTCGAGCGGGCTCGACCCGAATACGCTGACGCTCGAGATCACCGAGAGCTCGCTGCTCAGCCAGAGCCCCGAAACCCTCGAGCGCGTCGCCGAGCTGCGGAAGCTCGGGGTGCGCCTGGCGATCGACGACTTCGGCACGGGCTACTCGTCGCTCGGCTACCTGCGGGCGTTCCGGGTCGACGAGCTGAAGATCGATCGATCGTTCGTCTCCGAGCCCAGCCGGTCCGACGGCCGCGTGCTGAGCCGGGCGATCGTCGAGCTTGGCCGGGCGCTCAGCCTCGAGCTGATCGCCGAGGGCATCGAGACCCTCGAGCAGGCCCAGTGGTTCCAGTCGCTCGGCTGCCGGCTCGGCCAGGGCTACCTGTACGCCCGCCCGATGCCGCCGCTCGAGGTCGAGCGCTACCTGCGCCGCCGCCAGACCGCCGCCGCCGATTCCGGCGCTCCGGCTCGCGAAGGCCGCGGCTCGACCCGGGCGCACGCCGGCATCACGTCCGTCGCCGGGAGCAAGCGCACCGCCTGATCGGCCGGAAATGAGGGCGGCAGGTTGCCACGTGGGGCGAACCGCGCGGCGGATGGCCGTATCCTCCGAGCGTGATCTGCCCGAACTGCGGGACCGAGAACCGGCCCGGGGCGAAGTTCTGCTCCGAGTGTGCGACCCCGTTCGGCGTCGTCTGCCCGAACTGCGGGAGCTCCAACCCGGCGACTGCGAAGTTCTGCTCCGAATGCGCGACTGCGCTGCAGGCCGGCGCTGTACCGGCAGCGCCCGTGAGAGCAGCAGCTGCAAGCGCGATCGCCCCAACGTCGGCAGCGCCGACGACTGGCACGGTCGCCGGTGGGCCGGTCGCGGAGCGCCGACTCGTCACCGTCCTGTTCGCCGACCTCGTCGGGTTCACGCCGTTCGCGGCGGAGCGTGATGCCGAGGAGGTCCGCGAAACCCTGACCCGCTATTTCGATCTCGCCCGCGAGATCATCGGCCGCTACGGCGGCACCGTGGAGAAGTTCATCGGGGACGCGGTCATGGCCGTCTGGGGCGCGCCGGTCGCGCAGGAGGACGATGCGGAGCGGGCGGTCCGCGCCGCCCTCGAGCTCGTCGACGCGGTCCACGTCCTCGGGCCGACGATCCAGGCCCGTGGCGGCGTCCTCACCGGCGAGGCCGCGGTCACGATCGGCGCGACCAACCAGGGCATGGTCGCGGGCGACATCGTCAACACGGCCAGCCGTCTCCAGTCGGCCGCCCAGCCCGGGACCGTGCTCGTCGGCGAGGCGACCCAACGGTCGGCGAGTGGCGCGATCGCGTTCGAGCCCGCCGGCGACCAGGTCCTGAAGGGCAAGACCGCGCCGGTTCCGGCCTGGCGGGCCCTCCGAGTCGTCGCCGAGCGACGCGGCCAGAACCGCAGCGATGCCCTCGAAGCGCCATTCGTCGGCCGCGACGAGGAGCTGCGCCAGCTCAAGGACCTCCACCACGCGGCCGAGCGCGAGCGCAAGCCGCGGCTCGTCAGCATCATCGGGCCGGCGGGGATCGGAAAGAGCCGGCTCGCCTGGGAGTTCCTCAAGTACATCGACGGCCTCGCCGACACCGTCTACTGGCACGACGGTCGCAGCCCCGCGTACGGCGATGGCGTCACGTTCTGGGCGCTCGGCGAGATGGTCCGTGGCCGCGCCGGTCTCCGCGAGACGGACGACGAGGCCACGAGCCGCCAGAGGATCGCCGAGGTCGTCGAGCGGTACATCCCGGATCCCGACGAGCGGCCCTGGATCGAGTCGGCGCTGCTCGCGCTGCTCGGCGTCCAGGCCGGAGCCTCGGCGGAGCAGCTGTTCGCCGCGTGGCGGACGTTCTTCGAGCGGCTCGCGGCGACGGCGCCCGTCGTCATGGTGTTCGAGGACCTGCACCACGCGGACACCGGCCTGCTCGACTTCATCGACCACCTCATGGAGTGGTCGCGGGGCTATCCGATCACGGTCATGACGCTGGCGCGGCCGGAGCTCCTGGAGCGCCGACCCGACTGGGGCGCGGGCAAGCGGACGTTCGCGTCGATCCACCTCGAGCCGCTGGCGCCGGAGTCGATGCGGGCGCTGCTCGCGGGTCTCGCGCCCGGACTGCCGGACAAGGCGGTCGACGCGATCGTCGCTCGCGCCGACGGCGTGCCGCTGTACGCCGTCGAGACCGTTCGGATGCTCGTCTCGCAGGGCCGGGTCGTGCTGCAGGAGGGCCGGTATGTGCCGTCCGGCGAGATCGGCGACCTCGCCGTGCCCGAGACGCTGACGGCGTTGATCGCGGCGCGGCTCGACGCGCTCGACCCGGCCGATCGCGACATCGTCGAGGACGCGGCCGTGCTGGGGCAGAGCTTCACGCTCGCCGGCCTCGCCGCCGTGTCGGGCACGGACCGGTCGACGCTCGAACCACGCCTCCGCCAGCTCGTCCGGCGCGAGCTGTTCGTGCTCAACGCCGATCCGCGCTCGCCCGAGCGCGGTCAGTACGCATTCGTCCAGGCGCTCATTCGCGAGGTCGCCTACAACACGCTCGCTCGCAAGGATCGGAAGGTCAGGCACCTGGCAGCGGCGCGGTACTTCGAGAGCCTCGAGACCGAGGAGCTGGCCGGTGGCCTGGCGAGCCACTACCTGTCCGCCCAGCGATTGGCCTCGAACCCGGACGAGGCGGCGGCGCTGGCCGTCCAGGCCCGGATCGCCCTGCGAGGGGCGGCCGATCGCGCGATGTCCCTCGGAGCGTTCGCCCAGGCGCTGAGCTTCCTGGATCAGGCGATCGAGGTGACGGCGGACCCGCGCGAGCTCGCGGATCTGCATCGGCGGGCGGTCGCAGCGGCCACCGAGATCGGGGCCGCCGACATCGCCATGGACCATGCCCAGGGCGTCCTCGACGTCATCCGGCCCACCGGAGATCGCGCCGCGACGATGAGCGCGCTCGCGCTGCTGTCGAGCACGATCTCCCGCGTCCTCATCGACCCCCAGCGCGCCACGACGGTCGCCCAACAGGCCTGGGACGAGTTCTCGGACCTCGCCGACACCCATGAGGGCGCCGAGCTCATGGAGGCGATGGCCTGGGCGACGGGCCTCTCGAACAACAACCCGACGAACATGGAGTGGATCGAGCGGTTGCTGGTCACGAGCGAACGCCTCGATTACACCAACTACATCGCCAGCGCCCTGATGGGCAAGGGCGCCGCGCTCATCAAGGTGGATCGCTCCCGGGAGGGCCTGCTGCTCGTCCAGGGCGGCCACCGGATGGCGATCGAGCGGAACGAACCCGACGTCGAGTGGCGGGGACGCGTGCTCCTCACCTTCTTCGATCAGTTCGGCGACCCGGCCGCGGGGCTCGCGCTGGCGCGCGAGGGCCTCGAGATCGCACGCCGTCGCGGCTCGGCCCGCTATGCGTGGGGCATGACGGGCAACGGTACGGTGTGCGCCCTGCGGGTCGGGGAGTGGGATTGGGCCAGGGCCCTGCTCGACGACATGCTCGGCGGCGAGGGGCTTGACATCGGCCGGACCGAGCTCCTGTCCGATCGGGCTGTCTTCAAGGCCGTCCACGGCGAGGATCCGTCCGCCGACCTGGCCGCAGCCGCCGATGAGCGAGCCGAGATCACCGATCCGCAGTACGAGTCGTACGAGCTCTGGGCTCGATCGTGGGCGGCAATCGCGACGGGCGACCTGCGCAAGGCGGTGGCCGATGCCGATGGCTCGGCGGCGCGAACGGACTACTTCCGCGCGCTGGTCTGGCCAATGGCGGCGCGGGCGACGATCTGGCTGGGCGACGCCGCCGACGCGGCCCGACGTCGGGACATCTTCGACACCGCGGCCCTCCGTGGGGCCGCGACCGATCTCGACCGAGTGACGGTTCGCGCGGGCGTGGCCGCGCTCGAGGGTCGGTCCCCCGACGCGGTCAGCCTGTACCGCGAAGCGCTCCGCGGCTACCGCTCGCTCGGGCTCGCGTTCGATTTCGCCCTCACGACGCTCGACGCGGCGACGGTCCTGCCGCCCGCCGATCGGACGCAGCCGGAGATCGCGGCCGCGATCGACGCGGCGCGGCAGACGTTCGAACGGCTCGGCGCCGGGCCGTTCGCCGCGCGCCTTGAGGCCGCGCTCTCGCGCGGCGCCGGCGCTGACCGCTCGCCGGCCGTGGCCTCTGCGCCCGAGGCCGTGCCCGGCTGATCCAGCTTCGTCCCGCTCGGCCGGGCTTGTCACGCGCCTGCAAGCCTCTCGCGAGGCCGGCCCGGAAACCGGTTCGCTCAATCCGTCGTAGGGAGCGATGAACCTCGCCATGCGTTGAAAAGGAGGCACACTCATGGTCCGACGCATCACGATCGCGCTCGGCACCGCGACCCTCGCGCTCTCCCTCGCCGCCGGGACGGCGTTCGCCGCGGGCAACCCGAACGGCACCGGCCAGCCGAGCCAGGACTGCAGCGTGGAGTCGAGCTCACCGGCCGGCTTCAACACCGCCGGCTTCGCGCACGCCGGGACCGTCTACGCGAATCCGGCGGACACGGGCTCGCAGGGGGGCATCGCGTCCGGCAACAACGTCCATGTCGTGTCGCAGTACGACGTCGCGTGCTATCAGGTGTCGCAGACGCACTGACGCTCCGAACGAACCCGCGCAACGCGAAGAGGCCGGTCCCTCGTAGGGACCGGCCTCTTCGTATGGGAGGGGGAGGGGGGCCGGGAGGATCAGCCAGGTCAGCCTGACGAGCCGGATCCGGTGGAGCCCATATTCGGGCAGTTGGCGTGGGTCGGGCTGGTGCCGTTCGGCTGCGTCTGGGTCGTCGACGGGGCCGACGAGGTCGACGGGGCCGGGCTCGCCGCGAGCACGGCGGACACGCCACCGACGGCCAGGAGCCCGAGCGAGAGGGCGACCGTCGCCACGATGCGGCGGAGGCCGCTCGCCCTCCGGCCCGGCGCGTCGGCACCTTGCGGAGTGGGGGCGGTGAGCGGTGAGGCCGCCGCGGCGGCCGGGCCGGCCGAGGTGGCCGGCGCGGCTCCCGCGTTGGGAGCCGCGGCCGACGTGTCGCCGAGGCTCGAGCCGTCGTCCTCCGGCGGGGCGGGCTGCCAGTTGAGGTCCATGTCGGGGACTCCTTCGGGTTGGGACGGCGTCGAGGAGGAGGCGCCATCGATGTCGACAAGGTCGGGCCGCGACATTGGGTTTTCGTGAGAGCGTCGACGACCGTCATGCCGTCGGCAGGACGAGTTCGCCATCGACACCGGCGTCCGACGCCACGACCCTTTCGTCGAAGTGCTCAGGACCGAACGGCTCTTCGCGCGTTCCCTGCTCGTGCTGTCGATCGCCGCGATGCCGGCGATCACCTTCACCCGATTCGGCTCGCTCGGCAGCGCCTCACCCCTGCAGGCGGCGGCGCACGTGAAGCCGACCCACACGCCGCGCCCGACGGCCACCCCAAAGCCGACCCCGGCGCCGACCGCGACCCCGCAGCCGACGCCGAGCCCGACGGCCAGCCCGATGCCGTCGGCCACGGCCGGCGGTGCCTGCAGCCTGTTCCCGTCGACGAACGTCTGGAACAGGGACATCTCGAACCTGCCGGTTCGATCGGACTCCGCCGCCCTGATCGCCGCCATCGGCTCGAGCGCGCCGCTCCATCCCGACTTCAGCTCGCTGGCGTGGAACAACGGCCTCGGCTACGGGATCCCGTACAACGTCACGAACGCCTCGACCCCGACGTACAGCGTGACCTTCCAGTACGCCTCGGAGTCGGACGCCGGGCCGTACCCCATCCCGGCGAACCCGTTGATCGAGGGCGGCTCGGACGAGCACCTGCTGTCGTGGGACACCCAGGACTGCTACCTGTACGAGCTCTACGACGCCGTCTACGCGAACGGGTACTGGACGGCCGGCTCGGGCGCCATCTGGAACCTGACCTCGAACGCCCTCCGGCCAGCCGGCTGGACGAGCGCCGATGCCGCCGGCCTGCCGATCCTGCCCGGGCTCGTCCGCTACGACGAGGTCGCGGCCGGCGCGATCCTCCACGCCCTCCGGTTCACCGCCCCGTACACGGCCCAGTCGTACATCTACCCCGCCCGGCACGAGGCCGGCTGCACGGGCACGAGCTGCCTGCCGCCGATGGGCCTGCGCCTCCGACTGAAGGCGAGCGTGAACATCTCGGGCTTCAGCGCCGCCGACCAGGTGATCCTGCTGGCACTCCAGCACTACGGGATGCTGCTCGCCGACAACGGCTCGCCGATGTACGTCACCGGTGCCCCCGACGCCCGCTGGAACGACGACGACCTGCACGCGCTCACGACCCTCCACGCCTCCGACTTCGAGGCGGTTGACACCTCCAGCCTGGTGAACGGCTAGAAGACCGCGCGGTTCATCGAGCGCGGCGCGGAATGCGTCTTACGATGCGACCGTGCGGACCGACGCCGAGCTCATCGCCGCCCTCGATCACGCGGGCGAGGTCTTGCTCACCGAGATGTGCGAACGCGTCCCGGGCGCTCGCGTCGAGCGTCCCGATGGGCTGATCCTCGCCATCGGCGCCGTGCCGTCGCCGGTGATCGTGAACACGATCGAGACGACGAGATCGGGGGTCGGGATCGCGGCGATCGACGCGGCCCTCGCCCGCTATGAGGCCGAGGGCAAGCACCCCTCGATCATGAGCCGCGACCACGCCGACCTGCCGCTCGAACCCCAGCTTGAGGCAGCCGGCTGGCACCTGGAGATCAGCCTGCCCGGCATGGTCGTCGAGAGCCGGCTGCCCGAACGAGCCCCTGCCGAGGGCGTGACCTTCCACCGCGTCGAGACGGAGCGCGATCGCGAGCGCTTCGTGACCGCCTGCCTGGCCGGCTTCGCCGGCGACGACGACGCGTTTCGCGAGGGCGTCAGCTCGGCGTTCTCCACGCTCGAGAGCCTGGTCGGCGATCCCGTGACGGGCTACTACGCCATGGTCGACGGCCAGGCCGCCGCGTGCGCGTTGAGCTGCACCGATCTCGATGCGGGCATGGGCGTGGTCGGCTGGGTCGGGACCGATCCCGCCTTCAGGCGCCGGGGCCTCGGCTCGGCCGTGACCGTCCTCGCCACGAATGCCTGCTTCGATCTCGGGGCGACCGCGGTCGGGCTGCAGGCCTCGCCAATGGGCTTCCCGATCTACCAGGCGCTCGGCTACCGAACGTTCACCGGCTACAAGGTCTGGTTCAGGCCCTAGCAGCGCCCGGCGGTCACGCCCGCCGTCGCCGGCCGAGCCACGCGCCCACGCCGACACCGGTGATCACGACGACCAGCAGGATGATCCCCAGGACCGGCACTCCGCTTGATGGCCCGCCGCTGTCGACGTCGGTCCCGGAGCCGGGCAGAGGATTGCCGGCGGCGTCGACCTGACCCGTGGCACGGGGGCCACCTGCGCCGACCGCGACCGGACCGGCCGACGACCCGGGCTCGAGCGTCTGGCCGGGCGCGAGGGTCCCGCCGGGCGGTGAGGTCACGCCGGGCGGTGGGGTCACGCCGGGCGGCAGGCTGCCGCCAGGAGCCGTGGTCGCCCCAGGAGCGGACGTCGCCCCGGGAGCCGTCGTCGGGCCGGGTGTCTGACCCGGCGCGAGCGTCGGCGTCGGGGCGGTCGTGGGGCTGGCGCTCGCACCGCCGGTCGGCGACGGCGTCGGCTCGAGCGTCGGGCTCGGCGTCGCGGGGGGGACGACGGAGAAGGCGATGCACGGCGCCCGGTCGCCGAAGTACGTCGAGTCGCCGCCGTAGGCTCCGCCGGCGGAATAGCTCCCGGGCGTCAATCCGAGACCGGGGGTCGTGATCGTGCCCCCGGTGAGCGAGCCAGCCGTGTTCGGCCCGACCTTCGTCACGCAGCTCGAGCCCGAGTAGATGTCGATCTCGACCTGGCCCGTCGGGTCCCCGAACCCGCCGCTCACGGTCATCACCACGTGGACGACCTCGGGCTCCGTGAAGGGGCTCGTGGGGACGCCGTTCGGATCGACCGAGGCAAGCCTGATCACGGCAGATGCGCGCCACGTGACGCCGATGCATGGCGACGTCCTTGGCGCGTAGTGGCTGTCGCCGTTGTAGATGAACCGCCAGGAGTGGGTGACCGGCGCGGCCGACGTCTCCGAGAAGTCGCCGACATCGGTCGGATCCAGCCCACCGTTCACGAGGGCGACGGTGCTTGAGGCCCGGAACTGGCCGCAGACGGTGTCCGTATAGCCGGAGATCGTGACCGTGCCGGTCGCGGTGCCGTGGCTGCCGCTCACCGAGATCTTGGCGAACGCGGTGCTCCCAGTCTGAAAGACCTGCACGTCGGCGTCGCTCTTGTCGACGGCGCGAAGGCTCAGGCTGGCTACGTCGCCGATCCAGGCGACGTTGATGCACGCGCTGATGTGCCCGAGGTACGAGGCGTCGCCGCCGTACTTGGTCAGGAACGACTCGCTGGCGACCGTGTCCCAGCCGAACCCGTTCGAGCTGGCGGTCGTCCCGGCGAGCGTCACGACCTGCGACACCGACGTCCCGCTGCAGCCCGAGCCGAGGAAGTGCTCGAACGTGACCGTGCCCGTCGGGGTGCCGACGGGGCCACTCATGGTCACCACGGAGTGGACGATCTGGCCGACGACGATCTGCGACACGCTCACGTCGCTCACGTTCTCGACCTGGAAGGTCATCCCAGGCGTCGCCTTGACCCAGGTGATCGGCTCGCAGGCCGCCGTCTTGGCGGCATAGGTGGAGTTGCCGAGGTACCGGGCCTGGAACGCGGTCAACTTCGGCAATGTCTCGGTGACCTCGAATGCCGTGACGTTCGCGACCGCGGTGTCGAGGCCGCTCGCAGAGAGCGTCGCCTCGGTCGACTTCGTCGCCGAGCCGGAGCAGGTCCCGTTCTCGAAGTAGCTGAGGGCCACCTGGCCGGTGGGCGTCCCGAGGGCGCCGCTCACGGTGACGACGTCGTGGAGATCGGTGCCCACGCTCGCCGACGTGACGACCTGGCTCAGCTTGTTCTCCACCTGCGTCGAGACGTTCGGTCCGCCGGTCACCAGCCCGGGCTCGACCGCCCCGACCGGTCGGGCCGCGATCGCCGCCAATGCGATCACGGCCAGCACGACAGCCGCGCCGATCGTCAGCACGGCTCCCGCGACCCACTCGAGCACCAGCCATCCGACCATCTCGGCGATCCGGCCCATCGTCGACTCCCGCTTCGTGTCGTCCACGAATGGGATCCTGTCGCGCGGCCGTTCCCGCGCCGTTCCCGCGCGGCGTCCGTGCCGTCCCTGCGGGCAACCGCGCGCGGGCTCTTGCGCGACGTGCTAGGGTAGTTGCGTACTCAACTACCTGCGCAACCGCGCAACCCGCGGAGCCGCACCCATCGGAGCCCAGCACCCATGATCACCGAGGTCCCAACCATGCCGACCACCATCGAGCCGGCCGCCACTCGCGACTTCGCCGCCCCGGTCGACGACGCGACGATCGAACGGACCGCCGAGGCGCTCCGCGCCAAGGGCTACGAGGTCTTCGTCGCGGACGACTTCGCGACCGCGCGCCAGATCGTGCTCGACAAGCTGCCGAAGGGCGCAGAAGTCAGCCAAGGCGCGTCGAACACGCTGCAGGAGACCGGCATCACCGGCGTGATCGAGGAGTCCGGCGACTACGACGCGATCCGGCCGAAGACGCGGAAGCTCGACTACACGACCGAGGAGGGCCGGCGCGAGGGTCGGCGGATGGGCGCCATCCCGGACTACTGGCTCAACAGCGCGGCCGCCTTGACCGAGGACGGCCGGTTCGTCTTCGCCTCGAACACCGGGAGCCAGCTTGGCCCGATCGCGTTCGGCGCGGGGCACGTGATCCTCGTGATCGGGAGCAACAAGATCGTGCCGGACCTCGACACGGCGATGCGCCGTCTCGAGGACTACGTCTTCCCCCTCGAGAGCGACCGCCTCTTCAAGATGTACGGCTCGCCGAGCAACATCAGCAAGGTGCTCATCCTGAACAAGGAGATCCGCGCCGGCCGCCTGACCGTGGTGCTGATCCGGGAGCCCGCCGGGTTCTGAGGGCTCCGAGTAACGAGCCGGCTCTGCTAGCGTCCCTGTCCGGGAGGGCAGGGAATTGATTGAGGTACCAGCGGCCACAGCGGTCGCGCCCGCGAAGCTGAACGTCGCCTACGTCGCGATCATCGGGGTCGCGACCGGGCTCGTGTCGCTGATCACAGTCTTCGCCTGGCCGTTCGCGATCCTGACCGGCATGGTCATCGGGCTCTCCGACGTCGAGCGGCGGGCGGGCATCAGGCACCCGGCCGCGGCCACGATCCTCCGACTCCTTGAAGTCACCGGCGGCGTGCTGGGGATGCTGTTCTTCGGCTTCTTCTTCGGCATCGTCGGTGGGTTCGTCATCGTGGCCCTGGCCGCGTTCAACGAGCGGGTCATCGCCGGGACGAGCTCGACCGATCGGGCGATCGGGCGGATCGCGCTCATCGTCGTCGCCGTGCTGACCTGGCTGATCCTCGCGGTCGTGCTGAACCTGCACATCACGCTGGGCGCCCCGCAGACGACGATCGTCAGCGGCTAGGCCGGCCCGGCCTCCGCCGGCTGGTCACGATCAGGACCGCCGTCACGAGGATGACGAGGAGGCCGATCGATCCCAGCCCGATGTCCGGCCCGTCGATCTCGGTCGTCGTGGTCGTGTCCGCCGACGAGGCGTCGGTCGCCTGGGGGGCGGTCGCGTCCGCGGCCTGGCTGACAGCCGGGGTCGCGGCCGAGGTCGCGACCGGGGTCACAGCCGGCGAAGCGGCCCATGCACCGGTGGGCAGGAGGAGCGCGATGACGAGCGCGGCGGCTTCGAGCGGGACGACGAGACGGGCGGTGGCGGACACCAGGGCTGCGAACGACCGCTCAGCGGCTCATGAGAACGGCTTCACCACCATGTCGAACACGATGACGAACGGGATCAGGATGTCGAGGTAGAGCAGGTAGCGGGCGCGTGGGCTGTCGAACAGCTCGCGGACGGCGGGCGGGATCGGCTGGGCGACGTCCGCGGCCATGAGGAGCGGGCCGAGCTTCCGGCCCGTGGCCGCGTTCTCGAAGAGGCCGATGAGCATCGCGACGACGAAGAGCACGTACGCGATCAGCAGCCACGGCGCGAGGAGGTCGACGCCCGAGCTGAGGGCCGTCAGCAGGCCGAAGATCCCACCGACGATGAAGAGGACCGGTACGGCCGGGCCGACCTTGCCGGCCGCGTACCCGACGCCGCGCATGATGCCGACCTGGCCGCTCATGTAGGCCACCCGCAGCAGCAGGGTGACCCCGTAGCCGACCGTGATCGCGGTGAAGATGACCGCGATGTGCAGGAACAACCACAGATGCAGCAGATCCACGCCTGTCCTCCGCTCCCTGGTCCGACGCCCGGCGAGCGCAGGGTAGCGAGTGACGCGCCGCTCCGCCTGAGGTAACGCGCTGCCCAGCAGGCGGGCGGCCCCCAAGAGCTCGGCCCACCACGGCCTCACGCGCCTCGCCCTACAGTCCGCGTCGCGGTGGCTCGGTAGAGGTGGGCTGGCGGCTGTTCCGACGGGTCCGGATCGCGCCCGGCGTCCGGCTGAACCTCTCGCGCTCGGGCCCGAGCCTGTCGATCGGCCCCCGCGGCTTCACCCGGACGATCGGCCCGCGCGGCGTCCGGACGACGATCGGGATCCCGGGCACGGGGCTGTACTACACGCAGCTCCAGGGCCGTTCGACGTCGGGCTCCCCGCGCCTTCGATGCGCGAGCTGCCACCACACGGTGCCGCGAACCGCCCGGTTCTGCCCGACCTGCGGGGCGCGCCTCAGGCCCTGAGGGGCCGGCGGACCGGCCCGACCAAACGCTGGCAGACTGACCCGATGACGACGACGAAGCTGGGCGTGCTGCTCTGGAACCAGGCCACCGAATGGGCGCCGTACGAAGCCGCCGCGAAGCGGGTCGACGAGCTCAGCTACGACAGCCTGTGGGCCTGGGACCACCTCTACGCGATCTTCGGCTTCCCGTACCAGCCCATCTTCGAGGGTTACACCTCGCTCGCGGCGTGGGCCAGGGTCACGTCGCGGGTCAAGCTCGGACTTCTGGTGGGGGCGGTGCCGTTCCGGAGTCCCGCAGTCGTCGCGAAGATGCTCACGACGATCGATCACGCGAGCGGCGGGCGGGCGATCGCGGGCATGGGCGGCGCCTGGTTCGACCTCGAGCACGAGCAGGCCGGCATCGATTTCGGGACGAGCGTCGGCCAGCGCCTCGACTGGCTCGAGGAGACCTGCGCGGCCCTCGAGACTCTCTTCGCCGGGCAACCGGCGACGTCGCCGCCCGACGGCCATTACCAGCTCCGGGACTTCGTGCTGCTGCCGCGCCCGATCCAGCAGCGCCTCCCGATCATGATCGGCGGCGGAGGCGAGAAGAAGACCCTCCGAACGGTCGCCCGCCACGCCGACCTGTGGAATGTCATGGGCTCGGTCGAGTCGCTGCGCCGCAAGGTCGAGATCCTCCATGGCCACTGCGAGGACGTCGGGCGCGACCCCGCCGAGATCGAGCTAACGGCCGGCTGCAAGCCGATCATCCGAGACTCGCTCGAGGCGGCCCGTCGCGTCTGGGGGGCCCAGATGACGCACAACCGGACGCCGATGGCGGACGTCCTCGACGACGACACGTTCTGGGTCGGCCCGCCCGACCTCGTGGCCGAGCGGATGGCCGAGCGCAAGGCCCTCGGCTTCCACACGTTCCTCGCCGAGATGGCGGCGCCCTACGACGACGAGACGCTCGAGCGCTGGATCGGCGAGGTCCGGCCGATGGTCGACGGGGCCCCGTAGAGTCCGACGGAGCGCCCCGCCCGCTCAGTCGCTGAGCACCTCTGCCGGCAAGCGACTCGAGAGCGGGTGGTCGTAATCGGCGTTCACCGCAGCGAGGCAGGCGGGGTCGATTGACCACGGATTCGTGACGGCCGTTCAACATGAGGAGGGGGAACGGATCTGCGAGGACTTCGCGTTGGGCCTGCTCACTAAAGAATCCGGTCGTCACGAAGGCACCGACCCAGCCGCGGTCGGGCACGCCGTCGGGCCTCGATCAATACTTAAGCGCGGGCTTGACTGATTCGGCGGAACAGCGGACACTTCAGCCCGTGCTTAACCAAGCCGCTGACATCGATCAGGTCCTGGCGGCCCTCGCCGATCCCACGCGGCGGGCGATCGTCGAGCGGCTCGGGAGCGGTCCGGCGAGCGTCACGACGCTGGCAGCGCCGCTCCCGATGTCGCTGCCGGCGGTCGTCCAGCATCTCCAGGTGCTCGAGCGGAGCGGCCTCGTCGTCTCGGAGAAGCACGGTCGGATCCGGACGTGCCGGCTCGACCCGACGCGGCTCGAGACGGTCGAGCAGTGGATCGCTGATCGGCGATCGACGTGGGAGCGCCGCCTCGATCGACTCGGCGAAGTCCTCGACAAGCCCGGTCAGCAGCCACCGAAAGCAGGGATGAAGTGACGACCGCGACAATGGAACCCCAGATGGCCACCGAACGGACCGTCGTCCACGACACCTTCACGCTCGAGCGGACCTATCCGCACCCTCCGGCGACCGTCTTCGCCGCGTGGGCCGAGCACGACCAGAAGGCCGCCTGGTTCGGCTCGGGGCCCGACTTCTTCACGAAGGTCGACCGCTACGAGCTCGACTTCCGGGTCGGCGGCCACGAGCGCATCGAGGGCCCACTGGCCTCGGGCCGCCAGTTCGCGTACGACGCAACCTACGTCGACATCGTGGCTGACCGCCGGATCGTGGCGGCCTACGACCTCCACATCGCCGGTCGCGCGATCTCGGCCACGCTCCTCACTGTCGAGTTCGAGCCCCAGGGCGCCGGGACGCGCCTCTTCCTGACCGAGCAGGCCGCCTACCTCGACGGGCTCGACGGCATCGAGGACCGGATGCCGGGCGTCGACGCGATGCTCGACAAGCTCGACGCGTACATGGCGACGATCGCCTAGGTCGCGCTGCGGCGGCGCGCGCCGCCGCTAGGCTGCGGCCGTGCGGTGGCGTGGCACGGCCCTGGGGATCCTCGCGGGCATCGTCGGCCCGATCCTCACCTGGGCGCTGACGATCGTCGTCATCGCGAGCTGGCCCGGCTACGACCCGATCAGCCAGTCGATCAGCATCCTCGTCACGGCGCCCCTCGGCTGGGTGCTCACGGTCTCGTTCGCCATCAGCGGCCTGGTCGGTGTCGCGTGGGCGTTCGGTCTGTCGGCCGTGCTCGGCTCGACGTCGCGCAATCGGGCGATCGTTCGCTGGCTGCTCCTCCTCCAGGCGGCGATCTCGTTCGGCTTCGCGATCCTGCCCACCGATCCCGAGGGCGCCCCGGTCACCGCCGTCGGCACGCTCCACCTGTACGACTTCTACCTCTACGCGGTGACGATGCCGCTGACGCTCCTCGCGCTCGGGCTCGTCATGCGCCGCGACCCGCGCTGGCAGGGGAGCGTTCGGCCGACGCTCCTGGCGGCGGCGCTCGCGCTCATTTCCATCGCGCTGGTGCCCGCTACGATCGACGGCCCGCTGACGCCCTGGCTCGGCCTCCTCGAGCGCCTCTTCGTGGCGATCCCATCGATCTGGCAGGTCGGCGCGGGGATCGTGGCGTGGCGGCAGCTCGGCTCCGCCCGCGCCCGGATCCCGGAGGCCGCCTAGGCTGCACGGCGTGCAACGAACGTCCATCAGTTTGATCGCGGCTCTCGTCGGCGTCTTCTGCGCCGGCTGCAACGGCGGATCGAGCTCGGCGGTCTGGCCGGGCCCGTCGTGCGCACCATCGACGCTGCAGGAGCAGCCGATTACCGCGCCGCCGTCCTCCGCCGCGAGCCCGATCGACGTCTCGTCGCCGAACGGGATCATCGTCTTCGCGATCGGTGATCCGTCGTCGACCGCCGGCCAGCTCGGGGTTGCCTGGCCCGATGGCAGCCACCTGGCGCCCCTGAGCGCCGCGGCCACGAACGGCTTCGCCGTCTCGCCCGACGGCCAGTGGGTCGTCTTCGGCACCGCCGGCGGTCCGCGGCTCGTCCGAACGGACGGCACCAACGAGCATGCCCTCTCGGTCGGCACGATGAACGCCGACACGTTCGCCTGGGCCCCCAACAGCCAGTACATTGCCTTCCACGGCTGGAACCCGACCAACCCTGGTGTCGAGGGGATCTACGAGATCGCGCTGGGTGGCTGCGAGCCGTTGAACGTCTCGGCCAAGGGCGGCGAGAAGGACCTGCCGATCGCGATCTCGCCGGCCGACGGCTCGATCCTCGCCGATGGCGGCGTCCAGCTGAGCAACGGCAAGCTCGACGTCGGGACGATCGTCATCGACCGCCCGGGCGATCGCAGCCGGACCCTGATCGATCCGAGCGGCAGCATCTCGCTCGTCCAGCCCGGTGCCGGCGCGCCGGCCGCGTTCTCGCCGGACGGCAGGCACCTTGCCTTCACCGCGGCCACGGCGACGCCGGCCACCTTCAGCGCGGCCGCGAATGGGATCTTCCTGGCCGATGCGAACGGCGGGAACGTCGAGACGATCGTCAGCGGCGGCGTGGCAAGCGGGATCGCCTGGTCGACCGACGGCCAATGGATCGCGACGACCCGGATCGACGATAGCGGCACGCCCCAGGTCTGGTACGTGAAGTCGGACGGCTCGACCGCCACCTTCCTGACGCGGTTCCAGGAGCCGGGGGCGTGCTGCCCGGTCTGGTCCCCGGACAGCTCGGCGGTGCTGACCTGGGGCGGGGCGATCATCCCGCTCCAGGGCGCCTCAGCCAGCCAGATCGCGGCGGCGAGCGGCGCGACCCCCTACGACTACGCCTGGGTCAAGCCGGCGCCCTGAGATCGCGGGGAGGCGCTAGCGCCCACCCTCCATCGCGCGCAGGACCAACCGCACGAGGATCGATCCGAGGATCGCGAACACCAGGGCCCCGAAGAAGCCGCCCGGCGTCCCGAAGCCCATCTGGAAGGCGAGCCAGCCGCCCACGATCCCGCCGAGGATCCCGACGAGCGATGTCGGCAGGCAGCCCTGGACGCTCCGAACCCCGACGAACCAGCCCGAGATCGCGCCGGCGATGAGCCCGAAGATGATCCAGCCGATGAGATCGAAGAGGCCCATGCCCGGATCGTAGCGGGAACGACGCGGGACGGCGCGGGAACGGAGCGTGGCCACGCTCGACGCGGCGTCGCCGGCGGGCTACCAGCTGACCCGCGCCCTAGGCTTGGGCGGTGCCCGCGATCTCCCGACGGGCGCGGGCGCGGCTGGCGTACGTGGCGATGTTCACGGCCGTCGGGGCGCAGGCGCCGTACTTCGTCCTGTACTACCAGCTGCGCGGCCTCGACCTGGGTCTAATCGGGCCGATCGTTAGCCTCGCGGCCGTGGCCGGGTTGCTCGCCTCGCCGGCCTGGGGCGGGGTGTCGGACCGACTCGCCGGCGCGCCCGTCGTCATCCTTGGGCCGGCGCTCCTCGCCGTCGCCGGCATCGCGCTGTTGTGGGTCACGACGGACTACCTCGCGATCGCTGTGGGCATGGCAGCGGTCGCGGCGGGGATGGCCGGGATCGCGCCGATCGTCGAGGCGCGCGGCCTCGAGACGAGCGGTGACGATCGGGCCGGCTATGGGCCGCTCCGGGCGTTTGGCTCGCTGTCGTTCATCGTCGCCGCGGGAGTGGTCGGCGTCGGCGTCGATCGCTGGGGCGTCTGGGCCGCGCTCGCCGGACTCGTCCTCGCGGTCGTCGTCACGGGCCTGATCGGGCTGACGCTCCGGCCCGCCGAGCGGCCGCTGATCGTGGACCGGCCCGGCCTGCGCGAGATCGGGGCACTGTTCGCCGTCCCGGGGCTCGGGCTCTTCCTCGCGGGCGCGGCGCTGACGTGGACGACGATCGCGGCCGTCGTCGGCTACTACGCGCTCCGGTTCAGCGAGATCGGCGCGCCGGCGACGCTCGTCGGGCTCGCCTTCGGGCTCGGCGCCGCGATCGAGGTCCCGATGATGACCCGGTTCCCGTGGCTCGCCGAGCGGTTCGGCGCGAACCGCCTCATCGTCGTCGGGGCGCTCCTGCTGGCGTTCCGGACGCTGCTCGCGGGCGTACTCACGTCGGCGCCGCTCCTCGTCCTCGTCGCGGGCTTCGGCGGGTTCGGCTTCGCGCTGACGCTGGTGGGCGGCGTGACGTTCGTGTCGCGGAGCGCCCCGCCCGAGCTCCAGGCCACGGCGCAGGGTGTCTTCCAGGGCATGACCAACAGCGTCGGCGCGATCATCGCCGGCCTCCTGACCGCGGCCTTCGCCGCCCCGCTCGGCCTCGGCGGGCTGTACGTCTTCCTGTCGGGCCTCGGCGCGATCGCCGCGCTCCTGATGGGGTTGGCCGTGACGCGCCAGGTCATACCATCCGCGGCATGACGACGACCACGGAGCGGGACCTCATCGAGGCCGCTCTCGAGATCCAGCCCAACACGATCGCGATCCGGCGCCGGATCCATCGCCATCCGGAGCAGGGCCTGCACCTGCCCGAGACGCAGCAGACGATCGTCGACGAGCTCCTGCGGATCGGGCTGAGGCCGCGCAAGGGCAAGGACCTTAGCTCGGTCACGGCGTGGATCGGGGAGGGCCGGCCCGGCCGGGCGATCGTGCTCCGGGCCGACATGGATGCCCTGCCGCTCAACGAGGACACCGGCCTCGAGTTCAGCTCGGAGATCGCGGGCACGATGCACGCCTGCGGCCATGACACCCACGTCGCGATGCTGCTCGGCGCCGCGCGCCTGCTCCGCGACAAGGTCGACGAGCTGCCAGGGCCGGTCCTCCTGATGTTCCAGCCCGGCGAGGAGGGCTACGCCGGCGCGCGGGTCATGCTCGAGGAGGGTCTCCTCGAGGGCCTCGATCCGAAGACCACCCGCGCATTCGCGATCCACATCGACGCCGAGTACCCGTCGGGCACGGTCCGACTCCGCTCCGGGACCCAGATGGCCTCGGCCGACAACGTGTTCATCACGGTTCACGGCCGCGGCGGCCACGCCTCCCAGCCGCACCTCGCCCTCGACCCGATCCCGGTCGCGGCCGAGATCGTGCTGGCGCTGCAGGCCGCGGTGACCCGCCAGATCGACATCTTCGATCCGGCTGTCGTGACCATCGCCCACATCACGGCCGGCACGACCCACAACATCATCCCGCCGGTCGCGAAGCTCGAGGGCACGTTCCGGACGGTCTCGAAGGTCCGCCGCGACGACATGCCGCGGCTCATCAGGCAGGTCGCGGAGGGCGTGGCGGCGGCCCACGGCACCACCGCCGACGTCGAGTTCCGGCCGGTCTACCCGGTCACGGTCAGCGACCCGCGCGTCTTCGACCTCGTCCGCGAGATCGCCCTCGGCCTCGTCGGCGACGATGACGTCGTGACGATGAAGGACCCGCTCATGGGCGCCGAGGACTGGTCGTTCGTGCTCCAGCAGGTCCCCGGGATCATGGCGTTCCTCGGCGCGCGCCCGCGCGGCACGCCGCTCGAGGGCTTCGCGATGAACCACTCGAACATCGTCGTGTTCGACGAGGAGGCGCTGCCCGTCGGCGTCGCCCTCTACGCGAAGGTCGCGCTCGAGCTGATATAGGCGCGGGTCCCCCGACCCGGGGTCAGCGCCAGGACGGCTCCAGCTCCGAGATCGTCGCCGTCCTCGTAATGTCGACCAGGGTGCCGTCTGTCATCCGCAGGTACAGGTCGGCCTTGAAGGCGCTGTTGAACCGGCTGAAGAGGATCGTCTTCCCGTCCGGGGACCACGTGGCGTACTCGTCGTCGGTTGTGCCCGACGTGACCTGGCTGACGTTCGAGCCGTCGGCCGAGGCCTCGAAGATGTGCTGGACCACGTTGTTCGGGTCCGACTCGTCCTGGCGCTCGAAGACGATCTTCTTGCCGTCCGGAGACCACGCCGCGAAGCTGTCGATCCCGTTCGTCACCTGCGTGAGGTTCTTGCCGAGGGGCGAGATCGTCCAGATCCCGCCGCCGTTCGAGTTGGCGAAGGCGATCTTCGTGCCATCGGGTGACCACGCCGGTCGATCGCCGCCGGCGATGCCCGTGACCTTCTTCAGCCCCGTGCCATTGACGTTGACGGTGTAGAGCGCCCACTGGGCGAAGTCGACGCCCAGGGCCGAGGTCTCCAGGAATGCGAGCTTCGTGCCGTCGGGCGACCAGGCGGGCGACTGGACGGGATGGCCGGTGATCGACGCGACCAGATGCGGGTTCGATCCGTTGGCGTTCATGACGTATATGCCGGGCTTCTTCGCCGGGCTCGTGCGGGTGAACGCGATCTGCTGGCCGTTGGGCGAGAGGGTCGGCTCGATGTCCGTCCCTGGGTTGGCCAACCGGTGATGGTCCGATCCGTCGGGCTGGATCATGGCGATCCAGTTCCGACCGCCCGCGTACTCGTCATATACGATCCCGCTGACCGGGCTCGCGGTGGGGACCGGCGTCGGCGCCGCGGTCGGCTGGGGAGTGGCCGGGGTCTCCGGCGATGCAGCCGGCGTGACGGTCGGCACCGCTTCGCTCGGGCTCGTCTCCGCCCCGGCCAGCGAGGTGCTCGGGCTCGTCGCCTGGCAACTGGCCAGGACGATCCCGAACAGGATCGCGAGGCTCCTCCCCTTCACGTCGACATTGTGCGAGGTCGGGCCGCTCGTGGCGACCGTCCTGCAGACTGCCAACCCGGTTGACGCGCTGCCTGGCGGTTCAATGCGGCCGTCGGGCCAGACCGAGGCCAGACGCGGCGCTCAGCGCATGAGGTAGCCGAGCTTCGAGGCGACGCGGGCCAGTGGAAGGGCGAGGCCCGGATGGGAGAGCGGCAGGTGGACCGCGGGCGTTGACGGGATGAAGGCCAGGGCCCGTTCGTACAGGGCGAGATTGAGGGACCCACCGGCCATCGCCGACCGGTACAGCAGGCCCGTGACCTCCGCGTATGAGCGATGGATCGCGCGGCTCCAGGCCTGGGCGGTCGGGCGCCGGCCCGTCGCGATCGCCTGGCTCGCCCCGGCGCGCGTCGGCCACAGACGGGTGAGGTCCAGCACGGGCACGCCTTCGGCAGGATCTGCAGCGTCGGCGGACGACGACCCGAGCCGGAAGCCAGCCAGCCACGGCTCCTGCCGTCGACGATCGATCGTCCGCGTGTCCTGAAACGACTCGGCGATGGCCGCGACCGCATCGAGGCCGACGTAGAGGATCGCGCGAGCGGGATCGTCGTGCGGCGGCGGCTCCTGGTGGTCGAACCGGCCGGTCGCCGCCGGGCCGAAGTGGCGGAACTCGGACCACGTCGTGGCGTGCTCGCCGCCCGCTCGGTAGACCCGCCAGCACGTCGTGCCGGGACGGAGGATCCGGACGTCGCTAGCGCGGAGGCGCGGCAGCTCCGGCGGCGGGGCGGGGAGCTTGGCGTCCAGCCGCTACAGCTCCCGGGCGATCGCGACGACAGGGTCCGGCGAGCCGCCCGATCGCAGCCAGTCGAGGGGTGAGACGTCCCGATCGCCGAGCTCGAGATCGGCGTTCGGCTCGTTGAGGAAGCGCCACGCCTCGACCGGATGGAGGTCGAGCGGCAGGGCCATCGACACGGCCGGCAGGCCGCGGATCGGGGCGGTCGAGCTCGGCCTCGCCGTCGAGGTCGACTCGTCGAACTGGGCGACCGGGAAGCGCCACTCGTCGCCCTCGCGAATCGCGAGCAGGCTGTGCTCGAGCGCCCGCTGACGCACGCGGGCGCGGGTGACTCCGAGGCGCTCCGCCACCTGCCCGACGTCCTCCGAATCGGCCAGGAGAGCGGCGTACCGCGCGGCGAACGCGGCGAGCAGCACCGGGTCGCGAGCCCGGCGGGGGCTCAGATCGAGCCCGGCCATCACGAGGTCGCGGCGCTCGGGCTCGGACAGCTGAGTCTCCGGGTCGTCGATCGCAACGCCCTCGGCGGCGCGCAGCTCGGCGATCGCAGCGGCCGTAGCCAGGGCGAACCGATCCTGGGCGATCCCGGCGTCAGCGAGGATCACCTCGAGCCGACCGAGCGGCGTCAGCACCGCGGTCCGGCGACCCGTGCCCGCCCGGCGTGCGCGTCCGGCCGGTTGCAGCGTCACCGCTTGCGGCTCCTTTCGTTGCAAGGTAACGATAGCACGACCGCCAATCCCTAGCCGATCGAGCTCCCGAGTCGCATCAGGCTGACGAAGGCACGGAACGCCTCGACCGGATCAGCGGCCCGATAGCGGACGCCGCGGTCGCCGTCGCGCCAGGCGCCCGGGATCGTCGCCGCCCAGGCGGCCTGGATCGGTCGGTGGAAGTCGATGCCGACCTCGATCGGCGGATCGAGCCGGAGCGGTCGCAGTGGCGCCGCGTCGCCGGCCGGGCCCGTGATCCGCCGCACGGCCCGCTCCGAGGCGGCCCGGATCCGGGCGCAGGCCTCGGTCGGGTGGACGGACTCCGCGGCGAAGGTGCTGATCCCGCGCTTGACGACGACGGCCTCGGCCCACGGCAGCCAGTCGGCCATCTCGGCGGCGAGGGCGTCGTCACCGGCCACGAGCCCGACGGGGATCGCGAGCGCGCCCAGGTACAGCGCGTTCATGCCGGCCTCCGGCACGGGCCGCCCGCCGAGCAGCGTCAACGTCGGCTTGCCGGTGTACGTGTGGGCGATCGTGCCGGTCGGGTGGCCGGCGCGGGCGTGGTATCCGACGAACAGCGCGAGGTCGAAGCGCCCGTCGGCCGCGGCCTCGACCATCGAGTACGGCTTGCTGCCCTGGACCAGGGACGCCCGCGGGTCGAGGTCGGCGGGCGGCAGGTTGTGCATGTCGCCGTGGCTGTCGTTGACGACGACCGCGTCGGCGCCGCCGTCGAACGCCCCGGCGATCGCCGCGTTCGCCTCGCCGACCATCAGCGCCACGTTGCGCGGGTACTCCGAGTCGTCCCGACCGGTCGGCCGGGGGTGGCTGACCCCGGCGATGCCCTCCATGTCGACCGAGATGTAGACCCGCATGACGCCAGCCTATGCCTCCGTCCCGCCGGGCTGAGCGTTGCGAGCCCTCAGTGCGCCATCGTCACCGGCGAGGTTGTCGACGGCCCGGTGCAGCGGGGCAGGCACGGGACCATGTCCGAGGGATCGGGGTTGGGGTTCGGCGGCGCCAGCGGGGCGATGAGGCCGGCGAGGAAATCTGCCATGAGCTGGGTGTAGCCGGGCACGCCGCGTTCGTAACCGATCGCCCAGAAGCCGGCACCGGCGAAGCCCGCCGCGCGTGCCAGGGCGAGCTTTTGCTCGAGCGTCCGAGGCGAGTCGTAAAAGACGGCGCGGTACGTCGTGCTCGGGCCGATGGAGGTGCCCGCGCTCGGGGAAGGCGGGGCACCGCCCGGTGGCGCGACCGGTTCCGAGAAGAACTCCGAGACCTCGAGCGGGTCGAGATGTGGGCTGAATCCGGGGGCCGTCAGCTCGGCAGCATGCGCCGCCGGTGTCCACAGAACGCCGGGCCCGATTCGCGGGGCATATCGATCCGGCGACGCGGTGGGCCAGGCCATGCCATACGTGGGCAGGCCGAGAAGCACCAGGTTCGATGGCACCCCGATCGATTGGTAGATCGCGATCGTCGAGCTTAGGCTCGGCCCGCCATCGAGGCGATCGATCGGCGCTTGCCCGCCCGGACCGGAGCCAGTGTAGTGAAAGTCGTATCCCATGACGAAGATCCGGCCGACCCCGGCGCCGATCGACACCGCCGCGAGATTCGCTCCGGCCTGGCTGGCCATCGTCGCCGCGCTCAGGCCTGAGTGCGGGAGGGCGGCCGACAGCGCGCCTCTGAGATCGTGCACGAAGGCCGCATAGCCGTCGTACGAGGTCGAGGAGATCTGTTCGATGTCGAGGTTGATGCCGTCGACGTGGAGCTTCGTTGCCAACGCGATCAGGTCCGAGATGGTTCGCCGCGCTTGGAGCGTCGCGGCGGTCGCTCCGGCGACGTCGACCGCGGATCGCCAGCGGGGGTCGAGCGGTTGAGGAGGCACGGTCGTTCCGAACAAGGCGGCATTCCGTTTGAAGCCGAAGCTGGAGAACACGAGCTCGACCCGAAGTCCGCGTGCGTGCGCGCCCGAGATGATCTCCGCACCGATCGGGGCGGTGATTCGCCGGTACCCAAGCTGGCGGGCATCAAGGCGGCCGTTCGATCGGCTCGTGACCGAGAAGAGCTCGAGCGAGGTCAGTGGCACGCTCTGGAGATAGGACGCCATCGTTGGCGTCATGAGCCAATAAGGAAGATAGCCGTACAGCTCGGTGCCACCCATGTGATCCAGTGTCGGACCACCCGGTACGCCAAGGTCGTTGCCCGCCGTCGAGCGCTCCGGTTCGCTCGTCGGACGCGGTGCCACTGGTGCACTCGCGCGCGGCGTTGAGACCGGCCCCGCCAAGCAGCCCGCGAACGAGCACAGCATCGCTGCGAGCAAGATGCGGCTCGAGACGCAGCGTGCTGAGCTGGTGCGCGCGATGCTGTCGCCCTCCGTCTTCGATCTCCGCCCCGACGAACCGTAACGCGTCTCCGACTTCAGCGATCATTCACGCGTGACGCGACTTCGTCGTCGGTCTGCGATTGGTTTGGCGGCCGCCCTCGTCTCGTTCGGACTCGCCGGGTGCCTAGGCCCGACCCCAATCCCATCGAGCCCCGTCCCAACGACCGCGGTGACCGCCGAGCCGACGGCGACCAGCACGCCGTCCTCGCCGAGCCCGTCGCCAAGCGTCTCGCCGTCGCCGTCGGCCGAGGTGGCCCTGGCTTCCGAGCCGTGCCCGGGCACGGACCGAAACCCCGGGGCGCCACCCGGGCGGCAGCTGGCAGGATCGAGCACGAACTGGTCCGGCTACGTCTCGGCCGTGAAAGAGACCGGGGTCACGTGTGTCGAAGGCAGTTGGATCGAGCCGGACGTCGTCTGCCCGAGCACCGGTCACCAGGCCGTCGCGGTCTGGATCGGCATCGACGGGTTCTCGGCCAAGGTCCTGGGCATCCCGTCGACGAATGTCCTCGTGCAGATCGGGACCCAGATTGACTGTGACAACGGCGAGCCGCGTCATGGAGCCTGGAAGGAGGTCCTGCCGGCCGAGATGCGCGAGGAACGGATCAGCGGCGTCGTCCACGCCGGCGACCACCTCTCTGCGCGGATCAGCTACGCCGCCGCCGAGTTCACAATCGCGATCTTCGATGCCGACACGAACCTGGACTACACGATCACCCAGGCGGCCCCCGGCGCGCCACGCAAGAGCGCCGAGTGGATCGTCGAGGCGCCCGCGGTCAACTGCCCGAGCTCGTGCTCACCGGTGGCGATGCCGAAGTTCACGACGGTCCGCTTCACAGGGGCGTACGTGACGATCGCCGGCCAGCGAGCGGCGATCGACGATGCCAGCTGGTCGAACGTGAAGCTGAAGATGGTTCGGAACAACATCATCCGCGACACGACCTCGAGCCTGATCGACGATGGGTCGTCGTTCAGCGTGAGCTGGCGCCACCGCTAGGCGACCCGGCGAGCAGCCGGTCGGTCGCCTCGTCCAGCCGGCCGCCGAAGTGGCGATCGAGGACCTGTCCGAAGGCGGGCTCGGACGGATCGGCTCGCTCGAAGAGCGTCATCGACGATCGCAGCTTGACGGCGTCGATCGATCCGAAGATCGCCTGCGCCGATCGATCCGGCGGTGCCTCGAGGACAGCCGTCGCTGCGGCGCGGATGCGGGCACCGAGCACCGGGTGCGCGAGGAACGCCCGCGCCTCCTCGAGCGAGGCGATGGCGTAGTACCGCGACGTCTCGCTGCGGCCGAGCCCGGCGAGCTGGGGATACACGAACCACATCCAGTGCCCGACCTTCCGCCCGGCTCGGACCTCCGCGAGCGCCGCCTCGTGGACGTCCTCCTGGGCCCGCACGAAGCGGTCGAGATCGGTCACGGGTTCGCGGTGGTGGACCGCCGACGCTCCTCGTGGCCGTACAGCGCCTTGAGCTCGGCGATCGTCGCCTCGAGCTCGCTCCTCGCCGGGTCGTTCGGGGCCAGCGCCGCGAGGCGTCGCTCCGCCTCGCGCCACTGGGCCAGGATCGTCGCCATGATCATCGGCCGGTTCATGACGATCCGCGATCCGGAGACCAGCCGGTAGCGGCTGACCCACGTACCGGGCTCAGGGCCCGGCTCCGTGCCGAGGAACCGCGCCGCGACCTCATCGCCGCCTCGGGCCCGGAGCCGAACCGCCGGATGCGGCGGGATGGGCAGGTTGTCGTCGACGAAGCGGCGCCAGACGGTGCGGCCCGTCTCGGCCGTGTTCCCCGTCAGGGAGCCAAGCGGCATCGCCCGCAGCTCGTCCAGGTCGAGTCCGAGCAGCTCGAGCGCGTTCGGCGAGGCGTCGACGTAGCGACCATCCTCGCTGATGACGATCTCGAAGACGTCGGAGGGCATTCCGGTGGCGCCAATCTAGCGCGGGACCCGCGCGTCCCGTTGCAGATTCGCGGCAGCTTGGGGAGCCCCGGGCGATAATCGCGTCGTGCTCGGCGAGATCGCGCCCGACGTGTCCTCCTCGGGCCTCCGTCTCGTCGACGGAGGCGCGCTCGATCCGCTCGTCCAGCCGTCCTGCTCGCTGGCCGTGCAGCTCCGCCGCGCAACGGGCTCGGTCGTCGGTCGGGCCGTCGAGCTCGAGGCGATCGCCCGGGAGATCCGCGACGCGAAGACGCGCCTGAGCGCGGTCACGCTCGAGGGCGAGCCGGGGATCGGCAAGACCCGACTGCTGCTCGCCGCCGCCGACCTCGCGACGGCCACCGGCTTCACGACCGTCGCGGTCGCCGCCGACGAGGAGATCCGGGGTCCGTTCCTGCTCGCGCGGAGCCTGTTCGCCAGCACCGCGATCCGCGACCTCGCCCAGGGCACGTCCGCAGAGGGCGCCGTTCGCCGGGTCGTCGACGCGATCTCGGGCCGCGACGAGCCGGGCTTCGAATCGCTGTCGCCGGACGCCAAGCAGCTCCGGGCGTTCGACCTCGCCGGCGTCGCGATCGGCGCCCTGGCCGATGCCAGGCCGCTCGCCGTCTTCCTCGACGACGTCCAGTGGGCCGACGACGACACGCTGCGTCTTCTCCGCTACGTGGTCCGGAGCGACGCGGACCGGCCGATCTTCCTGTTCCTCACGATCCGTCCCGAGGAGCTGGCGCAGGTCACCGAAGCCGTGAACTTCGTGGCGGACATGGAGCGGATGGGCCTCGTCCGACGGCTCCGGGTCGGGCGGTTCACGTCGGTCGAGACCACCGAGCTCCTGCGCCACGTGCTCGGCGGCCCCGTGGAGGCCGCGTCGGCGGCCGCGATGCATGCCCAGTCCGAGGGCGTGCCGTTCATCGTCGAGGAGCTTGCCCGGACGCATCGCGAGGCCGGCACGCTGCAGCTGCTCGACGGCGAGTGGCGGCTCGGGCGGAACGCCGCCCGGCTCGTGCCGTCGGCGGTCCGGACGCTGATCTCCCGTCGCGCCGCGCGCCTCCCCGCACCGACCCGGGCCGTGCTCGCCGACGCGTCAATCCTCGGACGGAGCTTCTCCCTCCGGGACCTCGCCGCGGTGCGCGCGGCGACCGGTCCGGCCGCGGGCGCGGCTGCCGGGGAGGACGGCGCCGATGGCTCGGGCGGCGACCTCACCGAGGAGCTGAAGCCCGCCGTCCAGGCGGGGCTGCTCCTCCCGCATCCGGCCGGTGACGCCGCGGACTACACGTTCACCCACGACCAGGTCCGCCAGTTCGCGCTGAACCAGCTGAGCCAGGCCCGGGCGCGCCGCGTCCACGCCGCGGTCGTGGACCTCCTGCTCGAAGGCGGCGAGCCGGCGCCCGCCGGCCTGCCGATGCTGGCCCAGCATGCGCTTGCCGCCGGTGACACCGAGCGGGCGGCGCGCTTCTCGATCCAGGCCGCGACCGCGGCCCTCGACTCCAACGCGCCCGAGGAGGCGCTGCGGCTCGTCGAGGCCGCGCTGCCGATCGTCTCCGCGCCGCGGGACCGCCGGCAGCTCCTCCTTACCCGCGACGACGCGTACGCCGCGCTCCGCCGCCCGCAGGAGCGGCTCGACGGCCTGACCGAGCTCGCCGCGCTGGCCGAGGCGTCACGCGACGCGACTCTCGAGCTGGAGGTCCAGCTCCGCCGGGTCGCGGCGTTCCGGAGCAGCGACGATCCCGAGACCGCGGCCGAGCTGGCGCGGCGCCTCCGGACGCGGGCCGCCGAGCGCGGCGACAGAGCGTTTGAGCTGCGTGCCAACCTCGAGCTCGGCCAGGCGGCCATGCGCAGCCCGCTCGGGGAGTCGTTCGGCTCGGCGGGCAGCGAGGTCGATCGGGCGGGCGGGGAGGAGGCGTACACCCGCGCCGCTGCGCTGGCCGAGGAGCTCGGCGATGAGCGGAGCCTCGCCGGGGCCCTCCGCGAGATCGCGATGATCGAGCTCTCGAAGGCCCGCGACTGGTTCTCCGGGGCGGTTCGAGCGGGCCAGGCGATCGAGTTCATGCAGGAGATCAACGCCGGCGCGACGCTTGACGACGTCCTGCCAACGCTGCCGATCGCCGGCAGCGTCTACAAGGCGACCTCGAGCCTCGAGCGCGCTCTCGCGATCTACGAGCGCCTCGACGACCGGACCGGCGTGATGTCGACGGTCATCGCGATGGCCTACACGGCGTACGCCCCCATCATCCACCTCGCCTCGTCGGCCCGACACCTCGAGGAGATCCGGCGGGTCCGCTCGCGACTCGCGGAGCTCGTGACCGAGAGCGAGCGCGATCGCCAGGAGCTCCAGATGCTCTACGGGATCGCGGTGTATGCCCGGGCGAAGGTGGTCCCGGACCTCGCGATCACGCGCGCCGTCGACACCTATCGCGCCGCGCGGATCCAGGGCGATCGCTCGGTCGAGTTCCTGGCGGCCGGCAACGCCGCCATGGCCCATCTCGACCTGGGCGACGTCGCGGAGGCCGAGCGGTGGCTGGCCTCGGCCGCGACGGTCCTGTCCGCCGTTCCCAGCACGCTCCGCGCTCGGCAGCTCGCCACCTGGCGCGGCCTCGCCCGGGCCGCAGCCGGCGACGCGGCCGGGATGCGGCACGAGCTCGAATCGGCGGTCCGGCTGGCGACCGAGCAGGGTCGCGCGCCCGCCCGCTGCGAGGCTCTCGCCCGCTTGGCGCTCGAGTCGGCCCGCCTCGGCGCCGCGACCGCGGATGCCGAGCTCCTGGAGCTCGCCGACCGGACGATCGATCAGGTTCGCGACCTCGCGGCGCAGCTGCCCGGACACGCGCCGTGGGGCGCCCAGGCCGACGCCGCGCGGGCCACCGTCGCGCTCGCCCGGGGCGACATCGCCGCGGCGGTCGAGTCGGGGGCCGCCGCCATGGAGGCGCTGCGCTCCAGCTACCACGAGGACCTGAGCCTGGACGTCGTCGTGCCCGCGGCCCGGGCGATCTTCGCCGGGGCGCCCCCGGAGGCCCAGGCGCCGGTCCGGAACTATCTCCAGGTCGCGCTCACCCGCATCGCCCAGGGCATGGCCGACGAGACCGTTCGGGTCCGCTGGCTGCGCGGGCCGGTCGGGAAGGCGCTCGTGGAGCTCGTCGGCCCGATCGAGGGGGCGGACGCGTTCGGTCCGGACGGCGCCCACACCGAGGCGACCGCCCACGGCGCGGGCCCGGATCTCGACACCTTCGATCGGCGGCTCCTGCATCTCCTGACCGAGGGCCTCACCAACGGCGAGATGGCCGTCCAGCTGGGGCTCGACGAGGAGGCCGTCGGCGCTCGCCTGGCGAAGCTCCTCGCCCGCCTCGGCGCCTCGAGCCGGGCCGAAGCCACGTCGCTCGCCTTCCGGGGCCTGGCCCCGGTCGGGACCCGCTAGGCCGCGATGCCGATCCGGGTGCACGTCGACCGCCACAAGTGCATCGGGGCCGGCAACTGCATCACGATCGCCCCGACGGCCTTCGACTGGTTGAAGGGCGACTTCGGCAAGGCCGAGATCGTCGATCCCGACAGCGTCGACGAGGACCTCCTGCGCGAGGCCGCGTTCGCCTGTCCCACGAGCGCGATCACGATCGAGGATGTCGCCGAGCTCCTGCCGTGGCAGCTCCGCGGCAAGGCCGGCCCGACCCGGCGGGTCATGAAGACGTTCATGTTCACCGACATCGTCGGCTCGACGAACCTCGTCGAGGTGCTCGGCGACGAGGCCTGGGGCACGCTGCTCCAGTGGCACAACACCGCCCTTCGGGAGGTCTTCACGGCTCACGAGGGCGAGGAGATCTCGACGACCGGTGATGGCTTCTTCGTCAGCTTCGATTCACCCGACCAGGCCGTCGAGGCCGCGATGGCGATCCAGCGCCGGCTCGCCGAGCATCGCCGGACCGCGGGCTTCGCGCCCCAGGTCCGGATCGGGCTCCACGCCTCCGATGCTACCCGCGTCGAGGGCGACTTCCGCGGCAAGGGCGTCCACGAGGCGGCGCGGATCGCCGCGATCGCCGGCCCGAGCGAGATCGTGGCGAGTGCCGGGACCGTCGGGGAGGGCCATCACGTGTCGGCCGCCCGGAGCGAGGCCCTGAAGGGCCTGTCCGAGCCGATCGACGTCGTGACCGTGGAGTGGCGCTGACCCAGGGGCCGGCGCCAGGGTGACCGCCAGGGTGATGGCTACGGTGACGGCGAGGGCGACGCCGAGGGGTTGATCCCAGCACGCGACGGCCCGCAGGCCCTGGATGTCCTGGCGAAACGCTTCCTTGCGCCGGGCGTCCTTCGGCTGGGCATCGCGCTGCGGGGCGTCCGGCCGATGGGCGTGCTGCGGGCATGCCCGCGCCTCCGAGCCTCCAGATGCCGCCCACCCCATAACCCGCCGGACAAACGGGGGCGGCGTCCCGCGGTGGCACGGAGGCCGGCCCCGACGGGGCGTCCTGTTCCGAGCGGAGCTGGGCGCTGATTAGACTGCCGACGAGATCCTCGGTTGAGCAGAGGTGGTGTCATGACGAATCGGGGTCGCCTTCTGGCAATCGGCCTGCTCTCGGCCGGTCTGGCCGCCTGTACTTCGGGCGGCTCGAGTGGGACGCCGACTCCGACTCCCGCGGCGACCGGCAATGCCGGGGGCGGCGGCGCCGGACTCGTCTACCACGCGCAGATCAACTTCACGGGCTTTGCCCCGATCCAGGGCACGTTCGACGACAACTCTCTGGGCGTGGACTTCGGGTCATGTTCCGATTTCGCGAAGAGCGGCATGAACCCGGACGGGGGCTGGGCCGGACCAAGTCCGACCCGGGTGTCGATCGGCGGCCAGGTCGTGACCTTCAGCCTCCTGATTGGTCAGAGCCAGTTCAAGGGTCCGGGTTCGTATCCGGGCACGAGCTTCCTCGGTTTGATGATCGGCTCGGACCTGTACGCCGGCGGTTCGGATGCGATCACCATCAACGCCGACAACTCGGGGTCGACGTCGTTCGCGAACGCCCAGGGCAAGGGCACGGACATGGTCGAGTCCGGAACGATCACCTGGACCTGCTCGGGCTAGCGGACCAGGCTTCCGGCGCCCGACTGAAATTCGGCCGCGGGTCTTGTCGAGGCGATACTCCCTCCGGGTATTGACAACAACCTTGTCAAGAGGGGTCGCGATGGGGTAGAATCTCGATCAACGGGCTTGTCAAGACTTGACAGGCCCACAGCCATGTTCGGCACCTCGCGGTCGGAGCGGACGTCGAACGGGCGATGCGTCTTGGAGGTCCTATCACGGCAGGCGGCATCGCAGCCGAGGTCAAGAGCCGGCTCAGCATCGTCGACGTGGTCGGCGAGACGGTCCAGCTGAAGAAGGCGGGCACCACCTTCAAGGGCCTGTGCCCATTCCATGGCGAGAAGACGCCGTCGTTCACGGTGACCCCGAGCCGCGAATCCTGGAAGTGCTTCGGCTGTGGGCTGGGCGGCGACGTCTTCAGCTTCGTCATGCAGCGCGACGGCGTCGCGTTCCCGGAGGCGCTCCGGACGCTGGCGGCCAAGGCCGGGGTCGAGATCGACGAGCGGACGAAGCGCGACGAGACCCAGCGGGCCCGCCTGCGCGAGGTTCTCGAGGCCGGATTCGAGTTCTACCACCAGGTCCTGCTCTCGACCAGGCAGGGCGGGCCGGCGCTGGCATACCTGAAGGGCCGCGGCTTCACCGACGAGACGATCGAGGCGTTCCAGCTCGGCTGGGCGCCCGGCGGCTGGGATTCGATGAGCCGGAAGCTCGTCGAGAAGCGCCAGATGCGCCCGGATGAGCTCGTCGAGGCCGGCCTGTCGTCACCCGCCCGGTCCTCGTCGCGTGGCATCGGCGTCATCGACAAGTTCCGCGGCCGCGTCATCTTCCCGATCCGGGACCAGAACGGCGCCGCGATCGGGATGGGCGGCCGGATCCTCGGGGCGGAAGGGGAGGGCGGCCGCGACACCGGTCCGAAGTACCTGAACACGCCGGGCACCCGGCTGTTCGACAAGAGCCGGACGCTGTACCTGATCGATCGGGCCAAGAGCCCGATCCGGAAGTCGGGCCAGGCCGTGATCGTCGAGGGCTACACCGACGCGCTCATGGCCCACCAGGCCGGCTTCGACAACGTCATCGCCTCGCTCGGAACGGCGCTGACGCCGGGACAGGTCGGGCTCGTCACTCGCTATGCGAAGCGGATCGCCCTCGCCTATGACGTCGACGCGGCCGGGCAGAAGGCAGGCACGTTCGGTGTCCAGGCGCTCCAGTCGCTGATCGGGCAGCTGGCGGCGACGGAGTCAGGGGTCGAGCTCGACGAGGTCCGGGTGGTCCGCCTGCCCGATGGCAAGGACCCGGATGAGGTCGTCCGCGACTCGCCGGATCGCTGGCGCGAGGAGGTCCGGACGGCGCAGCCGATCGTCGAGTACCTCGTCGACACGTTCGCGAGGACGTACGACCTGAAGACGCCCGGCGGCAAAGCGCGCTTCGTGGACGCGGTCATGCCGACGATCCGCGCCGTCCCCAACGTCGTCATGCGAGACGCGTACCTGCAGCTCGTCCGCCAGGCGTCCGGGGTAGAGGAGCGGGTGCTGCTCGAGGTGCTCCGCGGCCAGCGCGTCGGCGGGGCCAGCGGGCTCGCGAAGATCGCGGTGGGCCCGGGCGGGACGGCTCGGGACCCGGCGGTCGAGGGCCGGATCAACGTCGAGTCCGTGCTCGCGGCGCCGGACACGCTGCCGGTGACGGACATCCTCCGCGGCGTCCTGCCACAGGAGGCGGAGCTGCTCCGACTGTTGCTGCTCGTGCCGGAGATCCAGCTCCGGATCACCGAGTCGATCGGGCCGGACCGGCTGCCGAGCACGGTGGCCCGAGAGCTGTTCCGCGCCGTCGTCCTCGCCCGCGAGCCGAACGACGAGGGCGTCCATCCGCCGTTCAGCATGACCGCGCTGGTCGAGGGCCTCGATCCGGAGACCGCCGCGCTGGCGCAGGCGGTCCTCGCCCGGCAGGGCCCGAGCCCGCGCGAGCTGACCGACGTCGATCTCACCTATGAGCTCGAGCGCCTGACCATCGATCTCGAGGAGCGGGCGCTCGCTGAACGCTCCGAATACCTGCAATCCGCCCTGGCCGAAGCCGAGCAGGCCGGCGACCGCGACGCGGTCGACCGGCTCGTCCGAGAGAACCAGGGCATGAACGACCAGCGGCGATCGCTCGATCGACGCCGCGACCAGACCCGTCTCATCAGCGCACGGAGGTAACCCGCCACATGGATCCACTCGACCAGCAGCTCGTCGAAGCCGTCCTCACCCGTCCTCGTCGGGCGAAGGCCGATCTCGAGGAGGCGAAGCTCGCCGGCTTCCGGCCGGGCCGCGCCGGCCTCGACGACGACGTCGACGAGGAAGAGGAAGAGGTCGAAGAGGAGGCCGAGGCCCTGGCCCCGGACGCCCTCGACGAGGACGACGTCTCGGTCGAGGTGGTCGGCGACGATGCCGACGCCCGCGAGGCGCGCCTGCCGTCCGATGCCCCGGCCAAGCTCGACGCCGCGGAGCTCGAGGAGCCCTCGGCGGAGGAGCTCGAGGCGCTCTCGGCCGACATGATCGGCATCGACGACCCGGTCCGGATGTACCTGAAGGAGATCGGCAAGGTCGCCCTGCTGACCGCCGAGGAAGAGGTCGTCCTGGCGAAGGCCATCGAGCTCGGGGAGCAGCTCGTCGACGAGCCCTGGAAGGGCATCGTCTCGCTGCACGAGTGGACGCTCCACGACACCGAGCGCAAGACCCGGACCGCGAAGCCACAGCACCGCCTGCCGCTCGGCGAGGAGGCGCATCGGCTCGTGCGGGACGCGATCTCCGCGCCGGAGGCCACCGACCTGCTCGTCACGCCGCCGGACTTCCACCTCGTGAAGGCCGCCCGCGACGTCCAGTCCGATGGCACCAAGGAGCTCATCAAGGAAGCCCGTCGCCTCGTCCACCTGTACTCGGAGACCCCGTCGCCCGAGACGTTCCTGCCGCTCCTCGACTGGTCGTACCTCTCGGTCCACAACGGCGACCTCGACTCGCGCGACAACATCGGCCTCCGAGCGATCTACGACTGGACCCGTGACGCCGTCGCGTTCCCGGCCCTCGAGCGCTGGGTCATGGCGGGCAAGGACGCCGACCTCCTGAAGCTCATGGGCCACGACCCCGAGGTCCCGAAGAACACGAAGCTCGCGCACCGCAAGGGCGAGCTCGTGCGGATCGGCCGGGATGCCCGCGAGCAGCTGACGTCGGCCAATCTCCGGCTCGTCGTGTCGATCGCGAAGAAGTACATCGGCCGCGGCATGTCGTTCCTGGACCTGATCCAGGAGGGCAACATCGGCCTGATCCGGGCGGTCGAGAAGTTCGACTACGAGAAGGGCTACAAGTTCTCCACGTACGCCACGTGGTGGATCCGCCAGGCCATCACCCGGGCCATCGCCGACCAGGCGCGGACGATCCGCATCCCGGTCCACATGGTCGAGACCATCAACCGCCTGATCCGTGTCTCGCGCCAGCTCCTGCAGGAGCTCGGCCGCGAGCCGACGGTCGAGGAGATCGCCGAGGCGATGTCCCGTGGCCAGGAGGTCCAGGTCACGCCGGAGAAGGTTCGCGAGATCATCAAGGTCTCGCAGGAGCCGGTCTCCCTCGAGACGCCGATCGGTGAGGAGGAGGACTCCCACCTCGGCGACTTCATCGAGGACCGGGGCGCCCTGGCTCCGGCCGAGGCCGCCTCGCACCAGCTCCTCAAGGAGCAGGTCGAGAGCGTCCTCGACTCGCTGACCGGCCGCGAGCGGCGGGTCCTACAGCTCCGGTTCGGCCTCGAGGACGGGCGTGCCCGAACCCTCGAGGAGGTGGGCAAGGAGTTCAACGTTACCCGCGAGCGCATCCGCCAGATCGAGGCGAAGGCGCTCCGGAAGCTCCGCCATCCGTCCCGGAGCCGGAAGCTCAAGGACTACCTCGAGTAGCCCGTCAGCGGCGATGAGCTCCGTGCCAGACGTGCCGCGCGAGTCGACGGCTGACCGGGAGCGCGTTCCGACGGACCGCGAGCGGGCTCGAGCGCTCGCGCGGGCTCGCCTCGAGCGGGCCCGCTCGGAGGTCTCGGCCGGCGCGTCGCCCGCGTTCGTCGCCTCGCCGGCGGCGCTGCTGGATGGACCGGCCCACGTCGTCGTCCACGGCAACGGCCCGTTCCTCGCCGAGTTCGGCGAGGCGTGCCTCGGCCTGCCGGCCGCCGAGTCATTGCTGGCCCTGCCCGGGGTGGCCTTCGAGGTCATGCGCCGGGTCTACGTTCGAGGCACGCCCCTGGCGTGCTGGCTCGAGATCTCCGGGGAGCGGCGGCGACTGACCGCCGCGCCCCGTCGCGACGTCGAGACCGGCGAGGTCTACGGCGTCGCCGTGCGCCTCGCCGGGCCGGGAGACGCTACTCGCTGAGCCCGACGACGTGGCCCTCGGGGTCGGCGAACATCGCCAGCGTGTTTCCGGGTGCGGGGCTGAACTTTGGCATCACGACGTGACCGCCGAGGGCCTCGACCTTCGCAAGCGTCGCGTCGATGCTGTCGACCGCGACGTAGAAGGTCACCCAGCCCGCGCCGCCGTCGGGCGCCGGGCCGGTGCCCAGGATGATCCCTGACTCGGCCGAATCCGTCATGGCGTAGCCGCCCGGGAACCCGGTGTTCTGCTTCCAGCCAAAGACCTCGCCCCAGAACTTGTGGAGCGCCGGCCCATCCTTGCCGACGACTTCGGCATGCACGATCTTGGCCACTGTCGGGACCTCCAGTTCGCCGCGGCTGGTGCCGCGCTCATCACCATGACGATCGGGTCACGGCCGAATCGACAGCCACATCGTCACGACCCGGTCAAGTCGCGGCGGACGACCACCCGTGGCTTCGTGCTCGAGGGGTCCGACGCCTTGTCGGCCACGACCCGGAAGCCGGCCCGCTCGAACATCGCGAGCGTGCCGGTGTACACGGCGGCGGCGTCGACGTGCTGGCCCGGCTCCAGGGCGAGCGGGTAGGCCTCGAGCGCGGTGGCGCCCCGGGAGCGGGCGAACGCGACGGCGCCGTCGAGCAGCGCCCCGCCGACGCCGCGGTGGCGAGCGGTTTCCGAGACCGCGAAGCACACGATCGACCAGACCGGTCGGTCGTCGATCCTCGGGATCACCCGCGAGTGGACGATTCGCTGGTAGTCGTCCCGTGGCGCGACGCTGACCCAACCCAGGGCCCGATCAGCCTCCAGGGCGACGAGCCCCGGCGGCTGTTCTGACCCGGCCTGGTCGTGGAGCCGGTCGCGGAGCTGCGGCACCTTCAGCGCCGCGAAGTCCTTCGATCGCAGCCGCCAGAACTGGCACCAGCACCAGCGCGGATCGCTGCCCTCCTGGAAGAGGGCCGCGAGCGCCTCCCAGGTCGCCTCGCCCAGGGGCTCGATCCGGAGGGTCCGACTCACCACCACGGGTCAGGCGCGGGCGTCGGCGGGCGAGCCGGGCTCCGCGCCGGAGACCACGGGCCACTCGGACCGTGACCAGTCGCTGTACGAGCCGACGTAGAGGGTCGGGTCGGGCAGGCCGGCGACTCGGGCCGCCAGGATGTGGAGGGTCGCCGACGTCCCGCTGCCGCAGGAGGTCACGACCTCGTCCTTGCCGCCAAGGCCGATCTCGCCGAGCCGGCGACGGAGCTCGTCGGGCGGCAGCAGCCGGCCATCGGGCCCGACGTCGAGGTCCCATGGCGCGCTCCGCGCGGTCGGGATGTGGCCCGCGACGGGGTCGATCGGCTCCGTCTCGCCGCGATAGCGCGCCGGCGCCCGAGCGTCGAGCAGCACCAGCGTGCCGAGGCGGTCCCGGAGGTCGTCGCGGGCGATGATCCGGGTCCAACGGTCCAACACATGCAGCGTGCGGGCCCGAAGCGCCGGCACCGGATCGGATGACACGGGCAGGCCGGCCGCCCGCCAGGCCTTCCAGCCGCCGTCAAGCACGGCCGCTCCGCCACGACCGGGCGCGTCGTGGCCGAGGTTGTCGAGCATCCACCAGAGCCGCGAGGCGATCCAGCCGCCGGCATCGTCGTAGGCAACGACGAACGTGTCGTCGCCGATCCCGACGGCGCCCATCCGGGCGGCGAACTCGTCCGGCGTCGGCAGGGGATGGCGCCCGGGGGCGCCGAAGCCGGTGGGGGAGGCGAGATCGGCGTCCAGGTCGAGGTGGATGGCGCCGGGAACGTGGCCCGCGTCGTAGTCCGCGCGGCCCTCGCCGGGCTTGCCGAGGACCCAGCGGGCATCGACGACGACGAGATCGGTCAGGCCCAGGCGGGCGGCGAGCTCGTCGACGGAGATGAGCGGAGAGGGGCGAGCCGGATGGCGCATTGCGAGGAGCCTACGTCCTGAATCAGAACCACGGGTCCGAGACGCAGATCCGGGCTGCCGAGAAGGCCTGCCAGGGCTGACCGCGCTCGCGGCCGCCCTCCCTGGTCGGTCGGCGGCGACCCCGGTGATATCCTCTCCGCCGGTCCGGCGCCCGATCCGCGGCACCGAGCCTCCGTCGCCCTCGGGCGACCCCTCGCTCCGGCGTAGCTCAGTGGTAGAGCGGGCGGCTGTTAACCGCTTGGTCGTAGGTTCGAGTCCTACCGCCGGAGCCAGCTCACTCAGACCTCGGGTCAGCGCCCACTGAATGCCGCTGCGTCGAGCTCGGCGTCGATCCTCGCCAGGAGCGCTGACCGCTCGACCTCGATGTCCTCCGCGAGACGAGCGGCGAGGATGGGCAGGCGCCACCTGACGAGCTCCGCACGATCGATCGGCCGCCGCCGCTCCAGCTCGTGGAAGTAGCGAACGGCGAATCGCCGCCGGATGAAGAAGACGACCGGGCGGCGGTACCAGGGAATCGCTCCAGCGTCGCTCTCGAGCAGCAGGAACAGGGTCCGGGCGATGTCGGCCTCCGGCGGGCCGAAGCACGCGGCCTCCCAGTCGATGGCGACCGGACCTCGCGACGTCAGCAGGACGTTCAACGGGTGGAGGTCGCCGTGACCGAGCGCCGATCCGCGTCGGAGCGTCTTCATCCGCTCGCGGACCGCGGAGGCGCGCTCCTTGCCGAGGATCGGGCGGGCACGCGAGAGCTTCCGGTCGAGGTAGACGAACAGGTCGGGCAGGCCGGTCCCGTCCCGCTCGAGGATCTCGGCGTGGACGCCCGCCAGCTCGACCGCCAGCCGATCCGCCTCCCACGGATGCGCGAGCAGCCGGTCCAGCATCGACGGCCCGTCGAGGCGCTCGTAGCGCAGCGCCGGGCGACCGTCGTGCCGCTCCAGCCCCAGGAATCGCGGCGCGGGGACGCCCAGACGATCGACGATGCCGGCGAGCTCGGCCTCGAACGCCGCGTCCTCCTCGGGCAAGCCCGGTCGGAGGACCTTGAGGACCTCGCCATCGCCGGCGCCATACACCTCGGCCGTGCGACCGACGGCGAACGGCTGGGGATCGACGGGCCCGGGTGACATCGCCGGGATCATCGCCCGTTTGACGGCCTCGCGCGCGTCGGCGACGATCTGGCTCCACGCCACGTGGTGCAGCCCTCGGCCTGCCGGGCGCCCGCTGCGTGGCACAGCCTCGCCCAGGGGGAACCGATGCCTGCCCGACGCCTCTCGGTCGTCTCATCCGTCCTCGCCGCCGTCGCCCTCGTCGCCGGCTGCAGCTCGGCCGCGAGCTCCGGCTCGCCGGCCGCCACCGAGGCCGCGAGCGCACCCGCGACGGCGGGCGCCGCCACCCCCGCCGGCACGGTCGCCGCGGGCGAGACGCCCGGTGCGTCCGTCGACGTCGGTGACTCGGCCCAGCAGCTCGCCAACCTGTCGTCGTACAAGATCACGATGCAGACGACCGGCGCGACGAGCTCGAACGTCACGGTCATCGTCGTGAACGGCGCGAGCCCGGCTCGCCAGGTCACGAGCCAGTCGGGCAGCGAGTCGTTCAGCATCATCGAGATCGGCAACGACGTCTGGGTCGACCAGGGCACCGGCAAGTACGTCAAGAACGCGATGTCGAAGGCCGCTGCCGACGCGATGCTGAACGCGTTCGACCCGCTCGTGATCATGACCGCGATGGAGAAGCAGCCGGACCTGTCGTACCTCCAGAATCAGGGCACCGAGCAGAAGAACGGGGTCAGCGCGGTCCACCTCCACGCCGACTCGAACACCACGCTTCCGGCCGGCGCGACGCCGCTGCCGGCGGGCACGGTCTTCGATCTGTGGGTCGCCACCGACGGTGGCTACATGGTCGCCCTGGAGGGCTCCGGCCTCGCCGCCGCCGGCAACGGCGACATCGACACGATCCAGCTCGAGGTCACGAACATCAACGACTCGAGCCTGACGATCACGCCGCCGGCGTCATGACCGCGCGGCCGGAGCTGGCTCGGCGGATCGCCGAGCTCAGCCCGATCCAGTACGCCGTGACCCAGGAGGCGCAGACCGAGCGGGCCTTCACCGGGGCGTACTGGGACCACCACGGCGACGGCACCTACCGCTGCGTCGTCTGCGAGACGCCGCTGTTCGACTCGACGACGAAGTTCGAATCCGGCACGGGCTGGCCGAGCTTCTTCGACGTCGCCAGCTCGGACAACGTCCGGACCCACGAGGACCGGTCGCTCGGGATGCGCCGCGTCGAGCTGACCTGCGCGACGTGCGGCGCGCATCTGGGGCACCTGTTCCCAGATGGCCCGCGGCCCACCGGCCTCCGCTACTGCATCAACTCGGCGTCGCTGGACTTCGCGCCGCGCGAGGGCGCCAACGCCGAGGACCGCGTCAGCTCGCCCGAGCGGCCTGCGTCCTGAAGACCCGGGCCATCAGGAAGGCCCAGATCGGGAAGAGGATCACGTAGCCGAGGCCGCCGATCACGCCGATCGTGCGATCGCCGCCGATGATCGGTCCCAGCCCGACGAGGACGAACGCCAGTCCGGAGAGCGCACCGAGCCACCGCAGACGGCTCGGCAGCCATGGCCCGGCCAGCGGCGGCGCGCCCGTGAGCCAGAGCCCGACGACGATCAGGGCGACATCGGCGACCAACCGGACACCCGAATCCGGCGCGCCGCCGTTCGACGGAACGATGCCGGCCAGCGCCGCGAGCTGGATCATGGACCAGACGACCGTGCCGGCGATCCCACCGGCCAGCGAGAGCCGTGATGGCCAGAGCGGCGTGACCCCGCCCAGCTCGTACGAGCCGAGCATCATCGGCCCGATCGCGAGGGTCATCGCGATGAGCGCCAGGTCTCCGAGCCAGGAGATCGGTGCGCCCGTCGCGATCTCCAGCAGCACGACGATTAGGGCGACGAAGCCGCCGATCGCGGCGATCCGGGCGGCGAGCGCAGCCCGATCGGCTCGATCGCGGGTCAGCTTCGGGCGCATCTGGCCTCCCGGCCTCAGAACTGCGTGGAGCAGTACGGCACGTCGTCGGTCCGCAGCAGGCGATCGAGCTCGAGCAGGGCACCCGGCCGCGCCTCCGCCGCGCCGCCGGCCCGTGTCGCGTCGACGAGGCGGCTGCCCCCGAGGATCGCGGCACCGAGCGCCGCGGCGCTGATCGTCACCTCGGCCGGCTTGGTGGTGGAGTCGCAGCTCGACCCGTCCGGGCCGGCTTCGAGCCGGAAGCGGCCGGCCGCCGGCCCGGTGGTTCCGTTGACCCGGTCGTCGATCTCGACGACGAGGTCGGCTTCGCGGTCGTAGGCCCGCGACGCGAGGAGACGCGGGACGTCGTACGGCCGGACCCAGAGCGCCTCCTCCATCTGTGCCAGCTGCATCGCCCGGGCGTCCTCGAGGTACCAGGCGAACGGCTCGCTGGTGCGAGCCTTCCGGACCCGGACCGTGGCGACGAGGTCGAGGGAGCTGAGGAACCGCCAGAGCTCGACCTCGGCCGCCGTGCTCGTCGCGAACAGGTCCTCGAGGACCGCGACGTTGTCCGGGATGCCGTCGTCCCAGTGCTCCTCGCCGGAGTACCGGACGAACCCGTCGACGGCTCCCGCGTCGTCGTGGTGGACCGCGACGACGCCCTTCCATTTCGACTTCCCGGGCGGCGGGGCGATGCCAAGATCCTGGTCCCAGTAGCTGACGGGGCGTCGGATCTCGCCGGGCTGGCGGACGCGATAGCGGTCGTAGAGGGCCTCGACGATCGGCCGCGCCGCCGCCGCGTTCAGGATCTCCATCGAGCCGGACGGCTCCGTTCGGAACGAGGCGGCCCTGGTGCGCAGCGTCCACCGCCCCTGCCAGGTCGCGGGCCCGTAGCCATACCGGCCATAGATCGGCCACTCCGCGGCGAGCAGGACGCTCGCGACGTCGCCCCGGGCCACGCCACGGGCGATGTCGTCCTCGACGAGCTCGCTCAGGACCCCACGCCGACGATCGGTCGAGCGGGTCGACACGGCCGAGACCGCGCTGACCGGGATCGTCCGGCCACCCGGCATCGTGAGCTCGGTCCCGAACGTCCGGTAGGTCCCGACGATCCGGTCGCCGTCGAACGCTCCGATCCGGCGATCGAGGTGCTCGAGCGCCGACGGCCGGGACGCGGACGCCTCCGGGTCGTAGCCCCAGATGAAGAACGTCGAGGCGAGGGACTCGTACCAGGCCAGCAGCTCATCGGACGTGACGGGCCGGATCGTGAAGGGCACGGCCCGGAACGATACAGGAGGCGAGGGTAGACTCGGGCGCAGCGGGCCCGACTCCGGGCTCGACGTCCGGAACCTCCCAGGAGGAGCGTGTGAGTCACCACGAGAAGGGCATGAAGGCCGGGACGCCGACGAAGAAGACCGCGCCGGCGACGAAGACGACGAAGAAGAAGTAGCCGAGCGGGCCGGCCACCGGCCCGACACAGCATCGAGGGCGGCCGCGAGGCCGCCTTCTCGATTCCCGGGGCGGGGTCAGGCGCCCAGGCAGTTCACGCGCCCGGGCCGCAGGGCTCGTTCCAGCGGAGGATCACGTGCTGCTCTCGCTCCCACCCGAGGACCGAGACGGTTGCCGTCGACAGCGCGAACAGGCGGCCATCCACGGGCTCGAGGGCCAGCCATCGGGCGGCCAGGACCCGAAGGACGTGGCCGTGGGCGAAGAGCAGGACGTCGCCGCTTGCCGCCAGAACGCGGGCGATGATCCGGTCCGCGCGCGCGGCAACCTGGTCGATCGTCTCGCCGCCCCGCGGGCCGTCGGCCCAGATCGTCCAGTCGGGCCGATCCGCGCGGATCTCGGGCGTCGTCCGGCCCTCGTCGCCGCCGTATTCCCACTCATGGAGGTCGTCGTCGACCTCGACGCGCTCGCCGAAGCCCGCGATCCGGGCCGTGTCGAGCGCCCGGGACATCGGGCTCGACAGCACCTCGGCGAAGGTCTGTCCGGCGATCTTCCGGCCGGCCGCGACAGCCTGGGTCCGGCCGAGCTCGGTGAGGGGCACGTCGGTCCGGCTCGTGTGCCGGCCGTCGCGCGCCCAGGCGGTCTCGCCGTGCCGGATCAGCCAGGCTCGCGGCCGGCCCTCGTGGGTCCCGTCGGGGTCGGGGAGGTCGGCGCCCAAGCCTCGGGCTCGCTCAGTCGACGTACTGGAGCGGCGTGACCTCGAAGTCCGTGGGCAGCGTGACCCCGGTGCTGTGGTTCGGGCAGTAGCCGTTCGGGACCTTGTCGAGGTACTGCTGGTGGTAGTCCTCGGCGAAGTAGAAGGTGGGCGCTGGGGGTCCGACGATCTCGGTCTGGATCTGGCCATATCGCGCCGCGGTCAGCTGCGCCTGGTAGGCGGCCTTCGAGGCCTCGGCGGCCGCCCGCTGCGCGTCCGACTGGACGAAGATCGCCGACCGGTACTGCGTCCCGACGTCGTTGCCCTGGCGCATGCCCTGGGTCGGGTCGTGGCTCTCCCAGAAGACCTTCAGCAGCTGCTCGTACGAGACCTTCGACGGGTCGTACACGATGCGTACCGACTCGGCCTGTCCGGTGCGGCCGGTGCAGACCTCCTGGTAGGTCGGGTTCGGGGTGAGGCCGCCCTCGTAGCCGACGGCCGTCGTCCAGACGCCGGGGACCTCCCAGAAGGCCTTCTCCTCGCCCCAGAAGCAGCCGAGCGCGAACTCGGCGATCTCGAAGCCCTCTGGGTACGGACCGCCGATCGGTGTCCCGAGGATCGTGTGCTGGCCGGGCTTGACGATCGGGGTGGGTCGACCGGGGAGGGCATCGGCGGCCGACGGCATGGTCGCGGGCTTCGAGAACAACCACATGGCGCGGGGACTCCTGGCGAGGCTGGGCTGAGAGATCGAAGTCTACTCAGCCCGTCGTTCAGCGCCGGCGCATCGCCCCCGCGATCAGGAAGATGCCGATGACCACGAGCACGGATGGCAGGACGAACCGGTCGTCGAACGCCGGGATGTAGTTCCGGACCAGGAACCACGCCCCGACGATCACCAGGCACGCCCCGAAGACGATCGCGCCGCCACCTTCGCGGTGCACGCGCTGGCCGGCGGTCCAGGTGTTCGGCGCGGGTGTCGTGCCCGCTCCGGCCGCGGCCGCGTCGCCCGCCGACGGAGGCCCCGCCGGGACGCCCGCGACGTACCCGAACGGCTCCTCGGGGATCACGATGGCGGCGACGATGTAGAGCAGGAACCCCGCTCCTCCGGCGAGAACGAGGAGGGCCCACACGATCCGGACGACGGCCGCATCGACGTCCAGCCACTCCGCCATCCCGCCCGCGACCCCGAACAGCATCCGGTCGGTCCGTGACCGGTACAGGCGCCTACGCACCGCATGACCCTCCCCGCTCGAGGCTGAAGCTTCCGGCGTTCGCGCTCACGTCGAGCGTCACGTGGGGCGCGGTCAGGTCGAGGCCGTGGGTCGACCAGGTGTTGTCAGGGCCCTGGACGAGGCCCGCGTCGGCAAGGTCGTTCGAGGCGATCGTGCCGCTCCAGTGGACGGCGATCGGCGCGCTCGAGGGCACGCAGACGTCGAGGCTGCCGGCATTCAGCGACAAGTTCATCGCCCCGTCGAATGCCGGCATCGAGATCGAGGCCTTGCCGGCGTTCACGGTGGCGTTCAGCCCGTCCGGCGGCAGCGAGGCCGCGCTCGAGAGGTCCGCGCTCATCGAGCCGGCGTTGACCGTCAGGTTGAACGCGCTCAGGGCCGCACCGCCGAGGTCGACCGTGCCGTCGCCGGCGTTGAGCGTGACGCCGAGCTCGAGCTGCGGTCCCTTCGGCACGCTGACGTGCCACGTCGCCCGCTGGACGTTGAACGCGAAGTCACTGGGCTGGCCCTTGATCGTGACGGCGCCGTTCGGGTCGGTCTCGATGACAGGCCCGATCCCGCCGCTGTCGCTGCCGTTCACCGCCCAGGTCGAGCCGTCGGCCGTCGTCACGTCCAGCGAGCCGCAGTTGAACTCGACATTGAGCCGAGCCGGGCCGGCGAAGGAGCTCGTCTGGGTCTGGAAGGCCTGCCCGCCCTGGCTCGTGCAGCTTGCGGCCATGGGGATGCCGGAGAAGCCGGTGGCGATGAGGCCGCCGCCCATGACACCAAGCGTGATCGCGGTGACGGCGCCGCCGAGCCAGTCGATCGGCGTCGCCCGGAGGACGAGCCCGAGCCCCCAGCCGATGAGCAGGAGCGGCCACAGCTCGGCCCAGCGCCCGACGAGATCCGGATCCACCGCACCCGCCCGAACGGCCAGCGGCACCACGCCCAGCAGGATGAAGAAGATGCCCCAGCCGAGGAGGCGTCGATCGAGGCGCATGGGATCCCTCCGTCGGCTGTCACGATATCGGCTCGACGGCGTCTGACGTACGGCCGTCGGACCCGTCCCGACCGGCCGATCGGCCCATCGAGCCGCGATGGCCGGTGCTACGGTTCGGCCCGAGGCCGGGAAAGGGGAGGGCGGCATGGCGGCAGCGTCCGGTTGGGCGACGCCCGGTCTTCCGCGGGCCGATCTTTCGCCTCGCCAGCAGCGGCTGCGCATGCTCGCGATCCGCGTCTTCCTCTGGCTCGCCGTCCGGTCGGTGTTGCGAGTCCGGCTCGAGGGTCGGGACCGGCTGCTTCCGGGTCCCGCGATGTACTGCTTCAACCACCTGAGCTGGCTCGACCCGATGGTGATGATGGCCGCGTTCCCGCTCCGGAGCCGGCTCTACTTCTATGGGCCGCGCGAGGAGGACATGCAGGTCGGTGGGCGGAACCGGCTCATGTGGTGGTCCGGGATCTCGGTGCCGTTCAAGCCGGCCAAGGAGGACCTGATCACCTCGGTCCGACGATCCAAGGCGATCTTCGACTCCGGAGCGATGCTGGCGATCGCCGGCGAGGGCCGGATTCACGTCCACGAAGGCGACCTGATGCCGCTCCAGGAGGGCGCTGCCTATCTCGCCCTGCGAGCTCGCGTGCCGATCGTTCCGGTTGCGATCACGGGGACGTCATGGGTCGGCTTCCGGCGAACCGTCACGATCCGGGTGGGCGAGGCGATCCCGACGGGCCCGCGGCCCTCGAGGGCCGTCGTCGAGCGCTACAGCGCCCTCACGTGGCACGCCCTCCGGACGATGGTCGGGAACGATCGCGACCTGCCCGTGCCTGGCCGCTTCGGCCGTTGGCTGAGCGACAAGTTCAACGACTGGGGGTCGGGTGGTCGCGCCGCCGCGTCGGCCGAGTGGGGGCCGCGACCCGGGGAGGTGCCGATCCCGGCCGAGGAGCTCGGCGACCGCGATCCGGCCGGGGAGCCGGCCCAGGACCCGGTGGGCTGAGGGTCGGGGCTGGCATACTTCGGCCGTGGCCGACACCGGGCTCTCTGCCGATCCGAAGGAGTACCGCAAGCGCCTCGCCGAGCAGTCGGACGAGCAGATCGACGCGTGGGTGTCCGAGCTGATGCGGGACCTCGTGAAGCGCCGCGGGATCGTGAAGGTCGTGGCTGACTTCCGGCGGTCGGCGAAGCTGTCCGAGCCTGAATTCGAACGGGTGTTCGCATCCGGCGGCGGGCCGCCCGCCGCCCTGGGCCGCGATCGAGGAGGCAACCTCGTCGTCCCGGCGGTTGCCCTGTTCGCCCTCGTTCCCGGGCTGCGGGCCCGGGTCGCCGACAGCCGGTCGCGCCTGATCGACTACCTCGTCTCGAACTTCGGGGAGCTCGTGTACGTCTGAACGGATCGCCGGGATCGTCCGGCTGACGCATCCGTTCCCGTCGCTCCTCGTCTCGCTCACGACCGGGCTCCTCGCCGTCGTCGCGTCCGGCGACGCCGTCCATGGCGCTCGGCTGGGCGTCGCGATGCTCGGGCTGCAGGTCTCGATCGGGGCCCTCAACGACCTCGTCGACGCAGCCCGGGACGCGGCCACGAAGCCGGGCAAGCCGATCCCGCGCGGCGCGGCCTCGGCCCTCGAGGCGCGGCTGATCACGATCGTCGGCCTCGCCCTCGCGGTCGTCCTGACGGCGCCATCGGGGCCGCTCGCCCTCGCCGTCCTGGCCGTCGGTGCGGCCTGTGGCTATGCCTACGACCTGTGGCTCTCTCGATCGGCGCTGTCGTGGCTGCCGCTGGCCGTGGCGCTGCCGCTCGTCCCGGTTTTCGCCTGGATCGGCCCGGACGGCACGGTCCCCGGACCGGTCCTCGCGATCGTGCCTGCCGGGATCCTTGCCGGAGCGGGTCTTGCGCTCGCCAACGGCCTCGCCGACCTCGAGCGCGATCGGTCGCAGGGCGCCGTCGCGGCGGCCGTCCGGCTCGGGCTGGCGCGGACGTGGGCGATCCAGGCCGGCCTTCTGGGTCTGGCCGTGGCCTGGCTCGCGGTCGCCGCGCTCCTGACGTCGGGCACCGGCTCCGGCGGCTCACCGGCCATCCGGGCCGCCGGAGCGATCGCCGGCGCCGCCACCATCGCCCTGGGGATCTGGCTCGGGCGAAGTGGGGGACCGGCCCGCCGGGAGCGCGCCTGGGAGCTCGAGGCGCTGGGCGTCGCGCTGCTCGCGATCGGCTGGTTCGGCTCGCTCGTCGGCCAGGCCTGAACCGCCGGGCCTGGCGTCAAGCGCAGCGGCGCCATCCGGATGGGGCATGGCCCGAGTACGAAGAGGTCAGGGCAGCGCCGCACCGCAATGACTTCTTCACCCTAACGGTCGGCCCGCTCCAGCCGTTATCCTCGCGACAGGTGCCTCAGACGGGGTCAACGAGGAAGGGACACGTGACAACCGCCATCCGCCGCCTCCCGGGGTTCGCCATCGCCATCGTGGCCCTGGCGGCCTCCGCCAGCCTGGTCTTCGCTGGTCAGCCCGTGGGCTCCGTCGCTGGCCTCGGCACCGCCGCGGGCCACGCCGGCAAGACCGTCCCGGTCCAGGCCACGTCGGGAACCGACGGAGCCGGCCAGGACACGCAGGACAACCAGGACAACCAGGACCAGAGCTCGGAGACCGAGACCGACTCCGGCTCGGGCGACTCGACCAATCAGTGCACGGTCGACCTGACGCAGGACATCAGCGTTCTGGAGACCCTGCCCCACGGCTCGGTCGTCTGCACGGCTGCCCAGGACACGTCGACCCACGACGGCTACGCCAACCACGGCGCGTGGGTCTCGCACTGGGCGCATCTGGGCAAGGGCGGCAATGCCGCCTCGACCAAGCAGCACGGGAAGAGCGGCAGCCACTAGCCGGCTCCCGGAACGTTCGAAGCCGGCGCCATCGGCGCCGGCTTCGTGATTCAGGACCCTGTTCGAGGGTACCCGCCTACGGGCCCTCGGTGCTCCGGACCATCGCGATCGCGTTCTCCAGGCGGAGCTTCGCGATCGTCAGGTACTTCGCGAGGTTGGACCGGTCGACCGAGCCGATCGAGCCGACGACGTCCGGCACGCGAAGGACGTCGAGCACGGCTTCGACGGCATCCGCGAGCTGCTGCTTCGCGGTGACGAGGGCATCGTCCCGGAGCGGTCCGGCATCGCCGCGGCTCCGGCCCGTCCAGGCGGCCTCGGCGTCGGCCGCCGTCTCGTCGGCAGCTGGAGCGGCCTCCGGTCCAGCCACCGCCGTGTCGTCGACCGTCCGCCGTCGCGTCCGGCCCTCGATCTTGTCATGCAGCTTGAGGAGGGTCAGCTCGCCCCGCGCGACCTGATCGGCCAGGCGCTTCCGCTTGCGCGGGTCCTCGACCTTCATCAGCTCATAGGCATGTGACAGCGTGTCTTTGCGCAGAGACACCAGCTCGCGGATCTCCTGCGGGGCATCGGCGAGCCGCAGGCGGTTCTCGAGGTAGCCCTTGTCCTTGCCGAGCTTCTGGGCGAGCTTCCGTACCGAGTAGCCGTGCTCCCGGACCATCCGGTCATACATCGCGGCTTCGTCGAGCGGGGAGAGGTCCTCGCGCTGGAGGTTCTCGATGATCGAGATCTCGAGCGCCGTGTCGTCGTCGATCTCCTCGACGAGCGCCGGGATCGTGTCGAGACCGGCGGCCTTCGACGCGCGCCAGCGTCGCTCGCCGGCGATCAGCTGGAACTCGTTGTCATCCAGCGGCCTGACGAGGATGGGCTGGAGCACCCCGTGCTCCCGGATCGACGCGGCGAGCTCGTCGAGCGTCGCCTGGTCGAATGCGAGGCGGGGCTGCTCGGGATTCGGCGTGATGCGATCGACGTCGATGATGCGGACGCCGCCCTTCGACCGACCCTGGCGGTCGTTCGAGAGGAGGCTGACGATCGCCGGCGAGAGCTCGCGCTCCTCGGACAGGCGCCGCGCTGCAGCGGCGCGGAAGTCAGTTCGAGCCAAGGTCGACCACCTCCCGGGCAAGCTCGCGGTACGTCCGCGCCGCATCGGTGTGACCTGCGTACACCGTGATCGGTCGCCCGACGAGCGGCGCCTCACCGAGCTTCACCGTGTTGCGAATGATCGAGTTGAAGACGTGGTGATCGCCGACGACCCGCAGCTCGTCGAGCATGTCCTTCGCCAGGTTCGTGCGGCCGTCGTAGAAGGTCGGCAGGAGGCCGAGGATCTTCAGCCGACGGTTGAGCTTGCTCCGGATCGCGTTGATGACCTTCACCAGGTTCTGGAGGCCCTTCATCGCGTAGTACTGCGTCTGCACCGGGATGATCACGCCGTCCGCGGCGACGAGGCCGTTGACGGTGAGGAGCCCGAGGTTCGGTGGGCAGTCGATGAGCGCGTAGTCGTAGCGCTTCTTCAGCCGGCCGTCGAGCGCGTCTCGAAGGATCGACTCGCGACCGAGCATCGTGAACAGCTCGCCCTCCGTCGCCGCCAGGTCGATGTGCGACGGGGCGACGTCGATGCCGGCGGTCTCCGTCGGCCGGATGATCGCGTCGATCGTCGCGCGTCCCCCGAGCACGTCCGCCATCGACTGCTCGACCGAGTTCATGTTCACGCCCAGGCCCGCGGTCAGATTCGCCTGGGGATCCATGTCGATGCAGAGGACCCGAAGCCCGTCTTCGACCAGCGCGCCGGCGAGGTTGATCGCCGTCGTCGTCTTGCCGACGCCGCCCTTCTGGTTGGCGATCGCGATCACGTTGGTCACCGGATGCTCACCTCGTTCCCTCTCTCGGAATCAGCTCGGGCGGCGACGAAATCGCATCGGTGGCGTTTCGTGGGCCACCGATCCTACTCCTGCACCCGCATGAGCGGCAGTCGAGTTATCCACAAGAAGGGCGAGTTGTGCACCGAAGTGTGGATACTCGAATCGGGCCGCTCGGCACATCCGGCGTGCCCTTCCGCCCGACTATGATGCTTCGCGCGGACGGCCGCGGGCGTTGTCCTTGCACAAAGACAGCAGGAGCACGTGGTGCCGACCAACGACGAACGGATCGCGCGGCTGGACCGATTGCAGGCCGAATCGCTCCTCGGTGGGGGAGCGGAGCGGGTCGAGAAGCAGCACGCAATGGGCAAGCTCACGGCCCGCGAGCGGCTCGAGCTGCTGTTGGACCCCGGAACGTTCGTCGAGCTCGACGCATTCGTGACGCACCGCTCCACGGAATTCGGTCTCGCCGACCACCGACCACTCGGCGACGGTGTCGTCACCGGCCATGGTCGGATCGATGGTCGACCGGTCTTCGTATTCAGCCAGGACTTCACGGTCTTCGGTGGCTCGCTGTCGGAGGCCTACGCCGAGAAGATCTGCAAGGTCATGGATCTGGCGATGAAGGTCGGGGCGCCGGTCGTGGGGCTGAATGATTCGGGCGGGGCGCGCATCCAGGAGGGCGTGGTCTCGCTCGGCGGCTATGCGGACATCTTCCTGCGCAACGTGCTGGCGTCGGGCGTTGTCCCGCAGATCTCGGTCGTGCTTGGGCCCTGCGCCGGCGGCGCGGTGTACTCACCGGCCATGACGGACTTCACGGTGATGGCCGAGGGCACGAGCTACATGTTCGTGACCGGCCCAAATGTCGTCCGCACGGTGACGCACGAGGAAGTCGATTCGGAGTTCCTCGGCGGCGCCGCGACGCACACGACCTTGAGCGGTGTTGCGCACCTCGCGGCGCCGGACGAGGCGACCGCCCTGGATTCGGCGCGGCGGCTGCTGTCATACCTGCCGTCCAACAACCTGGAGCACGCGCCCAGCGCTCGGAGCACCGATCCTGCGGATCGCGCCGACGCGGCGCTCGACGGGATCGTGCCCGACGACCCGCAGACGCCGTACGACATGCAGGACGTCATCGAGCACGTCGTCGATGACGGCGAGCTGTTCGAGCTCCAGCCCGGTTGGGCCGCGAACATCATCATCGGCTTCGCACGCCTGGGCGGGCAGGCGGTCGGAATCGTGGCCCAGCAACCGGCGGTGCTCGCCGGCGCGCTCGACATCGACGCCTCGGTGAAGGCCGCGCGGTTCGTCCGCACCTGCGATGCGTTCAACGTGCCACTCGTCACGCTCGTCGACGTGCCGGGCTTCCTGCCGGGCGTCACCCAGGAGCACGGCGGGATCATCCGTCACGGCGCGAAGCTGCTGTATGCCTACTGCGAGGCCACCGTGCCCAAGCTGACGGTGATCACGCGCAAGGCCTATGGCGGTGCCTACGACGTCATGAGCAGCAAGCACATTCGCGGCGACATGAACTTCGCGTGGCCGTCAGCGGAGATCGCCGTGATGGGCGCGGAAGGCGCGGTCGCGATCATCTTCAAGGAGGCCCTCGCCGAGGCGGCCGATCCCATCGCCGAGAAGGCTCGCCTCGTCCGCGAGTACGAGGCCGAGTTCGCGAGCCCATACGCGGCCGCCGCGCGGGGCTACATCGACGCGGTCATCCGGCCCTCCGAGACGCGGCCTCGGCTCGTCGCCGCGCTCCAGCTCCTCGCGGACAAGCGGGACGTCAACCCGCGAAAGAAGCATGGCAACATCCCGCTCTGACAGGCGCGGCCGTGCCGCCTCCTATCGGGCGTCTTTGCGCAAAGACGCGCCGCCGTTCCGGCGCATCCTCATCGCCAACCGCGGGGAGATCGCGGTCCGAATCATCCGTGCCTGCCGGGACCTGGGCGTCGAGGCGGTCTCGGTCTACTCCGACGCCGATGCGTCGGCCGCCCACGTTCGGATGGCCGACTCGTCCGTCCGTCTCGGGCCGCCGCCGCCAGCCGAGAGCTACCTCCGCATCGACGCCATCGTCGAAGCGGCGGTCTCGAGCGGCGCCGAAGCGGTCCATCCCGGCTATGGCTTCCTGGCGGAGCGGGCGGCGTTCGCGGGCGCCGTCGAGGCAGCCGGGCTGGTCTTCATCGGCCCGAGGCCGGCGGCCATCGAGGCGCTGGGTGACAAGCTGCGCGCTCGTCGTCTGGCTCGCGAGGTCGGCGTCCCCACGGTGCCCGGCACCCTCGAGCCGGCGCCGGTCGATCGGCCGGACCAGGTTGACGCCATCATCGAGGTCGCCCGGGGCGTCGGCTTCCCGCTGCTCGTCAAGGCCGCCGCGGGTGGCGGAGGCCGGGGCATGCGCCGCGTCACCTCCGAGCGGGAGCTGCCTGCGGCGCTGGCGGCTGGCTCCCATGAGGCCCTCTCCGCGTTCGGCGACGGCACCGTCTACATCGAGCGGGAGATCAGCCCGGCTCGTCACGTCGAGGTCCAGCTCCTGGGTGATTCGACCGGCCGGGTCGTCGCGATCGGGGAGCGGGACTGCTCCCTCCAGCGCCGACACCAGAAGCTCGTGGAGGAGGCGCCGGCCCCCGGCCTGACCCCGGCCCGCCGGCGCAAGCTCCACGCGATGGCGGCGCAGCTCGGGACCGCTGCCGGCCTGTCGAACGCCGCGACGTGCGAGTTCCTGCTCGCCCCCGACGGCTCGTTCGCGTTCCTCGAGGTCAACACCCGCCTCCAGGTGGAGCACGGGGTGACCGAGCTCGTGACCGGGCTCGACATCGTCGCGGAGCAGCTAAGCCTGGCCGCCGGGCGGCCGCTGTCCGGGGCCGTCCTCGCGGCCGCCGAGCGTGCCGCCGATCCGGGGCGGCACACGATCGAGGTGCGCCTCTCCGCCGAGGATCCGGCCCGCGACTTCGCCCCGACGCCGGGCACCGTCCGGCGGTGGCGGATGCCCTCGGGTCCCGGGGTTCGCGTCGACACGGCGATCTCGGAAGGCGACCGCGTCCCGCCCGACTACGACAACCTGATCGCCAAGCTGATGGTCGACGGGTCCGATCGGGACCAGGCGATCGACCGGCTCCGGCGCGCCCTCGACGAGGCGGAGATCGGCGGCGTCCAGACGACGCTGCCGTTCCATCGCTTCGTGGCTCGGAGCTCGGCGTTCCGGGCCGCCGAGCTCTCGACCGGCTGGGTCGAGCAGCACTGGGACGGCGCGACCGATCGCGAGCGGGCCCGGGGCGTCGCCCTCCTGGCCGTGGCGCTGGCCGATCGCGGCGAGTCCGACAACCTCGCGCGCCCCGGGACCGACGGGCTCGCATCTCCGACCCCCAGGGCCGGCGCGGGCGGCTGGCGCCGAGCGGCGCTCGACGCGGAGGTCGACCGATGGCCACGGTGAGCGGCGAGGCCCTCCGGGTCATGACGGCCGATGCGGCCGGCGAAGCGTTGGTGATCGAGCCCGACGGGCAGGTCCTGCCGGCCGACCGTCAAGTGCTCCTCCTGCCGAGCGCTCTCGATCGGACCTCGGGTCGCCGCCGTCGGGAAGTGGTGGTCGATGGTTGGCGGTTCGAGGTCGACGTCGAGCCCGACCGGCGAGCCCGCCTTCGCGAACAGGCGGCGCGGGCGTCCGGGCACGCGGCCCAGGACGGACGGCTCGAGATCCGGGCGGTGATCCCCGGTCGGGTGGTGGCGGTCGCGGTCAACCCGGGCGACCGGGTCGAGGCCGCCGGACAGCTCCTCGTCGTCGAGGCCATGAAGATGCAGAACGAGATCCGGGCCCCCAGGGCGGGTACCGTCGCGAAGGTGGCCGTCGGCGCCGGACAGAACGTCGAGCTCCGGGACCTGCTGATCGTGCTGGAATAGCCGGCAGATGGGAGCGGGCAGGCAGGATCCGGGCCGCGAGCGCTGGCGGGCGACGACCCGCCGGAAGGCGCTCGAGGGCGCCCCGGAGCGGCGCGACCGGTTCGAGACCTCCTCCGGGCTCGAGGTGGGGGACCTCTACACCGCCGCGGACACGGCCGGAATCGACGAGGAGCGGGATCTCGGGCGACCCGGCGAGTTCCCGTTCACCCGGGGCGTGCAGCCCACGATGTACCGGAGCCGCCTCTGGACCATGCGCCAGTACGCCGGCTTCTCGACCGCCGAGGAGACGAACCGCCGGTTCCGGTACCTCCTCGAGCAGGGCCAGACGGGCCTGTCGGTCGCCTTCGATCTGCCGACCCAGATGGGCTTCGACTCCGATTCGCCCGAGGCGGACGGCGAGGTCGGTCGGGTCGGGGTCCCGATCTCGAGCCTAGCCGACATGGAGACGCTCTTCGCCGGCATCCCGATGGGCGAGGTCTCGACCTCGATGACCATCAACTCGACGGCGGCGATCCTCGTCGCGCTCTACGTGACCGCGGCCGAGCGGCAGGGCGTCGCTCGCTCCGCGATCTCGGGCACCGTGCAGAACGACATCCTGAAGGAGTACATCGCCCGGGGGACCTGGATCTACCCGCCCGTGCCATCGATGCGCCTCGTGACCGACATCTTCGAGTTCGGGGCGCACGAGCTGCCACGCTGGAACACGATCTCGATCTCGGGCTACCACATGCGCGAGGCCGGGGCGACGGCGGCCCAGGAACTGGCGTTCACCCTCGCCGACGCGATCGCCTACGTCGAGGCGGCCCTCGCCCGGGGCCTCGACATCGACGACTTCGCCCCGCGGCTGAGCTTCTTCTTCGCGGCCTGGTCGGAGCTGTTCGAGGAGGTCGCGAAGTTCCGGGCAGCTCGCCGGATGTGGGCCCGCATCGTGCGAGACCGGTTCAAGGCGTCGAACGTCCGTTCGATGATGTGCCGGTTCCACGTCCAGACCGCGGGCTCGTCGCTCACGGCCCAGTCCGTCGACAACAACGTCGTCCGGACCACGCTCCAGGCGCTTGCCGCCGTCCTCGGCGGTGCCCAGAGCCTGCACACGAACTCGCGCGACGAGGCGCTGGCGCTCCCGACGGAGGACAGCGTCCGCCTCGCGTTGCGGACCCAGCAGATCCTGGCGTACGAGGCCGGCGTGACCGAGACCCCCGATCCGCTCGCCGGGTCGTACCTCGTCGAGACCCTGACCGACGAGCTCGAGGTCGCGGCGAGCGGCTACCTCGCCGAGATCGACGCGATGGGCGGGACCCTGGCCGCGCTCGAGGCCGGCTTCCAGCAGCGGGCGATCCAGGAGTCGGCCTACCGGGTCCAGCGGGCGATCGACCGGGGCGAGCAGATCGTCGTCGGGGTCAACCGCTTCCGTGACGAGAGGACCGTGACGCCGGCGCTCCAGCGGATCGACCCGGAGGCCGAGCGGCGCCAGGTCGAGGGCGTCCGGCGCGTCCGGGCCGAGCGCGACGTGGCCGCCTGGGAGGCGGCCATGCGGCGCCTGGAGGAAGCGGCGCGCGGCTTCGACAACCTGCTGCCGCCCATCATCGACGCGGTCCGGGCGTACGCGACGGTCGGCGAGATCTCCGATCGGCTCCGGACCGCGTGGGGCGTCCACCGGGAGCTCATCACCGTATGACCGCGCCGCGCCGGGTCCATCACGTCGCCGTCGTCGTCCGATCGATCGAGGCCAGCCTCGGCCTCTACCGCGATCTCCTCGGGATGCCCGTCCACGAGATCCAGGAGATGCCGTACGACAAGGTCCGGATCGCGTTCCTCGGGGTGGGGGAGTCGAGGGTCGAGCTCGTCGAGCCGACCGACGACACGACCGGCGTCGCCCGCTTCCTCGCGAAGCAGGGTGAGGGCTTCCACCACGTCTGCTACGAGGTCGAGAACCTCAGCGAGGAGCTAATCCGGCTCGCGATCAACGGCATCGAGCTCATCGACAGCGCGCCTCGGTGGGGCGCCGAGGGGCCAGTGGCGTTCCTCCACCCGCGATCGTGCCAGGGCGTGCTCGTCGAGCTCATCGAGGCACCCGGCGGGCCGTCGTGGAGATCGCTCGGCTATCCCGTCCCGGCCGCGACCGGGACCGCTCAGTCGCGAGGGCGGCGGGCGGTCAGCAGGAAGAGCGGGTAGTCCCGGCCGTCTCGCTCGATCGAGGTCGCGGTCGCGAAGGCGATCCCGGTCAACCCCGCAGCGGCGACGATCGAGGCCAGGCGATCGCGCTCGAAGCCGTGGTGATGGATGCCCTCGGCCTCGGCGTCGTGGAACGTGCCGTCCTCGGCGTCGAGGTCGGCGAGCGCGAGCTGCCCGCCCGGCACGAGGAGGTCGTGCACGGCCGCGAGCGCCGCCGCGGTGTCCTTGACGTGGTGGAGCATCAGCTGCGAGAGCAGGAGGTCGAAGCCGCCGGCCGGCGGCGGGTCCGTCACGAGCTCGTATCGCCGGGTCGCGACCTGGCCCAAACCCGCGCGACGGATCTTCTCGTCGGCGACCTCGAGCATGCCGGCCGATGGATCGGTCAGCAGGAGGGACCCGATCCGGTCCGCGAGCTGCAGGCCCAGGAGGCCGGTCCCAGCGCCGATCTCGATGACCCGCATCGAACGACCGAGCGGGATCGCGGCCGCGATCGCGTTTGCGACGGCGACGGATCGCTCGATGTGCTCGGGCGTGTCCCAGTCCTTCGCCCGCTCGTCGAAGGTCGCCATCAGCCCAGGGTCCAGGCGCTGATCACGACGGGGGCGCGGTCCGCCCGGCGAGCGAACTCGACCACGTCGCCGGCGAGCCGCCGCATCTGGGGCTTCTCCTCGCGGGGCAGCTGGCCGGTCTCCTCCTCGACGAGGTCGATCCAGCGCGCCGCGACCGGTCCCACGTCGCCGTCGAGGATCCGGGCGATCGCCGTGATCCAGCCAGCGTCGACCCGCTCGACGGTCCGGTCCGTGGAGAGGTCCGGGTCATCGATCTCGGTCCGCGCGTCGAGGAAGTCCTGCGGCTCGGAGCGGTCGGTGACGGACCGGACGGCGGCGCTGAATAGGTCGAGCCAGGTCGGATCGAGCTCGCCGCCGAGGGTCAGATGGGCCGCGAACCGATTCCGATCGTCAAAGGCGGCCCAGTCCTCGGCCTTGATCGCGGCAAGGATCGCCCGCCGCTCGCCGGCGACCAGGTCCATGACGAAGCCCAACGGTCGTCCCCCTCGGTTCGGCGAGGTCAGTCGCGATAGCCGGCGGCGCGGAGCATGGCCGGCAGCTCCGTCGGCGAGCCGGCGACCTGGAAGCCCGCGGCCGCGAGGGCCGCGACCTTCGAAGCCGCGGTCCCGGAGCCGCCCGAGATGATCGCCCCGGCGTGGCCCATGCGCCGACCTTCCGGCGCCGTGCGGCCGGCGATGAACGCAGCCTTCGGGATGTCGCGGAGATGCTCGGCGGCCCAGGCCGCGGCCTCTTCCTCGGCCGCGCCGCCGATCTCGCCGATGAGCACCAGGGCGGTCGTCTCGTGGTCCGCGGCGAAGAGCTTCAGGGCCTCGAGGAAGGTGGTGCCGATGATCGGATCGCCACCGATGCCGAGGCAGGTCGACTGGCCGATGCCCGCATCGGACATCGCCTGCACGGCCTCGTAGGTGAGCGTGCCGGACCGCGAGACGACCCCGACCGAGCCCTCGCGATGGATCGACGCCGGGATGATCCCGACCTTTGCCCGAGCGGGCGACGTCGCGCCGGGGCAGTTCGGGCCGATCAGCCGGGCGCCCGCCCGTCGGACCGCCTCGACGACCGGGACCATGTCGAGGGCCGGGATGCCCTCGGTGATGCAGAAGATCGTCTGGATGCCGGCGGCCGCGGCCTCGAGGATCGCGTCCGGAGCCCCGGGGGCGGGGACGAAGATGCAGCTGCTGTTGGCGCCGGTCTCGGCGACCGCGCCGGCCACGGTGTCGAATACCGGCACGGACCCGTCGAGGGCCCGCTGGCCGCCCTTGCCCGGCGTCATGCCCGCCACGACGTTCGTGCCGTACGCCTGCATCGCCCGGGCGTGGAACTCACCCTCGCGGCCGGTGATGCCCTGGACGACGAGCCGGGTGTCCCGGCCGATGAGGATGCTCACGCGGCGCCCGCGGCCCGCGCCGCGGCGACGGCCTTCGCGGCGGCTTCGTCGAGCGATGCGGCGGTCTCGAACCGGGCGGCCTGCAGGAGCTCGGCCGCCTCCGCCGCGTTCGTGCCCACGATCCGGACGACCATCGGCACGTCGCGGGTCTGCTGGGCCCGGGCTTCGATGAGGCCATGGGCGACCTCGTCACCGCGGGTGATGCCGCCGAAGATGTTCACGAGGATCGCCCGGACCTTCGGGTCGACGAGGATCAGGTCCATCGCGGCGGCGACCTTGTCGGCCTTCGCCCCGCCGCCGATGTCGAGGAAGTTCGCCGGCTCGCCGCCGGCCCGCTTCACGAGGTCCATCGTCGTCATCGCGAGGCCGGCGCCGTTGACCATGCAGCCGATCGTGCCGTCGAGGTGGATGAAGTTGATGCCCGCGGCCCGCGCCTGGGCGTCGGCCGGGTCCTCCTCGTCGGGATCGCGGAAGGCCTCGAGCTCGGGATGGCGGTACAGGGCCGAGTCGTCGAGGGTGATCTTCGCGTCGAGGCAGACGAGTCGCTCGACGTCGGCCCCGTCGGCGCCACGCTCGCGGACGATCGCCAGGGGGTTGATCTCGACGAGGTCCGCGTCGTTGGCGCGCATCGTCGCGACGAGGCCCTTGGCCACGCTGACCGCGGCCTTCAGCTGGTTGCCGAGGCCCATCCGGAACGCGAGGGTCCGGGCCTGCCAGTCCTCGAGGCCGAGCTCGGGATCGGCGTGGATCGTGACGATGGCCTCGGGCCGCTCCGCCGCGACCTGCTCGATCTCGACGCCGCCCTCGGCCGAGCCCATCAGCAGGATCCGGCGGCCGGCCCGGTCGAGCACGGCCGAGAGGTAGTACTCCTTCACGATCTCGGCGGCGGGTGCCACGAGCACCTTGCTGACGATGCTGCCCTTGATCGACATCCCGAGGATCTGGCCGGCCACGGCCGCCGCCTCGTCGGCGGATGCGGCGAGCTTCACGCCGCCGGCCTTGCCTCGGCCGCCGACGAGCACCTGGGCCTTCACGACGACGCTGTCGGTGCGGGTGAGCAGCCGCGCCGCCGCCGACCGAGCCTCGGCGACGCTCCGGGCGACCTCCCATTCGGGGACGGGCAGGCCCTGGGCCAGCAGCAGCCGCTTCGCGTCGGCTTCCTGGATCTTCACGGGGAGCCGAATGGTACGCGAGGGTCGGCCGGCCGGCCGGAGGTTGCCTCCTCCCCGGCCGCGCCACCCACTCCGGCGCGCATCCGCACACCCCGAACGGCCCGCACGTGACGGGCCGTTCGGCCATCCCGGGCCGGCCGCCGCCCACGGCTAGAATGCCGGCATGCCCCACCGAGTCACCCTGATCCCCGGCGACGGGATCGGCCCGGAGCTGGCGGAGGCGACGCGGCGCGTCCTCGACGCCTCGGGTGTGGCCTTCGAGTGGGAGGTCGTGGAGGCCGGCGAGGCCACGATCGCGACCCACGGGACCCCGCTGCCGGAGTCCGTCCTCGACTCGATCCGGCGGAACCGGATTGCGATCAAGGGCCCGATCACGACCCCGATCGGCGAGGGCTTCCGAAGCGTCAACGTCTGGCTCCGCCAGGCCCTGAACCTCTACGCCAACCTGCGTCCGGCCCGCTCGATGCGGGGCATCGAGTCCCGCTACGAGGACGTCGACCTCGTGATCGTCCGGGAGAACACCGAGGACCTCTACGCCGGGATCGAGCACATGGTCGGGCCCGACGCCGCGGAGAGCATCAAGATCATCACCCGGGCCGCCTCGGAGCGGATCGCCCGGTTCGCGTTCGAGTACGCGGTCACGAATGGCCGCCGGAAGGTCACGGCGGTCCACAAGGCCAACATCATGAAGCTCTCGGACGGCCTCTTCCTCGAGGCCTGCCGCACCGTGGCGGCGGGCTACGCCGGTCGGATCGAGTTCGAGGACCGGATCGTCGACAACATGTGCATGCAGCTGGTCCAGAAGCCGGACCTGTATGACGTCATGGTCCTGCCGAACCTCTACGGCGACATCGTGAGCGACCTGTGCGCGGGGCTCGTCGGCGGGCTCGGCGTCGCGCCCGGGGCAAACATCGGCGAGGACGGCGCCGTCTTCGAGGCCGTCCACGGCTCCGCGCCGAAGTACGCCGGCCTGAACCGGGCCAACCCGACGGCGCTCATGCTGTCCGGCGTCCTCATGCTCCGCCATCTCGGGTATCCGGTCCTCGCGGACCGGGTCGAGACGGCGATCCGCGACGTCATCGCCGAGGGTCGGGCGACGACGCCCGATCTCGGCGGCGACGGCACCACGAGCGGCTTCGCCGACGCGGTGATCGCCAGGCTCGAGACCGGCGCCGAGCGGCCCGCCGCCGCGCTCGCGAACTGATCCCCTCGATGACCGCCCAGCCATCGACGATCCCGGCACGCTCGCCGGGCCGTCCGATCGCGCCGCCGCCCAAGCCGCGGGGCACCGCACCGGCCGGGTTCGGCATCACCCGCCGGCTCGATGCCTGGTTCACCGCCCCGCTGACCCAGCTCGTCGTCTTCACGGTCTGCGCGACGTACCTGGTGGTCAGCGGCGTGATCTGGGAGCCGATCTTCCACACCGGCTACCAGATCGACAACTACCTCTCGCCGCTGTTCTCGCCGCTCATCCTCATCAACAACCCGCCACCGTGGCTGAGCCCCGGCCTGCTGATCCTCTGGATCCCGATCGGCTTCCGGGCCACCTGCTACTACTACCGGAAGGCGTACTACCGCTTCTACTTCGCCGACCCGCCGGGCTGTGCGGTCGGCGAGCCGACGATCCACCGGAAGTTCGCCCTCGAGCAGGCGTTCCCATTCATCCTCCAGAACCTCCATCGCTACTTCCTCTACCTCGCGTTCATCCCCCTGTTCTTCCTCTGGCTGGACGTCTTCAAGGCGTTCCTGAACGTCGACGCCGCCGGCGCCGCGCATCCGCGCCTGGCGTTCGGTGCCGTCCTCTTCCTCGCGAACACCGCGCTGCTGACGGGCTACTCGTTCTCGTGCCACTCCCTCCGACACCTCGTCGGCGGGCGCCTGGACTGCTTCTCCTGCACGCGTCGGCAGCGGGCGCGCTACGAGGCCTGGCGCTGGCTGAGCTTCCTGAACCGCCACCACATGGCGTTCGCGTGGGCGAGCCTGCTCACGGTGACCGCGACGGACCTGTTCGTCCGGCTCCTCATCGCCGGCGTCATCGTCGATCCGTCGGTCCTCCTGCGCTGACCGCCGTGTTCGCCACGACGTCGCGCACGGGGCAGCTCGAGACCCACCCGGTCGACGTCCTCGTGATCGGCGCCGGCGGGGCCGGGCTCCGGGCCGCGATCGCGGCGCACGAGGCCGGCGCCACGGTCGCGCTGGTCTGCAAGTCCCTCCTCGGCAAGGCCCACACGGTGATGGCCGAGGGCGGTGTCGCGGCAGCGATGGGCCACGTCGCAAGCAGCGACAGCTGGCAGATCCATTTCCGCGACACGATGGTCGGCGGCAAGTACCTGAACAACCCGCGGATGGCCGAGCTCCATGCGCAGGAGGCGCCGGCGCGCGTCCGGGAGCTCGAGGCCTGGGGAGCCGTGTTCGATCGGACCCGCGACGGGCGGATCCTGCAGCGGCCCTTCGGCGGCCACTCCCACCCGCGACTGGCCCACGTCGGTGACCGAACCGGGCTCGAGATGATCCGGACGCTCCAGGACCGCGCGGTCTCGCTCGGGATCGATGTCTACATGGAGTGCACGATCACGCGGTTGATCACGGGGCCGAAGGGCGTCACTGGCGCCTTCGGCTACTGGCGGACGACCGGCGAGCCGATCCTCTTCCCGGCCAAGGCGACGGTGATCGCCACGGGCGGGATCGGCAAGGCCTACGAGGTCACCTCGAACTCCTGGGAGTACAGCGGCGACGGCCACGCCCTGGCCTTCGACGCCGGGGCCGAGCTCATCGACATGGAGTTCGTCCAGTTCCACCCGACCGGGATGGTCTGGCCGCCCGGCGTTCGCGGCCTGCTCGTCACCGAGGCCGTCCGGGGCGAGGGCGGCATCCTCCGCAACAAGGACGGCGAGCGATTCATGTGGAAGTACCTGCCCGAGGAGCGCCGCCAGGAGTACGCCGCCGACGACGCCGAGGCGGCCCGCTGGGTCACGGCCCTCTCGCAGGGCCGCGAGTCGAAGGACGCCCGCCGGCCGCCGGAGCTCTCGACGCGCGACAACGTCTCGCGGGCCATCTACACGGAGGTCCGGGAGGGTCGCGGCTCGCCCCATGGCGGCGTCTTCCTCGACATCAGCTACCTGCCGGCCGACCACGTCCGGCGCAAGCTGCCGTCGATGTACGACCAGTTCAAGGAGCTGGCCGACGTCGACATCACGAAGGGCCCGATGGAGATCGCTCCGACGACCCACTACGTGATGGGCGGGATCCGGGTCGACGCGGAGACCGGCGCCTCGACCGTCCCGGGTCTGTTCTCCGCGGGCGAGGCCTCCGGCGGGATGCACGGCGCGAACCGGCTCGGCGGCAACTCGCTCTCGGACCTGCTCGTGTTCGGCGCCCGGACCGGGGCCGGCGCGGCGGCGCACGCGGCCGGACAGGCCGCTCCGTACATCGATCCCGTCCAGGTCGAGCAGGCTTCGCGCGAGCTGGCGGCGCCGCTCGAGCGGAGCGGGGAGGACCCCTACGCCGTCCAGCGCGACCTGCAGGCGGCGATGCAGTCGCTCGTCGGGATCTTCCGGGTCGACGCCGACCTCGCGACCGCCCTCGACCGCATCGCCGAGGTTCGGAGCCGGTGGCAGGGGATCGGGGTCAAGGGCGGCCGGGCCTACAACCCCGGCTGGAACCTCGTCTTCGAGCTCCGCAACCTCATCACGGTCTCGGAGGCGATCACGCGCAGCGCCCGCCAGCGGACCGAGAGCCGCGGCGCCCACAGCCGGATCGATTACTCCCAGACCGACGACGCCAGCTGGGGCCACCGGAACAGCGTCGTCCGACGCCGGAAGGACGGCTCGATGGAAGTGGCGACGACGAGGCTGCCGCAGATGGCCGGCGAGCTCGAGACCCTGCTGGGAGCGCACTGATGCCTGACGCCCACCTTCGCGTGTTCCGCGGCAGCCCGGGCGAGGAGAGCCGGTTCGAGGAGTTCGACGTCCCGGTCGAGGAGGGGATGGTCGTCCTCGACGCCCTCCACTGGATCCAGGGCCATGCCGCGCCGGACCTCGCCGTTCGCTGGAACTGCAAGGCGGCCAAGTGTGGCTCGTGCAGCGCCGAGGTCGACGGTCGGCCCCGCCTGACCTGCAAGACCCGGCTGTCGGACTTCGATCTCGAGCAGCCGATCACGGTCGAGCCGATGCGGGCGTTCCCCCACATCCGCGACCTCGTGACCGATGTGTCCTGGAACTACGCCGTGAACCGGACGATCCAGCCGTTCACGCCGCCCGACGACGTGCCGCAGGAGGAGTGGCGCTGGCAGCAGCAGGACATCGAGCGGGTCCAGGAGTTCCGGAAGTGCATCGAGTGCTTCCTGTGCCAGGACGTCTGCCACGTCCTGCGCAACCACGAGACGGCGACGCCGTTCATGGGCCCGCGCTACCTCGTCCGGAGCGCCGGGCTGGAGATGCACCCGATGGACCGGGCCGATCGGCGCCCGTACTTGAAGGAGGCCGGCGGGATCGGCTACTGCAACATCACGAAGTGCTGCACCGAGGTCTGCCCGGAGCACATCAAGATCACGGACAACGCGATCATCCCCCAGAAGGAGCGCGTCGCGGACGAGTTCTACGACCCGATCCAGTGGGCCTGGCGGAAGCTCCGCGGGCGCGAGCCCGCTTCTGCGGCCGGCACCCAGCTGCCGGTCCTGCCCGGCCAGATCACGTCCGGCAGCGGCTCGGTACCCGGCGACGGCTCGGCATCCGGCAGCTGATCGGCCCCATCGGCGCCCGAGGCCCCAGGCCATCGATCCGCTGACGCTCGGCCTGGCCGATCCCGCGGCCGGCGAGCGGGCCGTCGGCCGCGAGCCCGGCTTCGTCGTCCGGACCGACGGGGCCGCCCGGGGCAATCCCGGCCCGGCCTCGTGCGGCGGCGTCCTCATCGACCTCGCGCGGGCCGACGCGCACAGTCCGCTGGCCCGGCCGGACGCCTCGATCTCGGACTACCTCGGGGTCCAGACGAACAATGTCGCCGAGTACACGGGGGTCATGCGGGCCGTGCGGCTGGCCCGCGACCTCGGCGCGCGACGGGTCGAGCTGCTGCTGGACTCGAAGCTCATCATCGAGCAGCTCCACGGCCGCTGGCGGGTCAAGGACGCGAAGCTCCAGCCGCTGTGGGCGGAGACGCTTCGGACCCTGCGTGGCTTCCCGGGTGGCTGGAGCGCCAACCACGTCCCGCGGGCCCAGAACTCCGCGGCCGACGCGCTGGCGAATCTCGCGATCGACCGCGTCCTGGCAGGCGGTCCAGAATCGGTGGTGACGCGGCCAGGCTGAACGGGGCCGGCTTCTCGGGTCGCGGCGAGGAGGGGTGGCGTGGTGGAATTGGATCTCGAGGCGTTCTTCCGGCGCTACGCCGAGCTCTACATGGCCAGCGAGGCCGAGGCCGTGGCCGACTTCTACGACGCCCCGTTCCTGGCCGTGCGATCGGGTCGCCCGGTCCACCTCGGCGATCGCGCGGCCATCGTCGACCATCTCTCGGGCCTCATGGCGGCCTATCGCGCCTCGGGCGCCGCGGTCGCGAACGTCAAGTCGATCCAGGCCCTGTCGCAGGGCGACGGCGCGCTGCTGGCGACCGTCCACTGGGACGTCCGCGCCGCAGATGGCTCCGCGATCCGCGACTTCCGGACGTCGTACCAGCTCGCCCGCGACGGCACTCCCGACAGCTGGCGGATCGTGTCGTACGTCAACCACGACATGCTGATGGCCCGCTGACGATCGGCTTCGGCCGGCTCGGTCCGCGTCGCGACGAGGGGTCGCGACTAGAATGCCCCGGCCAGCGAGGCGATCGGATGGCCGCGCGACGACGGGGCAACCCGTCGGCGTGAGGAAAGTCCGAGCTCCACAGCGCACGGTAGCGGGTAACGCCCGCCCGCCGCGAGGCGAGGACCAGCGCCACAGTGACGATGCCGGCCGGACTCCGGTCCGGGCGGAGTGAAACGGGCAAGCTCTACCGGGAGCAAGGCCAAATAGGAGGGCGACCCACCCGGCTTGCCGGGAGACAGGCGCGCTGCCCAGCCCTCGGGTCGGCCGCACAGATGGATGGCCATCCCCGTCGGTCCTCGGACCGGCGGGACAGAACTCGGCTTACAGGTCGCCTCGCTGGCGACGAATCGCGGCCCTAGTCCTCGTCGGGCCGGAAGATGTGGGCTGCCGTGCAGGCGTTGCAGACCGGCATGGCCGCCTCGAGGTCGCCGAGCGGGATCGGCAGCTTCCGGTCCGGGTAGAGGCACTCGACGTCGTAGACGCGATCGCCCTTCGTGTCGACACGGATCAGCCGGCGGAACGTGCAGCGCTTGATCCGGTGCGGGGCGAGGTGGGATGGATCGGTCAGGGCGGCCGGGTCGACCACGGGAAGCGGCAGCGCCATCGCCGGGGTTCGGGCCTCCCTCGAACGGTCGTCGGCGGCGGTCATCCCGACGCCGGACCGGGGCAGACTAGCACCAGCCTGCGCGGCACCACCACGCCGAAAAGGTACTAGAGTCTCCGCCCAACCGAGCCAAGGGAGGGCCGTTGGAGCCGCCGAGCCGAGCGCAAGCTCGACGCACGCTGACCCCCGCCGTGATCCTGGCGACGTTGTTCGCGATCGCCTGCGGCGGCCTCTCCATCATGTTCGTGGCCGCCCATGGCGGCCTCGCGGTGCCGACGGCCGGCCCGACGACCGGGGTGGCCGTGGCCAGTCCGACGTTGCCCGGCGGAGAGCCGTCCGCCGCTCCTCCCAGCGCGACACCGGCCTCGACGCCGACCGGCCCGACGGCGTCGGCGACGCCGTCGTCCACGCCGGGCCCGGTGTCCAGCCCGACACCCGCGGGCTCCGCGTCGCCGGCACCCTCGCTCGACCCGCTGGCCGTCCTGCCGCCGTGCCCCGACCACCCGGGCTGCTACCTGTACGTCGTCCGTCGCGGCGACACCCTCGGCACCATCTCGGATCGCTGGGCGATCGGGCTGTGGATCGTCGAGGCGCTGAACCCCGAGATCATCGATCCGAGCACGATCGTCGTCGGCCAGACCATCTACCTCGGCCGGTCACCGGTCGTCCGGCTCGATCAGTGCCCGGACACCCCGGGCTGCTACCTGTACGTCGTCCGGTCGGGCGACCGCCTCTCGACGATCGCCGGGCGCTACGGGACGACGACGACGGCGATCCTGGCGCTAAATCCGTCGATCTCGGACCCGAACGAGATCCACACGGGCGAGACCATCCGGATCCCCGGCCCCGTGCTCTGAGCCTCCGCCGCCAGCAGGCGGAGGGCTTCGCGCCGCTCGATTTTCCCTGTTGACGGCGTCACCGCGGGCGCTATGATCCCGGCAAGTGGCGAGAAGTGGGGAATAGTGGGGAATCGCGAGTCCCAAGCCCCTGACCCGCGACCTGACCACCAGCGAGCTTCCGGAAGGGCACTCCGGAACCCCGCGACACCGATACGGGCCCGCGGTCCCCGCGGGCCCGTCTGAATCCGGGGAGAGCGGGAGCAGCGGGCGAAGGTGTTCACCGGGGAGTACCGCCACACGGTGGACGACAAGGGTCGTCTGGCCGTCCCGGCGAAGTTCCGGGCCCAGCTCGCGACCGGTGCGGTCGTCTCGCGCTGGATCGATGGCTGCCTCGCCATCCACGACCAGGCCGGCTGGGAGGCGCTCTCCGCGAGGCTCTCGGCGCTGCCGCTCACGAACGAGGCTGCCCGCCTGTTCCAGCGCCAGATCTACGGCGGGGCGTTCGACGTCGAGCTCGACCGCCAGGGCCGGATCCTGATCCCGGGCTACCTCCGCGAGGAGGTCGGCCTGACCTCCGATGCGGTCGTCGCCGGCATCCGCGACCACGCCGAGATCTGGGCTCCGAAGGCCTGGGACGACTACCGCCGGGCGATGACCGACCCGAGGACGTTCGCCGACGCGATCGCCGGGCTCGGGATCTGACCATGACCGTCCCGGCGCCCGTCATCCACGTGCCCGTCCTCGCCGACGAGGTCATCGAGATGCTGGCCCCGCGATCCGGCGGCCGGCAGATCGACGCCACCCTCGGTGGCGGCGGGCACACGGAACGCATGCTGACCGCCACCGACCCTGATGGCCGCCTCCTCGGGATCGACGCCGACGAGGCGGCCATCGCCAGGGTTCGGGCACGGCTCGGCCGTCGCTTCGGCGATCGGCTCGTCCTCCGCCAGTCGAACTTCCGGGAGCTCGAGGCGGTGGCCCCCGAGGCGGGTTTCGCGGCGGTCGACGGCTGCCTCTTCGACCTGGGCCTGTCGAGCTTCCAGCTGGCGGACGCCGAGCGTGGCTTCGGGATCCGGACCGGTGGCCCGCTCGACATGCGCTTCGACACCGGTCGCGGCGTTCCGGCAGCCGATCTGCTCGCGACCCTCGACCAGGCGGAGCTCGCCGCGCTCCTGAAGCGATATGGCGAGGAGCCGTTCGCGGGCCGGATCGCCCGGGCGATCGTCGAGGCGCGGCGCACGGCCCCGATCACGACCGCCGAGGAGCTCGCGGTCATCGTCGAGCGCGCCGCGCCGAGCCGTGCGCCGGGCCGTCGCCGGGTCCATCCGGCGACGCGCGTCTTCCAGGCCCTCCGGATCGCGGTCAACGAAGAGCTCGACGCGCTCGCGGCCGGGCTCGCCGCCGCCGTCGACCTGCTCCGCCCTGGCGGCCGGCTCGTGGTGCTCAGCTACCACTCCCTCGAGGACCGGATCGTCAAGCGCTTCTTCCAGGGCGAGCGCCGAGGCTGCACCTGCGCCCCCGAGGCGCCGGTCTGCATCTGCGGTCGCCAGCCCCGGCTTCGACTCGTCACGCCGAAGGGGATCGTGCCGAGCCCGTCGGAGATCGCCGCCAACCCACGCGCCCGGAGCGCCCGACTCCGGGCCGCCGAGCGCCTCGCCGCCTAGCGCCATCGAACCCGGATCGGCGGGAAGGAGCCGCCGGACGGACATCACTGGGAGGAGGAGTCCCGTGAGCAAGCGCCATCAGTCCAGCCGCCGGCGGTCGTACGGTCGACGGCAGCACGAGGTCCACGAACGGCACGACCGGCGTGCCGAACGGGACGGCCTCGAGCTCGACTGGCGGGCCGGGTACGACGACGTCCAGCTCGACCCGCTCGCGTTCATGGATCCGCGCGGGCCTCGGCCCCGCTTCGGCTTCCTCGACTGATGGCCGTCTACCAGGGCGCCCGCCGGCGGCCGGCCTTCGAGCTGCCGTGGCTGCGCCCGGATCGGGAGAGCCGGCCGGCGATCCGCCGGTCCGTCACGCCCGCGGGTACCCGAACGGGCTCCCGCGCCCGCGGCGCCTCCCGGGCCACCGCCCGGCCCGGCATCCGCGGACAGCGCCGCGTGGCGACGATCCTGTCGGGGATCGTCATCCTCTTCAGCCTGGCGTTCGTCCAGCTGAGCCAGACCGTCCGCGTCTCGGCCACCAGCTACGACGTCGTGCGGCTGCAGGCCGAGCACGATCGACTTGTGGCCCTCCAGCAGGACCTCGTCTCGAACGTCGAGCGCCTGAACGGCGAGCCGGCGATCCGACAGGAGGGCCTGGACGCCGGCCTCGGCCAGCTCGGCGCGCCCGTCGTCCTGCCCGTCGTGGGCCGCTGAGGGCCATCGAGGGTGCTCGGGCGGACGGACTCCGCTCGCCGGCTCATCGCCCTGCTGGTGGTCTTCGGGATTGCCGGCAGCGGCCTGCTCGTCCGGCTCGGCTACTGGCAGATCGCCCAGCGCCAGGCGCTCGTCGACGCGGCGAACCGCCAGATCTCGCTCACCACGACGGTGCCCAGCCGACGGGGTGACATCTATGACCGCAGCGGGACCGTCGTCCTCGCCTCCAGCGTGGTCACGAACCGGCTGATCGTCGCGGCCAACAACCTCGACGAGGTTCAGCAGGCGGCGATGGTCGCGTTCCTCGTGACGCAGCTCGGGCTCGACCAGGCCGACACCGACTCGCTCCGGCAGAAGCTCGCCGCGGGCAAGCCCTACAACGTGGTCGCGAAGGACCTGACGACCGAGCAGGCCGACGCGATCCGGACGGCGGCCGACGCGGCCGGGATCACCGGCATCAGCTTCGAGAGCCAGGCCATCCGCGACTATCCGCAGGCCGGTGGCAGCCCGGGGACATCCCTCGCGGCCCACCTGCTCGGGTTCGTGAACCTGCAGGGTCAGGGCCAGTACGGGATCGAGCAGTACTACCAGTCGCAGCTGGCCGGCACGCCCGAGATCGTCGAGGCCGACAAGGACGCGAACGGCCAGCCGATCATGGACACCGAGCACGTCGTCTCGGCAGGGACGACCGGCCAGGATCTCCGCCTGACGATCGACGCGTCGCTCCAGCTCGCGATCGAGCAGGAGGTCATGGCGGCCCAGATCGCCGACCACGCCGACAGCGTCTCCGCCGTCGTCATCGATCCCTACACCGGCGAGGTCTACGGCGAATCGACGTACCCGTCATTCGACGGCAACAACTACGCCGCCGCGGCGGCGGCCGACCCCGGCGTGTTCCTCGACCCGGTCGTGTCCTCGGTCTACGAGCCCGGCTCGGTCTTCAAGATGCTCACGGTCATCGCGGCGCTCGAGCAGGGGACCTCGACGCTGCAGACGAAGTACCGCGACCCCGGCTCCCTCAGGCTCGACGGCGGCAAGACGAAGATCGAGGACAGCGATCGCCGGGGGATGGGGACGCTGGCCCTCCAGGACGGGGTCGCGTACTCCCGAAACGTCGTGGCCGCCCAGGTCGCGCTGGGGCTGGCACCGACCACGGCCCAGGCCTCGCAGATCCTCCACGACGTCTGGCTGAAGATGGGCTTCGGCGCACCCACCGGGATCGACCTGTCCGGCGAGGTCAACGGCATCGTCAACGACCCGGCGATCAACCCGTGGCGCCAGATCGACCTCGCCAACGGCTCCTTCGGCCAGGGCGTGGCGGTGACCCCGATCCAGCTCGCGACGGCGTTTGCGGCGATGGTCAACGGCGGGACCCTCGTCCAGCCGCACGTGGTCGCATCGATCGGCGGTCAGCCGGTCGCCGCTCCGTCACGCGGCTCCGTCCTCGACCCGTCCATGAGCCCCGTGCTCGTGAACCTCATGCACCACGTCCTCCAGATCCCCTGGTACAAGCCGCTGACGACCGTCCCCGGCTACTGGCTCGGTGGCAAGACCGGGACAGCCCAGATCTGGGATCCGCAGAAGCACCGGTTCCTCGCGAACACCTACAACTTCTCGTGCGTCGGGTTCATCGCCCGGACGCCGGGCCGGCCCGACCTCATCGTCGCGGTTCAGATCCACGCCGGCCGGCCGGCCCGGAACGCCCAAGGAGCGATCGTCACGCCGATCGCGTCGACCGAGCTCTTCCGGCGGATCGCGACCGACGCCGAGAGCACGCCGGGCCTCCTCGGGCCGGCCCCGGCCGCCACGCCGACGCCGACTCCGACCCCGACCCCGGTCCCGACGCAGGCCCCGACGCCGCCGGCAGCCCCGGTCGACGCGCTGCCGGCCAGCACCGACCCGATCCTCCCCAGCCGATGACCGCGGGTCCCTGTGCCACACTTCCGGACGTGACCGCGGACCGGCCAGCGTCGCTGCCAGCCGGCGCGACGAGGCCCCCGGAGCCGCCCGCGCTCGGCGCCGACGACCTCCGCCGACTGACCGGTGGCCGCCTCCTCCGGACCTCCTCGCGGCCCGTTCGCGGTGCGGCGGTCGACTCGCGGATCGTTCGGCCGGGGGAGCTGTTCGTGGCCCTGACGGGCGAGCGGACGGACGGCCACGGCTATCTCGGCGCGGCGGCGGCAGCCGGCGCGGCCGCTCTGCTTGTGTCGCGCGCGCCGTCGCCCGCCGAGCTCGACGCGCTCGGGGACGTGACCGTCGTGATCGTGCCGGACGCGCTCGTCGGACTCGGCGCGATCGCCGGCGGCTGGCGGAGCCGCTTCGACCTCCTCGTCGTCGGCGTGACCGGCAGCATTGCCAAGACCTCCACGAAGGAGGCCGCGGCCGCGGTCCTCGGCTCGACGTTCCGGACGCTTCGCAGCGAGGGCAACCAGAACAACGAGATCGGGCTGCCGCTCACGCTCCTGCGCCTCGGTCCGGAGCACGGCGCGGCGGTCCTCGAGATGGGCATGTATGCCGGCGGCGAGATCGCCGACCTCGCCCGGATGGCGCGTCCGCGGATCGGCGTCGTGACGGCGGTCCAGGGGGTCCACCTGAGCCGGATGGGGACGCTCGCCGCGATCGAGCAGGCGAAGGGCGAGCTGGTCGAGGCGCTCCCGTCCGACGGCACCGCGATCCTCAACGCCGATGACAAGCGGGTCCGGCGGATGGCCGATCGGACCGCCGCCCACGTTCTGACCTACGGCTTCGCGGCCGATGCCGACGTCGGCGCGGAGGACGTCACGTCGGCCGGCTTCGGCGGCATGCGGTTCAGCCTGCGGCTGCCGGCCTCGCGCGGTTCGGGCCGGCCAGCGCGCCTGACCGCGACGATCCCCGGGCTCGGCAAGCTGTCGGTCCATAACGCCCTCGCCGGGGCCGCCGTCGGGATTGCCGCCGGCATCGCCCCGCAGGCCGTCGTCCACGCCCTCGGCACCGGCTGGTCGGCGGCACGGCGCGTCCAGGTCATCCGCCTTGGGTCGGTCACGCTGATCGATGACAGCTACAACGCCTCGCCGGCGTCCGTGACCGCGGCCCTCGACCTCCTCGCCGGGCTGCCCGGCCGGCGCGTGGCCGTCCTCGGCGAGATGCTGGAGCTGGGGGACCGCTCCGCTGCGGGTCATCGCGAGGTCGGCGTGGCCGCCGCCGCGACGGTCGACCTGCTCGTGACCGTGGGCCCGGGCGCGGCCGGCATCGCGGCCGGCGCGCGCGACGCCGGCCTCGACGCCCCGCGCGTCCTCCATAGCCGCGATCGCGAAGCCGCCCTCGACCTCCTCGCCGGTCGGCTCCGCGACGGTGACGTCGTGCTCGTGAAGGCGTCCCGTGGCGCCGAGCTCGACCAGCTCGTCGACGCCCTGCGGGCAGATCGTGGGCTGGCCCGATGAGTGTCGAGCTCATCCAGGGGCTGCTCCTGTCCTTCGCGGTCGTCGTCATCCTGATGCCCGCCTACATCCGGCTCCTGCGCTACGTCGGCATGGGCAAGCAGATCAGCGTCGAGGGGCCGGAGACCCACCAGGCGAAGGCCGGCACGCCGACGATGGGCGGCCTGCTGCTCATCGGGGTCGTGCTCGCCCTGTTCGTGCTGATCCGCGGCACGCCCCAGTTTGGGGTCGTGGCCCCGTTTGCCACGCTGATCCTCGTCGGCGGCCTCGGCGCGATCGACGACTACCTGAACGCCCGGACGGGGGAGGGGATCAGCCCCCGGGCCAAGATGCTCTGGCTGATCGTCGTCGGCGGCTTCGCCGCCTACCAGATCCAGAACACGTACGCGATCGACGTCATCAACGTCCCATTCGTCGGCAACGTCGCGGTCGAGCCGTGGGTCTACATCGTGTTCGCGGCGTTCGCGATCATCGCGACGGCGAACGGCGTGAACCTCACCGACGGCCTCGACGGCCTCGCCGGCGGGACGCTCGTCTTCGCCTTCGTGGCCTACCTCCTGATCGCCCTCCTGAACGAGCCGACCCAGCCGAACCTCGCCACGCTCTGCGCCCTCGTCATCGGGGCGCTGCTCGGCTTCCTGTGGTTCAACGTCCACCCGGCCCAGGTCTACATGGGCGACTCGGGATCGCTCGCGTTCGGGGCGACCCTCGCCGTCACAGCCCTGATCACGTCGCAGATCCTGATCCTGCCGCTCGTCGGCCTGATCTTCGTCATCGAGACCGCCTCGGTGATCATCCAGATGAGCTACTTCCGGGTCACCGGCGGGAAGCGCCTCTTCCGCTTCACGCCCCTCCATCACCATTACGAGCTGCTGGGCTGGGACGAGGAGAAGATCACCCTCCGCTTCTGGATCGTCGGGATCATCGCCGGGCTCATCGGCGTGACCCTGTTCCTCGCCTCGGTCAACCGGCTCCAGTGATCGCGATGACGCTCGACCGGCCGACGCTGCCCGGCAACCCGATCGATCCCGACGACCTGACGCTCGACGCGGTCCGCGCCGGCGCGCTCCGGGACCGCCCGGTGACTGTGCTCGGCCTCGCTCGCAGCGGGATCGCCCTGATTCGGTTCCTCGACCGCGTCGGCGCCCGGGTCACGGCCTACGACATCCGCCCGCGGTCGGAGCTCGGCCGGGCGATCGAGGCGGTCGGCGACGGGCCACACCTGCTCGTCGGGCCCGATGTGGACCCGGAGCTGGCCTGGGCCGGCGCCGACCTCGTGACCAGCTCGCCCTCTATCAATCCCGCCTTCCCGACGACCGAGCCACGGATGCGGGCCGCGCTCGGCGCGCTCGTCGAGCGGCGGGCCCGGGGCGACCGAACCGTGCCGGCGGTGGTCTGGGAGCCGGACCTGTTCCTGCGCCTCTGCCCGGCCCCGACGGTCGGCATCACCGGGACGAAGGGCAAGACGACGACCGCCTGGCTGACGCAGGCGACCCTCGCCGCTGACCCTCGCCATCGGGCGATCCTCGGCGGGAACATGGGCGTCCCGATCGTCGAGCGCCTGCCGGACCTCACGCCGGACGACCGCGTCGTCTTCGAGCTGTCCGAGCTGCAGCTGCCGACCCTCTCGCGCGGCACGACGGTCGCGGCCTACACGAACGTCACCGCCGACCATCTCGACCGGCACGGCTCCCTCGCGGGCTACCGCCGCGTCAAGCATCTCATGGCCGAGCTCGTGGATCCGGCCGGCGCGCTGATCCTCAATGCCGACGATCCCGTCGTCTGGTCGTACCGGCGCGAGGCCCGGGCCCGCGTGGTCCGATACGGGCTCGATCGCGCCGTGCCGGGCGGCGTCGGCCTCGAGGACGGCTGGATCGTCGCCCGGGACGTGGAGCGACTCGAGATCGCCGGTGGAGGGCTCGCCGAGACCGGGCCGGGCGGGCGGATCCTGCCGCTCGACGAGCTGGCCATCCCGGGCAAGCACAACGTCTCGAACGCGATGGCCGCCATCGCGGCCGGGCTCGTGTTCGGCGTCCCCGCGGCCATCATCCGGCCGGCCGTTCGGGCGTTCCGCGGCGTCGAGCACCGGCTCGAGCTCGTCGCGGTGATCGACGGGATCCGGTACGTAAACGACTCCCAGGGCACCCAGCCCGACGCGGTGGCGGCGGCGCTGCGCGCGTTCGAGGCGCCGATCGTCCTCATCGCCGGGGGCCGGTCGAAGGAGGTCGATCTCGGGGCGCTCGGCCCGATCGTCGCCGAGCGGGCAGCCGCAGCCGTCCTGATCGGTGAGAGCGCGGCGGACCTCGAGGGCCTGTTCACCCGCTCCGGCCTGCGCCGGATCGAGCGGGCGCAGACGCTCGAGGCGGCGGTCGATCGGGCCACGGACCTCGCCCGCGAGCTGGCCGGTGGTCGGACGGCGACGGTGCTGCTCAGCCCGGCCGCGGCCTCGTTCGACATGTTCCCGGACTACGAGCACCGCGGCCGGGCGTTCAAGGCGGCCGTGCATGCACTGGCCGAGCGGGCTGGCTGATGGGCCTGATCGGCTGGCCGCTCGACCGCCTCGGGCCGTTCGGAGGCTCCGGGTCGCGTCGCGCCCGGCGCCAGACCCGGCCGGAGCCACCCCTCGGGCGCCGCCGCCCGGCGTCGGCCGCCGACACGCGCCCGGCGGCGCCGGTCCGCGACGACGTCCTCCGCCGCGAGCACCACGAGCCGGACTACTCGATCCTCGTGGCGGTCGTCGCGCTCGTGGCGATCGGGATCCTCATGGTCTATTCGTCGTCCGCGCTGCGGGCGTACATCAACCAGGACGACACGCTCGCGATCGTCGGGCCGCAGATCCTGTGGGCGGCGATCGGCCTCGTCGTCATGGCGATCGTCATGCGGATCGACTACCGGATCCTGCGGCTCTTCTCGGTCCCCGGGTACATCGCGGCGATCGGCCTGCTTGTCCTGGTCTTCGTGCCATCGCTGAACCGCGTGGTTGGCGGCTCGGCTCGGTGGCTGGTCATCGGCCCGCTTCCGGCGGTTCACCCGGCCGAGGTCGCGAAGCTGGCCCTGATCGTCTACCTGGCGCACTGGCTCGCGAACCGCGGCACGAAGATCGTCGACTTCCGGACCGGCACGATCCCGTTCCTGCTCATCACCGCCCCGATCGTGCTGCTCGTCCTGCGGGAGCCGGACCTCGGGACGACGATCGTCATCGCCGCGACCGCCTTCACGATGTTCTTCGTCGCCGGCGCCGGCCTGTGGCAGTTCCTCGGCATCGCCGCGATGGGCGCCGTTGGTGGCGCCCTCTTCTTCCTGCGCGGCTACCAGCTCGACCGGATCCGGGCGTGGCTCGATCCGTGGGCCGACCCGCTGGGCTCTGGCTTCCACACGATCCAGGGCCTTCTCGCCCTCGGGCTCGGCGGGCTCCTCGGCAGCGGCCTCGGGGAGTCGAAGCTGGCGGGCGGGCTGTACCTCCCGAACGCCTGGAACGACTTCATCTTTGCGATCATCGGCGAGGAGTTCGGGTTCATCGGCGCGGCCGTTGTCATCGCGCTGTTCGGGATCCTCGCGATCGCCGGCATCCGGACGGCGCTTCGGGCGCCGGACACGTTCGGGGCACTCCTTGCCGCCGGGATCACCGCCTGGCTGTGCCTCCAGGCGTTCGTGAACATCGGCGTCGTCGTCGCGCTGCTGCCGGTCACCGGCATCACGCTGCCGTTCATCAGCGCCGGTGGGTCGTCGCTCGTCGTGAGCTTCGCCGCCGTCGGCATCCTCCTCTCGATCTCCCGGGAGACGCTGGAGGCTGCCCCGCGCCCGGCCAAGGAGTTCCAACCCAGCCAGGGAGTCGCATATGCGCCTGCTGATCGCGGGCGGGGGAACGGGCGGTCACATCTACCCGGCCCTCGCCGTCGCGTCGTCGCTCCGGCGCCTCGCGGGCGCGGCTGAGATCGACTGGATCGGCGGCCGGCGAGGGCTCGAGGCGCGCCTCGTCCGCGAGGCCGGCTTCCCGATCCGGTTGCTGGCCCTCCGGTCCCTCCGGTCCGTCGAGCGCGACGTCCACCTCGTCCTCGACCCGATCCGGCTCGCGATCTCGGTCCCGCAGGCGGTCTGGCTTCTGATCCGCCGCCGGCCGGCGGCGATCTTCACGACCGGCGGCTACCTCGCGATCCCGGTCCTCGTCGCTGCCCGCTTGCTCGGGATCCCGGTCGTCCTCTGGGAGGGCAACGTCGTGCCGGGCCGGAGCGTTCGGGCCACGGCCCGGCTGGCACGGGTCGTCGGCGTGTCCTTCGGCGCGACATGCCAGTCCCTGGGGGCCGGGCGGTGCTACGTGACCGGCACCCCGATCCGCGACACGAGCGGGGTGGACCGGCTGGCCGCCCGCGCGCGACTGGGCCTCGGACCGGCCGATCGGATGCTCCTCGTCTTCGGCGGCTCGCAGGCCGTCCGGACCCTCAACGAGGCGGTCGCGGCGGCCCTGCCGCGCCTCGTGGAACGCTGCCACCTGCTCCAGGTCACCGGCGAGACCGCCTACGCCGAGGCGCTGTCGTCGCGCCAGGCGCTGCCGGAGGCCCTCCGGCCCCGCTATCGGCCGGAGCCGTTCCTGCGCGACGGCATGGCCGACGCGCTCGCTGCGGCGGATCTGGTCGTGGGACGGGCGGGCTCCTCGACGCTCGCCGAGGTCGCCGCGTTCGGCCTGCCGATGGTGGTCGTCCCGTACCCGCACGCGGGCGGCCACCAGCGGGCGAATGCCGAGGCGTTCGTGGCCGCGGGCGCCGCCCGGCTGGTTGAGGACGAGGCCTTCGACGCCGACGCCCTGCTCGGAGCAGCCGCGATCCTCGATGACCCGCGGGCGCATGCCGCGATGGCCGCGGCCGCCCGTGGCCTCGCCCGGCCCGGCGCTGCGGATGCCGTCGCCGAGCTCGTCCTCGCGCTCGCGACGCGATCGCCGCTGCCCAGCCCCGAGGAGATCGCCCGGCGGGCCGCCGCCGCGCCCGGAACGAGCGTCGCCGCGTGAGCCCGACGCATGAGCGGTTTCGCATGAGCCCCGCCGCATGAGCGCTGACGCCATGACGTCTGCCGCCGGCCCGGACTTCCTCGCGCTGGCGGGCGAGGTCGCCCGCCGCGTCGGCGTGAAGGCCGAGCGCGACGCGCCGCTCGGGCGGTTCACCACGATGCGCGTGGGCGGTCGAGCCGACCTGCTGGTGACCGCCCACAACGCCTTCGAGCTGCGGGCCCTCGTCCGCTTCGCGCGCGGGCGCGATCTGGCGTTCCAACTCCTCGGCCGTGGCAGCAACGTCGTCATCTCCGATCGCGGCGTGCGCGGCCTCGTCATCCAAGTCCGGGCCGAGGGGAGCCGGATCGAGGGCGACCGCTACGTGGCGGAGGCCGGGGTCCCGATGGCCCGGGCCGCGACCGAGACCCAGAAGGCCGGCCTGTCGGGGCTGGAGTTCGGCCTGGCGATCCCGGGCTGCGTCGGCGGCGCGGTGTGGGCGAACGCCGGCGCCCACGGCTCGGATGTCGCGGCGATCCTCGAGACCGCCGACGTCCTCGGGACCGACGGCCGCGAGGCGCGCCTGCCCATCGCGGACCTCGGGCTCGGCTACCGCGACAGCCGCTTCAAGCACGAGCCCGGCGAGGTCGTGGTCGCGGCTGCCTTCAGGCTCCAGCCGGCCGACGCCGCCACGATCGCCGAGCGGCTCGACGACATCCGGCGCTGGCGCCGGGAGCACCAGCCGCTCGGGATCCCGTCCGCCGGCAGCACGTTCCGGAACCCGCCCGACGGACCGTCGGCCGGAGAGCTCATCGATCGCGCCGCGCTGAAGGGCTTCCGGATCGGCGGTGCCGCCGTGTCCGAGAAGCATGCCAACTTCGTCGTGAACGACGGCAAGGGCTCGGCGGCGGACGTCCGACGGGTCGTCGATCATGTCCGCGACGTGGTCCGAGATCGTCACGGCGTCGAGCTGACGCCCGAGATCGAGTTCGTCGGCGACTGGTCCGGATGGCCGTGGCCGACCGAAGGCGAGGTCGCGGCATGACGTCGCCGACCGGCGCCGCCCCCGAGGGGCCCCACGGCTACCCGCCGATCGTCGTCCTGCTCGGCGGGCCGTCGGCCGAGCACGACGTCTCGATCGTCTCCGGAACCGCGATCGCCGATGCCCTGCGCGACGCCAGCCTCGAGGTGAGCCAGGTGCTGATCGATCTCGACGGGGCCTGGTGGTGGCTGCCGGCCGACCATCGCCGCGACGGCCGCCCGCAGGCGACCTATGACGCGCCCGCCACGCTCGGCGCGGACGGGCCCGTGCCGGTCGGGGCCGCCCTGGACCGCCTCGCCACGCAGGCCCCGCGGCCGGTCGTGTTCATCGCCCTCCATGGACCGTTCGGCGAGGACGGCACGGTCCAGGCGCTGCTCGAGGCCGCCGGCTTGGCGTACACCGGCGCGGGCGTGCTCGCCAGCGCCGCGGGGATGGACAAGGCCGCCCAGAAACGGATCTGGCGCGGGATCGGCCTGCCGGTCGTCGACTGGCGCGAGGTCCGGATCGCTCGGTGGCAGTCGGACCGCGGCGGGGTCCTCGCCGAGCTCGAGGCGTTCGCCGGCGGCAATGCCGAGCCGCGGCTGATGATCAAGCCCGCGCGCCTGGGGTCGTCGGTCGGGATGACCCTGGCCCACGGTCCCGACGAGCGCGCAGCCGCGCTGGACCTGGCCTTCCGGTACGACACGCTGGCCATCGTCGAGCGCTACCTGCCGCGGGCGCGCGATCTCGAGATCTCGGTCATCGGCAACGAGCCGCCGCTCGGCGTCTACGGGCCCGGCGAGATCGTGGCCGGGCACGAGTTCTACGACTACGAGGCGAAGTACGTGCCCGGCCTCTCCGAGACCTCGACCCGCGCGGAGGTCCCGGCCGGGACGCGTGAGGTCATGCGCAAGCTCGCCCGCGACGCCTACCGCTCGCTCGGCTGCGAGGGCTTCGCCCGGGTCGACTTCCTCGTGGCCGGTGACAGCCTGTACGTCTCGGAGATCAACACGATCCCCGGCTTCACGCCGATCAGCCTCTTCCCGACGATGCCGTCCGAGGCGGGCCTCGACTTCACGGCGGTCTGCCTGCGGATCATCGACCTCGCGATCGAGTGCCACGCGGCGCGACCGGCCGGCCACCTGCAACCCGCGGACCTGCCGCGATGACCGGGCGGACCGACCGCCGCCGGGTCCGCGCGGACCGGTCGTCGGGCCGCCGGTCGTCGGGCGGCCGATCGTCCGGCACGCCCGGGCTCCGCTGGCGTCCGCTTCGCGCGCTCGGCTCGCCGCGGCTGCTGACCCCGGCCCGCGCCGGCGGCCTGCTCGGCATGCTCGCCGCCGGCCTGCTCCTGAAGCTCGTGACGGGGACCGCCCCGTTCGGCCTCGCTCGGATCGACCAGCCGACGCTGCAATGGACCGCCTCGGACGCCGTCCTGGCCGCCGTCGCCGTCCCGCTCGGGTCCAATGTCTTCGAGGTCGACACCGCGCCGATCGAGGCCAGCCTGCGCCGGCTACCGACCGTCGCCGACGCCAGCGTCACGGTGTCGCTGCCGTCGACCCTCATGGTTCGGGTGACCGAGCGGACGCCGATCCTCGTCTGGCGGGTCGGCGACAGCCGCTTCCTCGTCGATGCCGCGGGCGTGCTGTTCGCCAGCGCCGACCCGGGCTCGGCGGGCGCGGCCAGCCTGCCGACCGTCATCGACGATCGGACGATGTCGGCCACGCTGCTGGCCGTCGGCGGCACGCTCGACCCGGTCGACCTCGACGTCGCCACCCGGCTCGCCTCGCTGGTGCCGGCGGACATCGGGAGCGCGGCCAGCCACCTCGCCGTCCATGTCGACGACGAGTCGGGCTTCACGATCCGGGGCGCCTCGGAGCACTGGACGGCGATCTTCGGGTGGTACAGCACGACGCTCCGCAGCCCGGACATCATCCCGAGCCAGGTCCAGCTGCTGCGGAGCCTCCTGAGCGGGCGCGAGGACACGATCGACCAGGTCATCCTGGCCGGCGCGACGACCGGGACGTACACCGTCCGGGCCACTCCAAAGCCATGACCGCCCTGCTAGCCTTTGCCCGAACGCACCGCAGCAGCGAGGACGCGCTCCGTGTTGCTCCCCCTGGCAGGTCTGCTGGTGGGCGTCCTGCTCGGGCTCGTCCTCAACGTCACCGTCAGCTTCGAGCTCACGCGCTATTCGGCCGTGGCGATCCTCGCCGCGCTCGACTCGGTCCTCGGAGCGGTGCGGGCGGAGCTCGACGGCGTCTACGACAATCGGATCTTCATCTCGGGCTTCGTGACGAACGCCATCGTGGCGGTCATCCTGACCTTCATCGGCGATCGGCTGAGCCTCGACCTGTACCTGGTGGCGCTCATCAACTTCGGGTTCCGGATCTTCAACAACGTCGCCCTCATCCGGCGGCACTTCATTCGGGGTTGACGTGAGGTTGCAGTGGTAGAAGGCGTCCTCGTCGGGATCGACGTCGGCACGAGCAAGGTCTGCGCCCTGATCGGCGAGATCGGTCGCGACGGTCGCCTCGACGTGATCGGCCACGGCACCGTCCCGTCATCGGGCCTGAAGAAGGGCGCCGTCGTCAACATCGACCAGACCGTCCGCTCGATCCGCGACGCGGTCGAGAAGGCCGAGCGCCTCTCCGGCTGGAAGATCGACAAGGCCTTCGTCGGCGTCGGCGGTGCCGCGATCGAGAGCCTGAACTCGACCGGCCAGGTCGCGGTCAGCGCCCATACCCGCGAGATCTCGCGCGACGACATCCGCCGAGCGATCGAGGTCGCTCGAACCGTGGCGATCCCGGCCAACCGCGAGATCCTCCACGTCGAGCGGCGGGGCTTCATCGTCGACGGCCAGGAAGGGGTGAAGGACCCGCTCGGCATGAGCGCCCTCCGGCTCGAGGTCGAGACCCACATCGTCACGGCGCCCCAGACGGCGATCCAGAACCTCGTGAAGTGCGTCGGCCAGGCCGGCGTGAAGATCGACGAGCTCGTGGTCAACGCGCTCGCCTCGGCCGAGGCGGTCGCCAACGACACGGAGCGGGAGCTCGGCGTCGCCGTCGCCGACATCGGCGCGGGCACGATCGACCTGGCGATGTTCAACGAGGGCTCGCCGTTCCACACGACGGTCTTGCCGGTCGGCGGGAACTTCGTCACGAACGACGTGGCGATCGGGATCAAGACGTCGCTGCCGGTGGCCGAGGAGCTGAAGGTCCGGCACGGGACGTGCGACCTCCGGAACATCGACCCGGCCGAGGAGATCTCCGTCTCGGTGCTCGGCGAGGACGCGGGCCGGACGGTCAGCCGTCTCGAGCTCTGCCAGGTCATCGAGTCGCGGATGCGCGAGACGTTCGAGCTGCTCGGCGCCGAGATGCGGAGCGCCGGGGCCGGGATGCTCCCGGCCGGCATCATCCTGACCGGCGGCGGGGCCCAGCTGGCGGGCCTGGCCGAGCTCGGCCGGGAGGTCCTCGCGATGCCCGTCCGGATCGTCGCCCCGACCGGCGTCGGCGGTCTCACCGACTCCATCATGACCCCCGCCTACTCGACCGCGATCGGCCTCCTCCAGTGGGGCTCGACGATGCTCGACGAGGGCGAGGCAGGACGGTTCGAGTCCGCCCCGGCGGGCGGCATGCTCGGCCGCCTGCGGGACGCCGTCAGGGGCATGTTCCCCTAGGAACCAGCGGATTCGGGGTCGTCCCGGGCGGGACCCGGTGCTAGACTCGCGGGCAACCTTCAGGGGGCCGTCGCGCCGAGGAAGCGACCCTCCCGGGGTTGACCACTCAGCCCCAATTGACGGCCCGGCGAAGCCGTCCCGGAGGATTGCCAGATGGCCCTGCGTTCCGATTCGGAGAACTTCGCGCTCATCCGCGTGATCGGGGTCGGCGGGGGTGGCAGCAACGCGGTCAACCGCATGATCCGGGCCGAGATGATGGGCGTCGAGTTCATCGCGATGAACACGGACGCGCAGGCCCTCCTCCAGTCGGATGCGCCGCACAAGATCCGGATCGGCGACAAGATCACCCGCGGCCTCGGCGCCGGCGGTGACCCGTCACTCGGGGAGCGCGCGGCCGAGGAGGACACCGAGAAGATCGCCCAAGCCCTCGAGGGCTCGGACATGGTGTTCATCACGTCGGGGCTCGGTGGCGGGACCGGCTCGGGTGCCTCACCCGTGGTCGCCGAGATCGCCAAGGAGGCCGGCGCCCTCACGATCGGCGTCGTCACGAAGCCGTTCGGGTTCGAGGGCGCGAAGCGCCGGCTCACCGCCGAGAAGGCGGCCGAGGCCCTCAAGTCGAAGGTCGACACCCTCATCACAATCCCGAACGACCGGCTCCGGGACGTGGTCCAGAAGAACACCTCGATCCTCGACGCATTCCGGGTCGTCGACGACGTCCTGCGCCAGGGCGTCCAGGGGATCAGCGACATCATCACGGTGCCCGGCCTGATCAACCTCGACTTCGCCGACGTGCGGGCGATCATGAAGGACGCCGGCTCGGCGCTCATGGGCATCGGTCGGGCGTCGGGCGAGAACCGCGCCGTGGACGCGGCGCGCCAGGCCATCGCCAGCCCGCTTCTCGAGGTCAACATCCAGGGCGCCCAGGGCATCCTCTTCAACGTGACGGGCTCCTCGAACCTGTCCCTGTTCGAGGTCACCGAGGCGGCCGAGGAGATCCGGGCGGCGGCCGATCCCGAGGCGAACATCATCTTCGGGACGAGCTTCAACGATCGTCTCGGCGACGAGGTCCAGATCACGGTCATCGCGACGGGCTTCGACGCGAAGCGGACCCACGCCGCGGCGCGGCCGACCCAGGCCGCGACGTCGATGCCGGCCGACGCCGGCGCCCGGCCGCAGCGCGACTTCCTCGAGGAGCTCGAGCGGCAGCGGAGCCAGATGACGGACGTCGGCGTGCCCGACGCCCCGACGGCCCGGGTCGACGGCGGTGATGGCGACCTGCGAGCGGCCCGCTCCGTCGGGGAGCCCGTGCCGATGACCAAGAAGCCGACCTACGACGCCGACGACCTCGAGATCCCGAGCTTCCTCCGTCGAGGCCGGTAGCCCGGGCTGATCCGGGCGCCCGGCATGCCCGGGCACGTGTCGATGCCTGACCTGGCCGAGGCCCGCGACGCCGTCCTCGAGCGGATCGCCCGCGCGGCCACACGTGCCGCTCGTGCGGCGGACGCGGTCCAGCTGGTCGCGGTCACGAAGACGCTGCCGCCCGAGCGCGTCCGGGACGCGATCGCCGCCGGGCTGACCGTCCTCGGCGAGAACCGCGTCCAGGAAGGCGAGGCGAAGCGATCGCTCGCGCCGGGCGCGACGTGGCACCTCATCGGGCCCCTCCAGTCGAACAAGGCGCGGCGGGCGATCGAGACGTTCGACGTCATCGAATCGGTCGATTCGGTGGAGCTGGCCGAGCGGCTGTCGCGTCTCGCGGACGAGGCGGCACGCGACCCGCTGCCGGTGCTCCTTCAGGTGAACGTCGACGCTGATCCGGCCAAGGCCGGCTTCACGCCCGATGGCTTGGCGGCGGCGCTGCCCAGGATCCTCGACCTGGGCGGCCTAGGCGTCGATGGGCTCATGACCGTCGGCCGGCTCGTGGAGCGACCCGAGGACGCGCGGCCGACGTTCGTGGCCCTGCGCCGGCTGTCCGAGCGGCTTCGCCGGGTCGACGGCCGGCTCGGGGCGGCGCTGTCGATGGGCATGACCGACGACTTCGAGATCGCCGTCGAGGAGGGAGCGACGATCGTCCGGGTCGGCCGGGCGCTGTTCGGCGAGCGGGCGTGAGCCGCCGCGCTGCCGAGGAGGCGCGCTTCCCGGTGACGGTAACACCTCGCGCCGGCGTCGACGACGTCCGGCTCGACGATGCGGGCCTCGTCCGGGTGCGCGTCAGGGCCGCACCGGCAGATGGCGCGGCGAACGTGGCGGTCATCCGGGTCCTTGCCGGTGCCCTGGACGTCTCCCCGGGCACCATCCGGATCGTGGCGGGCGCCTCGTCGCGACGGAAGGTCGTCGCGGTCGCGGGCATCACCACGGCGCTGGCGATGGCGCGTCTCGCGGAGCGCCCGGCGTACCATCGCGCGGCGCTTCGGGGCGATTAGCTCAGCGGTTAGAGCACGCGGTTCACATCCGCGGGGTCACTGGTTCGAATCCAGTATCGCCCACCAAAGTGACCTCACGCGAGAGCGGAGCTTCGGCTCCGCTCTCGCGGTATGCGCGGATGAACTTCGTATTCGGGCCTCGGATCCGATCGCCTGCCATTTCTCAACGATAGTTGATTTCCAGGGATCCTCGGCGTAGAGTCGGCTCCTCGTCGCTGCCCGCCGCAAGAAGGGAAATGGCTGTGAATCCGTTGGTCAAGAAGTTCATGCACGTCGTCGTGACCGTCCCGGATCTCGACGAGGCGCTGAAGTTCTACCGGGATGTCCTCGGATTCGTCTCGGTCTTTCACACACGGACAGACGAGGCGGACGGCAGGTTGCTCGGTTTCGACCAGGACGAGATCGGCATCTACGCGCATCACCTCCTCAATGCCGGCGCCGATGGCCACGCGACCGAGATCAACCTCATCGAGTACACGAACCCACCGACCATGGTCGCCAATGGCCCCTACAGCCAGATGAACCACGTCGGGATCACCCGCCTGGCCGTGCTGGTCGACAGCGTCGACGCGGCGTACGAAGAGGTCCGGGCGTATCCAGGGGTCGAGATCGTCTGCGCGCCCAAGGACATCGTCATCCGCGCGCCCGAGGCGACGTTCACCACGAGGTGGTTCAGCTTCAAGGACCCGTGGGGCGTGTTCCTGACGATGACGCAGGCTCCAGCCGCGTAATCGCAGCTCGAGGCGTGTCAGTGACTCACAACCCACGGAACGGGGAAGACATGGATCGGTACATCAACAGGCTGTTCCACGTGTGCATCACGGTCCCGGACATCGAGGAGGCGCTTGCGTTCTACCGGGATGTCCTCGGGCTCGAGTCGATCGGGAGCCTGAGGAACGAGAAGGCGGATGGTGCGGTCCTCGGCTTTCCGGGGCAGGAGATTGAGATCCACGCCGACCACCTCTGCGGCAAGCGCAAGGACAACGCCACGGTCATCGATCTGATCGAGTTCATCACGCCCAAGACGGTCATCGGTGACGGGCCTTACGGGCAGATGAACCACGTCGGGATCACGCGCATGGCCTTCGACGTGGACGACACCGACGCGATCCACGAGAAGCTGCTGCAGCGTGGCGACATCGAGATGCTCTGCGAACCCCAATCCGTCCAGGCACCGACCGGCGGGATTCTCCGGATCCTGACCTTCAAGGATCCATTGGGGATCGTGCTTGAGCTCATCGAACACCGCCCGCAGGCGGCCTGAGACGAGGGACGAGCAGATGGGCACCGACGACACCGTCGAGATCATCCAGGTCATCAACCTCTATGGGCTGGCGCTCGACGCCCATGCCTGGGACCTCCTCGACAACGTGTTCACCGGCGATGTCCACGCCGAGTACGGTCCTGCTGGCGCGCTGTGGTTGGGCCTGGCCAAGGTGAAGTTCGCGTTCAAGGATTTCCACGAGCGCCTGGACAATCAGATGCACACGATGATGGGTCACGTGGTGCACGTGGACGGCGACAGGGCCAACGCGTTCACCTACGGTGACTGGCTGCTCGTGCGCGATGCGGCGGAGGGTGGCTCGGACTGGATCGGCCGCGGCTGGTATGACGATGAGCTGGTCCGCACCGATGCTGGGTGGCGGATCAGTCGGCGGGTCTGCCGGCTGATCTCCTGGACCGGCAACCCGCTCGTCCCGGAACCCGCCTTCGAGCAGCATCCGGTCATGACGACCTTCGCCCTGCGGAAGAACCGCGAAGAGGGGAGGGTCAGATTCCTCGAGGTCATCGCGAGGGCGCAGGAACGCGACGGATGAGCGCCACACCCGTGATCTGGACCGTCGGGCTGGAATGCCGACCCGAGGACGAGGACAAGTTCAACACGTGGTACGACGAGGTCCACGTCCCGATGCTGCTCAAGGGCGGCCACGTCATGAGGGTCACCCGTTACAAGCTGTCGTCCGAGTCGTACGACGTCGCCGATGGCGCCATGGCGTCCCCGACGTACCAGACGGTCTACGAATTCGCGAATGCCGAAATGTTCGAGGCTTGGATGCACGGAGCGGACAGGGCGGCGGCCGGCACGGACAAGGCGGCAACTTGGGGAGACCGCGGCTATGAGGTCATCTGGGCCGCGCGATATGACCGCATGAACACTTGGGAGGCGCCAACCCGATGAGCCACCCGGACGGCGTGTTCCTGCCCGCGTTCCCGTACGACGAATCAGCTGAACCAAGTCTGTTCGCGAAATTCGAGCCCGGGACCAGGGTCCTGCCGGCGGGGTTTCAGACCCTGCCGCACTTCATGCCGATCCCGGTCGACATCGTCTTCGAGAAGGACACCGCCGTCACCCTGCGCGATGGCACGACGATCTACGTCGACGTGTTTCGACCGGCGGGGAACGAGAAGGTTCCGGTCATCGTCGCTTGGGGCCCATATGGCAAGAGCGGCGGTACGCATCCGAAGAACTGGGAGCTCTTCAAGCTCCTCGGCGTGGACCAGAGCCGGCTCTCCGGGCTCGGGAAGTTCGAAGGACCTGATCCCGCGTTCTGGTGCGCGAATGGCTACGCCGTCTGCAATCCGGACGCGCGTGGCGTCTTCGACTCCGAGGGCGACAGCCTCATGACCGGGCGGCAGGATGGCGAGGACTGCCACGACGTGATCGAGTGGCTCGGCCTCCAAAACTGGTGCAACGGCAAGGTCGGCATGAGCGGGAACTCGTACCTCGCGATCGCCCAGTGGTTCGCTGCCGCCGAGCGACCACCGCACCTGGCCGCGATCGCACCGTGGGAAGGATGGACCGACACCTACCGCGACCTCCTGTTCCGTGGCGGAATGCCGGACCTTTCGTTCGCGTCCACATGGGCCCCGTCGTGGACCGGCAAACAACGACGCGAGGACCTCGTGGCCGAGGCCGAGCGGTACCCCCTCATGAATGGCCTTTGGGAATCGAAGGTGGCTCCGCTCGACCAGGTCACGGTCCCCGCGTACGTCGTTGCGAGCTACTCGAACTCGATCCACACCCCGGGGACCTTCCGCGGGTGGCGCCGGATTCAGTCGGCCGAGAAGTGGCTGCGGATCCACAACACCATGGAGTGGCCTGACTACAACGAGGAGGCGAGCAGGGACGACCTCCAGCGCTTCTTCGACCATTACCTGAAGGGCCAGGACAATGCGTGGGACGAGACGCCGCGCGTTCGCTATGCGCTCCTGGATCTCGAGGGTGGCGATCGCGTCAACATTCCCGCGACGGTGTTCCCACCTGAGGACTTCGGCTCGGTCCGATATTTCCTTGACGGCGCGTCAGGCGCGCTGGTCGGCGAGGCACCCGTCGAGGCAGCGACGGCCAGCTACGACGCCGTGGCCGATCGGAATGGCGTCGCGTTCACGATCCGTTTCGACGAGGAGACCGAGCTCGCCGGCTATCCGAAGGCACGACTCTGGGTCGAGGCGCTCGGCTCGGACGACATGGACGTTTTCGTCCTGTTGGAGAAGCTGAATGCCGCCGGTGAGCGCCTCGAGCAGTTCAACGTGCCGAATCACGGCGCGCCGATCGACATGCTCACCCGGGAGGGCTCGTCGGTCCTCAAGTACAAGGGCTCGAACGGTCGCCTGCGGGCCTCGATGCGCCATCTTGATCCGGCGACGGCGACTGACGAGGTCCCCGCCCACACCTTCGATCGCGTGCAGAAGCTCGAGCCGGGATCCATCGTCGCCCTGGACATCGACCTGTTCCCGGTCGGCCTCACGTTTCACGCCGGCGAGCAGCTCCGACTCGTGATCAGCGGATACAACCTCCTCGGCGGAGTCATGCCACAACGGGGGACTGTGGTGCCCGAGAACAGTGGACGCCACGTGATCCACACGGGCGGCGCCCACGCCTCCTTCGTCCAGGTTGCCGTGAAGGCGGGTGGGGCCGCATGACGAGCGAGATTGCGTCAGAAGTCCGCCATGCCGCTGGATCGGATGCTCCGGCCACGTCGGCTTTGGGCCGACGTCGTGGCCGACGGCCAGGTGCGACCAGGACGCGACAGGCGATCCTCGACGCGGCGCGCGCGTGCTTTGCCAGCAGTGGCTATGGAGCCACGACGATCAGGCAGATCGCCGAGGACGCCGGGGTCGACGCATCGCTAGTGATGCAGTTCTACGGGAGCAAGGAGGAACTGTTCGGCGCCTGCATGTCGATGACGCCGGGCGCCCTGTCGCGCTTTGCCGTTGCGTTCGATGGCCCCGTCGAGTCCCTCGGAGATCGCGTCGCGCGAGCCTTCTTCGGCGTCTGGGAGGGTGCGCCCGAGGACGCGGAGCCGATGCTCGCGATGCTTCGGAGCGCGGTCAGCAACGAGAAGGCAGCCGCCCAGCTGCGTGGGTTCCTGCAGGCGCGCCTCACCACGGCGCTCGGCGCCGAGAACGCCATCCGCGTGGGGGTTGCGTCGTCGATGCTGGTCGGTCTCGTCATTGGGCGAGACATCGTTCAGGTGCCGTCACTTGTCGAGGCAGACACCGAGTTGCTCATTGCGCTCATCGCCCCCGCCATCCAAGCCATCCTCACCGGGCTAATCGAAGGGAGAACGACGTGATTGACCAGACCATGACCGCGGTGCGCGAACCCGTGGCAGTCGAGCTCATTTCGGGTCCAACCGAGGCCGGTGGACTCGCTCACTTCGAGCTTGCCCATGCACGGCTGGTGCTGGCACAGCTCAAGAAGCTGCTGGGCCGCCAGGGCCTGCTGGACCTCCTGGCCGACGAGATCGAGCGCGGCAACGCATACCTCCGCGATATGGCGTCGCAGTCAAACGGAGAGCTGAGGCCCACCACGATCGTCCTGGAAGCCCGCGGTATCAAGGCGGGCCAGTTCCTGCGGTGGCTCGGCGCTGCGTTCCAGGACGAGCCGGTCCTTCTCGCCGCGGAGCCCGACCACTACGCGATGTTCCTCAACATCGACACGAGTGTCACCGTCGTCGAGCGGTTGGGGTTGCATGCCTCCCGAGTCCTGCTTCCAGCCTTCGACAAGGCTCCGGCCTGGACCGCGGACACTGCCGATGCGCTCTTGCCCGAGTCGGACTACCCATTCCGCCGGATCGCCGACATCACGCTGTCGGACGGCACGATCGTCGGCCGGATGCTGAACCAGTTCGGGGACACGGACGACGGCTTCAGGGCAAACATCACCGCGTACTTCCCGACCGCCTGCCCGGAGGAGTTCTTCGAGCACCACCGGCAGCACATTGCTGTCGAGTTCTCCAATTGGATCAGGGCCGCCGCGGAGGAGCAGCACTAGTAGCGCGCCGCTCACGCGCCGACGACCGAGACTCGCGCCGAGTCTGTGCATTCGCTCGCGTACAGCGGGTAGACCAGTATCGCCCACCACGACCCGCAGCCTCGGGTCTTGACATCGACCTGCTCGACCTTCATCTTATGTTCAACAACTGTTGAATGGTTGGAGAGGGTCGAATGCCAGGGTCTTCGAGGGCGGGATCGCAAGCCGAACCGGCGGGCTCCCCGGTGGCACGCCGCTCGACCCCCTCGACGGGCTCGACCGGGTCGGTCGTCCCGGACCTGCCAGGGCGGGCCGAGGTCCGACCCGACGCGGCCGAGCCCGACCCCGAGCGGCTGATCTCCGACGTCGAGACGCTGAAGGCGCTCTCGGACCCGCTGCGTCTCCGGATCCTCGAGACGATGGTCGCCCGACAGTCGACCGACTGGAGCGTCAAGGAGCTGGCGGTCGCACTGGACGTGCCGCAGACCCGCCTCTACCACCACGTCGAGCTGCTGCTCGAGCGCGACCTCCTCCGGCTCGCGTCGCAGCGTCTCGTTTCGGGGATCATCGAGTCGCGCTATCGCGTTGCCGCGCTGTCCTTCCGCCTCGACAGCCAGCTCCTCGCCGGCGACTCGCCCGCGGCGGACGAGGCCGGGCGGGAGCTGATGCACGGCGTGTTCGACTCCGCTCGCGAGGAGGTCGGCCAGGCGCTCCGCGACTACCTCGCCGTCAATCCCGGCGCCGACCTGACGGGCGGCGGCGATCCGGATCCGAGCCGGCCGCTCGTGACGCGCGGCCTGGCGATGCTCCCGCCGACGCAGGCCGCCGAGTTCAAGACCCGGCTCCTCGCCCTGATGGGCGAGTACGACGCCGCGTCCACGGCTTCGGACGCGGTGCCGTTCGGCTTCCTGGTCGCCCTGTACCGCGTGCCCGCGCCGAAGGGGACGAGCCATGACTGACGCCCGCCCGGCGGCGATGGGGAACGGCGCGGTCCTGCGCCTGCCGGCGTTCCGAAAGCTGTTCGCCGCCCAGACGATCTCCAACGTCGGCGACGGCATGACGTACATGGCGCTCATGCTCCTCGTGAACGCTCTGACCCACTCGACCGCGGCCCTGGCCGTGCTCGCGATCGCCGTCGCGGTCCCGTCGATGGTCGGCGGCATCGTCGGCGGCGCGGTCGCGGACCGGTTCGACCGGCGGCGGATCATGCTCGCCTCGGACACGGCCCGGGCGATCCTGGTCCTCGGGTTCACCGTCGTCGCGACGGCCGATCGCCTTCCGATCCTGTACCTCGTCGCGTTCGCTCAGGCCGCGATCGGCACCCTCTTCTCGCCCGCCCGAGGCGCCCTCATCCCGCGGGCCGTCCCGGCCGAGGGTCTCATGGCCGCAAATGGGCTCGGGCAGCTGAGCAACGTCGTCTGCAGCCTGCTCGGCACGACGGTGACCGGCATCGTCTTCGCGCTGACAGGCTCGGCCTGGCCGGTGTTCATCCTCGACGCCGTGACCTTCCTCGCCTCGGTCGCGATCGTCTACCGCGTCGACCGGGCCCTCGGCACGCCATCGCACGAGGCCCATGTCGCGGGGGCGAGCTTCGCGTCGTCCGTGACGGCCGGCCTGCGGGTCATCGCCGCCTCGCGGACCCTGATCGCGACACTCCTCGGCCTCTTCGTCGCGATGCTGGGCATGGGCGCGATCAACATCCTCTTCGTGCCGTTCCTGATCAACGTGCTCCACGAGAGCCCCGCGTGGGTGGGGCCCGTCGAGGGCGCCCAGACGCTCTCGATGGTCCTCGCGGCGGCCCTCATCGGGACCCTCGCGTCAAGGTTCTCGGCCCGTTCGATGGTCGTCGGCGGCCTCGCCGGCACCGGCGTGGTCATCGCGCTGTTCTCGCAGGTGCCGAACGTCTGGGTCCTGTTCCCGCTGGCCTTCCTCGTCGGCTGGTTCGTGACCCCGCTCAACGCGGCGGTGTCGACCCTGGTTCAGACGACGGCGAAGGACGCGATGCGCGGCCGCGTCCTCGGCGCCCTGAACGCGGCGATGTCGACCGCGACGATCGTCTCGACCGCGGCGGCCGGCGTCTTCGGCGCGGCGATCGGCATCCGGATGGTCGTCCTCATCGGCGGCCTCCTCTGCATCGCCGCAGCCGTTGGCACGGGCGTCCTGTTCTGGCTCGACGGGCGGCGGGTCGCGACGCCGGCGGGGGCGGCCGCACCGACGCCCGCGACCCTGGCGCCCGAGACCACGCTGCTGCCCGAGGCCACGCTGGCGCGCGACGTCGCCCTCGCGCACGAGGCCTGAGCCCCGGATCAGCCGGCGGCGCCCTCGCGGGCGAGCCGCCGCAGGACGGCCCGGAGGATCCCGCCGCCGCGGTAGTAGTCGAGCTCGATCGGGCCGTCGATCCGGCAGATCGCCTGGAAGGTCCGCTTCGAGCCGTCCTCGGCGGTCGCCTCGAAGTCCAGCGTGGCCCGCGGCGCGAGCCGATCGAGGCCGCGGATCGAGAGCACCTCGCGGCCGCTCAGCCCGAGCGCGGCTGCCGACTCGCCGGCCTTGAACTGGAGCGGCAGGATGCCCATCCCGACGAGGTTCGTGCGGTGGATCCGCTCGTAGCCCTCCGCGACGACGGCTCGCACGCCGAGCAGCAGGGGGCCCTTCGCGGCCCAGTCGCGGGACGATCCGGAGCCGTACTCCTTGCCCGCCAGCACCACGAGCGGCACGCCCTCGGCCTGGTAGCGCGTGGCGGCGTCATAGATGAAGAGCTCGTCGCCGCTTGGGAGGTGCATCGTGTACGGGCCTTCCCGCTCGGGCACGAGCGCGTTCCGCAGCCGGATGTTGGCGAATGTCCCGCGGGCCATCACCTCGTGGTGGCCGCGCCGCGCGCCATAGGAGTTGAACTCGAGCGGGCCGACCCCGTGGTCCTGGAGCCACTGGCCGGCGGGCGACCGCGCGGCGATCGAGCCGGCCGGCGAGATGTGGTCGGTCGTGACCGAGTCGCCGAGGATGGCGAGGATCCGGGCCCCGACGATGTCGGCCACCGGCTCCGGCTCGAGGCCCATCCCGTCGAAGAACGGCGGCCGGGCGACGTACGTCGACGCCGGGTCCCAGTCGTACCGGTCGCCGTCGGGGATCGGCAGGGCCTTCCAGCGTTCGTCGCCCTCGAAGACGCTGGCGTAGGTGCGCCGGAAGAGCTCCGGGTCGATCGCGTCGCGAATGACGGAGCGGATCTCGTCGGGCGCGGGCCAGATGTCGGCGAGGAAGACGGGCTTGCCGTCGTCGTCGATGCCGAGCGGCTCGCTCGACAGGTCGATGTCAACCCGGCCCGCCAGCGCGAAGGCCACGACGAGCGGTGGCGAGGCGAGGTAGCTTGCGCGCGCGAGCGGATGAATCCGGCCCTCGAAGTTGCGGTTGCCGGACAGGACCGCGGCGGTCGTCAGGCCGTGGGCCTCGATCGCGGTCGCGATCGGTTCGTCGAGCGGCCCCGAGTTGCCGATACAGGTCGTGCAGCCATAGCCGGCGAGCGCGAAGCCGAGCCGCTCGAGGGGGTCCATGAGGCCCGCCTCCTCGAGGTAGGCGGTGACGACCCGGGAGCCCGGCGCGAGCGAGGTCTTCACGGTCGGCGGCACGCGCAGGCCGCGCCGGACCGCGTTCCGGGCGAGGAGCCCGGCGCCGACCATGACGGTCGGGTTCGACGTGTTCGTGCAGGACGTGATCGCGGCGATCGCGACGGAGCCGCTCCGGATCGTCGTCGGCTTGCCGCGGACCTCGAGGTCGAACGCCGGGTAGGGTGACTGATCGGGTCGGGGTCCGGTCACCGGCGCCGCCGGCGCGGGCTCGTGGTTCGTCGCCGCCGCGGCCATGAACGCGGGCGGGTCGCTGGCCGGGAACGACTCGATGGAGCCTTCCTCGACCGCGCCGCGCCGACCGCCGTCGGCCAGGCCCGGAACCGCGGCATCGGCCGGCGGGAAGTTGGTCCGGAAGTTCTCGCGGAGCTTCGTGATCGGCACCCGGTCCTGGGGCCGCTTCGGTCCGGCGACGGATGGTTCGACCGTCGCCAGGTCCAGCTCGAGCTCGGCGTCGAACTGCGGCCGGGCGCCCGACTCCCGCCAGAGGCCCTGCTCCTTGGCGTAGCGCTCGACGAGGTCGATCCGTTCGGCCGAGCGGCCGGTCAGGCGGAGGTAGGCGAGCGTCTCGTCATCGATCGGGAAGAGGGTCGACGTCGCCCCGAACTCTGGGCTCATGTTCGAGATCGTCGCCCGATCGGCGAGGGCCAGGCCCGCCAGGCCGTCGCCGGTGAACTCGACGTACGCGCCGACGACCCCGAACCCGCGCAGCATCTGCGTGACGACGAGGACGAGGTCGGTCGCGGTCGAGCCGCGAGGCAGCTCGCCCCGGAGATGGACGCCGACGATCCGGGGCATCGGCGAGTAGAGGGGCTGGCCAAGGAGCGCGGCCTCGGCCTCGATCCCGCCGACGCCGTAGCCGAGCACGCCGAGCCCGTTGACCATCGTCGTGTGCGAATCGGTCCCGACGAGCGTGTCGGGGAACGCGATCCGGCGACCCTCGCCGTCCGCGGCGTCGGCGACGACCGTCGCGAGGAATTCGAGGTTCACCTGGTGGACGATGCCGGTCCCGGGCGGCACGACCCGCAGGTCGCGGAACGCGGTCTGGGCCCAGCGGAGGAGCTGGTAGCGCTCGCCGTTGCGCTCGTACTCCCGCTCGACGTTGAAGGCGAATGCGGCCGGCGTCCCGAACGCGTCGACCTGGACGGAGTGGTCGATGACCAGATCCGCGGGAACGAGAGGATTCACGCGCGCGGGATCACCCCCGAGCTCGGCCATCGCGTCGCGCATCGCGGCGAGGTCGACGATGGCCGGGACCCCTGTGAAGTCCTGGAGGATCACCCGAGACGGCATGAACGGGATCTCGGCGGCGGTCGTGGTCCCGGGTCGCCAGGCGGCGAGGGCCTCGACGTCGTCGGGGCCGACCAGCGGCCCGTCGGCGTGGCGGACGACGTTCTCGAGGAGGATCTTCAGGGTCTTCGGGGCGCGCTCGAGGTCGACCCTGCCGGCAAGCGCCGACAGCCGGTAGAGGTCCGGGAGCCCTGGCCCGAGCGCCCCCCGGGCGCCGAACGGATCACGGACTGCCATTGGCTGGACCCTCGCTGTCGCTGGCTAAACTCGACTGATGGGACAGTATCGTTGAAGGCGTGGCGCGGGGCCGGCGGCAAGGCCCGGCCGGCCGCTTCGGATCCGTCCCGACCGCCGGACGAGGCGACCCTGGCCGACCTCCGGCGACGCGGCATCGAGCTCGATCCGGGGCACGCCCAGCCCCACGACGCGGCGGACGACCACGAGCAGCCGGACGAGCACCAGCATCGGGACGCCGGCGTCCGGCCGCTGACCGGGATCGTCGGAGCGGGCGCGGTCGGCACCGCGCTCGGCGGGGCCCTGAGCCGGGCGGGCTGGCCGGTTGCGGCCGTCGCCTCGCGCGACGCCGGTCGGCGCGACCGGTTCCGGACGTTCGTGCCGGGGGCGCGGGCGTACGCGGAGGCGAACGCCCTCCTCGACGATGTCGAGCTCGTCATCCTGGCCGTGCCGGATGACGTCATTCCCGGGCTCGCGGGCGAGCTGCACCTGTACAGCGGCCAGGCCATGGTCCATACCTCGGGAGCCCTCGGCGCCGAGGTGCTCGAGCCGGCCATGGCCGCCGGGACGCAGGTCGGGGCGTTCCATCCGCTCGTCGCCTTCGCCGACACCGAGCGGGCCATCGCCGCGTTCAACGGCGCGATGGTCGCCATCGAGGGCGATGACCAGCTGGCAGAGCTCCTGGCCGAGATGGCCGAGGCGATCGGGGCCACGGCCGTCCGGCTCACGCCCGGGAGCAAGGCCGCGTACCACGCCGCGGCGGTCCTGTCGGCCGGCGGCTTCGTTGCCCTCCTCGACGCGATCGCCGAGCTGGGGCGGGTCGCCGGGCTCGACGAGGCCGGGTCGCTCGCCATCTATGGCGGGCTCATCGAGCAGACGCTCGGCAACGCGCGCGCGCTCGGGATCAGCCGGGCCCTGACCGGCCCGGTTACCCGGGGCGACGTCGGGACCCTCCGCCGGCACCTCGCCGCGATGGCCGAGCACGCACCAGATGCGCTGGCTCTCTACGCGGCCGCCGCCGAGCGTGAGATCGCCCTCGCCGCGGACCGCGGATCCATCACGCCGGAGGTCGCCGCGGCCATGCGGGACGTCCTTGCGGGCCGAAAGTGACGCGATACCATTGCCGCCGATGGAGCACAGCATCGCCGCGAAGTACGCGGCCCGGCCGTCCGCACGCTTCCCGCGGTCGATCGGCGGCAACGGCCGCCGGCGCCTCGGCCTGACGCCGATGGGCGCCTTCCGTCCGGCCACGGCCCGGCAGACCGTGCTCCGCCGCGAGGGCTCGCCGCTGGCGCATCTCCGGCACGACCCGCGCTCCATCGCCGCCACCCGCCCGACCCGCCGGTCGTCCGGCCGTCCCCGGCCGGTCGTCTCGCTGACCTGGTCCCGATCGGTGTCGGTTCGTCGCCCGAGCGCCCCCGTGGCGCCGTGGCGCGGCTGAGCTCCAGGACCGCCACCTCCGCCGGCGGCATCGTCGTCCGCGAGGCGCGGGAGGGGCCCTCGCTCGTCATCGGCATGCGCCGCCGTGAGCGTGACGGCGCGACCTGGACCCTCCCCAAGGGCACGCCCCACGCGGGCGAGACCGTCGAGGAGACCGCCCTCCGGGAGGTCGGCGAGGAGACGGGGCTCGAGGTCCGGATCGTCGAGCCGCTGCCCTCGATCGAGTACACGTTCGTCCAGTCCGGGACCCGGATCCACAAGACCGTCCACTACTTCCTCATGGAACCGACGGGCGGCGACCTGTCGCGCCACGATCACGAGTTCGAGCGGGTCCGCTGGGTCACCTTCGACGAGGCGCCCGCGCTGCTGACGTTCCAGACCGAGCGGGCCCTGGTGGCAACGGCCGCGAGCCGGCTCGGCGGCGTCGGCGAGGCGGCCGGATGACCGACTCCGGCCCGGGAGGCGCCTCGGCCGACGCCGAGCACCTGCACACGACGGCCCTCCTCGACGTCCACCGGGCGCTGGGCGCCCGGCTCATCGAGTTCGGCGGCTGGCTCATGCCGGTCCAGTACGCCGGCATCCGGGAGGAGCACCGCGCGGTCCGCGAGCGGGCCGGCCTCTTCGACCTGTCGCACATGGGCGAGCTCTTCGTCGAGGGCGGCGACGCCGGCGACGCGCTGGCGGCGGCCGTCGTCACGGACCCGCGCAGCCTCGCCGTCGGTCGGGCCCAGTACTCGATGATCACGGCGCCGGACGGCGGGATCATCGACGACCTCATCGTCTATCGGCTCGGCCCGGAGCGGTTCATGGTCGTCGCGAACGCCGGCAACGCCGCGACGGTGTCCGACACCCTGGTCGAGCGCCTCGCCGGCTGGAAGGCCGTGCTCGACGATCGGTCGCTGGCGACGTCGCTCGTCGCGATCCAGGGCCCGCGATCGGTCGAGATCCTCCGGCCGCTCACCACGGTGGACCTGGACGCCCTCCGCTACTACGCCATCGCCGAGGGCGATGTCGCCGGGATCCCGGCCCACGTGGCGCGGACCGGGTACACCGGCGAGGATGGCTTCGAGCTGTTCGTGGAGTGGGGCAAGGGCCCGGCGACGTGGGATGCCCTCATGGCGGCCGGGCAGGACGCGGGGATCGCGCCGATCGGGCTCGGTGCCCGGGACACCCTCCGGCTCGAGGCCGGCATGCCCCTCTACGGCAACGAGCTCGACCGCGGGACGAACCCGTTCGAGGCGGGCCTCGGGCGCGTCGTGAAGCTCGACAAGCCGGGCGACTTCGTCGGCCGGGCGGCCCTCGAGCGGGCCAAGCGCGCGGGGCCAGACAAGCGGCTCGTGGGCCTCGTCGTCACCGGCCGGGGCATCGCCCGTCACGGCTATCCGGTCGATGCCGGCGAGCGCCGGACCGGGATCGTGACGAGTGGCACCCAATCGCCGACGCTCGGGAAGCCGATCGCGATGGCCTACGTCCAGCCGGCCGATGGCGAGCCGGGTACGATCCTCGACGTCGAGATCCGGGACCAGCGTGTCGACGCGGAGGTGGTCCCGCTGCCCTTCTACAAGCGGGCTCGCTGAGAGGAGTCGATCCGGGATGGTGCCGAGCGACCTGCGCTACACGACCGACCACGAATGGGTCCGCGTCGACGGCGACACGGCGACCGTCGGGATCACGGAGTTCGCCGCCGGCCAGCTCGGCGACGTCGTGTTCGTGGACCTGCCGTCGGCGGGCACGAAGCTCGACCAGTTCGGGACGTTCGGGGTCGTCGAATCGGTCAAGGCCGTGAGCGACCTCTACGCCCCGCTGTCGGGCGAGGTCGCCGAGGCGAACGCCGATCTCGGCACGAAGCCGGAGCTCGTGAACAGCGATCCGTACGGCGCCGGCTGGATGATCCGGATCCGGCTCGGCGATGCGGCCCAGGTGGCCAGCCTGCTCGAGCCCGACGCGTACGAGAAGCTGACCGCCGGAGGCTGACAGCCGCCGCCGGACACGGCGCTCGGGCCGGGCCGGGCGACGTGTCGAATCCCCGGGGCCTCGAACAGGTCCGGGCCGATCCCGGTTCGCTTGACGGGCCCGTTTCGCCGCGCTCTATAATGCCGCCGCTCTCGTGGGCGGCAGGCTGCGCTGTGCCGGCTCGCTTGAGGTCGGCGCCGACCCAAGGGCGGCTCCGATCTTCGGCTGAGGCACGTGGCCTGCACTAGTAGGAGGACACGGTCAATGGCATTGAAGCGGTCACTCGGGCTGCTCGGAGTGCTCGCCCTCGTGGTGAGCGCGTGTTCCGGCGGCACCACCGCGACCACACCGCCCGCCGGGACGCCGGCGGCAGGTGGATCCGCACCGGCCTCTGCTGCCGCGCAGTCGGGCGATCTGAAGTTCGTGATGGACGCTGAGCCCACGTACTTCTCGCTCGCCTACACGGATCTGCCGACGGCCTACATCAACGGCGAGATCTACACGGGCATGTACCGCGTCAACAACAAGCTCGCGGTCATCCCGGACATGGCAACGGCCCTCCCGACCATCAGCGCCGATGGCCTCACCTGGACCATCACGCTCAAGGACGGCATCAAGTGGCAGAACGGCGACCCGTTCACCTCGGCTGACGTGGTCTTCACGTTCCAGCTCGCGGCCTCGCCGAACTGCACGTTCATCCCGAGCTTCTGCTCGGACATCCAGGGCAACGTGGCCAGCGTCACGGCTCCGGACGCGAAGACGGTCGTCTTCACGCTGAAGCAGAAGTTCGCCCCGTTCCTCGTCACCGACCTGACGACCCTGATCATGCCGCAGAAGGCCGTCATGGCCTCCTTCGCGACGTTCCAGCAGAGCTCGTCGGCGGTCAGCGCGTCGGACGTCAAGGCGCTCGACGACCAGATCACGACGGCGACGACGGACAAGGCCTGCGACGGCTCGGCCAACCAGCCGGCGTCGTGCGACTACGCGACGTACGTCAGCCAGATGGAGGCCATCCTCCAGAAGGCCGGCGTTGGGCTCGGCTCGGGCCAGCTGAACAAGACGCTCTATGTCAAGTCGGACGGCACGCCGGACAACACGGCCTACGGGAACGCGCTGTACAACGCGCTCGCGGACCTCGACAAGACGCTTGCCGCCACGCAGACCGATCAGGTCGCCGCGGCCTTCCGGCTCCTGGACTTCCAGAACAAGCCGGTCGGCACGGGCCCGTTCATGTTCGACAACTACCAACCGGGCCAGAGCGTCACGCTGGACGCGAACCCGAACTACTACGCCGGCACGGTTCCCCCGCAGCACATGTACTTCCCGATCATCAAGGACGCCGCGTCGGGCGCCGCCGCCCTCCAGAAGGGCGACGCCAACTGGCTGTACTCGGTCGTCTCGGACGCCCTCCCGGCGCTCCAGGCCGACCCGACCATCCAGATGGCCACCTACGCCGACTTCGGCTATTACTTCATCGCTTTCAACCTGCGGCCGGGTCACATCTACAGTGACATCAACCTCCGCGAGGCTTTCTCGATGTGCATCGATCACGATGCCACCGTCAGCAAGGCCACGGACGGCCAGGGCATCCCGGTCTACGCAGACATCCCGCCGGCCTCGTGGGCGTTCGATCCGAATGCCCCGAAGTACACGCTGGATGTCGCCGGGGCCAAGGCCAAGATCGAGTCGTCCGGCTGGACGCTCGGTGCGGACGGGATCTATACGAAGGGCGGTCAGCGCCTTTCGACGACGCTCTACGTCCGGGCCGGCCGCCCGCAGCGCATCAGCTTCGCGAACCTCGCGAAGGATCAGCTCAAGGCGTGCGGCATCGAGATCAACGTCCTGCCGTCGGACTTCTCGACGGTGCTCCTGCCGCTCCTCAGCTACCCCAACAAGTTCGATACGTACCTGGGTGGTTGGTCCACGGCGCTCGATCCGGACGACAGCTCGATCTTCGGCTGCAACCAGATCACGACCAAGGCAAACCCGAACGGCAACAACTTCCCCGGCTGGTGCGACCAGCAGGCGGATGCGCTGTTGACGCAGGGCCGCGAAACGACCGACCAGGCGCAGCGAACCCAGATCTACTCGCAGTTCCAGGCCATCGTCCACAACGAAGTCCCGTATTACTTCCTGTGGGCGGATCAGGGCTACTCGGCGCTGTCGAAGTCGATCACCGGCGGGACCAACAGCGTGGTCACCGATCCGACGATCGACCTCAAGAGCCCGCTCTATTACTGGAACAGCGACGCCTGGACGGTGGCGACGCAGTAGGCGCCGGCATCGCTCACCCGTCGCGCTCCGCGTGACGATCTGATCTCCCGGGGCGGGCCGACCGGCCCGCCCCGGAGGTTATTCGCAGCCAGTTCCGGGTCGCCGACATCGGCGACCCGGGCCCCGCAAGCTCTTGGGGAAAGGCACGGGACGCCAGTTGGCGAGCTACACCATCCGCCGCCTGATCCAAGCCATCCCGATCGTCATCGGGATCAGCGTCATCTCCTTCGCGATCGTCTACCTGACCCCCGGGAACTTCGTCGACAAATTCCGCACCGGGCGCGTCAGCGAGGCCACGATTCAGAACCTCATCCACGTCTACGGCCTGGACCAGCCCCTGCCGGTCCAGTTCTGGAAGTGGTTCACGAACTTCTGGACCTTCCCGGTCAACAACCTCGCATGGGGCTTCTCGTTCACGGATGGCCAGCCCGTCCGTGACCTGATCTTCGCCCGGATCCCGGCGACCCTCCTGCTCATGGGCACGTCACTGCTGGTGACGATCGTCCTGGCGATCCCGATCGGGATCATGCAGGCCGTCAAGCAGTACAGCTGGGCCGACAAGATCATCACGACCCTCGAGACGATCGGCTACGCGATGCCGACCTTCTGGCTGGGCCTCATCCTCAAGCAGCTGTTCTCGGTGCAGCTGAAGCTCTTCCCGCTGTACGGGATGCAGACGCTCGGCAAGCACGGCGACATCCCCGACATCCTGGCCCACCTCGTCCTGCCCGTGACGACCCTGGCCGTCATCCAGGTCGCCGGGTGGAGCCGCTACATGCGCGCCTCGATGCTCGAGGTCATGCGCCAGGACTTCATCAGAACGGCCAGATCGAAGGGCCTGGCCAGCAGCCAGGTCATCCGCAAGCACGCCCTCCGGAATGCCCTGATCCCGATCGTCACGCTGCTCGGCCTGACGATCCCGTCGCTCCTTTCGGGAGCGGCGATCACGGAGACGGTGTTCTCGTGGCCGGGCCTCGGCTACCTCGGGGTCACGAGCGTCATCGAACGCGACTACCCCGTCGTGCTGGCGGTGGTCATGATCGGCGGGGTGATGGTCATCCTCGGCAATCTGCTGGCCGACATCGCCTATGCGGTCGTCGACCCGCGGATCCACTATTGACCGGAGGACGACAGCCATGACAACCGAAGGCATCCGCCTCGGCCAGCCGGGCATCAGCCTCCCCGTCGGGACCCCGACCGGCGAGGTCGACGAGGTCGATCTCGTCCCGGTCCAGACGTACTGGCAGCTGGTCCGCAGGCGGTTCCTGCAGAACCGCCTCGCGGTGATCGCGTTTGTCCTGATGATCGTGCTCGTGGTCGCGTCGATCGCGTTCCCGATCCTCGGGGGCAACCTGTGGTTCACGACGAGCCTGACCCACGGCCCGACCGACCCCGTGTCGCTCGCGGCGCCGCTGGGCTATGACAACGACGGGATCAACATCTTCTTCCGGCTGATGCGCGGTCTCCAGACCTCGCTCTCGATCGGCTTCTTCGCCGTCCTGATCATCGCCGGCATCGGCACGGCGGTCGGGTCGGTCGCCGGCTACGCGGGTGGCCGCATCGACAACCTGCTCATGCGGTTGGTCGACATCGTCCTCTCGCTGCCGGGCCTCTTCCTCGTCCTGATGTTCGTCGCGTTCCTCGGCTCCGGCAGCGCCCTCGTGATCATCTTCGCGATCGGCCTGACGGGCTGGACGACGGCCGCGCGCCTCGTCCGGGCCGAGTTCCTGCGCCTGCGCGAGTCGGACTTCGTCCAGGCCGCGAAGGCGCTGGGCGCGAGCGACAGCCGGATCGTCATCCGGCACATGATCCCGAGCGCATTGGCCCCGGTCGTCGTCGCCTCGACCCTCGGTATCGCCGACGCGGTCGTGACGGAGGCGGCCCTGTCGTTCCTGGGTCTCGGGCTGCTGCCGCCGGAGGCGAGCCTCGGCAACATGCTGACTCATGCCCAGGACTACTTCTATCGCCAGCCCCTCTGGATCTACTACCCGGGCATCATGCTGATCCTGGTCGTCCTTGCGGCGAGCTTCCTCGGCGATGGTCTCCGGGATGCGCTCGACCCGCGCCAGCGGATCGAGGCGTAAGGAGTGCAGACCACCGCCGTCAACACGATCGCGCCCGCGCCGACCCCGGCGCGGGCGGCGAACCCCGACGAGCTCCTCGACATCGAGGGCCTCAAGACCTACTTCGCCACGGCCAACGGCCTCGTGAAGGCGGTCGACGGGGTGAGCCTGCAGATCCGACAGGCGCGGACGCTCGGTGTCGTCGGCGAGTCCGGCAGCGGCAAGAGCATCACCGCCCTGTCGGTCATGCGGCTGATCGAGCGCCCCGGGCGGATCGTCGCCGGTCAGGTGAGGTTCGCCGGGCAGGACATCCTGAAGCTCAAAGACGACGACATGCGCGAGATCCGGGGCAACCAGATCTCGATGATCTTCCAGGAGCCGATGACGTCCCTCAACCCGGTGTTCACCTGCGGCGATCAGATCGCCGAGGCAGTACTCCGGCACCGCGGCGGCTCCAAGAAGGCGGCGATGCTGCGGGCCGTCGACATGCTCTCGCAGGTCGGCATCCCGGACCCGAAGCGTCGGGCCAAGCAATACCCCCACGAGCTCTCCGGCGGCATGCGCCAGCGCGTGATGATCGCGATGGCCCTCTCGACGAACCCCGAGCTGCTCATCGCCGACGAGCCGACGACGGCCCTCGACGTGACCATCCAGGCCCAGATCCTCGAGCTCATGAAGGCCCTCCGGGAGCAGAACCGGATGGCGATCATGCTCATCACCCACGACCTCGGGGTCGTGGCCGAGATGTCCGACGACGTCACGGTCATGTACGCCGGCAAGGTCGTCGAGGCGACGGACGCGCTGACCCTGTTCGACACGCCCCACAACCCCTACACGAAGGGGCTGCTCGCCTCGATCCCGCGGCTCGGCGAGCACCGGGAGCGGCTCGAGGTCATCAAGGGCGTCGTCCCGAACCCGCTCAACCTGCCGTCGGGCTGCCTGTTCAAGCGGCGCTGCCCGTACGCGATGCCGATCTGCGACGTCGCCCCGCCGCTCCGGCAGATCGGAGAGAACCACGTCTCGCGCTGCTGGCTGACGCCCGACGGCGGCAAGCCGGAGATCGGCGAGGCCCCCCTGAAGGCGGAGGCAGAGGCGTCGTCGGCGTCGCTGACGGTGGAAGCCCGATGATGCCCGCGTCCAGCTCCGGAGCCGAGATGATGGAGTACCCGACCGCGGCCGCCGCGGTCCAGGCCGCCACGAACGGCTCGACCGATCTCGTGAAGGTCGAGAACCTCGTCAAGCACTTCGAGATCCGGGGCGGGCTGCTCGGGATCACGAAGCTCGGCGCGGTCAAGGCCGTCGACGGTGTGACGTTCACGGTTAAGCATGGCGAGTCGCTCGGCCTGGTCGGCGAGTCCGGCTGCGGCAAGACGACCCTCGGCAAGGTCATCCTGCGACTCCTCCCGGCGACCTCGGGGCGGGTCGAGGTCGGCGGCAAGGTGCTCTTCGACATCCCCGCGGCGGGCGAGAAGCACCGCAAGGCGCAGATGCTCGACAACAAGCAGATGAAGACGGTCCGGCGCGACATGCAGGTCGTGTTCCAGGACCCGTACGGCAGCCTGAACCCGCGGATGAGCGTCGGCGAGCTCGTCGGCGAGGGCCCCCTCGTCCACGGCATGACCGACAAGAAGCAGCGCGAGGCCCTGGTCCGCGACATCCTCGGCAAGGTCGGCCTGAACCAGAGCCACATCCACCGCTATCCGCACGAGTTCTCGGGCGGCCAGCGGCAGCGCATCGGCATCGCCCGGGCGCTCGCCCTGAACCCCGACCTCGTCGTCCTCGACGAGCCCGTGTCGGCCCTCGACGTCTCGATCCAGAGCCAGGTCCTGAACCTGCTCGACGACCTCCAGAAGGAGTTCGGGCTCACCTACCTGTTCATCGCCCACAACCTCGCGGTCGTCGAGCACATCAGCGACCGGGTCGGGGTCATGTACCTGGGCAAGATGGCCGAGCTCGCGCCGGTCGACGAGATCTACACGCACCCCCAGCACCCGTACACGGTCGCCCTGCTGTCGGCCGTGCCCGAGCCCGATCCCCATCACCGCAAGAAGCGGATCATCCTCAAGGGCGACATCCCGTCGCCGGCGAACCCGCCGTCCGGCTGCCGGTTCCACACCCGCTGCTGGCTGCGCGAGCAGCTGGGCCGGCCGGAGCGCTGCCAGACCGAGGAGCCGCTCATGCGCGAGGTCAGGCCGGACCACTTCGCGGCCTGCCACTTCAGCGAGGAGATCAACCCGAAGGCGGTCGCGGATGCGGTCATCGACACCGCCATCGCGCCGACACCGATCACGCCGACGGCGGCGATGGCGGAGGCCTGAGGCTCGCACTCGCGTTCGGGGCGCGAGTATGATGCGGGTCCGTCGATGGCCCGTGGAGGCAAGGCCTGTCAGGCAGGCCGGTAACGGCATTCGACAAGGAGGAGTCACCAGCGATGTTGCGGTATAGATCCGTCGCATTCGTCGCGGCCCTCGTGCTCGCCGCTTCGGCCTGCACGACCGCGGCCAGCTCGCCGAGCGCGGCGCCGGTAGCGACCCCAGGGGAGTCCGCCGCTGCATCGCAGCCGGCCGGCAGCCCGGCGGTGCAGATCAAGGAAGGCGGCACGATCATCGTCGGCCTCCCGGGCGACATGGTCCTGGCCGACCCGACCCTGGTCAGCGACAGCAACTCCAGCTACATCATGGAGAACGTCATCCAGGGCCTTGTCGGCCTCAAGCCGGGCACGACCAGCGACGTCGAGCCCGTCCTCGCCTCGGCGATGCCGACGGTCAGCGCCGATGGCCTGACGTACACCTTCACCCTTCGGAGCGGCATCAAGTTCCATGACGGGACGGCACTCGATTCGACGGCCGTCAAGTACAACTACGACCGCCAGAAGAACGCGCCGGCCGCGCTCCAGGACAGCTACAACTACTACTACGGCGCGGTGTTCGGCTGGGGTGCCAACTCCAACATCACCTCGATCGACACCCCCGACCCGATGACGGTCGTCTTCCACCTCGCCCACCCGCAGAGCAACTTCCTGCTCGCGACGACCCTGCCCCAGTTCGGCATCCAGAGCCCGACGGCCCTCCAGGCCGGCGACGCGGACAATCCGGACCCGAGCAAGAGCGCGTACGCGCAGGGCACCGGCGGGACCGGCAAGTCGATGGTCGGCACCGGCCCGTTCATGTTCAAGGAGTGGCAGGTCGGTGACCACGTCACCCTCGTGAAGAACCCCAACTACTGGGATCCGAACGGGGTGGCGCACCTCGACTCGATCATCTACAAGCCGTATGCCGACCAGACCGCGGAGCTGAACGCCCTGCAGTCCGGCGACATCGACTTCGCCCAGACGATCAACCCGAACGACGTGAAGACCGTCCAGGCCGACTCGACGCTCCAGGCGATCGACCGCGGCGCGTCGTGCAACGAGGGCCTGCTCCAGCTCAACCAGAGCGACACGCAGAGCGCCTCGGCGGCCGCCGCCAAGCCGGCGATCCCGATCGTCGACCCGGCAGCCCACAAGCTCAACCAGAACCCGATGATCCGCCAGGCGATCATGTACGCCCTGAATCGGCAGTCGTACGTGGATGCGTTCTACGCGGACCTCGCCAAGCCGGCGGACAACTGGATGCCGCCGTCGACCGAGTACTACAAGGCCCTGAACCTTCCGACGTACGACGTCCAGAAGGCCAAGGACCTGATCGCCGCGTCCGGCGTCGCCGCGGCTGACCTCAAGACCACCCTCTACTACCCGTCCGATGTCGCGCGGCCGTACATGCCGAACCCGAAGGGTCTGGCCGAGGCGATCGCGACAGACCTCGAGGCGGTTGGCTTCCAGGTCCAGTTCGGCACCGCCGGCTGGCACGCGGGTTACCTCACCGACGAGGCCGTCGGGACCTACCCGATGTGGCTTCTCGGCTGGACCTGCGACTGGGGCGGCCCGGACAACTTCCTCGACACCGCCTTCTTCCACTTCAACGCCGGCAAGCCGAACGACGAGTTCGCGTACGGCCCGCCGGCCCTGCTCCAGGACTTCCAGAAGGCCGAGCAGGCCACCGACCCGGCAACGGCGCAGGCGGCGTGGGGCGCCGCGCAGGACCAGCTCGCGCAGGACCTGCCGACGATCCCGCTGATCAATTCGCAGCCCCCGGCCGCCGCCAAGGCGTACGTCATGGGCTTCGTTGGCGCCGGCAACCTGAACGAGTACTTCAACTCGGTCTGGCTGAACAAGTAGCGTTCAGCCCCACGCTGAGCTGAAAGCGGGACCGGCCCCCGGGCGACGCCCGGGGGCCGGTCCACAATCCGTCCATCCCCGGTCGAACGGAGTCAGGGTCGGAGCGTGGCCAAGTACATCGTCAGGCGGCTCCTCGCAACGATCCCGGTCCTGTTCGGCCTGTCCATCGTCCTGTTCGTCTTCGTCCACCTGCTGCCGGGCGACCCGGCCACGGCCCTCCTGGGCCAGCACGCGACGCCCGAGCTCGTCGCCAAGATCCGGGAGCAACTCGGCCTCGACAAGCCGCTGTGGGAGCAATACCTCCAGTACCTGGGGCAGCTGCTCCATGGCGACTTCGGCAAGAGCATCCTCGACAACCGGCCGATCCTCGAGGAGTTCTTCACCCGGTTCCCCGGAACCATCGAGCTGACGATCGGAGCGCTGATCTTCGCCGTCGGTCTCGGGATCCCGCTCGGGCGCTTCGGCGCTCGCCACGTCCAGGGCTGGGGCGATGGCCTCGTCACCGTCATCTCGCTGCTCGGGATCTCAATCCCGATCTTCGTCCTCGGCCTGACCCTCCAGTTCTTCCTGGCGGTGACCCTCCACTGGCTGCCGGCGACGAGCTCGCTCGACCCGCGGCTCCTCAACTCGGTGCCACCGGTCACGAACTTCCTGCTCGTCGACACGTTGCTGGCCGGACGGCCGGACGCCTTCGTCGACGCGCTCCGGCACCTGATCCTGCCGTCGATCGCGCTCGGCTCGATCCCGCTCGCGATCATCACCCGCATCACCCGGGCCTCGGTCCTCGACGTGAGCAACGAGGACTACGTGCGGACGGCGCGCGCCAAGGGCCTGAAGGAGCGCCGGGTCGACAGCCGCCACGTCATGCGCAACGCCTGGCTGCCGGTCGTGACCGTCATCGGCCTCCAGGTCGGCGGCCTCCTCGCCGGGGCGGTGATCACCGAGACGATCTTCGCCTGGGATGGCGTCGGCCGATGGGCCGTCCAGGCCATCCAGGGCCACGACTACATCGTGGTCCAGTCGGTCATCACGATCTTCGCGTTCATCTTCCTGATCGTGAACCTGATCGTGGACATCGGCTACGCGTTCCTCAACCCGCGGATCCGGTACGGCTGATGGCCACCATCGCCGTCGGTCGCCAGCGCCCCGTCGCGGAGCGAGCCAGCCGCGGCATCTGGCGCGATGCCGCCCGCCGCCTCATGCGGAACGGGCCCGCGCTCGTCGGCATGTTCTTCATCGCGGTCTTCCTGTTCATGGCGATCCTGGCCCCGTTGCTTACCACGTTCGACCCGGTCCGCGGCGTCCTCGCCAACCAGTTCGAGGCGCCGCTCACGAACGGCCACTGGTTCGGGACCGACCTCGAGGGCCGCGACGAGTTTGCCCGGATCGTCTTCGGGGCCCGCCTCAGCCTCGTCGTCGGCGTGGGGTCCGTGATCATGGGCCTGTTCCTCGGCGGCACGATCGGCGCCGCCGCAGGAGCGCTCGGCGGCCGGGTCGACTCCGTCCTGATGCGGATCGTCGACGTGCTCCTGGCGATCCCCGGGATCTTGCTCGCGATCGGGATCGTCGCCTGGCTCGGCCGGGGCCTGCCCCAGATCATGCTCGCGGTCGCGGCGACGAACGCCCCGGTCTTCGCCCGGATCCTCCGCGGCAGCCTCCTCGCCAACCGCGAGGTCGACTACGTCATCGCCGCCCGTTCGACCGGCGCGTCCCGCTGGCGCCTCCTCGTCCGGCACCTGCTGCCGAACTCGGTCACGGCGGTGATCGTCGCCGCCACCCTGGCCCTGGCCACCGCGATCATCGACGTCGCGGGCCTCGGCTTCCTCGGGTTCGGACCGCCCGATCCGCGTACCGCGGAGTGGGGCACGATGCTGACCGACACGACCCAGTACTTCCGCGAGGCGCCGTTCCTCATCTTCTTCCCCGGCCTCGCGATCGTCATCACCGCGATCGGCTTCAACCTCCTCGGCGACGGCCTCCGGGAGTCGCTCGACCCGCGTCTGAAGCGGTAGCGGGCCGATCGTGGCTCTCCTTCAGGTCGAGGATCTCGTCGTCCGCTTCCGGACTCGCGACGGGACGATCCATGCCGTCAACGGGGTCACGTTCGAGCTCGAGGAGGGGGAGCGACTCGGGCTCGTCGGGGAATCCGGTTGCGGCAAGAGCGTCACGAACCTGGCGATCATCCGGCTCCTGCCGAAGCCCGCCGGGCGGCTCGAGGCCGGCCGGATCGTCTTCGACAGCATCGACCTTGCAACCCTCTCGGAGGCCGACATCCGGGAGATCCGCGGCCGGGACATCGCGATGATCTTCCAGGACCCGATGACGAGCCTGAACCCGGTCCTGACGATTGAGGAGCAGCTCGTCGAGACGATCCAGGCCCACCGCAAGGTCACCCGCGTGGCCGCTCGGGCCCGGGCGATCGAGCTGCTCCAGATGGTCGGGATCCCGTCGCCCGAGTCGCGCCTGAAGGACTTCCCGCACCAGTTCTCGGGCGGGATGCGGCAGCGCGTGATGATCGCGATCGCGCTCGCCCTCGAGCCGAAGCTGCTCATCGCCGACGAGCCGACGACGGCCCTCGACGTCACGATCCAGGCGCAGGTCCTCGACCTGCTCCGCAACCTCACGACCGAGGGCCGGACCGCGCTCGTCCTCATCACCCACGACCTCGGCGTCGTGGCCGGGATGACGCAGCGGATCAACGTCATGTACGCCGGCTTCATCGTCGAGTCCGCGACGACGGCCGACGTCTTCGAGCATCCATCCCACCCGTACACGGTCGGGTTGCTGCACTCGATCCCGAAGATCAACGCCGCCCCGGGCGAGGAGCTCCTGCCGATCGAGGGCCGGCCACCGGACATGCGCCGGGCACCCACCGGCTGCCCGTTCGCCCCGCGCTGCGCCTGGCGGCTCGACATCTGCTGGACCGACAACCCGTCGCTCGTGCCGCTCGTGACGGGGACGCCGCTCGTGATGACCGGGCCGAACGCGACGCACCAGATCGCCTGTCACAACCCGCCCACCCAGGCCGAGGCCGAGGCCGGCCGCCCGCTCCGCGACGGCTTCAAGGCGGCCTCGCCGCCCGAGGGCTACCAGGACGAGCTGTCCGGGTCTCGAGTCGGCGTCGACGGCGCGGGCGAGCTGCCGGTCAGCGAGGGCGTCGACGCGGAGCCGTACGCGAGCGCGGCGGGGCTGCCGATCGAGCCGTACGACGACCACGGGAACGGTCCGCGTGGCTGAGCCGAACGTCCTCCGCGGCCCAACGCCGGCCCCATCCCCGCCGACGGCCGCGTCCGGCAATGGCCCGGCGGGTGACGGCGCCCCGGACGCCGCGCTCCTCCAGGTCCAGGACCTCAAGGTCTACTTCCCGATCCGGTCGGGGGTCGTCATCAGCCGCCACGTCGGCGATGTCCGGGCGGTCGACGGGGTGTCGTTCACGGTCAGGAAGGGCGAGACCCTCGGGCTCGTCGGCGAATCGGGCTGCGGCAAGAGCACCACGGGCCGGGCGATCGTCCGGCTCTACGACCCGACCGCCGGCCGGATCCTGTTCGACGGGACCGAGCTCTCCAGCCTGAAGGGCAAGAGCCTGACCCGGATGCGGCGCCGGATGCAGATGATCTTCCAGGATCCGTACTCGAGCCTCGACCCGCGGCAGACGGCCGGCGGAACGATCTCCGAGCCGCTCGAGATCCACGGGGTCGGGACCCCCCGCGAACGGCGCGAGCGCGTCCGCGAGCTGCTGTCGACCGTGGGCCTCAACCCGGACTACGCCGACCGCTACCCGCACGAGTTCTCGGGCGGCCAGCGCCAGCGCATCGGCGTCGCCCGGGCGCTCGCCCTCGAGCCCGACCTGATCGTCGCGGACGAGCCGATCAGCGCCCTCGACGTCTCGATCCAGGCCCAGATCATCAACCTCCTCGAGCGGCTCCAGGGCCGGCTCCAGCTCACGTACCTGTTCATCGCCCACGACCTCTCTGTCGTGCGCCACATCAGCGACCGGATCGCGGTGATGTACCTCGGCCGGATCGTGGAGGTCGCGCCCTCCCGCGAGCTGAACACAACACCACTCCACCCCTACACGGTTGCGCTGCTGTCCGCGATCCCCGTCCCGGATCCGAAGGTCGAGGCGAAGCGGCGGCGAATCATCCTGAAGGGCGACGTGCCCTCGCCGGTGAACCCGCCGTCGGGCTGCCGCTTCCACACCCGATGCTGGCTCCGCGAGCGGCTCGGCAACCCCGAGCGGTGCGTGACGGAGGACCCGATGCTCAGGCCCCTCGCCACCGGCCACGAGGTCGCCTGCCACTTCGCCGAGGAGATCGAGTCGGGCCGGGCCAGCGCGACCGTCGCGGCGGTCACGCCACCGAGCGCCGACGGCGCGACCGCCACCCCGATGACGGCCGTCCCGACCCCGCCGTCCATGCCACGGTCCTCGCCGCCGTCCTCGCCGTCGGGGCCAGCGGCCGCCTAGACTCCGGGGGTGACGAAGCTCCGGATCGCGATCGCCCAGATCGCGCCCAGGCTCGGCGGGCTGGCCGAGAACCTCGTCCGGCACCGGGAGCTGATCGCCGAATCACGAGCGAATGACGCCCAGCTCGTCGTGTTTCCCGAGCTCGGCCTCACCGGCTACCAGCTCCAGGACCTCGCCTCCGAGGTCGCCATGCGCCTCGACGACCCCCGCCTGGCCGAGCTGGCCTCGACGACCCACGGCCTCTCGGCGGCGGTCTCGTTCGTCGAGGAGTCGGCCGATCACCGGCTGTTCATCGCCGCGGCGCTCATGGAGGACGGCGAGATCACGCACGTCCACCGGAAGCTGTTCCTGCCGACGTACGGCCTCTTCGACGAGCGGCGCTTCTTCGCCCCGGGCGACGTCCTGCGGGCCGTCCCGTCGAGGCTCGGCGTCGGGGTCGGGATCGCGATCTGCGAGGACTTCTGGCACCTCGGCGTGCCGGAGCTGCTCGCCCTTGACGGCGCCCAGATCCTGCTGAACGTGTCGTCATCGCCCGGCCGCGACCTCGCGGCCACGAACGAGGTCGGCCTCGGGACCGCGTCGTCGTGGCGGACGCTCATGCGGACGTACGCCCAGCTGACGACGTCGTTCGTCGTGTTCTGCAACCGGGTCGGCGTCGACGAATCGATCTCGTTCTGGGGCGGCTCGGAGGTCATCTCGCCGTCGGGTGAGCCGGTCTTCTCGGCGCCGCTCTTCGACGAGGGCCTGTACCTCGTCGACGTGAACCTCGCCGACATCCGGCGAGCCCGGATCGGGCTGCCGCTGCTCCGCGACGAGCGCCTCGAGTGGCAGGCGCGCGAGCTCGGCCGGGTCATCGCCGAGCGTTCCGGCCAGGCGCCGGACGCGACCGCCGAGGACGGAGCCGAGCCCGGCCTCGACCTCCGGCCCGCGCCGCCGGCCCGACCCAGGCGACGGCGAGCGGCCGCGTCCGGGCGCGGCCGATCCGGCTAGCCCGACGAATGGCGACGCGGGTCGTCGTCCCGACGCTCGCCGACGGCCGGCCGCTGTTCGAGCTCCCCGACGAGCTCGCCATCGACACCGCCGTCGCCGAACGCGTGATCGTCGACTTCATCCGGAGCCAGCTCCGCCAGGCCGGCTTCGAGCGCTGCGTCCTCGGCCTCTCGGGCGGCATCGACTCCGCGCTGGTCGCCCACCTCGTCGCGAAGGCCACCGGGCCGGAGCGGCTCCTCTGCGTGCTGCTGCCGTACCGGACGTCGGCCGCGGCGTCGCGCACGGACGCGGAGTCGGTGGTGGCGAAGCTCGGTTGCCCGAGCGAGCTCTTCGAGATCACGCCGATGGTCGACGGGTTCTTCGAATCCGCGGCGAACGCCGACGCATCCCCGCTCCGGCGCGGCAACTTCATGGCCCGGATGCGGATGGCCGTCCTGTACGACCGCTCGGTGTCGTTCGGCGGCCTCGTCGCCGGCACCGGCAACAAGACCGAGTCGCTGATCGGCTACACGACGCTGTTCGGCGACTCCGCCTGTGCCTTCAACCCGATCGGCGACCTCTACAAGAGCCAGGTCCGGCAGCTCGCCGCCGCGGTCGGCGTCCCGGCGCCGATCATCGAGAAGGTCCCGAGCGCCGACCTCTGGTCGGGCCAGACCGACGAGGGCGAGGGCGGCTTCAGCTACCCCGAGCTCGATCGGATCCTGTACTGGCGGATCGACCGGCGGCGGAGCGTCGAGGAGGTCGTCGAGCTCGGCTTCGCGCGGGCGACCGTCGAGCGCGTCGACGAGCTCGTGGCGAAATCCGAGTTCAAGCGCCAGGTCCCGCCGATCGCGAAGCTCGGGCCGCGGACCGCCGGCGTCGACTACCTGTATCCCCGCCGGAGGCCCGGCTCGGCGCGATCGTGAGCGCGCCCGCGCCCCGGGGTGCCACGCTGTTCGTCGTCGCGACGCCCATCGGCAACCTCGGTGACGTCACGCTGCGGGCGCTGGACGTGCTCCGGGCGGTGCCGCTGATCGCCGCCGAGGACACCCGTATCACGCGACGCCTCCTGACGCGATACGAGATCGCGACCCGCACCGTGAGCTACCACGCCCGGAGCGGGCCGGCCCGACTCGCCGAGCTGCTCGAGCACCTGCGCAGCGGGCGCGACCTCGCCCTCGTGACCGACGCCGGGACGCCGTCGGTGAGCGATCCCGGGGAGGACCTCGTCGCGGCGTGGATCGCGGAGGCCGGCCGGGTCGAGGCCATCCCCGGCGCGTCCGCCGTGCTCGCGGCGATCGCAAGCAGTGGGCTGGCAGGGCCACGCTGGAGCTTTGACGGCTTCCTCCCCCGATCCGGCCGCGAACGCCGGAACCGGCTCGGACGCATCGCGGCCGATGACCGGGCGACGGTGCTGTTCGAGGCGCCCGGCCGGCTCGCGGGCACCCTGGCGGACCTGGCCGACGCCTGCGGCGGCGGCCGCCGGGCGGCCGTCTGTCGCGAGCTGACGAAGCTCCACGAGCAGATCGTCCGTGGCCCGCTCGCCGAGCTGGCCACGCTCGCCCGCGACGGCACGATCCCCGCGCGCGGCGAGATCGCAATCGTCGTGGGTCCGGGGACGGCGCCTGTCGGCGACGCCCCGGCCGGGGGCTCGGTCAGTGACGCGAGCCTCGAGGCGGCCGCTGCCGCCGTCGAACGGCTCGTCGCCGCGGGTGTCGGGCGGGCGGACGCCGCCCGCCGGGTCGCGGCCGACACGGGCCTGCCGAGGCGGCTCCTGTATCGCCCGCCGCGCTGAGGGGGACCGGACGGCGAGGGGAGGGGCCGACGCCGTCCGGATTCGGGGCGGGCTGGATGGGCAGATCAGGCCATCTCACGCGCCAGCTGGATGGCTCGCAGCTGATCCTCGCCGTCTATTACAACGGCGAGCTGGTCGCGAACCAGTCCGCCAACGGGTCGGGGAGCTCGGACGTGTGGGGCTTCAACCTCGGGCCGCTGTACGCCGCCGGAACTTGGAAGTACGAGTTCACCGACATCGGCGGAAACGTGCTGGCCGCGGGTCAGATCACCGCCCATTAGGCGCCACCGGGCCCCCATTCAGCCGGCCAAACTCGCGCGGCATTCTCGATCTCGCCGATCGAGGGCGCGTCGCCGAGCGCGGGGTCCCAGAGCGATCGGATGGCGTCCGCGGCCGACATGAGGCCCGCCGCGACGGCCACGACGCACCGGGCGCAGGACCGCCCGGTAGGTTTGCGTCCGGACCCACGCCGAATGATCGGCCGACCGGAACGCAACCGGCCGAAGGTGGGGCGCGACGCTCGGGAACGCCGCGTCTCATGCCCGTTTACGGTAGCCCGCCCGAGTGCCAGGTAGACAAGGCAGCGGCCAAGGCGTCGCGGACCCGACCCGACGCCGTCGCCCGGTCTCTCGCCGAAGTTGTTGACGCCCTGTCGCGCGCGAGTACCCTCGGCTGACCGCCGAGGGTCACCGGGGATTGGAGGGGCCAGGATCGGGAGGCCAGGTCGCGTCGCTTTCGACCGGTTCGCCAAGCGCGCTTGCGGTCGCTCCTGAGACGCTCATAGAGAGGTTGCGCAATCGGCGGAAGGCTGGGGCTGTGGCCGCGGGCCAGGCAGCCCATAGCGTAAGGAGAACTCGGATGTTCGGGAAGCGTCCAGTCGTGCCGGTCGCCATCGCTGGTGGCCTCCTGCTCGCGGTGCTCCTGCCCGCGACGGTGTTGGCGAGAGGCACGTTCACGAGCTCTGCTTGCTACAACAGCGGCGACCAGACCGAGAACTTCACGATGTCGTGGTCCGGCTTCACCGTGAACGCGTATGGCTTCGGGGCCGGCACCAAGAGCACCGGACAGGGGTTTGGCTTCATCGCGCCGATCACGGCTGCTCGTCAGGGCACGGAGTCCTGGTCAGTCAACCTCATCGGGAGCTTCGTTCCGGACGTTGCCGGCGGAGATCTCTACATCGGAAACAACCACACGCCCGGCGGTCACCTGACCGTGGTGGCATCGTTCAGCGTTGATGAACCGACCAGCGCCGGCGGGTGGGCAGACCTTCCGCCCTGCTGATCGCTACCGCGCGATCGACTGCGTAGAGGCCCCTCGAGCTCGAGGGGCCTCTCCTCTGTCCTCGGCCGGTCGACAAGGACTTCCAGCAAACGAACCGCCGCTCGTGCGTCGCCTCGTCCCAACACGCCCAGCGGTTCCCGTGACGCTCGAGACGAACGGAGCCGGAGATAACCGCCTGGTCCTGTGGGTCGAAGGACACCGGCTGGTCGGCGGCGATGGCCTCGGGCCTGTGTTCTGCGAAGATCGCGCCGACGCGTCACAGTCATGGGGCGCATGCAACGCGAAGTCGTCCTCGGCTACGTCGACCACGCAGCCGGCGAACCGCCGCGGCTCCCGGTCGGGCACTCGACGATCGACCATCTCCGGGCGCGCAACGACCGGATCGTCAACATCGCACTCGCTGCCTATCTCGGGCTGCTCGCAATCCTGGCCCTCGTCAGCGGCGTCCGGGTCACGCCCGACTTCGTGGCCGTCGGCATCGCGCTGGCCGCGCTCATGGTCGCGCGCTCCTGGCCGCCGACCCGGAGCCGAGCGTCGATCCGGGACTGGTCGCCGTACATCCTCATCGGCCTGACATACGAGCTCATCCGGGGGTTCGGTCCGCTGGTGCTCGGCACCGTCCACATGCAGGGGGTCGTCGACATCGAGCGGACCCTGCTGGGCGGCCGCATCGCGCCCGAGGTGCTCCAGGATGCCCTCCGGCCGCTCACTGGGATCGACGTCCTGGCTCTCGTCGGCACTGTGGTCTACCTGCTCCACACGACCGTGTCGGTCGTCGTCGGGATCTACCTGTGGCAGCGCCGCCGGACCGTCTTCTACGACTTCGTCGCCGCGCTCGTGCTGCTCTCGATCGCGGGCTTCGCGACCTACCTCCTCTTTCCCGAGGCTCCGCCCTGGTGGGCGGCCGCGGCCGGGATCCTGGACGGCGCGTCCGGGGTGCCGGTCATCGTGCATCTCACCCCCACGGCGCTCAACACGCTCGTCTCGAGCGCCGGCGGCAACGGCCCCGCGCTCGTCGGCGTCGCGTTCGGGGCCATGGACCCCGACCCGGTTGGGGCGTTCCCCTCGCTCCATGCCGCGTACCCGCTGCTGGCGTACTTGTTCCTGCGCAAGGTGAGCCGGCGGGCCGGTCTGCTGATGCTCCTCTACGCGGCCATCGTCTGGTTCTCAATCGTCTATCTCGGGGACCATTACCTCGTCGACATCATCGGTGGCGGGCTCTACGCGATCGCCGCGTTCGTGGCCCTCGAGGCGTACCGGCGGCTGCGGCCCGCCGGACCTCCCGCTGGAGCCCTCGTCGCGACCGGGTCGCACCTCGCCGGCTCCGGCTGACGAGGATGCGAGGCGGCCTCGCGTCGCCCGTGCGAGACTCGCGACGATGAGCGTTGAGAAGGAAGCCGTCCGGCCCCTCCTCCGGACCCGGCAGTTCCGCGAGTTCACGGCCGAGCCGCCGTCCGAGGCGCAGCTCGACGCGATCGTCGACGCGGCCCGCTGGACCGGGAGCGCCGGCAACGAGCAGCCGTGGCGGCTGATCGTCATCCGGAACGTCGAGACGCTCCGGCACCTGGCCGAGGCGGGCATGCCCCAGACCCGCGGGCTCCGGACCGCGACGGCCGCCATCGCGATCGCCCTGCCCGAGGACGAGTACGGGCTCGCCAAGGCCTACGACGACGGGCGGGTCGCGGAGCGGATCCTGGTGGCCGCCCAGCTGGTCGGCCTCGGGGCCGGGATCGGCTGGGTCCGCAAGCCGAGCCTCCCGTCGTTCGCCGAGGCCCTCGCTCTGCCGGAGGGCTGGTTCATCCGCACGATCATGTCGGTCGGCCATCCCTCGGCAGCTGCGCTGGCCCCGAAGTCGAAGCCCGGCGAGGCCCGCAAGCCGCGCGCCGAGGTCGTGTTCGAGGAGCACTGGCCCGCCTCCTGACGGAGGACCCTGCGCTACACTCCCGGGGTCCCGGCCGTCGCCCGGCGGACCGGACAGGGGAGGTCCTGCGATCGCGCGATCAGGGCGCGTCGTCCGTCCCGTGAGGCGGCCGAGCGACCAGCAGACCCGGCACCGCCGCCGAGCCGGCGGGCATCCGCGGGAGATTTGCAACCAGGTCCCGAGCCTCGAGGCCCGGGACCTTTCGATTCCGGCTCACACCCGCCGCGTGGGCCGCTGACGTGCCGGCGTCGGTCATCGTCGGCCTCCAGTGGGGCGACGAGGGCAAGGGCAAGACGACCGACTTCCTGGCGGAGCAGGTCGCGATGGTCGTGCGCTACCAGGGTGGCGACAACGCCGGCCACACGATCGTCAGCAACGGCGAGGTCTTCAAGCTCCACCTCGTCCCGTCGGGCGTGCTCTATCCGCACATCACGTCGGTGATCGGCAGCGGCGTGGTCGTCAACCCGGCGACGCTCATCGACGAGCTCGAGAAGCTCGCCGCCCGCGGCATCGACGTGTCCCGGGTCCGGGTGAGCCGGGCGGCCCACGTGATCATGCCCTACCACGTCGCGCTCGACCGGGGCCACGAGGCGCGGCTGGGCGAGGGCAAGGTCGGCACGACGGGACGCGGCATCGGCCCGGCCTACGCCGATCGGGCATGGCGCCTGGGGCTGCGGATGGGCGACCTGCTCGAGCGCGACGTCCTCCGGGCTCGGATCGAGCGCGTCCTCGACGACAAGAACGCGGCGCTCGCCAGGCTCGACGGCGTCGCCTTCGAGGTCGACGCCCTCGTCGACCAGGCCGCCGCCTGGGGCGACCGCCTCGAGCCGCACCTCGACGACGCGACGTGGCTCGTCCAGGCGGCGCTGGCCCGTGGCGAGCATGTCCTCCTCGAGGGCGCCCAGGGGACGCTGCTCGACCTCGATCATGGCTCGTATCCGTACGTGACGTCGTCCTCCGCGGTGGCCGGCGGAGCCTGCACCGGCGGTGGCATCGGGCCGCTCCAGGTCGACGAGGTCATGGGCGTGATGAAGGCCTACTGCACCCGCGTCGGCTCCGGCCCATTCCCGACCGAGCTGACCGACGAGATCGGGGAGGGGATCGCGACGCGCGGGCGCGAGGTGGGGACGACGACCGGCCGGCGCCGGCGCGTCGGCTGGTTCGACGCGGTGCCGCTGCGCTACGCGGTCGCGGTCAACTCCGTGAGCTCGATCATGCTCAACAAGCTCGACATCCTGTCCGGGCTCGACCAGCTGCAGCTCTGCGTCGCCTACGAGGTGGATGGCCGGCGGCTCGAGCACTGGCCATCGTCGGCCGAGGTCCTCGAGCGGGCGACGCCGCTGTACGAGACGTTCGACGGCTGGGACGAGCCGATCCACGACGTCCGGGCGCTGGGCGACCTGCCCGAGAACGCGCGTCGCTACGTGACCGCCCTCGAGGCGCTGGCCGGGGTTCCGATCGTGCTCGTCTCGGTGGGGCCGGACCGCACGCAGACGATCGAGCGGGCGTGGCGGCCGATGCGCCGGCCGGCCGGGGTCCGGATCGCATGAGCCTCGTCATGCCGACGCGCGTGCTCGTGGTCGGGTCCGGGGGGCGCGAGCACGCCCTCGCCTGGAAGCTCGCTGCGGAACCAGGCGTGAACCTGGTGGCCGTCGCCCCGGGGAGCGCCGGGATCGCCACGGAGTCCCGCGTCCGCGTGATCCCCGGCGTCGATCCGCTCGATCCGGCGGCCGTCGTCGGCGCTGCCCGGGAGCTCGCCGCGGAGCTGGTGGTCGTCGGTCCCGAGGCGCCGCTGGCGGCCGGCATCGTCGACGCGCTGCAGGCCGCCGGGGTGGCCGTCTTCGGACCGCCGCGGGCGGCCGCGCGACTCGAATCCTCGAAGTCCTTCTGCCACGAGGTCGCGGCGGCGGCCGGGGTTCGCATGGCTCGAGCGAGGTCGTTGATGGGCGACGAGCTCGGCGGGGCGATCGAGTTCGTCCGGATGCTCGAGGCAGGCGGATCACGCGCGGTGCTGAAGGCCGACGGCCTGGCCGCCGGCAAGGGCGTCGTCGTGACCGACTCCGCCGCCAGCGCGCTCGAGCTCCTGCCCGGCTACCTGACCGGCGACTCGTTCGATGCTCCGGCGCTCGTGATCGAGGAGCGGCTCGAGGGCCGCGAGGCGAGCGTCATCGCCATCGCCGATGGGACGCGAGCGGTGGCCCTGCCCGCAGCCCGCGACCACAAGCGCCTGGCGGACGGCGACTGCGGTCCCAATACCGGCGGGATGGGCGCCTACTCCCCGCTGCCCGATCTCGACGACGCGGCCGTCGACCGGATCGTCGCCTCGATCCACCGGCCGATCCTCGCGGAGATGGCCCGGCGAGGCACCCCGTTCCGCGGCTTCCTCTATGCCGGCCTGATGCTCACGGCGGGCGGCCCGGTGCTGCTCGAGATCAATGCCCGGCTCGGCGATCCCGAGGCCCAGGTGATCCTGCCGCGCCTCGCCTCGGCCCTGGGTCCCGTGCTCCTCGCCGCGGCGAAGGATCGCATCCCGACGAGCGTCCCCGACCGGCTGCCCGTCACGAGCCAGGCCGCCGTCGGGATCGTGCTCGCGGCGGGCGGCTACCCGGGCACGCCCGAGCGAGGCCAGCTGATCGACGGCCTCACCGAGGCCGCCGGGGCCGGTGGCCTCGTCTTCCACGCCGGTACGGCCCGCCGGCCGGACGGTCGCTGGGAGACGGCGGGTGGACGGGTCGTGACGGTGGTCGGCCGGGGACCGGATCTCGGGGCCGCACGCGAATGCGCGGAGGCCGCCGCGGACGCCATCGCCTGGCCCGGGATGCAGCGCCGTCATGACATCGCGACGGAGCTGCCGCTCCCCGTGGGAGCCGCTTCGTGATCCGGCGCTACACGCTGCCGGAGATGGGCGCGATCTGGGCCGAGAGCGCCCGGTTCGAACGGATGCTGGCCGTCGAGCTGGAGGTCGCCCGGGCGCAGGCGCGTCGCGGCACCGTGCCCGGCGATGCCCTCGAGGCGATCGCGTCGAAGGCCCGCGTCGACGTCGACCGGATCGCCGAGATCGAGAAGACCACC
>DATGGQ010000042.1:0-3804 GCA_035308445.1 Candidatus Limnocylindrales bacterium | reverse complement strand
GCTGCTCCCGATCATCCTCGTCTTCGTGATGCTGCTGGCGGGCGATCGCAAGCTCATGGGCGACCTTCGGAGCGGCCGCGTCCTGATGAGCCTTGGCTGGGGCGTGACCATCGCGATCGGTGCCATGTCCATCGCGCTCGTGGTGAGCCTGCTGCTGTGAAAGGCCTCGATGCGAGTCGGGGTCTGGCTCCGCGAGGGCCCCGATCCTTCCGCGCCAGCCAACGCTCCCCCTACGTCCGTACAGGTGCGACGCCGTGCCCGGCATCCGATGGTCCCAGGGACCGAACGACCGGCGCCTGCGCTCGTTCTCCGAGCGATGTTCAACCCGTTGCGCCGCCGGCTTCCGGAATCCGCGGCGAGTGACGCGGCCTATCGGGAGGAGCTGGGCGAGGCCGCCAGGCACGTCGCCGACGTCCTCGGGCTGCCGCTGCCAGAGGTCGCCACGCGACTCGAGGAGACGCTCGCCGAGGTGATGGTCACACCGGACGAGGCCGCCGCCGCGATCCTCGACGGCCGCCTCTGGGACGAGCGTGGATGACAGCCGCCCGATAGCGATTTCGGCTCCGCGCTAGCACCCCGGGCGGAGCCTCGCAGCGACGATGCAGGCCCGTGGAACCCCTCAGTCCGGCGCCGCTGCGGGCTCCCCGTCCCGAGCACCTGCCGGCGTATCTCGGGAACGGGCTCATCGGGCTGCGCTGTCCGCCGATCCCGTTCCTCGACGGCACGGCCATGGTCAACGGCTTTGCCGGCATCGACCCGGCCGACGGCGTGGAGGGCTTCAGCCGCGTGCCGTTCCCGCTTGCCGCCGACGTCGAGCTCGACGGCATCCGCCTGTCGTCCGCCCGTGAGCGCGTCCGGTTCATCGAGCAGCGCTACGACTTCGCGACGGCGGAGCTCACGACGGAGCTCGAGTACCGCTCGGAGGCCACGACGTCGCGCCTCGTCGTGACGACGCTCTGCAGCCGGACGCTGCCGACGGTCTGCCTGCAGCAGCTCGAGATCCAGGTGGACCGGCCGGCCGAGCTCGGGCTGATCGTCGGGCTCGATCCGACCGGCGTGCCCGGCGCGGCCGAGTACCGCACCGGCTCCAGCGGCCGGAACACGGCCTACGAGCCGGACGCGCTTGTCGTCTGGCACAGCCCCGGCTCCGTGTCGCTGTGCGGGCTCGCCTACCGGAGCGAGCTGGTGGGCATGGCGAACGCCGCGCGCCAGGTCCGTCGCCACGATCAGCGCGGTCGCCTGACGACGGCCTACCGGTTCCGCGCTCGGGCAGGTCGACGCTACGTCCTCCGCCAGGCGACCTCGCTGGTCGCTGACCTCGGGCATCCGCATCCGGACGACGAGGCCGCTCGGCTCCAGGCGCAGGTGGCGGTCGTCGGCTGGGAGGCGGCCCGCGAGGAGAACCGGGCGGCGTGGCGCGAGCTGTGGCGGTCGCGGATCGTGATCGACGGGGCGACGCGTCGCTGGCAGTCGATCACCGACGCGAGCCTCTTCTATCTGCTCACGTCGGTCCATCCATCGTCGATCGCTGGGACGTCACTGTTCGGCCTCGCCTACTGGCCGAACTACCACTACTACCGCGGCCACGTCATGTGGGACATCGAGACGTTCATCGTCCCGCCGCTCTGGCTTCTCCAGCCCGACGCGGCCCGGGCGATCCTCGACTACCGGGTCCGCCATCTCGAGGACGCGCGGCGGCTGGCGAAGATCGTCGGCTGGCGGGGAGCCTTCTACCCGTGGGAGAGCTGCCCGCGCCACGGCGAGGAGGCGACCCCTGGCGCGACGCCGCCGAACCGGGACATGACCTCGTTCGGGGTGGCCCTCGCGTTCGCCGGGTTCCTCCACGCGACCGGCGACCGGGATGCCGCTCGCCGCTGGGCCTGGCCGGTCCTCCAGGCCGTCGCCGAGTTCGCCGTGAGCCGGGTCGTCGCGACGGGCCGCGGCTACGAGCTGCGCGACACGGTTGGTCCGGCCGAGATCGTCAACCGCAGCGTCGACAACGCCGCATACGTGAACATGTCGGCAGCGTGCTCGCTGCGCGAGGCCGCCTGGTTCGCCCAAGCGATCGGAGAGACGCCGCCTCCGAGCTGGGAGCGGATCGCGGACACGCTCGTGGTGCCGGTGTCGCGGTCCGGACACGTCATCAACCACGACGGCTTCCGGATCGATCGCTGGCTCGGCGAGACGCCCGAGGGCGCGGCTGGGATCTGGCCGGTCGGCTACCGCGTCTCGCCCGAGGTCGAGCTGGCCACGTTCCGGTACGCGACCACCGAGCAGGCCCCGCGCTACGCAGGCGTCCCGATGCTCTCGGGGTTCCTCGCCTACTACGCGGCCGCGGCGGGCCTCCCGGCCGCTGCGGCGGAGCTCCTCGAGACCGGCTACGGCAACTTCATCGACGAGCCGTTCCTCGAAACGGACGAGTTCACGAAGCTCCGCCGGGACCTGCCTCGGGCGGCGCCGATGTTCGCCAACATCGGGGCGTACCTGCAGACGCTGATCTATGGCTACCCGGGCCTCCGGGTCGGGCCTGGCGAGCCGGCGTCATGGACCGAGCGCCCGGTCGTGATGCCGCCCGGCTGGAAGGCCATCTCGATCGAGCGGCTCTGGGCCCGCGGGGAGCCATGGTCGCTGACCGCGGACGCGCGCTCGAGGGCGGCCAGGCTCGAAGCCTCGAGCTGACCCCCAAGCGCCGCAGAAACGTGCGACTTGACAGTAGCGCGTTTCGGTCCATAACTTGCTACACCAAGGTAGCAAGGAGATTTGCGATGGCCGGGACAGATTCCCCGCGCTGACCTACGTCCCGCTCGTCGCTGACTTCACGAACCCGATGCAGCTGCCGCCGCTCGATGGCGTCGTTATGGCGAACTCGCTCCACTTCCAGCGCGACAAGCTCCCGGTCCTGCAACATGTCAGGGGTTGTCTACGGCCCGAAGGTCGCTTGATCCTCGTCGAGTACGACACGGACGACGGCAACCACTGGGTCCCCTACCCGGTGTCCCTCCGCTCCTGGCTCACGTTGGCGACCGAGGCCGGCTTTCGGATGACCAGGCACCTCGCCTCGGTGCCCAGCCGGTTCCTCGGATCCATCTACTCAGCGGTCAGTTACCGCTGATCCAGATCGGCGAGCCGATCGCGAGCATGTGTGCCGACGTTGCCAGAGGGCCGGCGAGGCGTCGCCCGGGTCCTGGCGCTGGCCAGAAACGGGCGCTGTCAGGGCGAAACCCCAGAATCATTGATGCAGCGTCCTCGGATCCCGGTCGACGGCATCGCCCAAGGGGTCGCAGTGGGCGGTACGACGTTCGGGCCGACGGCCGCCGACCTTCCGTCGGCTGTCGCAATCGCAATGGCCCCGTCCGGCCGCCCGCGCTGGGTCCTGCAGGCCCGGTCGGATCCGCCGGGCCCGTTGTGTCCTGACTTCGAGGCCCGACTCGCCGCCGCGATCCGGCCGGCTCCGGACCGGCCATTCGACCTAACGGTGGCTCGCCGCCTCGATGATCGCCCTCGCTCTGGCTAGGACCCGCCGAAGCAGGAGCGCCTCCACCTCGCGCCCGGCCATCGTCCCTCGGGACAGGAGCTCCGCCGCGAGCGCCTCAATGTCGAGCCAGTGCTCGTCAACCGCAGCCTCTGCCGCAAGCCACATATCCACCGCGCGGGCCGGGACAGCGGCCTCCGAGTCGACCAGGTAGGACAGGTATGCCTTGGCGCGGCCCACATCCCGGGCGGCGCCGACCTTGTTCCAATGTCCGGTCTTTCGCATCGCGGCGATCGGGCCGGCATAGAGCATCAGGATCTCCGGTCCGAGTC
>DATGGQ010000041.1:0-1611 GCA_035308445.1 Candidatus Limnocylindrales bacterium | reverse complement strand
GGTGATCGGGGCGAGCTCGGTCAGCCAGCTGGAGGACAGCCTCAAGGCGCTCGCCCAGCTCCACTTCGAACCGGACGAGCTGGCCGAGATCGACCGCTACGCGACCGAGAGTGGGATCAACCTGTGGGCAGGCCCAAGCACGGCCTGATTCGAGGAGCTGGGCGACGGTCCCGACCTCGCCTTCCGGCGCTGGTTGCCGGACTTGCGCGGGCGGCCGACCTCGAGCTGAGCCGGGGGTCGGCGGTCTACTTGGCCGAGCGTCGCGGGCGGGGCTTGACCTGGGCGGGCTTGATCTGGGCCGGCTTGACCTGCGGCCTGATCTGCGCCGGGGAGGCCTCGGGCTCGACCGTGGCGGGTGGGGAATCCACGCTCATCGCCGCATGGGCGTCATCGCGGGCGGTGATCATCACCGAAACCCGCTCCAGGTCGATCCGCTCATCGGAGGCCGGCCGAATCAGCCGCCGATAGGCATTGTCGACGGCCCACAGGCGCGCCGCGACCTGGGCCGGCAACATCGCCGAGTTGCCCTGCAGCAACCGCCGGAACTCGTTGCGCAAGTAGTTGCCCCGGTCGATCAGCTCCTGCCGCGCCGGCCCTTCGGGCGCTTCACGGCCCTTCGCGGCGAGGGTCTCGAGGTCGTCGAGGTAGACGATCATCGACACCTCGTCGACGAACAGGTCCATCGCCGACGCGATCTTGGGATACAGCCTGGCTCGCTCGCGCCGGCTTCGGCTTCGCTCGTGGCGCCGGCCCAGGTAGAAGGCCACGATCAGGACGACGAGGGCAACCACGGCCCCGCTGGCGATCGCGATGACGGTGGTTCCCACGGGCCCATTGTGCATCGCCCGCACGGGCGGGCTCAGGTTCCGGCCAGGCGCTCCACGAGCGATGCGAGCTCGGTGCTGTCGCCGACCATGAACGAGCTGATCCCCAGCCGCTCGCGTAGCAGCGTGAGCTTCTCGACCAGGCCGTTGATCGAGCCGATGAACAGGTGGGGTGCCTCGAGGACCTGGTCGACCGTCAGGTCCTTCGCGCCCCGGCCGCGGAGATGATCGACCACCCGTGCCGCTTCGGCCCGCGGATGGTCGGTGATGGTGATCGGCCAGGCAGATGGGTAGACGTTGAACACGAGGTCGGCGAAGCGGTCGCCGGCCGCCTCGCGGACCCAGCCGATCTTCTCCGCGGTGGCCTCGAAGGTCAGCGAGGCCGGGTCCGGGCCCTGGCCGCCGAGGACCCGCGGTGCCAGGCCGACGATGTCTGCCTCGCGGCCGGCCAGGGACAGCGTCCGGCGGCCGCCGCCGCCGATGAGCAACGGCGGGTGCGGTCGCTGGACGGGCTTGGGGTAGCCGTCCAGCTCGTGGATCGCGTAGTGCTCGCCCGTGAACGAGAACGGGCCGTCACCGAAGTAGCCCTTCAGGACGGCGACGGCCTCCTCGAGGCGGGCCTGGCGGATCGCCGCCGTCTCGAAGCTCAGCCCGATCGCCTCAAATTCAGGGCGGCGCCAGCCGGCCCCGATGGCGACATCGAGCCGGCCTCCGCTCAGCACATCCAGGCTGGCAAGGTCCTGGGCCAGGATCGCGGGATGGCGAAAGGCGTTGTTGTGGACGAAGG
>DATGGQ010000040.1:0-48466 GCA_035308445.1 Candidatus Limnocylindrales bacterium | reverse complement strand
CCCGTCGGGGAACGGGAAGTAGGCGTCGCTGGCCAGGACCGAGAGGCGGGCCCGGTCGCCGGCCCGCCGCAGCGCGATCTCGACCGAGACCTGGCGACTGGCCTGGCCGGCGCCGATCCCGACGGAGGCCGCATTCTTCGCCAGCACGATCGCGTTCGAGCGGACGTGCCGGACGGCGCGCCAGGCAAAGAGCAGGTCGGTGAGCTCCTCGAGCGTCGGCCGCCGCTTCGTGACGACCTGGAGCTGGCTCCGGTCGAGGCCGAGGTCGTCGATCGTCTCGACGAGCAGGCCTCCGCCGACGCGCTTGAAGTCGAGCCGGGCGATGCCGTAGTCGCGCATCCCCTCGGTCGGATCCGGCGGGACCTTCAGGATCTCGAGGCCCGGCTTCCCCTTGAGGATCCCGAGGGCCGAGTCGTCGTAGCCGGGGGCGATGACGGCCTCGTACGAGTTGGAGGCGATCTCCCGGGCCGTCGGCCCGTCGAGCGTCCGATTGACGCCGACGATGGCCCCGAACGACGCGACCGGATCGGTCTCGAGCGCTCGACGGTAGGCCTCCACGAGCTCGTCCGCGGTGGCGATCCCGACCGGGTCGGTGTGCTTGGCGATCACGACCGTCGGGGTCGTGTAGTCGACCGCGATCCGGTACGCCGCGTCGAGGTCGAGCAGGTTGTTGAACGAGGGCGTGCCGCCCTGGACGATCGTCGCATCGGCCAGGGTCCCGGAGCGGTGGGTCGTCTCGCGGTAGAACGCGGCCGACTGGTGGGGGTTCTCTCCGTATCGGAGGTCGCTCACCTTCTCGAGGACCATCGCCAGGCGCCTCGGGTACATCGTCGCGGAGAGCTGGTTGAGGTAGGCGGCGATCTCGGCGTAGTACGCCGCCACGGTCCCGAAGGCCTCGGCGGCGAGCTGGGCGCGGAGCTCCGGGCTGACGAGCCCGCGCTCCTTGAGCTCGGCGAGAACCTGCGGGTAGTGGTCGGCGCTGGGGACCGCGACGACGCCGGCCGCGTTGCGGGCGGCCGCCCCGAGGAGGGCGGCCCCGCCGACGTCGATGAGCTCGATCGCCCGATCGATCCCGACGTGGCTGCGGCCGATCTCCGCGCCGAACGGCTTGACGTTGACGACGACGAGGTCGATGAGCCCGATGCCCTGGCCGGCGAGCTCCTCGAGCTGCTCGGGCTTGTCGCGGCGGGCCAGGATGCCCGCATAGATCGACGGGTGGAAGGTCTTGACCTGGCCGCCGAGGAACTCCTCCATGCCGGTCAGGTCGGCGACGGATGTCGCCTCGACGCCGTCCTCGTGGAGGTGCTCGCGGGTCCCGTCGGTCGCGTAGAGCTCGACGCCCAGGCCCTGAAGTCCGCGTGCGAACGCGGTGATCCCGTCGCGAGTCGCGACGGACAGCAGGGCTCGCAACGCTTCCCTCCGTGGTGGGTCCTGGGTGGCCGAGTATAGCCCGGGCCATGGCATACTCGGCTTCCCGCAGGCAGGTGAACCGGTGACGCTGCTCCCCTGGGACTATCTCTGGATCGGCTTCAACAAGATCAACTTTCCGGACCTCTTCAACCAGGTCTGGGTCGCGTCTCTGCTCCTGCTGGTCGCTGTCGTCATCCTCTACAACGTCCGAACGCGGGCGCTCCACCGGCACCGGCTCTACACGGACATGTGGGAGTGGCTGCTGTGGACCGGGATCATCACCTGGTTCCTGCTCGTGGCCGGGTCCCTGTTCATGTTCGACTTCGCCGTGATCCTCGTGATCGCGGTCTCGGGGCTGGCCGTGATGGTCTGGGTCCGGTTCGTCCGGTTCCCGCCGCTGTTCGAGGCCTACGAGCACCAACTCGCCCGCCAGCGCTATCTCGCCCGGGCCAAGGGCTCGCGGCCCGAGGCCACGATCCGCTCGAAGTCGACTCGACCCGCCCGCCGGCGCCGCCGCTAGGCCGGCGCCGCCAGGGCTGTCGGGCCGCTCCCGCGCCAGGGCCTGCCGGTGGAGATCCGCCGGTTCGGGGTTGGGAACCGGCGACCCCAGGGTCCCGCGGGCTCGACCAACGTCGAGGCCCAGGTCATCCACTCGGACGGCCGCGGCGTGGTCGCCGAGATCGCCTTCCGGCGCCGCGGCCGGATCGTCCTCCACGACAACCCGAACACGAGCTGGTTCTGCGTGATCGAGGGCGGCGGTTTCGTCCAGGTCGGCGACGAGGAGCGGCGGGTCGGCCCGGGCGATGCGGTCCTCTGGCCGCCGAACCTCGGCCACGCGGCCTGGACGGTTGGCACGCAGATGCGGGCGATCGTCGTGGAGTTCGCCGGGCCCGACGATTCGCGGATCCGCGGGATCCTCGAGGGCACGGCCCGGCGGCTCGGGCCCGGCGAGCGAGGCGGGGTCGCGAAGGGGGAGGGCCGGCTGGCGCCGAAGGTCGGAAGCGGTCGGGCCGCTGCCGCAGCCGAGGGCGAGCCGGACTGAGACGCGGCGTGAGATCCGGCCCCGGCCTCCGGCCCCCGCGGGGTCCGCCGGCTGCGCGGGCGCGGGACGTGGCCAGGACCTCCGGTCCCGCGGTTGTGCAGGACTGCATGGGAAACGACCCGAGCCCGCCCCGCCCTCGGTCGAATTGGCCGGAATCGACAGACCGGCAAGCACGGTCAGGCCTCTTTCCATGCAGATATGCACGTCGGGCCCGAGCCGAGCCGGCCGGCGGATCGAGCGGGACCCGCGGCGGCCGATCGCCGAAGCGGGCCCGCGGGTCAACGGGGCAGGCTGCGGGTTAGCCGAGCAGCGCCCCGAGCTGGCCGAGAATCCGCGCCGTCGCGCCCCAGATCCGAAAGCCATCGACCGGGTAGGCGCCGTACCGGAGCCGGAAGTCGCGGATCTCGTCCTCGACGATCTCGATCGGCGCCGACGGCCGGAACGCCTCGAGCGGCGCCCGGACTATCGACGCGACCTCCGACGGTTGGCGTCGCAGCGCCGGTGGCCGGCCCGCGAACGCGAGGTAGGGCGTGACCCGGTAGTCCGAGACGGGGATCCAGAAGGTCTCGAGCTGGCCCACGATCCGGACGCGGGCCGCGCGAGCGTCGAGCCCGACCTCCTCGGCCGCCTCGCGCAGGGCGGTCGCCTCGAGATCGACGTCGTCGGGATCGGCCTTCCCGCCCGGGAACGAGATCTGGCCGGAGTGCGGTCCCTCGCCACCGACCCGCTCGATCAGGACGACCTCCGCCTCGGCATCCGGTGGCGGTTCGCCATCCGGACCGCCATCCGGGCCGGCGCCATCCGAGACGACGAAATCTCGATCGGGCGTGATCAGCACGAGCACGGCCGCGGCTCGCGCCGTCTCCGGCCCGAACGGGATCGCCGGGCGCCGCCGCTCGCCGGTGTCGAGCCGGACCGGCATGAGGACGTCCGGCGGCGCGGGGAGCGTCGTCGGCAGGGTCGCGAGTCGGCGGACCGCCTCGGAGTAGCGCATCGGCGTCGCCAGTGTGACGGCGCTAGTTCGGGCGGCCTCCGCCGTCGCCTCGATCCGGACCCGTCTCGGGGAGGTCGAGCACGGAGGCGCGGCGGCCGCGGGAGGCGCCCGGCGCGGCGCCGACGGCCTCGTCCTCGTCGGCCCGCCGCCGCGCGTCGCGATGCTCGCCGGCATCGGTGACGAGCGACGCGCCGCCGGCCGAGAACACGAGCGTCGTCCCGACCGGGTCGGCATCGACGTCGATCGCCTGGCCCGGCTTGAAGCGACCCTCGATCAGGGCCCTGGCCAGCGGGTTCTCCACGAGGCGCTGGATCGTCCGCTTCAGCGGCCGCGCCCCGAAGGTCGGATCGTGGCCCTCGCGGGCGATGAGGGCCCGCGCGGCCGGCGTCAGCTCGAGCACCAGGTCCTGCGTCGCGAGCCGCCGCTGGAGATCGGCCAGGAGCAGGTCGACGATCGCGGCGAGGTCCACGTCTGTCAGGGCGTGGAAGACGATGACTTCGTCGATCCGGTTCAGGAACTCGGGTCGGAACTGGAGCCGGAGCGCGTCGGTGACCTGGCGCTTCATCGCTTCGTAGGCGTCGGTGTCGCCGAGCCGTCCGGCATAGGCGGCGATGACCTGCGAGCCGACGTTCGAGGTCATGATCACGACGGTGTTCTTGAAGTCGACGGTGCGGCCCTGCGAGTCGGTGAGGCGCCCGTCGTCGAGGACCTGCAGGAGCACGTTGAACACGTCCGGGTGGGCCTTCTCGATCTCGTCGAGGAGGATCACCTGGTACGGCCGTCGTCGAACGGCCTCGGTAAGCTGGCCACCCTCCTCGTAGCCGACGTAGCCGGGTGGCGCGCCGACGAGGCGCGACACCGCGAACTTCTCCATGTACTCGCTCATGTCGATTCGAACCATCGCCTGGTCGTCGTCGAACAGGAACCCGGCGAGGGCCCGGGCGAGCTCGGTCTTGCCGACGCCGGTGGGGCCGAGGAACAGGAACGAGCCGATCGGGCGGCGAGGGTCCTTGAGCCCGGCTCGCGCGCGGCGGACCGCGTCGGAGACGGCGGCGATCGCCTCGTCCTGGCCGACGACCCGCTCGTGGAGGGCGTCCTCCATCCGGATCAGCTTGGCCATCTCGCCCTCCATCAGGCGAGTGACCGGGATGCCGGTCCACTTCGAGACGATCTCGGCGATGTCGTCCGCCGTGACCTCCTCCTTGAGGAGCGAGCCGGGACCCTGGAGCGCGGCGATCGCCGCCTCCTGCTGGGTGAGGCGCTCCTGGAGCTCGCGCTGGGTGCCGTACTTGAGCTGCGCGGCGCGCTCGTAGTTCGCCTCGCGCTCGGCCTGCTCGATCTGGGTCTGGAGGCCCTCGAGCTCCGACTTCGTGGCCCGGATAGCCTGGATCGCCGACTTCTCGGTCGTCCATCGCTGCTTCATCGCGCCGGCCTCCTCGCCGATCTCGGCGAGCTCCCTCTCGAGGGCCTCGAGACGGGCCTTCGAGGCCTCGTCCGTCTCCTTGCGGAGCGCCTCGCGCTCGATCTCGAGTTGGATCCGGCGGCGTTCGAGCTCGTCGAGCTCGATCGGCATCGAGTCGATCTCCATGCGCAGGCGCGAGGCGGCCTCGTCGACGAGGTCGATCGCCTTGTCCGGCAGGAAGCGCTCGGTGATGTAGCGATCCGACAGGGTCGCGGCCGCGACCAGCGCCGAATCGGTGATCCGGACGCCGTGGTGGACCTCGTACCGCTCGCGCAGGCCCCGCAGGATCGAGATCGTCTCCTCGACCGTCGGCTGGTCCACGAGGACGGGCTGGAAGCGCCGCTCGAGGGCGGCGTCCTTCTCGATGTGCTTGCGGTACTCGTCGAGCGTCGTCGCCCCGATCGTGTGCAGCTCACCGCGGGCGAGCATCGGCTTCAGCAGGTTCGAAGCGTCCATCGCGCCCTCGGCCGCGCCCGCCCCGACGACCGTGTGGAGCTCGTCGATGAAGAGGATCACCGAGCCCTCGGAGTCCTTGATCTCCTTGAGGACGGCCTTCAGCCGCTCCTCGAACTCGCCCCGGAACTTGGCCCCGGCGATCAGCGCCCCGAGATCGAGCGCGACCACCTGCTTGTCCTTCAGGCTCTCGGGCACGTCGCCCCGGACGATCCGCTGGGCGAGGCCCTCGGCGATCGCCGTCTTGCCGACCCCCGGCTCGCCGATCAGCACCGGATTGTTCTTGGTGCGGCGGCTCAGGACCTGCATGACGCGGCGGATCTCGTCGTCGCGGCCGATCACCGGATCGAGCTTGCCGGCGCGAGCTTCGGCCGTCAGGTCGCGGCCGTACTTCTCGAGGGCCTGGTAGGTGCCCTCGGGCGTCTGGGAGGTGACCCGCTGGCCGCCGCGCACCGACTGGAGCGCGCCGAGCAGGGCCTCCCGGCCGGCGCCGTGGCGGTCGAGGAGCTTCTGGGCCTCGCCCCCGACCTCGGCGACGCCGAGGAGCAGGTGCTCGGTCGAGGTGTACTCGTCGCCCAGCCGGCGGGCCTCCTCCTGGGCGCGATCGAGGACCCGCTTCGCGCGGGCGTCGAGCGAGAGCGAGCCGCCCTGGATCCGGGCGCGCTTGGCGAGGATTGCCGCGAGCTCGCCGCGGAAGGCGGGCAGGTCGACGCCAAGGCGCCGGAGCGTCTCGGCGGGCACGCCGTCATCGGGCTCGATCAGGGCCGACAGCAGGTGCTCCGCGTCGAGGAGCGGGCTCTGGAGCCGCTCGGCGAGCTGCTGCGCGGCGACGATGGCCTCCTGGGCCTTGACGGTGAATCGGTCGAGCTGCATCGGGCTACCTAGGTTCGGGGGTCGGGTTGGGCGGCGAGGTCGAGGAACCGCCTGGCGGCGGCCCTGGCCTCGTCGTCGAGGTGGGTGGGGAGGACGACGCGGACGCGGACGTAGAGATCGCCCGCACCCTCGCCCTTGAGCCGGGGCATGCCCTGGCCCTTGAGCCGGAAGGTCCGGCCGTTCTGCGTCCCCCCGGGGATCTTCAGGAGCACGCGGCCCTTCAGGGTCGCGACGTGGATCTCGCCGCCGAGGAGCGCCTCATCCAGGGTCACGGCGGTCTCCCGCTCGAGGTCGGCGCCGCGGCGGGTGAAGGTCGGGTGCGACCGCAGCTTCGTGATGACGACGAGGTCGCGCCCGTCCGGGCCCTTGCCGGTGAGCTTGATCCGGCTGCCGGTGTCGACGCCGCGCGGGATCGTGACCTCGAGCCGCTTGCCGTTGACGTCGACGATCCGGCTCGAACCGTGGAACGCCTCCTCGAGCGACACCTCGGCGGTGGCCTCCACGGGCGCCAGGCGGGCCTGGCCGATGTGGTCGATGCCCGCGCCGCGCCCCCGGCCCGTGCCGGCGCCGCGGAGGCGCATGCCCGCGAGGATGTCGTCGAGCGAGCCGCCGCCGGCCTGGAAGCCCCCGGCCTGGAAGGCCTCGGGCTCGCCGGCCGCGGCGCCCTCGTCGCCGAACATCATCCGGAAGAAGTCGGAGAACGCGCCGGCGTCACCGCTCGTCCGGAACTCATAGCGGACGCCGCCCGGGCCCGTGCCCGCGTACGAGCCGCCCGCGGCATAGCCGGCGAACGGCCCGCCGGGGCCGAAGGGATCGCGCGCGCCGGCGCGGCCTGCCGCGCCCGCCCCGGCGCCGGCGCGCGCATAGGCCTCCCAGTCCCGGCCGAAGCGGTCGTACTTCTCGCGCTTCGCCGGGTCGGACAGGACGGCGTTGGCCTCGTTGACGTCCTTGAACCGTCGCTCGGCCACCTTGTCGCCGGGATGCTTGTCCGGGTGCGACTCGCGGGCGAGCTTGCGGAAGGCCTTCTTGATGTCGGCCTGGGACGCGTTCTTCGGGACGCCGAGGGTCTGGTAGTAGTCCTGGAACTCCAAGCGCGGCTCCCGGTGGCCGCGCCTAGCGGCCACCCTCCGACCGGCCACCCGCGACGCGGACGGCCGGCTGGTCGGATGGGAACGTGGGCCGGGGGAGCGACGTCTCGGTCGACTTCTCGGCCTCTCGGCCGCCGTCCTTGCCGCCCTCGATCTTCGTCGTCGCGACGATGGGCTTCGGACGGCGCCGGAGCGCCGTCTCGAGGACCTGGTCCATCGTGTCGACGGGGACCAGCTTCATCTGCTTGCGGATCTCCTCGGGGATGTCCCGGAGATCCTTCTCGTTCTTCTTCGGGTACATCACGACCTTCGCCCCCGACAGGTGGGCCGCGAGCATCTTCGACTTGAGCCCGCCGATCGGCAGGACCCGGCCACGGAGCGTGATCTCGCCGGTCATCGCGAGGTCCTTGCGGACCGGGATCCCGGTGAAGGCCGAGACCATCGCGGTGGCCATCGTGATCCCAGCTGACGGTCCGTCCTTCGGGATCCCGCCGGCCGGCACGTGGATGTGCAGCGTCTGCTTCTCGAACGTCTCCCGGGGAATGCCGAGCTCGGCGGCATGCGTCCGGATCCAGGAGAGGCCGGCGCGAGCGGACTCGCGCATGACCTCGCCCAGCTGGCCGGTGAGGATGAAGTCCTCCTTGCCGTCCATCCGGGTGACCTCGATGGCGACGACGTCGCCGCCGACCTCGGTCACGACCAGGCCGGTCGCCGAGCCGATCTGGTCCTCGGCCTCGAGCTCGCCGTACTCCCAGCGCGGCGGGCCGAGGTACTCGACCACCTTCTTCACGTCGATGACGGTCTTTCGCTTCCGGCCCTCGGCGACGCTCCGGGCCACCTTCCGCATGAGATTCGCGATCTCGCGCTCGAGGTTCCGGACGCCGGCCTCCTTGGTGTAGGCCTGGACGAGCTCGGTCATCGCCGCGTCGGTGATCTCGACGTTGGTCGGCTTGAGGCCGTGGTTCGTCATCTGCTTCGGGACGAGGAAGCGCTTGCCGATCTCGATCTTCTCCTGCTGGGTGTAGCCCGGGACCTGGATGATCTCCATCCGGTCACGGAGCGCCATCGGGATCGGGTCGATGAGGTTCCCGGTCGCGATGAAGAGCACCTTCGAGAGGTCGAACGGCACCTCGAGGTAGTTGTCCTGGAAGGTGTTGTTCTGCTCGGGGTCGAGGACCTCGAGGAGGGCGGACGATGGGTCGCCCCGGAAATCCATTCCGACCTTGTCGATCTCGTCGAGCATGAAGACCGGGTTGTTCGTGCCGGCCGTCTTGACGTTCTGGATGATCCGGCCGGGCAGCGCACCGATGTACGTCCGGCGGTGACCGCGGATCTCGGCCTCGTCGTGGATGCCGCCGAGGCTCATCCGGACGAACTTCCGGCCCATCGCCCGGGCGATGCTCTTGCCGAGCGATGTCTTGCCGACGCCGGGCGGGCCGACGAGGGCGAGGATGGGGCTTCGGATCGTGTCCGCGAGCGAGCGCACCGCGAGATACTCGAGGATCCGCTCCTTGACCTTCTCGAGGCCGTAGTGGTCCTCGTCGAGGATCTTCACCGCCTCCTTGATGTCATAGCGGTCGTCGGTCGTGACGTTCCACGGCAGCCCGACGAGCCAGTCGACGTAGGTCCGGATGACGCCGACCTCGGGCGAGGCAGACGGGATCCGGCTCATGCGGTCGACTTCCTTCAGGGCCCGGGCCTTGACCTCCTCCGGCATGCCGGCGGCCTCGACCTTCTCGCGAAGCTCGACGATCTCGGCCTGCTGCGGATCGTCCTCGCCGAGCTCGCGCTGGATGGCCTTCAGCTGCTCGCGGAGGATGTACTCGCGCTGGGTCTTGTCCATCTCGGACTTGACCTCGGACTGGATCCGGCCCTTGAGCTCGTGGACCTCGATCTGGTGGGCGAGGAAGCTCGCAGCGAGCTTCAGGCGTTCGGCCACGTCGACGGTCTCCAGGAGCTCCTGGCGTTGCTCGGTGGTCATGTCCGGGCTGTACGCGGTCATGTCCGCGAGGAGGCCCGGCTCGGTGATGTTGCGGGCCGCGACGGCCGCCTCCGGCGGCACCGGAGCGCCCGCCTGGACGTACTGCTCGATCTGGGCCTGGACCGAGCGCATCAGCGCCTGGACCTCGACCTCGTTCGACGTTCCGTCCGTCAGCTCCTCGACCGTCGCCCGGATGTACGGGTCGACCTGGGAGAAGCCGTGGACCTTGATCCGGGTCTGGCCCTGGATGATGGCCCGGACGGTGCCGTCCTGGAGCTGGACGACCTGGGCGATCTTCGCGAGGGTGCCCACGCCGTACAGCTCGCCGGCCTGGTTGATGTCCTCCTGGTCGGCCTGTCGCTGGGTGACGAGGGCGATGAGGCTCCCGCCGGCGACCGCGGCGTTCACGGCCGCGACGCTCTTGTCCCGGCCGACCTGGAGCGGGACGATCATCTCCGGGAAGATCACGGTCTCGCGCAGGGCGACGAGCGGCAGGTCCTGGGTCTGGTGCTTGGTCTGATCGTCCGATGCGGACGGTCGCTTGGCCATCGGGTTCTCCTTGGGTGCGGTTATGCGGGTGTGGCTTCGGCTTCGGGGCTGGTGACGGGCTGACGGCCGTCGGCGGGCGGTTGGTCCGCCGCGGCGGCCGCAGCCGCGTCATCGGAGGCTTCGGAATAGAGACGTTCGAGGATTCGCGTTCCGAGCCGTTCCTCCAGCTCGAACAGCACTCGCACGCCGGCGAGGTTGACCCCGAGGTTCTGGGTCAGGTGGCGAATCCACATGACCCGGCGAACGTCGTTCTCGGAGTAGAGGCGAATGTTCGTTGGCGTTCGCGCCGGACAGATGAAACCCGCCTCCTCGTAGATGCGCAGCGTTCGCGGGTGCACGCTCACGATGCTGGCCGCGACGCTGATCACGTAGACGGGGCGGGCCGGGTCTCGATCCGGCCGGCGGAACGTCATCTCGGACCCGTCAGGCCTTCGCCGGCTGGGCGGGCGCGCCGCTGGCGAGGTGGCCGTTGGACGGGCTCTCGCCCTCGGTCACCGGCGAGATCCGGATCTGGCGGGGCTTGACCTCCTCGGCCTTGGGGATCCGAAGGGTGAGCACGCCGTGCTCGAAGGTCGCTGTCGCCTTGTCGGGCTCCAGACCCTGCGGCAGCGTCAGCGATCGGCTAAAGGAGCCACGGCGGATCTCCTGGACGAGATGGCTGCCCTCGTCGCTCGACCGCTCCTCGGCGGTCTTGCCGCTGATCGTCAGCGTCCCGTTCTCGACGGTGATCTCGACGTCCTCGGGCTTCATGCCCGGGAGCGCCGCCTCGACCGTCAGAGCATCGGGGTCGGTCGTCACGTCGAGCGGCAGCGCCGGCATGGCCCGCGTGCTGTCCGCCCACGTGAACGGACGGAAGTCGTCGTCGAAGAATCGATCCATCGCCTGGCGCAGCGTCATCACGTCGCCGAAGCGCGATGGACGGCGGATGATCGTCATCTCTCGCACCTCTCTCAAGAGGAAGTGGCTCGACCGTGCGTCGAGCACGGCCCCGGTCCCTTTGGGATCGGCATCCGAATGCTAGAAAGTTGACAATGCCATTGTCAAGTGTCCGGGGTGTGAGGATTTCGCAATTCGGGCTGCGACCGATCGCCGGGCGGCACGTCCCTGACACGGCCCGGGGCGATCCGTGCGGTCCGTCCGCGAGCCGGGCGCCGCGACGATGGCGTGGCCCATCACTCGCGCTCGATGAGGTGACCGCATGAGCGGACCAGTCCTCGTCAACAATCCGCCGCCCGCCGGCCCGCCCCCCGGCCCAGTCGTCGACAACTCGGGGGCGATCGCCGTCGTGATCGTCCTCGTGATCATCCTGGTCCTGCTGTGGTGGTTCCTGCTCGGGCCGGGTGCCGGGTCGCCGGGCGCCACGACCGGGCCCGGGATCACGATCCCGCCGCTGCCCGGCGGCAGCTGATCCGGCGGGCGGCGTCCGACTACTCCTCGGGCGGCGTCCCGAGGAGCTGGTCCCGAAGGCGCTCCTCGCACTCGGGCCGGCCGATCGCGATGAGCTTGTCGCCGACCGCCAGGATCGAGTCGGCGCGCAGCGGCTGGGCGACGCCGTCGCGGACGACCGCGAACAGCGAGCAGCCGTCCGGCACGGCCAGGTCGCCCGGCGTTCGCCCGACGGCCGGTGAGCCGGCCTGCAGGTGGGCCTCGATGATCTCGAGCTCGCTGTCGATCGCCCCGAGGTGGAGCAGCTCGTTGACCGGGATGTCCTGCTCGATCGAGCCCAGGACCATCCGCGTCGGGCTGATCAGCTCGTCGACGCCGAGGTGCCGGAACAGCGCCTCGTTCTTCGGGTTGTTGACCCGGGCGATCGTCCGCGGCACGTCGAAGTGGTGCTTCGCCATCTGGCAGATGACGAGGTTGTCCTCGTCGTCACCGGTCACCGCCGCGACGATGTCCGCCCGGTTCGCGCCAGCCTCGCCGAGGTGCTTGCCCTCGCAGCCGTCGTGGGGGACGACGATCGAGCCGACCTCGTCGGCGATCTGGCTGGCCCGGGTCCGGTCCTTCTCCATGAGGACGACCTCGTGGCCGCTCTCGACGAGCTCCTTGGTGAGGTAGTAGCCGACCTTCCCGCCGCCCACGACGAGGACGAACATCGCTCAGGCCCTCCCCTGGCCGGTCGGCTGCGCGGCCGGGGCCGCGAACCGCCCGGGATCGCGACCCGCGGCATCGGTGGCCGCACCGCCCGGCCGATCGTGGTGGTGGCCCACGGCCGCGATGATCGACGGGATCCCGCTCTGCTCGAACCCGAGGAACGCCGAGATCGCGTCGGACAACATCGTCGTCCGGCAGACCGTGGCGATCCCGAGCTCGGCGTAGGCCGCCGCCCGGACCGGGTCGTTGATCTTCGCGATCACCTTCTCGATCTCGAGGCTCTCGGCCGCCACCTGGGCGGCCATGACGTTCCGATTGTCGCCCTCGGTCAGCGCCAGGAAGACGTCCGCGCCCTTGGCCCCGGCCCGCCGGAGCGTGTCCTCGTCCGTGCCGTCGCCGCGGATCGCCTGGCCGCGGAACTCGCCCGACAGTCGGTCGAAGGCCAGGGACGACAGGTCGATGACGACGACATCGTGGCCGGCGGCGTCGAATTGCTCGGCCAGCACCGCGCCCACACGCCCGCAGCCGACGATGACGATCTTCACTGCAGCTCCTCGGGCATCGGCTCGCGCACCACCCAGACGGCACAGGGCGCGTGCTTCAGAACATACGGGATCGTCCGGCCGATCGCGAAGTCGCCCCCGAAGCGCTTCCGGTAGCCGAGCGACACGATGAGGGCGTCGGCGCCCCGCTCGGTGGCCTCATCGACGAGCGCGGCGCCGACCTCGCGAGCCTGGAGCAGGACCGGCTCGAGCCGCATCTTCAGCTGCTCGGCCGTCAGCTCGGCCTGGTCGAGGATCTGCTGGGCCTCCTCGGAGCGGCCCGCGATGTCGGCGTCGAGGGGCAGGGACCACTCGATCTCCACGACGTGGACGCCGACGAGCTCGGCATGGGTCGCCCGGCCGATCTCGCTCGCCAGCCGCACGATCCGCCCATCGCCGGGACCCCCCGCGAGCGCGAGGATCGCGCGGCGGAACTGTGAACCAGTGGGATCGGACACCGTGGCTGGGCTGCCTCCTCAAAGGCCGAATGATAGGCGGGCGGCCAGCGGAGGCGGCAGACCGGCCGAGCGCATGGCCGCCTGGACGGCGTCGACGTCGTACGCCACCCGGTGCCAGCGCATCCGGCCCTCGGCCGGATCGAGGATCGCGTAGCTGGCACGCGGGTCGCCGTCGCGGGGCTGGCCGACGCTGCCGGGGTTCAGCAACGCCCTCCGGCCGCGGAGCTCCAGCTCCGAGCCGTCGAGCGGCCCGACCGCGTCGACCCGGCCATCCCGCTCGACGAACGCCGCGGGGATGTGGGTGTGGCCGTGGAGGCAGGCCGGGCGGCGCTGGGCGGCGAGGTTCGCCCGGGCCACCGGGACCGACGTGACGTACTCCCAGAGCGGCTCGCGGGGGCTGCCGTGGACGAGCTGCCAGCCCTCGAGGACCGCCTCGTCAGGTAGGGACTCGAGCCACTCGATCGAGGCCTTCGAGATCGTCGCCCGGGTCCACTCCATCGCCCGCCGGGCGTCGGGGTTGAACCACTCGATCTCCGAGCCGCCGCAGGCCGCCGCATCGTGGTTGCCACGGACGCCGACCGCGCCGACCTCCCGGAGGCGGGCGATCACGCCGTCCGGCTCGGGCCCATAGCCGACGACGTCGCCGAGCTGCCAGACGGCGTCCACGTCGCCGACCGCCGACAGCACGGCGTCGAGGGCCACGAGGTTCGAATGGACGTCCGACAGGACCGCGATCCGCATGGCGGCCGAGCCTAGCCCTTCGTCGCTCCCCAGGGATGGCTGCGCCGTCGGGCGGGGTCGCGCGGGTAGGCGGCCGAGGTCGCGCCCGCCTTGCGGCACACCACGAGGACGTGGCCCGGCAGGGCGGGCACGCGTGGCTCGTAGACGTCGATCGTCCCGCCACCGAGCGACGTCACGGCGAGCTCGGCGGCGGCCACCTCGGCCGCGACGTCGCCGCGCTTCCAGGCGATGAGCTCGCCTCCGACCCGGAGCACGGGGAAGGCGAGCTCGACGAGGTTCGCCAGGGAACCGACGGCGCGGGCCGTCACGACGTCGAATGGCGGCGTGGCGCCGGACCGGACCCGCGGCGCGAGGGCCTCGATGCGATCGGCGACGACGGTCACGCGGTCGGCAAGACCGGTGGCCGCGGCCGCCGCCTCGAGGAAGCGAGCCTTCTTCGCGACCGACTCGACGAGCGTGACCTGTGCCTCGGAGACGGCCGCCGCGAGGACGAGGCCGGGATACCCGGCGCCGCTGCCGATGTCGAGGATCCGCAGCGGCCCGCCCTGCCGCGCCGCCTGGGCGGCCAGGAGCGGCAGACCGGTGAGGCTGTCGATGACGTGGAGGGTCGCGATCCGATCCGGGTCCGCGATCGAGGTGAGGTTGATCGCGTCGTTCCAGGCGATCAGGAGTCGCACCTGAAGGGAAATCGCCTCCCGCGCCACGACCGAGAGGTTCACCGCGGCGCCGGAGGCGCGGAGCTCGGCGAGCCCGTCCGCGAGCGCGTGGTCGAACGACGGTGGGAGTTGGGGGAGGCCATCGACTCGCGTCGGGAGCGGTGCTCGGCGGCGGCCTGGGCTCCATCCAGCGGAGCCAGCCGCCGGGAGGCCGCCCCCGGCGTGGTCGTTCAGGTGCGCCCTGGGCCTTCGGTCTGACGCGACTCGGTCGGTTCGCGGTCGGGTTTCCCCGGACCCCTCGCGAGGCACGTTCCCCTCCGGTGTTCCCGGTGCGGATGCCGGATGTTGCTCCCGCGTCAACGGACCGTCAACCAGGTTATCCACGAGAGTGGAGGACGGCCGGGAGATCGTGGAAAAGGGTCTCAGGGCCTCGGCTCGAGGTGGACGCGTGGCGGTCGATCAGCTCCTCGCGCCACTGCGGACCGGCCTGCCGAGCGTCCGCCGGACGACGTCGACGACCTCGTCGACGTAACGCTCGGCATCGCCCTGCTCGGCCGCGGTCCGGACGCAGCCCTGGACGTGGTCCTCGAGGACGAGGATCGCCAGGGAGTCGACAGCCGCTCGCAGCGCGGAGGTCTGCTGCAGGATGTCCACGCAGTACTCCTCCCGCTCGATCATGCGGGCGATGCCTCGGACCTGGCCCTCGATCCGCGCCAGACGACGGACCAGCTGGGCCTTGTCGCGGGTGTATGCGTGGCGGAAGGTGTCGGCCTCGGGCGGTGTGGTCGTGGGCTCGCGGGGGATGGTCACGCCGACATGATACTCCCCAGGGGTATCCTGGGCAAGGCGCTCGGCCGATCGGGCGAACGGCTACACTCACCCCGGATGGATCCGCTGGATCACCTCCGCGCGCTCCCGGACGGGGTCACCTGCACCGTCTGCGAGGAGCCCGTCCCCTCCGGCAACATCCGGTTGCTGGCATCGCGTGAGGACGTTGCGTTCCTCCGCATCGACTGCCCGGCGTGCCGCAGCACGACGCTCGGGCTGGCCCAGGCGGAGTCCGGCCTCGCCGACGCGCCCCGGCCCCACGACCCGGCCATCACCACCGACGACGTGCTCGACATGCACGAGTTCCTGGCCCGCTGGCAGGGCGACCTCGAGACTCTGGCCCGGTGACCGACCCGCGTCCCGCATCCCCTCCCGAGCGGGAGCCTGCTGCCTTCGCCCACGCCTCCGAGGCCGAGATGGCCCGGATCCTCGACTTCTACGCGGTCCGCTGGCAGTACGAGCCGGTGACGTTCCCGATCCTCTGGAGCCTTGACGGCACCGTGATCGAGAGCTTCTCGCCGGACTTCTACCTGCCCGACCTCGACATGTTCCTCGAGATGACGACGCTCAAGCAGCGCCTCGTCCGAAAGAAGAACCGCAAGCTGCGTCGCCTGCGCGAGCTGTACCCGGACATCCGCATCAAGCTGTTCTACGCCCGGGACTTCCGGCAGATGCTCCTCAAGTACGGCCGGATCGGCCTCGTCGAGTCCCTCTCTGGCACGTCCGGGCAGGTCGTCCCGGAGCGGGCCGAGCCCGCTGCGGGCATCGAGGTCGGGGAGCGGACACCGACCGCCCTCGAGCCGGCTGAGGCGCCGACGATCGCTCCCGCGCCGGGCACCGGGCCCGGATCGTCGCCGGTCCGGCGTCGCCGTCGGCCGGCGGCCGCCGAGCACCTCGTCTCGTGATGCCCGCCGCGACCGTCGACCTCCGCGCGAATGTCGGCGACGTCCTCCTGACGGAGGACCAGATCCAGGCCCGGGTCGTCGAGCTCGGCCGCCAGATCAGCGCCGACTCGGTCGGCCAGTCGCTCACGCTCGTCAGCGTCCTCAAGGGCTCGCTGCTGTTCATGGCCGACCTCATGCGGGCCATCGACGTGCCGCTCCGGATCGACCTGATGGAGACCTCGTCGTACGGCGGCCAGACGACCGAGTCGACCGGCCTCGTCCGGATCCTCAAGGACCTCTCGTCGAGCATCGAGGGCGAGGACGTCCTGATCGTCGAGGACATCATCGACACCGGGCTGACCCTCAACTACCTGGTGCGCTACCTCAAGGGCAAGAACCCGGCGTCCCTCCGGATCGTGACGCTGCTCGACAAGCCGGCCCGCCGCCTCGTCGAGATCGACGTCGACTACATCGGCTTCACGATCCCGGACCGGTTCGTCGTCGGCTACGGCCTCGACTACGGCGACCTCTACCGCAACCTCCCGTTCGTCGGCGTCCTCAAGCCCGAGGTCTACGCGGGCGAGCCGTGACGATGCACCGCCGGACCCTGCCGCGGACGCGGCTCCTGGCGGCAGCCGGGGCCGTGGTTTCGATCGTGGGCTGCGTCCTGCCGTGGTGGACCGTCGGCGGCGGGGACGGGCTGCCGGTAACGAGCGGCAATGCGTTCGCCTCGTACGGCATCCTCGTCTTCGTCGCGGCCATCGCGACGCTGGCGCTCGTGACCCTGCCGTACGCGTCGGAGCGGCCGGTGGCGGCCGATCGCTGGCCGGCCTACGCGATCTTCGCGGGGCTGGGCGCCGTCGGCCTGCTCGCCCGCATCCTCGACCTGTTCCTCTCGCGGGCGTTCCTCTTCTCGTCGCCGGCCGACGCGTTCACCCGCGTCCCGGGCCTGTGGATCAGCGCGATCGGGCTGGTGATGCTCGGCCGGGCGATCTTCGAGATGCTGCGGGAGCCGCGCCTCCGCTAGGGTCTCGCGCTCAGGTCTCGCCGAGGGTCGGCACGACCACCACGCGAAGCCAGCGGATGACGGTTGGCTGGTCGGTCGTGAAGCGATAGCCGAGGAGGTACGTCCCCGGCGCCCAGATGTTGTCCGTTGCCGGGGCGCCCGACGGGATCGGCACGGCGCCGAGCGGCGGGCCATAGAGGATGGCCGAGCTGGCCGAGTCGAGGCGGGTCGTGATCGCCTGGGGCGCGCCGAGGTCCTCGCTCGTCGCCCCGGAGCCGACGGCGTGGACGGCCACGACGTCGACGATCGTCGCCCGCCACACCTCGGCGGCGCCGGGCGCGAGCTCGATCGTCGGATCCGTCGGCCCGATCTGCCCGGCGCAGATCCCGAGGCCGATGAAGTGCAATGAGTAGAGCGGGATCGGCGGCGTTCGCGGATCGGCGGGGTCGAAGGTGGCCTGCGGGACGACGATCCAGCTGCGCACCTCACCGCGGCTGTCGCGCTGCAGCGTCAGCACCTGCGTGGCGCGGTCCGTTAGGCAGGTCATCCCGTTCGGGTCCGGTGGCAGGCCCGGCGTCGGCGGCGCGGTCGGCGACGCCAGAGCCACCGCCGAGGCTGCGGGGGCCTCCGATGCCAGGGCTGGGGCCGAAGCCGGCCCGAGCGCTGCCCAGGGCTTGATGATCGCGAGGGCCACGAAGGCGATCAGCCCGATCGCGATGAGCGTGGGGCGCCGCGCGCCGCGCCGCGGCCCGGATACCCGAACCGTGCCGACCGGCCGCTCGTCCACCGAAGGGCCTGTCCGGCGGCCCTCAGATCTCGCCGAGGTAGGCGCGGCGGACGTCCTCGTTCGCGGCGAGGTTCTTGGCCGTGTCGGCCAGGATCACCCGGCCGGTCTGCAGGACGTAGCCGCGGTGGGCGACGTTCAGGGCCTGGAGGGCGTTCTGCTCGACGAGGAGGATCGTCGTCCCGGCGGCGTTGATCTCCTGGATGATCGAGAAGATCTGCTGGACGAGGATCGGGGCGAGGCCGAGCGACGGCTCGTCGAGGAGGAGGACCCGTGGCCGCGCCATGAGCGCCCGGCCGATCGCGAGCATCTGCTGCTCGCCGCCCGACAGCGATCCGCCGCGCTGGCCGATCCGCTCCTTGAGCCGCGGGAACAGCTCGAAGACCCGCTCCATGTCGACCTTGGCCTCGGACGGCTTGCGGGTGAAGGCGCCCATCTGGAGGTTCTCGAGGACCGACAGGCGGGAGAAGATCCGCCGGCCCTCGGGAGCGTGGCCGATCCCGGCCCGGACGAGCTCGTGGGCGGGGGATTTCGTGATGTCCTGGCCCGCGAACCAGACCGAGCCCTCGCGCGGGTGGAGGATCCCCGAGATCGTCTTCAGGGTCGTCGTCTTGCCGGCGCCATTCGACCCGATGAGCGTGACGATCTCGCCTCGCCGGACCTCCAGCGACACGCCCTGGAGGGCATGGATCCGGCCGTAGTAGGTGTGGACCTCGCGAAGATCGAGGAGGACGTCGTCGCCGACGCCCGATGCCGCAGGCATGGCGCCGGTGCCGCCGTTGGTCGTCGCGGCCGCGGGTCCGGTCATCCCTCGGCCGGCTTCCCGAGATAGGCCTCGATGACCTTCGGGTCGCGCCGGATCTCTTCCGGCGTGCCCTCGGCGATCCGCTCGCCGTGGTCGAGGACCGTGATCCGGTCGCTGATGCCCATCACCACCTGCATGTGGTGCTCGATGAGCAGGACCGAGATCCCGAGCTCGGACTTGAGCCGCCGGATCAGCCCGGTCATCTGGACGGTCTCGGCCGGGTTCATGCCCGAGGTCGGCTCGTCGAGCAGCAGGAGGCTCGGCTCGGAGCCGAGGGCCCGGGCGATCTCGAGGCGCCGCTGGTCGCCGTACGGCAGGTTCTTGGCCAATGCATCGCCCCGGCCCTTCAGTCCCACGAGCGCCAGGAGCTCGTCCGCGCGAGCCGCGGCCTTCGCCTCCTCGGCGTGACTGCGGCTCGTGCTCAGGAACGCGTCGACCAGGCTGGACCTCAGGCGGATGTGCATCCCGACGAGCACGTTCTCGCGGGCCGTCATGTTTTGGAAGAGGCGGATGTTCTGGAAGGTCCGGCCGATGCCGACCGCGACCATGTCATTGGGACGCGCGCTCCGGAACACGCCGACGCGGTCGAGGACGCGGATGTACCAGCGCGGACGCATGATCGCCGCGAGGAGCATCGCCGCCAGGGCCAGCATCGCCAGCGTGTAGCCGGCGATGACCAGGCCGGCCGCGATCAGGCCGAGGAGGGTCGCCAGCACCGCCACGACGACGGCCGGGGCGAACCAGATGATCGGCTCGATCCACGCCCGGGCCGGTCGGCCGATCATCCGCCGCCCGGCGATCCGGACGCTGCCACCGGTCGGCTCGAGGATCCCGACGATGACGTTGAAGAACGTCGTCTTCCCGGCCCCGTTCGGCCCGATGATGCTGATGATCGAGCCGCGCGGGATCTCGAGATCGACGCTGCGCACGGCGATCAGACCGCCGAAGGCCTTCGTGACGGCCCGGGCGTCGAGGATGAGATCGCCGGCCGCGCCCGGGCCGCCGGTCGCGGCCGGGACCGCCGTGGCCGTCACTCGCCGAGCTCCGTCGTGGGCGGCGCCGAGGCCGTCTCCTCCGCGACCTCGGCATGCAGCTCACGCCGTCTCCGGGTGTTCGGGAACAGCCCCTCGGGCCTGACCAGCATCATCCCGACGAGGGCGATGCCGTACAGCAGGAACTGGTACTGGACGAAGTCGATGTTCTCGAGGATCGGGATGTGCTGGCCCTGGAAGAACTGGTTGAGCTCCTTCAGCAGGACGGCCTGGATCGTGTACAGGACGAACGCCCCGATGACCACGCCCCAGCTGTTGCCCATGCCCCCGAGCACGACCATCGCCAGGACCGTGAACGAGACCACGAACAGGAACTGGTTCGGGTCGACGTTGCCGAGCTTCGAGGCGCTGAAGACGCCGGCGAACCCGGCGGTCGAGGCGCCCATCGCGAAGGCCAGCAGCTTCGTCGTCACGGTGTTGATGCCGCTGCTCGCCGCCGCCAGCTCGTCCTCGCGGATCGCCATCCATGCCCGGCCGATGCGCGAGCCCTGGAGGCGCCCGATGAAGATCATCACGATGGCCAGGATCACGATCATCGTCGCGTAGAACGGGAACGGGTTCGTGAACCCGAAGGTGATGCAGACGTTGCCGACGCACGGGAGCTGCGGCTGGGCGATGCCGCCCATGCCGTTCGTGCCCCGGGTGTAGGCGTCGGCATTCAGGAAGATTGCCGGGACGATCTCGCCGAAGCCGAGCGTCACGATCGCCAGGTAGTCGCCGCGGAGGCGCAGGGTAGGTGCGCCGAGGAGCGTGCCGAAGAGGGCGGCGACCAGGGCTCCCACGATCAGCATCGGCCAGAAGGGGATGTTCAGGTGGGTGATCGCCTGGGGCGACGCGGCGAACGCGAACGTGTACGAGCCGATGGCGAAGAAGGCGGCGTAGCCGAGGTCGAGCAGCCCGGCGAAGCCGACCACGATGTTGAGCCCGAGGGCCAGCAGGATGTAGATGCCTGACAGCGCGAAGCCGTCGACCCAGACGATCTGGGGCTGGAAGGTGCTGAGCGGCGGGACGAGGACGATCAGCGGCAGGCCGATCCCGATCAGCAGCCAGATGACGAGCAGCGTGATCGAGCGGTGGGCGTCGCTGTAGCCGACGATCCGCGACCGGACGCCGGGCCCGCCCTTCGCGGCCGCAGCCGCGGTCACGCCCGCTCCCCCAGGGCCTGGCCGAAGAGGCCGCTCGGCCGGAAGACGAGGACGAGGATCAGGACGACGAAGACCGCGACCTCGGACCAGCGGTTGTAGCCGAGCTGCGCGGCGGCGACCTCGATGAAGGCGATCATGAAGCCGCCGACCGCGGCTCCGACCGTGTTGCCGATGCCGCCGAGGACGGCCGCCGTGAACGCCTTGAGGCCCGTGTAGAACCCGAGGTTGAACTGGATGCTGCCGAAGTACAGGCCGTAGATCACGCCACCCGCGCCGGCCAGGGCTGCCGCGATGAAGAACGTGATCGCGATCGTCTGGTTGATGTCCACGCCCATCAGGGCGGCGGCCTCACGGTCCTGGGCGGTGCTCCGCATCGCCCGCCCGAGGCGCGTCCGGCCGACGAACGCCTGGAGGATGACCATCAAGCCGATCGCCACGACGACCATCGAGAGGTTCAGGCCGCGGAGGACGCCGCCCTGGACGTTGAGCCCGAACAGGCTGAAGTCGCCAACGGACAGCACGTCGAACCGAGGGAAGATCTGGGGCGTCGGGTGCGGCGAGGGGCCGAAGGCGGCCTGGATGATGTTCTGGAGGATGAACGAGACGCCGATCGCCGTGATCAGCGGCGCCAGCCGCGGGGCGTGCCGCAGGGGCCGGTAGGCGAACCGCTCGATGACGACGCCGACGAGGCCCATGAACAGCATCACGGGGATGATCACGGCGGCCAGGACGAGGGTCAGCCGGATCGGGTCGTCGATCGGCTTGTCGGCGATCCCGAGTGGCGTCGTGAGGACCCACAGGGACGCGAACGAGGCGACCATGAAGACGTCGCCGTGGGCGAAGTTGATGAGCTCGATGATCCCGTAGACCATCGTGTAGCCGAGGGCGATGAGGGCATAGATCGCGCCCAGCGTCATGGCGTTGATGAACTGGGCCACGCCGAGCACGAGCAAGGCGACGACGAGCGCGACGGCGATGATCGTCGCGGTCCGCAGAGACTGGGCTCGAGGACTGAGGGTCGCCATCCTCGCTCCGATCGTCGGAATTCCGGTGGGTTAACGCAGAGGCCGGGGAGCGGTGCTCCCCGGCCTCTGCGCTGCTTGTGCCGGTCTTAGGACGCGGCTGGCGTCGCGTTGGCGTTCGGATCGGTGAAGGCTTGCTGCTTCACCCAGACCCAGCCGCCCTTGCCGCTGTTGGCGGTCATGTCGACCTTGTAGAACGACATGTACGGGGCGGTCGTGTCGCCGTTCGCATCGAACGAGACATCGCCGATGATCGTGGTGAACTTGTTGCCGGGGGCAACCGTGTTGGCGCGGATGTACTCGCGGATGTCCGCATTGGCCGTCTTGCCGGCGGCGATCGCGGCCTTGGCGCCGGCGATGATCACCTGCGCGCAGGCGTAGGCGATCGCGCTGTAGGCACCGGGGTCGGCGTTGAAGGCCGTCTTGTAGTCCGAGGCGAACTTGGCCGCGTCGGGGATGTCGTGGATGCCCGCGACGGTCCCGTAGACGTTGGCCGCAGCCGCGCCGGCGATGTTGATCGTGGAGCCCTGGGTGTCGGCGCCGCCGAGGTCGGCCACGCCATCAGGACCCATGAACGGGATGGTCTCGAAGCCGCTGACCGTCCGGCCCTGCTTGAGGGCGAGGCCCATGCCGGTCGGGGTGGTGCCGGCCAGATACACGGCCGCCGGCTTCATCGCCGCGACGGCGGTGAAGAGCGGGGTGTAGTCAGTGGTCGACTTGGGGGCGCTGTCACGCTTGACGACGGTGCCGCCGTCCTTCGTGAACTCGGCCTGGAACGAGTCACCGACGCCGACGCCGAAGGTCTCGGTGTCGTCGAGGATGTAGACCGAATGGGCGCCGAGGTCGTTGTAGACGTAGTCCGCGCCGGCCGGGCCCTGGATGCTGTCCGGGGCGGCGAGGCGAACGTAGTTGACCTTGCCGGGGTTCGTGGTCCGGTAGGTCAGCGCGGTCGGCGGGTAGGTCAGGCCGGTGTTCGTGTTGGCCGGGCTGCACTGCAGGAGACCCGCGGCGTTGCTGATCGGGATCTCGACCTGGGCCACGCCCGAGTTGAACGGGCCGACGACGCCGACGACCGTCGGGTCGTTGACGAGGGTGGTCATGTTCTTGCCACCCGTCGCCGGGTCATGGACGCCGTTGAGGGCGTCATCCTGGCTGTTCACCTTGATGGTGTAGCCGGGGATCGCGTTGGCCGCGTTGGCCTGCTGGACGGCGAGGATCACACCGTTGGCCGTCGGAACGCCGTTGGCCGTCTCACCGCCGCTCATCGGGAGCTCGGTGCCGATGGTGATCGTCCCGCTGCCGCCGCCACCGCCGGATGCGCCAGGAGTGCTCGAGCAGGCCGCGAAGATCATCACGGCACTGACGCCGAGCACGCCAATCTTGGCGAGCTTCATGTACGACTCCTCCACTTGCTGACGTCCGCCGGTGCGGACGTTCCCGGTCGAGCCCCCTGCCTCACCCGATGGCCATCCCCGGTTCGCCTCCGACGCCCGCCCCGTCGCTGGGAGCCGACCATCTCGATCGTGGACGATCTCGGTCGGACGTTGGACGGAAGGTGCGGAGCGGCGGCGACTCGCTGGACGGCTTCGGGCGGCGCGCAGGTTGCCCGCCGAAGCGATGACGTATGATAGGGACCGGCGCACCGATTGCAACACCGGTCGTTCGCCGCCCGGGATGGTTTCAGGAGCGTTTCACGCTCGCCCCCGCGCGGACGGCGAACCCGGCGACGGTCGACCCAAGGTCGGATGGTCCAGTCGGTCGGCGCTTACCCGCAACGAGGGATACACCGGCGCGTGGAGTACAGCGTCCGAGCGGCTCGGATCACCGACGTCGACCGATTCGTCGCCCTGAGCGGCGATCGGCTGGGCGGTCGTGTGCCCGGTCAGCCGGCGGCCGCGGACATCCTGCGCCAGCTGGTGTTCCTGCCCCACGCCACCGTCCTCGTGGCCGAGCGGCGGCGTGAGCTCATCGGCGGAGCGGTCCTTGCGATCCGCCCGTCGGTCGCGACCGGCGGCTTCGTCGGGACGATCGACCTGCTGGTCGTCGACCCGACGGCCGACCCCGACGAGGTGACCGAATCCCTCGTCGAGGAAGCGCTCCGATCGGCCGCCAACAAGGGCTGCGCCTCGGTCGAGGCCACGCAGCCGGACGATCCCACGGAGCGGACCCGCTGGGAACGCCTGGGGTTCGAACCACAGGGTCCTCGAATCGGACGCGCCGTCGGCCGCACGGTCGGCGCGCGATGACCGCGGCGGCCGCCGGGCGAGACCCGGACGGGCGCCGCAGCGAATAGGAGTACAGGTGAGCAAGAACGTCGCCGTCTTCGTGGACGTGGCGAACATCTTCTACGCGGCCAAGGCGGCCGGCGTGGACATCGACTACGTCACGCTCCTCAAGGCGAGCAGCGCGGGTCGCGATCTCGTGCGCGCGTACGCGTACACGGGCCTCGATCCGGAGAACGAGAACCAGCGCAACTTCCATGACTTCCTGCGACGGCACGGCTACAAGGTCGTCAGCAAGGACATCCGGAAGTACGGCGACGGCAAGGTCAAGGCCAACCTCGACATCGAGCTCGTCGTGGACATGATGAAGACCGCCCGGAACCTCGACATCGCGATCGTCGTGTCGGGCGATGGGGACTTCGCCCCGGCGATCCGGGCCGTCCAGGAGATGGGCGTCCGGGTCGAGGTCGTGAGCTTCCGCGGCAACACGTCGTCGGACCTGATCGACGTGGCCGACATCTTCACGGACATCACCCAGATCGCGAAGGTCGAGAAGGGCTCCTCGAGGTCGGGTCGGCGCGTCGCCGACGACGAGGAGGACCTGTCGATGACTGAGGTCCCGGACAAGCAGTCCGAGGGCACCGGCGAGAGCCGCCGCGGTCGCGGTCGGGGCCGGTCCCGCAGCGGCGAGGCCGTCACCGCCACATCGGGGCGCAGCCGTCGCTCGACGGCTGCCGCCGAGGCGCCGGTCGCCGCGGATGGACAGCTGCTCGCCCTCCCGGGCGAGAAGCTGTCGCGGGTCGCCGCCGCGTCCAACGGCAGCCCGGCGGCCGAGCCCGACGACGAGGCCGTCGCGTCCGAGGCGCCGGCCGATGCCGACGAGGGCGCCGAGAGCGCCGAGGGCGGTGAGGCTGCCCGTCGTCGCCGGCGCCGCCGTGGCGGGCGCGGTCGCGGACGGGGCCGTCGCGAGGAGGGCTTCCTCGAGGGTGCGCCAGATCGGCCCGAGGTCGATGTCGACGAGGACGAGTTCGAGGCCCCGCCGCCCGCAAGGCGAGCGGCGAACTCGACGTTCGGCTCGGTCTGGGATTCGCAGATCGGCGTCCCCGCCCAGAGCGGGGCTGCCGCCGCGAGCCGCCCGACCGAGCCGTTCGCCGAGGACGACGAGGACCTCGATGAGCCGCCGATCCCGGAGTACCTCATCGCCGAGCGCCGCCAGCGCGACGCCGGCCGGGGCCGGAGTGGTGGCGGTCGCGGTCGCGGCGGTGCCTACGCAGCGGCCATGGATCGCGAGCGCTTCGGGGGCGGGCGCGGTGCCCAGGTGAGCCGGTTCGTCGAGAGCGGCCCGCGCCGGAATGGCGGTGGCCCGAACCGGCTGGATCGGCCCGACCGTGACCGTGGCGACCGGGGCGGCTTCCGCCCCGAGCCCCGACCGGCACCTCGATCCGGCTCGAGCGACGAGCCCTGGAGCGAGGTCCCGCCGGAGATCGAGGCCATGCTCCGGGCCCAGATGGGCTCGGGTGGCCGCCAGGGCGCGTCGCGTGACGCGGACCGGGCACCGCGGCGAGCGCCGTCCGCGGCGCCGCGCCAGAGCGGGGAGGCCATCGCAACCGCCCCGGCGAGCGAGCCCGGCGAGTCCGAATCGACCGCGCCGAAGCGGCCGGCTCGCCGGACGGCCACCCGACGCCCGGTAGCGTCGACGGCCGTCGCGGACGAGGCCATGCCGGAGGGCGGCGATCCGGAGTCGACGCCGTTCGAGGCGCCGGCGAAGGCGAAGGCCCCGAAGGCCGCGGCGAAGGCACCGGCCAGGCGCGCCTCCGCGCGGACGACGAAGGCCGCGAAGGCGGCCGACGCCGGCACCGGCGCCGAGGCGCCCGGCGAGCCGCTCGCCAAGCCGGCTGCGCCGAAGCGCCGGGCCCGAAAGGCCGCGGGCACGGCCGACACGCCGGCCTGACCGCCGGCGCGCACCGACGGCCGTGCGCGGGTTCCTGACCCGGGGCCAGCCGGCCGCGACGGAAGCCGTCGCGGCGATGCTCGCGGCCGGCGTCCCGCATGCCCTGCTGCTCGCCGGGCCGACGGGCGTCGGCAAGACGACGCTCGCGCTCGACCTCGCGGCGGGGCTGCTGTGCGCCAACCCGGATCGCGCGATCCGGCCGTGCCGGTCGTGCCGCGCCTGTCGGGCGCTCGAGCACGGCAACCACCCGGACCTCCACCGGCTCGCGCCGGTGGGGCCGGGCGCCATCATCCCGATCGGAGGCGGTGACCAGCGCGGCGTCCGCGACCTGATCGGCGAGCTGGCCCTCATGCCGGTCGAGGGTGGCGCGCGGGTGGCGATCGTCGAGGCGGCCGAACGAATGACCGAGGATGCCCAGTCAGCTCTCCTGAAGACGCTCGAGGAACCGCCGGCCGGGACCGTCCTCCTGCTCTGCGCCGAGGACGACGAACGCCTGCTCCCGACGATCCGCTCGCGCTGCGTCCGGATCCGCCTCGGGCCCGTCCCTACACGGGCGATCGAGGAGATCCTCGTGGAGGCGGGCGTCGCGGACGCGCCGATGGCCGCCAGGCTGGGGCGGCTCAGCGGTGGGCGTCCCGGCGCGGCCATGGCCCTCTCCGTGGCCCCCGATGCGGTCCGGCTGCGCGACGAGATCGCCCGAACCCTCCTCGATCTGTTGGACGCGACGCGGACCGGGCGCCTCACCGGCGTCCGCGACCTGGCCACCCGGGCGGCGGAGCTCGTCCGGGCGATGCAGCCGGACCGACCGGCCACCGCTGGGCGCGGCCGATCCAGCGCCGCGGCGCCGGCTGATCCGGGCAATGACGCGGCGGCGCCTGACGCCGAATCGAACGCGACCGCGACTGCGACCCGGGCCCCGGCCGCGGAGCGCCGGGCCGCGGCGCTGGCCCTGATCGCCGTCTGGCGCGACGTCGTCCGTGACGCGGCCCTGGTCGGTCTCCGGGCGCCGGGGCGGATCCGCGAGCCCGAGCTGCTCGAGGACCTGGAGGCGGCCCGAGCGTGGCTCACCCCCGAGCGCGCCGGGTCGCAGCTGCGGGCGCTCGACGTCGCCGGCGAGCGGCTCGAGGGCAACGTCAGCCCCGAGCTCGTCCTCGATGGCCTGGCCCTCGCCTGGGGCGCCTGACCAGGTGACCCGCCGGCTCGAGGCGGTGGTCCATGGCCGCGTCCAGGGCGTCGGCTTCCGGTATCACGCGGCCCGCGAGGCCGCCCGCCACGGCATCGACGGCTGGGTCGCGAACGAGCCGGACGGGACGGTCCGGGTGGTCGGCGAGGGTGACGAGCCGTCGCTCCGGGCATGGCTGCTCGCGCTCCGGGACGGTCCCTCCGGCGCGAGCGTCAGCCGGGTCGATGAGACCTGGTCGGACGCGGTCGGCGCCTTCACCGGCTTCGAGGTCCGCTCCGGCTGGCACCGGGGCGACTGAGCGCCATGGGTCAGCAGCTTATGGCAGGCCTGGCAGCATGCCGCCGTCGACGGCGGTGAACGTCCCGGTCTGGTAGCGCGCCGGCTCCGAGGCGAGGTACGTCACGAGGCTCGCGACCTCCTCCGCGGTGCCGTAGCGACCCATCGGGATGCTGGCGATGTGGGCGGCCCGGATCTCGTCGCGCGTCCGGCCCGTCCGAGCCGAGGCGGCCTCGTCGAGCTGCTCGATCCGCGGCGTATCGTGCCGGCCCGGCAGGACGCCGTTGACCGTGACGCCGTCGGCCGCCACGGCCCGCGAGACCGTCTTCAGCCAGGCCATCAACCCGGATCGGCCGGCGTTCGAGTAGGCGAGCTCGGGGATCGGCTGGCGGACGGTCGACGACAGGATCGCGACGATCCGGCCCCACCGCGCCTCGCGCATGGCCGGCAGGAGCCGCGTCGCTAGGTCGATGGGCGTCGTGGCGAGCAACTGGAAGGCCCGAGCCCAGGCCTCCGGGTCCGTCCCCGCCGGATCGACCGGCGGCGGTCCGCCGGCGTTCAGGACGAGGATGTCGACGCCGCCCAGCGCGGCGGTCGCCCCGGCCGCCAGGTTGGCCGCAGCCTCGGGATCGAGCGCGTCGGCCGTCAGGACCGTGACCGACCGGCCGTGGTGACGCTCGAGCTCCTCGGCGACGGGCTCGAGCCGCTCCCGCGAGCGTGACCAGAGCGCGAGCCGGCAGCCTTCCGCCGCCAGGGCGAGCGCCACCGCCCGCCCGATGCCGCTCGATGCCCCGCCGACGAGCGCCCGCCGGCCTTCGATCCCGAGATCCACGACGCCTCCGCCCTCCTGACTGACCCGAACGGCGGCGGGACCCGGGACATGCGGCCTATTCCGGGCCGGGAGCCGATCCCGGATGCTCCGCTCGAATGGACGAACCGCTCCTCGCCGAATCGCTGCCGGAACTCTACCGGCAGGTCCTCGACCGCGTGGCGAGCCTCGAAGCCCACGACCTTCGGGCGGAGGCGGCGCTCGTCCGCACGGACGCGATTCACATCTACTCGGGCGCGTGGACCGAGGGTGCGGCCCGCCGCCTCCGCGGCCTGCGCATCCACGCGGAGCGGGTTCTCGCCGGTCGCGACCGCCCGCGCTCCCAGCGCCGCGTCGCGCTCCTGCTCGCCCGGCTCGCGCCCGCCCGAACCGCCTAGCTCCGCTCCCGCCGACGCTCGGCGGCTGGCTCCCGGGCAGCCCGCGCTAGGCTGCGGCCGATGCTCGACCCCGTCGGCTGGCCCGAACCCGACGCTCCCGGCGAGGAGACCCCGACCGAGCTCGACCCGGGGTTGACCGGCGGCCCCGACCGACCGGTCGAGGGCATCGACAACGGCTACGTCGCCGGCTACCGCGTCCGGTTCGACGAGGCCGGGCCGGACGGCCGGATCCGCACATCAGCACTCCTCCGGTACGCCCAGGACGTCGCCTGGCGGCACTCCGAGTTCCTCGGGTTCGACCGGCGCTGGTACACGGAGCGGGGTCGCTGGTGGGTCGTCCGGGCCGTCGACCTCGAGGTCCTCGCGCCGATCCCGATGGGCCGGACGCTGCGCGTCTCGACGGCGGTCGTCGGCCATCGCCGGATCTGGGCCCGTCGCCTCGGGGAGTGCCGGCTCGCGGACGGCACCCTCGCCGCGATCGTGACCACCGACTGGGTCATCCTCGACGATCGCGGCCGCCTCGTGCGGATCCCGCCCGACTTCGGCCTGTCGTTCTCGAACCCGGAGCTGCCCGGCGACATCGCCCGCGTGGAGCAGCCGGAGCCGCCGCCCGATGTGCACGGGCTGGAGCTCCGCGTCCGCCCGGCCGACCTCGACCCGATGGGCCACGTCAACAACGCCGTCTACGTCGACTGGCTCGAGGAGGCACTCGCCTCGGCCGGGCTCACGAGCGCCACCAGCGATCTGCCGCGCGGCTGCCGGGTGGAGTACCGGGCGTCGGCGGCACCGGGCGACGAGGTGGCGATCCGGACCTGGATCGATGACCGCGCCTGGCACGTGCGCATGACGCGAGACGGCGACCCCGCCGAGCTGGCCCGCGCAAAGGGACCGCTGCCGGCTGCCACGTAGCCGACACGCCACCGCGGGCGCGGCTGACCGACCTGTCAGCCCGCCGTGGCGAGACTCGGGCGATGCCGCGCGCGATGCCGGTCTCCCGGCGAGCCACCGCCCCGACGAGCGCTGACAAGCCCACCGCCCAGAAGGAGGAAGCCATGGCCGAGCTCGATGCCAGGGATCGCGACAAGCTCCGCCGAAGCCAGTACGCCTACGTCGACAAGGACGGCGAGGGCCACCTCCCGATCAACGACGAGAGCCATGTCCGCAACGCGATGGCCCGCTGGAACCAGACCGACTTCGAGAGCCCGTCGAAGAAGGAATCAGCCCGCCGGAAGATCGTCGCCGCGGCCCACAGGCACCGCGTCGAGGTCTCGAAGGACGACAAGGTCGCCCACCCCGTGCGCTGAGCCGAGCGGGCCCCGCCCTTAGGCGACGAAGCGGTCCGCGAGCCGAGGCGGGCGGGCCTCCTCGGTCGCCAGCATCACCGAGATCTCGTCGGCGTTGAGGGCTCGCGCGAAGAAGTAGCCCTGCCCGAGCGTCGCGCCCAGGGCCCGCAGGTCGGCCAGCTGGCCGGCGTCCTCGATGCCCTCGGCGATCGTCTGGAGATGCAGCGTCTCGCCGAGGCGGAGGATCGCCCGGACCACGGCCCGTTGGTCGGGCCCGGCCGACATGCTCGCCACGAACGACCCATCGATCTTCAGGACGTCGATCGGGAACGAGCGCAGGTAGTTCAGGGCAGAGAAGCCCGTCCCGAAATCGTCGATCGCGAGCCGCACGCCGAGAGCCTTGAGATCGTCCATCGTCGTCGTCGTCAGCTCGGTGTCGCGCATCAGGATGCCCTCGGTGAACTCGAGGATCAGGCGCTCCGGGTCGAGGCCGGAGTCGCGCAGGATCTCCGAGACCGTCGCGACGAAGTCCGGCTCGGCGACCTGCCGGCCCGAGACGTTGACGCTCATCGCCAGGCGACGGCCGGGGAGGACGGTCTCCCAGAGCCGAGCCTGGCGGCAGGCCCGCTCCATGATCCACTGCCCGATCGGGATGATCTGGCCGGTCTCCTCGGCCACCGGGATGAACTCGCCGGGCAGGATCAGGCCGCGCTCCGGGTGGCGCCATCGGACGAGGGCCTCGACGCCCATGAGCTCGCGGGTCCCGAGCCGGACGATCGGCTGGTAGAGGACGTCGAACTCGCCGCGCTCCAGGGCCCGCTCGAGGTCGCCCTTGATCGCCAGCCGCGTCAGGGCCGCGGCGTGCATGCTCGGCTCGAAGACCTCGATCCGGTTCTTGCCGTGGCTCTTCGCCATGTACATCGAGGCGTCCGCGTTCCGGAGCAGCTCCTCGGGCGTCTCCCGCGAAGAGGCCGAGACCGCGACGCCGACGCTGGCGTGGACGAAGAGCTCCTTGCCGCCCTGGTTGAAGGGTGTCTGGAGGGCGCCCTGGAGCCGTTCCGCGACCTCCATCGGGCTGCCGTTCGAGGCGTCCTCGACGAGGATCGCGAACTCGTCGCCGCCCATCCGGGCGATCGTGTCGCCGGCCCGGACGGCTTCCCGGAGCCGGCCGGCGACGGAGACGAGGAGCTGGTCGCCCTCGCCGTGGCCGAGGCTGTCGTTGATCGTCTTGAAGTCGTCGAGGTCGAGGAACAGGACCGCCAGGCGATGCCGCGACCGCTTCGTCCGGTTCAGGGCGTGCTCGAGGCGGTCGGCGAAGAGGGCCCGGTTCGCGAGGCCGGTGAGGGAGTCATGGAAGGCCTGGTGCCGGAGCTCGTCCTCGAGCAGGCGTCGCTCGGAGATGTCGCGATAGTTGACGACGATGCCGCCGACGGCGGGCTCGTTGACGAGGTTCTTGCCGGTCGCCTCGATCAGCCGGTACGTCCCATCGGCGTGTCGGATCCGGATCTCGGTCGTGATCTGGGCGTTCGGCGACTTCGCCAGGTCGTTGAACAGCGCGAGCACCCGCTCCTGGTCGTCCGGGTGGAACAGCTCGACGCCCGTGGTGCCGATGCGTTCCTTCGGCCGGTAGCCGAGCACGCGTTCGACGGCCGGGCTCTCGTACTGGATGACCCCGTCGGGCGCAACGATCATGTTGACGTCGGCCGAGTTCCTGACCAGGGACCGGAACCGCTCCTCGCTGCGCCGGATGTCGGTCATCAGGAGCTGCTCGGTGACGGCCTGCTCGCGCAACTTCCGGTTCTGGTCGGCCAGCCGGCGAGACGCGCCGGCGAACGCCGCGTACAGGAGCGCCAGCAGGCCGAGGGCCATCCCGCCGACGATCAGGAGCACGTCCGTTCGCGTCGTCGCGATGTCGGCCTCGATCGGGGCGGCGTCCTCGTAGATCTCGTACGCCCCGATCACCGTGCCGTTCGCGCCGGGGATCGGGAGGTAGATCGACAGGAGCCGCGGGGCGAGGAACCGCTCGAACTCGTTCTCGGGATCGCTGGCGCTGCCGATGTCGCTGCCGACCGAGCCACTCAGCGCGTCGCCGAGGTCGCTGTCGATACCGAAGCGCATCCCGCGGAGTGCGGGCAGGTCGGAGAAGACGATCTGCCCGGTCGGCGACCAGATCTTGATCCGCAGGATCCGGCCGCCGCTCGCCAGCTTCACGAGCTCGGCGTCGATCGCCTGGCCGGCCGCGCTGTCCGGGTTCGCCATCGCATCGGCCGTGACCGGCGGGTTCATCTCGCCGACGACGACCGACTGGGTGGTCCGGATCGCCTCGTGGATGGCCGCCTGGGCGAGATGGTCGGAGACGTTCGACGACACGAGGAGGGCCGTGCCGGCGACGAGGAGCGCGGAGACCGTGAGGACGCCGGCGCGAAGCCCGAATCTCGGTCTCGCCGGGATGGAAAGGCCTGTCATTCCCTCGTGCCGGTGCGGTCATGGCGCAGCGGTGCCGCGACGCCACCGGACCGTAGGTGGTGCGTGCAGGCACGGCTACGTGACTTTGGTCCTACGCGCGCGCCACGAGCGCATCGCGCGAGGTGGGCGCCCGGTGGGCGCGCGGGAGCTCAGGCCTTCCGGGCCCTCGCGGCCGGCGTCGCGGCCTTCGCGTGCTTCGGGGCGCCGCCTTCGGCGCGGGCCGCCGACTCCTCGACGAGATGGACGACCGAGCGGAGCTCCTCCATCGAGCCGAGCCACGACGTCGCGGTCACCGCCCAGTAGGCGGCCATCGCCTCGAGACGCTCGATGTACTGCGAGCGGGCTGCCTCGAAGCGGGGCCAGGCCTCGTCGATCGGCTCGAGCTGGTAGCCGACGGCGGCGAGCCGGGCACAGACCAACTCGAAGCCCTCACGGTCGAGCGCGGTGCTGACCCCGGCCCGGAAGCCGAGGTTGCTCATGTCCTCGACGAGGTGGGCACCGACGCGCCGGACGAGCTCGGCGTCACCGCGCGGCAGGTCCCTGATCGTGGTCAGCACCAGGCACGCCGCGTCGAGCACGGCGCCGAGGGCGCTGATCCACGACAGGTTGTCGTGGCTCGAGCGGAACCAGGCCAGGACGGGGTAGGCGATGTGGCTGTCCAGCACCTCGGCCGCCCAGCGCTGCCAGACAACGAAGAACGCCGGCAGGCGGTCGGCGAAGCCAAGCTGCTGGAACGCCTCGAGCAGGGCCACCGCCGAGGGCGGCGCGCCGGCCGTGGCCTGCAGCCGGATGACCTCGAGCTCGCGGCGCTGGTACGAGCCGTAGATCGAGAACAGGAAGGTGACCACGAGCGCGACGACCATGAGCCCCGTCGCGCCGGCGACGAGCACGACGGCCCTTGCCACCCCGCCGACCGCGACGAAGTCGGCGGAGCCGAGGGTCAGCAGGGATGACCCGGCCACGTAGACGGTGGTCGAGAACGATTCCGGGACGGGCGCGATCTGGTCGCGGACGCCATACAGCACGAAGCCGTAGGCCAGCAGCAGGAAGACGATCCAGGTCGCGAGCAGCACGATCGCGATTGCCGGTCCGAACAGGCCGAACACGTAGTCGCGCCGCTCCGCCGAAGCCGGCTGCATGAGCCGCCGCAGGCCGCGCCAAGCGCTCCGGACGACATACCGCCCGATGCGGAAGTAGCCGGGCGTCGGCCGCGGGACGACGACCGTCTCGAAGACGTCCCACAGCGTGAGGGTCAGCAGGAACAGCCCGATGACGATCCAGACGAGGTTCATGCGCGGCCGATCATCCCACGGCCGCGAGGGCCGAAGTCAGGCCTTCCAGGTCGTGTAGTGGGGCGGCCACTCGTCGGCGCCGCGGCGGCCCAGGACGGCCGACTCCACCTCGAGCTCGAACAGGACGTACGTGTCGCCCGGCTGGAACGACCAGACCGCGACGGCGGAGGCCCGTTCGGCCGAGCCCGGCGCCACGCGCCGGACCCGGCCGCGGACCATGAACTCGTCGGGCGCCTCGGGATCGAGGAGGTTGTGGAAGGCGTACCGGCCGTCCCCCTCGAGGTCCCGCAGCTTCGCCGACTGGAGGACGAACGTGTACAGGCGGCCGTCCACCCGGCCAACGCTCACCGGATGGATCCGCGGCGGAAGGTCCTCGCGGACGGTGGCGAGCAGGCCGTCGCCGTCAGTGCTGCCGGACCCGCTCCGCGCGAGCAGCTCCCATCCGGCCGCTGCAAGCTCGGGCGCCGCGGCCTCGAACTCGGCCCACGTCGTCATGGCTGAACGATAGCGATGTCGAGCCTCATGGCACCTCGAACGGGCGGTCCGGCCCGACGTCGCGCCATGGCGAGCTGTGAGACGAGGCTCCGCGCGTGTTCGAGATCGATGCGGAAGTGGCCGAGCTGCAGGCGCTCCTCGACGCCCACCTGGCGCACGCGAACCCACACATGACGGGCATCGTCAAGCCCGAGCGCCGACTCACGGCCCGCCAGGTCGTGCGGCACCTCACGGGCGTCCGACATGTCGCCCTGGCCACGGTGACCGCTCGCGGGGAACCGCGGGTCTCGCCCCTGGACACGCTCTTCATCCACCGTCGGTTCACGTTGTCGACTGGCGGCCGCGCGACGCGGGTGGCACACCTGCGTCGAAACCCCGCGTGCAGCGCGGTGCACATGGAGGGCGACCGGATCGCGGTCGTGGTCAACGGCACCGTGGAGTGGATCGCGAGGAGCCACCCCGACCACGACGTCATCCATCGAATCTGGCGCGAAACGTACGGGTCGGACCCGTATGACTGGAGCGAGGGCGTCGTCTTCTTCCGCATCGAGCCAGCCTCGATGTGGGGCCTACGCCTTCCACCCGGAGGAGTTTCCCGAGTAGGGCGAGGGGGCCGTCTTGGCCGGCCCGCAGCCGGCGAGAACCAGAGCTGCGCCTAGAATCTCGACATGAGCGGCGTTCTCGCCTGGGTGGCGAGCTCCGGTGTCGTGCAGGGCGTGATCATCGGTGCCGTCTTCGCGTTCCTGACGACGATCCTCATCCTGGATTCCGTGGCGAAGGCGGAGACGACGACGGCCAATGGCTGGAGCTCGATCCGGAGGGCTGGTCAGCCCGGCAACGGACTGCTGGTGCGGGCCGCGTTGCAGAAGGCGCTGCCGGTCGTCAACGTGTTCGAGGAGGCCGCGTACTGGACGACGAGCGTCGACATCGCAGGCGGGAAGCTCAGTGGCGAGCACGCATACCGCCTGCACTTCCCGCCGGGCCAGCTGCCGCCGGTCGGTGCCTTCTGGTCGCTCACGGCCACGGACACCGTCGGCTACATGATGAGCAATCCGACGGGTCGCTCGAGCGTGGACGACCACTCGGGGCTCGTGGTCAATCCGGATGATTCGGTCGACGTTCTCCTACAGCCGCAGACCCCGAGCGGGCAGGCTCCCAACTGGCTGCCGACACCGCCAGGCCGATTCAACCTGATCCTCCGCGCCTACCTGCCCGGGGCCGCCATCGTGGACGGCAGCTACCACGTGCCGGCGGTCGTCAGGGTCTCGTGACGTGAATCGCCTGATCCTGAAATACCCCTACCCCGTCACCGCGGTCATCCTGCTGATCCTTGCCTGGGTCATGATCCAGCGGCTCGCTCGTGGGGTGGACGCGATCATCCCCCTCGCTCTCGCAGCGGTGATCGTGTGGCCGCTCGGGACGTTCGTCTTCGTCTATCTCTGGCCCCGGATCACGGTCGGCGGATTCAAGCGGGCGATCCTCGGTCGCGGGTTCGGCGGCGGCCCGATCCCGATCAACAGCCTGTACCCCGTCGCGGAGCGTCCCTCCGAGTCCGCATCCAGCGGCGGCCTCATGGCGGTGGGCACCGACGATCTCCTCTACCTCGGCGGCTGGGTCGACGTGACGGCAGGACCGCGGGTGCTCCACGTGCCCGACATGGACGAGCGCTACTACAGCCTCCAGCTCACCGACCCGGAGAGCGGCTCCAACTTCGCCTATGTCGGCAAGCGGACCACCGGGACCCGCGCCGGCGACTTCCTCGTCTGCGAGCGGACGTGGACCGGGAGCGTGCCCCACGGGATGACCCGGATCGACGTGCCGCACCGATCCGCCCTGGTCATCGGTCGCGTGTTCGCTGCCGACGACAACGATCGGCGCACCGCGTATGCGCTCGCGAAGCAGATCCAGCTCACTCCGTTCGGCAGCCAGCCGTGACGTCAGGTGGCACCGGCGCCGAGGCCTGGCCTGGGCGACCCCGCGCTGCCGAGTCACATATTCCTGAAGCGACTGCGCGTCGCCGGAACCCCCGCGACAGGTTCGATCACGTGGCTCGATTCATCCCGGCCCACGCTCGTGCCGAGATCATTTCCTGACCCGACGAACGATCAGGAGTGCCCGGCATTCCGTCGGGGACTATCTGACAAGAACCCGGACCTGGGAGAGCGCTTGGTGCGCACCGGCCTTCTGGCGACGGCCCGGTGCGTGGATCTGGCTGTGTCGGGCCCCGTCGGCCATGGGTGCATCAACCGAGGTTGAGATCCGGTCTCGACAGCTCGGATAGAGACTGAGTATCATTCTGGGCATGCCTGACACGCGACCCTGGACGACCGCTCTCGACGAGGCTGGGTACTTCGTCACCGAGCCGCGGCGTGTCGTCGCCGAGATGGTTGCCGGCCGCGATAGCCACTTCACCGCGAATGAGCTCGTCGGAGACGCGAAGCGCGCCCGACTCGGGGTCGGACGGGCCACCGTCTTCCGCGCGCTCGAGCTGTTCGAGCAGCTCGGACTCGTCGAACGGGTTGACCTGCCCAACGGCGGGCATGCCTACGTCGTCTGCCAGCCCGCTCATCACCACCATGTGATCTGCACGAACTGTGGCCGGAGCGCGGAGGTGGCCGACCTCGGGATCAGCTCGATCACCGCCGAGGTCGAGTCCCGGACCGGCTACGCCCTTGACTCCCATCGGATCGAGCTCTACGGGCTCTGCCCGGAATGCCGGACGGCTGCCGCCGAACGTTCGACTCGACGCGTCCGGGCTCGCCCGCGCCGCTCCGCTCCCTAGAAGCACCCCGCATGTCAGAGAGGATGGCAATCGTGCGCGACGGACTGAGACTGAATCTGCGACTCCCTCTCCATTCGATGGCACCGGCGGCACCGCTGGTCTCCCTTGCCTTGGCTCTCGCGGCCTGCTCCGCTGCCGGTGTCACGGCGGCGCCGTCGGGGACGAGCGCGGCGCCGACTACCGTGCCAGCGAGCGCGCAGGCCGGCGTCCCGACGCCCGTTGATTCCGGGCCGCCCCTGGCGGTCCTCGGAACCGAGAACTTCTACGCCGACCTCCTCACCCAGATCGGCGGCTCACGCGTCCAGGTCACGAGCTTCCTCAACGATCCCAACGCCGACCCTCACGAGTTCGAGAGCAGCCCCCAGGACGCCACGGTCGTCGCCGACGCCAGGCTCGTCATCGTCAACGGCCTCGGCTACGACGACTTCATGCAGCAGCTGCTCGGCGCGTCGCCGAACCCGGACCGCGTGGTCATCGACGTCGAGACGCTCCTCGGCCTCCCCGCCGACGTCAACGTCCATGTCTGGTACGACCCGGCGACGATGCCCAAGGTCGCGGCCGCCGCGACCGACGCCTTGAGCAAGCTCGACCCGACGAACGCGGCCTACTTCGCCGCCAACGAGCAGGCCTACCTCGCCGCCCTGAAGCCGATCACCGACAAGATCGCCGAGCTCAAGGCGAAGTACGCGGGCGTGCCGATCGCGTTCACCGAGAACGTCGCGGGTTACCTGACCAACCAGATCGGCCTCGTGGTCAAGACGCCGGTCGGGTTCATGAAGGCGATCGAGGAGGGCACCGACCCGGCGCCCGCCGACGTCGCCGCCGAGCGCGACCTGTTCACGACGAAGGCCGTGAAGGTCCTGCTCTACAACAGCCAGGTCACCTCGCCCACGACCCAGGCGATCCACGACCTCGCGGCCCAGAATGGGATTCCGATCGTGGGGGTAGCCGAGACGATCCCGCCCGAGTTCCACACGTACCAGGACTGGCAGCTCGCCCAGCTCGCCGACCTCGAGCAGGCGCTCGCCGCGCCATGATCGGATGACGGACCCCCTGGTTCGCTTCGACGGCGCGACCCTCGAGTACCGGGGACGGCGGATCTGGTCGGACCTGTCCCTCACGTTCGAGCCGGGGGCGTTCGTCGCCATCCTCGGCCCGAACGGGTCGGGCAAGACCTCGCTCCTGCGGGTCATCCTCGGCCTCACCAGCCTCTCGGCCGGCGGCGTCGAGGTCCTGGGGGCGGCCCCGCGCCGCGGCAACCCCGGCATCGGCTACGTGCCCCAGCACCAGAGCTTCGATCGTGATCTGCCCCTCCGGGGCCGGGACCTCGTGCAGCTCGGCCTCGACGGGCATCGCTGGGGGTTCGGCCGCCCATCCGCGTCCTCGCGTCGCTCGGTTGCGGCGGCCCTCGAGGCCGTGGAGGCCACCTCGTATGCGGACGCCGCGATCGGCCGCCTGTCGGGCGGCGAGCAGCAGCGCCTGCGGATCGCCCAGGCGCTCGTCGGGGATCCGAGACTGCTGCTCTGCGACGAGCCGCTCGCCAGCCTCGACCTGCACCACCAGCAAGAGATCACCGCGCTGATCGGCGGCTGGCGACGGCGTTCATCGGGCACGGTCCTCTTCGTCACCCATGACGTGAACCCCATCCTCGACTTCGTCGACCGCGTCCTGTTCGTGGTCAACGGCCGGTGGGCGATCGGGACCCCTGACGAGGTCCTGACCTCCGAGCGCCTGACCGAGCTGTACGGCTCGCACGTCGACGTCCTCCGCGTCCACGGCCGGATCCTGGTCGTCGGCGATCAGCTTGACTCGGGGTTCGAGCTCGAAGAACCCCACCATCTGCCCGTCGTCGAGGACGATCTGTCCGACGACGCGACCGGGGCGCCCTGATGGTCGAGCAGGTCACCCATCTCCTTGGCTACGACTTCGTCCAGAACGCGATCGCCGCCGGAGTTGTCATCGCGATCGTGTCGGGGGTCGTGAGCCGGTTCGTCGTGGCGCGGAACATGGCCTTCGCCGTGCACGCGCTTTCCGAGCTCGGGTTCACGGGCGCCGCGGGTGCCATCCTCGTCGGCACGTCGGCCGTCGTCGGCCTGCTCGCGGGTACGACGACCACCGCCCTGTTCATCGGCCTCCTCGGCGTCCGGGTGCGCGAACGTGACGCCGTGGTCGGGGTCGTGATGGCCTTTGGGCTCGGGCTCGGGGTCCTCTTCCTGTCTCTCTACCCGCGCTACGCGACCGAGGCGTTCGCCATCCTGTTCGGGACGATCACCGGCGTCAGCCGTGGCGACGTCGCCCTCCTGATCGGCATCGGTGGCATCACCCTCCTCGCGCTCGGTGTCATCTACCGGCCGCTGATGTTCGCGACGGTCGATCCTGACGTCGCCGAGGCCCGGGGCGTCCCGGTGGGGCCCCTCGCGATCGCGTTCCTGCTCATCATGGCGGCCGCAGTCGCGGAGGCCGTCCAGGTCGTCGGTGTCCTGCTGATCCTGACCCTCCTGATCACGCCTGGCGCGACGGCCGAGCGCTTGACCGCCCGGCCCGGTCGCGCCACCGCCTACAGCGTCGGCATCGCGTTGCTCTGCGTCCTGGGCGGCATCCTCCTCGCTCTCATCAGCAATGTGCCGGTGAGCGTGTTCGTGACGTCGCTCAGCTTTGCCGGCTACCTGCTGGCGCGCTTCGCGATCGGCCCGATCGCAACCGGTGCCGAGGGACGACGGATCACGGTCGCTCGGAACGATTCAGAGCGGCCGACCGCTGCCTAGCTGGCGCACCCTGAACGGCAGGAAGTGGCGCGCCCGACAGGTGTTGGGCGCGGGACTGCAACCTACACCATCCCGATCGAGGGCCGCGATGAGTGGCTGGCCGCAGCCAGGCGGCAGGCATGAAAGACGGATACCTGCGCGGCGCACTCTCACCGCAGGCGACGCAGCGCCAGATGGACGTGCTGGCCGCCTTCGTAGTCGCCGGTGGATCCGTGTCGGTCGCGGCCAATCTCGTGGGTATCCAACCAAGCACGGTCAAGCGCCACCTCGCTGACCTCCGTGCGCGGTCGGGACTGACCACAGAGCAATTGATCTATGCGGGCCGCGCCGCTGGCTGGCTCGTCGTCCCGGCCTTGGAGCCTGGCTGAGGGACAGCGTTCTCAGCGTTGCCTGTGCGCGAACCGAACATCCGGTCGCCGTCTGGCCGTTCCCGGAGACATCTCGTCCAGTTCAGGGCACCTGTGTGGCGCTCGCGAAATATACCTGCTAGCGTAGCTGTAGCACGATCCGCATCGAGGCCGCCAATTGGCCCTCTTGACCCTCAGGGAAGCGGCAGCGCGACTCGGGATCACGGCCGACACGCTACGAGCGCAGATCAGGAGAGGACGGCTTAGTGCGACGAAATTCGGCCGCGACTGGCTCGTCGACGCAGCGGAGGTGGCCAGGTACGAGCAGACGTCACTCGGGCGATCCGGCCGCCCCGCGCGCGCGACCAGCAGATCTGATCGTGGTGGCAATGCGCGCGGGTAGGGCGCTTCCGCTTGTCCACACGGTGTCTGCGGTCATCCACGCCAGCGAGCGCCGTGTGGACGGAATGGGGACCGACTTCGTTGGTAACCCTCTGTCGGTACCCGGCTTCAGCGCGCAAGATCGGTTCGGCTCGGCGCCCGCATCCACGGCCGCCAATCCGGCGGAGCCCACACCTGGAGGCGGAGGCGCGTGAACGCCCAGCTGCGGATTCTCGACCTCCCAGTCGAGCGACTGGCGGCCTCGCCTGCCCTGACCCCGTTCCTCAAGTGGCCAGGCGGCAAGTCTCAGGAGTTGGCGTCGATCGCGGCCGGTGCTCCACCGCTGACTGGCCGGTTCATCGACCCGTTCGTTGGGGGCGGGTCGGTGCTGCTTGCCATCCCTGCGGCGGTCGAAGCGTGGGCGAACGACGCAGCGGAAGACCTCATCGAGCTCTACCGAGCGGCGGCCGAGGAGCGTCGGGCATTCCACGATGCCGTCCGGGGCGTGGCGGATGCCTGGGAAATGCTCCGGTCGTATGACGAGATCTACCGAGCCCTCGCCGACGACTTCCTCAACGGGACCTCTGGCTTGGCGATCGTTCGCGCCGATGGTCGCGCCGAGTGTCTAGCTCGGGCCTTGGCGCTCGCGGGGCCGGGGCTCGACAGTGTCTTTGAGAGCCGACTCGCCAAGGACCTGCCGTCGAAGTTCGATCGCATGCGGAAGATCCAGGTGGCGCTCGGGCGGCGGCTGAGCAACGTCGACCTGCTTGACAACGTCGAGGGCGCAGTTCGCGCCGCGTTCTACATGTCGATCCGAGCTCGCTACAACCGAGCAAGGCTCTCCGCGACCTGGAGCGATATCCGTCTCGCGGACTTCTTCTTCCTCCGCGAGTTCGCCTACGCGGCGATGTTCCGGTTCAACTCCCGCGGCGAGTTCAACGTCCCGTACGGGGGTGTCTCCTACAACCGGAAGGCGCTGACGGACAAGGTGAACATCCTCTTCGGCACGACGATGCTGAGCCGCCTTGAGAACACGACGTGGCGTTGCGCAGACTTCGAGCCGTTCCTCCAGGAGGCAGACCCGGTCCGATCTGACTTCCTGTTCATCGATCCGCCGTACGACAGCGACTTCAGCGACTACGACAACATGCCGTTTGGGGGCCGAGACCAGGAGCGGTTGCGGAGCGCCTTGGAGACCGTCTCGGCGAGCGTGATGGTGGTGATCAAGGACACCCCGATGATCCGGCGTCTGTATCGATCAGACCGATGGCGCATCGAGTCGGCCGACAAGACGTACATGTGGACGATCAAGTCCCGCAACGACCGGGAGACGTCGCACCTTACGATTACCAACTACTAGGCGACGCGGTTCGCCGGGGTCTGACCTGGAGTAGCGTCCGCACCGATGACCTACTTCTCTGAGCCCGAACTCTGGCTGCCGACCCTGCGCGCGCTCGCCGAGAACCCAGGCGGGCTGACCACGTCCGAACTCATCGCGGACCTCACGACCCGGATGCGACCGTCCGGGCGAGACCTCGCTCCTCACAGGGGCCGGCGGGACAGTCGGTTCAGCCAGCAGGTGAGAAACCTTCTTGGCTCGCATAAGCGGCTTGTCGCGCTCGGTTACCTCACGAGCACCGGCGCGAGAGGACGGTTCGCCATTACCGCCGATGGTCGGCGCTACCTCGAGGAGGCGGAGCCCGCGGAGGCCGCTCTCGTCGCCGAGGGCCACTCGCGCACGGCCATCACGCGTGAGCGTCGCCGCGGGTATCGAGATGTGATCGTCGAGGAAGGAACCGAGGTCTCTCGGACGGTCAGACAGCGCCGGCGTTCCCGGCTTCTCCGCGGCCGAGCAATCGCGGAGCTCCGCGCTCGGACCGGCCGACTAGCCTGTGAGGCGTGCTCGTTCGACTTCGAGGCGACATATGGTCCCCTCGGCCGCGACTACATTGAGATGCACCATCGGGTGCCGCTTCATACGACGGACGCGACGAAGACCGGGGCAGAGGCGGCGATCCGAGGTGGCCGACTCATCGCGCTCTGTGCGAACTGTCATCGGATGATCCATCGGCTTCCAGGACCGGTACCGTCGCTCGCGGGCCTCAAGGCGGCGCTTGCGGCGGCTCCTTAACGTTTTCGCGGAGACGGGTCGGCGTTACCGCCCGACCGAGTGCGGCGAGCGCGAGCCGTAATCTCTCGTCCGACCTGACCAGCGGTCGCCTCGGCGCTCTCAGCCTCGCGAAGCCGCGCCTCCATCTCGCGGGTGACGTCCCCGAGGTAGGCCGGGAGCCGCTCGACGAAGGCGACGTAGTCGTCGTAGGTCGCGAGCGCGACGCGACGCGACCCCGGCTCGTCCGAGTCCCCGGGATCGAGGTCCGCTGTCTTGAGCGCTCGCTTGGCGGCCTCTCCGCCGCAGAGCACCGCGTAGCGGTACCGATAGCGCTCGCCCTCCTCCTCGAGGTAGGCGGCCGCGAGGCACAGAAGGCCGTCGACAGGAAACGCGTGGAGCCCGACGCCGCGTCGATGGTGCATCTCGCCCGGCTGCATGAGGTCGGCGAGGCCCTTGGCGACGACCTGAATCCTCCGGCCGAGGAGGCGCTCTTTGCGCTCGATCTCACGCTGGAGCACCGACGCACGCGCGAAGCTCGCCTCGAGCTGGCCTACCGGGATCGACCACCTGTCCATGTCGCTGGTCCTGTGCGGGTTTGGGATCAAATGGTCCCGCAGGCGTAGCACCCGGGGCGAATGGGAATCGACCCGCCGCGGCGCGACGCTTCATCGCGTGACGGCGCGCTGGTCTGATCCACACCGGCTCCCGGGTCCCCTGCCTGTTGCGACCCCGGGTACGCCCGCGCCGTCAGCGAGGCCTGATGGGCGCTGACGACTCGAGCGTGGTCGGGATCACCCAGCGCGAGCTGCTCATGGAGATGCGCGACGAGATCCGCGCGCTGCGGGCCGCCGTGGACGCCGTGGCCCGCGACCAGGCCCTCTCGGTCGAGCGCCGGTCAACCATGCAGCGGGTGGCCGACACGATCACCGGGCGCCTCGACTCGCACGAGAAGGCGATCCTCGAACTCCAGCGGTGGCGCGACGAGGCGGCCGGGGCGATCCGCCTCGCCCGCTGGGCGCTGGGCGCGAGCCTCGTCGCTTCGGTCCTGATGGTGATCCAGATCGCCGCCCTCATCTCCCACGCCGTCAACCCCGCCGTGCCCTGAGGAGCGAGCCATGGCCGAGCGCAAGTCCATCTACCACGGCCTGACGAGCGACGGCCACGGCCCCGACGAGCACGGCCTCGGCGCCGTGGCGTCGCCCGAGGATCCGCGCGATTTCGCGATCGCCGACCACCCGGGCTACGCCGCGGCCCTCGCGACGGCGTTTCCGGCGGCCTGGTTGGAGCCCAACACGCCACCGATCTCCAACCAGGGCACGACGCCACAGTGCGTCGCCTACAGCAGCGCGAACGACCAGGGCCACATGGACCGCCCCGAGTCCGGTGCGTTCCCGGCCTACGACCGGGCGAAGTTCTTCGCCGAGATCGGCGGCGGCCCGAACGGCGCCTACGTCCGCAGTGCGCTCGCCCGCCGGTTGCACTTCGGCTACCCGCTCAAGACGACGCCGGACCAGGCGGCGGCACACGAGATCAGCGCGTACTACCGCGTCCCGCTCACGGTCGACGCCGTCAAGGCCGCCCTGCTCGTCTCGCCACGCAACGGCGGCGTGGTCGTCGTCGGGCCCTGGTACCACAGCTGGTTCCACCCGGCGGCGTCTGGCAAGCTGCCGCCCCCGGACTACGTCGTCGGCGGCCATGCCTGGTGGCTGCGCGGCTGGAACGACACCGCGGGAGCGTTCCGCGGTCGCAACTCGTGGGGCGCCGCCTGGGGCCTGTCGGGCGACTTCCTCCTGCCCTACGCCTACCTGGCCAGGATGGTCGAGGTCTGGCGCACGCTCGACCGCGGCGTGTGACGGGAGGCGTCAGATGATCCTCGGCCGCTCGCTCACGCTCTGGACCGGGGCCGTCGCCGCGGTCCTCAACGCCGTCGTCCTCGCGGGCATCGTCGTCCTGACGGGCGACCAGGTGGCCGCCATCAACGCCGCTGTCTTCGCCGTTCTCGCCCTGCTCGCCGCCAGCGACGGCCTCCAGGTCGCCAAGGGCAGGGCCGCCGCGGCGCGCCTCGCGGCGAGGCGGCGGGCCGCGTGATCCGCACCTGCGACAACGGGCACCCGCCCGCTCGCGTCGCATCCGGGACCCGATGCCCGGCATGCGAGCGCCGACGTCCGTCTCGCCAGGCGCGCGGCTACGGGGCTGGGCACGGGCGGGCGCGTGCGGTCCTGGCAACCACCCTGCCAACCCCGTGCGCCTACGGGTGCGGCACCGTCCTCCGCTCGGCCGCCGAGATGGTGGCGGCGCACGTCGTCGACGGCGACCCGACTGCCGGCTGGGTCGCGGCGTGCCGGTTCTGCAACGAGCGGGCGAAGCGCAGGGGGTGGGGAGGCATCCCGGAGAGCAGCGCGGCCGCGAGTACCCGTGCCCGGCTGCTCGCCCCGCGCCCGGGTTTCGGCCGTTTTTCGGGCGGCGCCGCGTGATCCAGCCGAGAGCCGCGCCGGGTTGGCCCACGGGCGCCCCAGGGCGCCACAGTGGCGCGCTGACCATGGGCGTGGCCAACGACGCGACCGAACGGAGAAGGGCCCCGGGCTGGCGCCCGGGGCCCGAGGGTCGAGGCGGGTCGGTGCTATCCGGCGTCCCCCTGGGAGCCAGCGGCGGGCACGGCGACCTTGCGGCCGCGCTTGGCCCGGACCGGCTCCGGTGCCGTGACGGGCTCCGACTCGCCCGACGCGCCGTCGGCCGCCTTGCGGGCCAGGGCCGCCTTGCGCAGCGCGCTCGTGTACTGGTTCCAGTGGGGCTTGCACATCCGGCCGAGGCCGTCCTTCTGGCTGGGCTGGACCGGGAACTCGTCGGGTGGCGCCTCGTGCGCCTCGATCCCGAACTTCGCCGATCCGATGCACTTGCGCATGTCCGCCATGTCGCTCGTCCTTTCGCTGGCCAGCGCCGATCTGGCGTTGGAGCGGACATCCATCACGCTGTCGCCGCCACGATGCAAGGCCGGTCTGCGGTGGCGGCCCGATGACGGCGGCCGCTCCCGCGACAGGCTGGCGCAACCGGATCACGGGGTCCGGCGAGGAGGCGCCCGACCAGCTCCTGGCCAACCCGGCCAACTGGCGGATCCACCCGAAGGCGCAGCAGGACGCGCTCGCCGGGGCGCTCGACGCGGTCGGCTGGGTCCAGCAGGTTCTCGTCAACCGGCGGACCGGCTTCGTCGTCGACGGCCACGCCCGCGTCGGGCTCGCGCTCACTCGCGGCGAGCCGACCGTGCCGGTCCTGTACGTCGACCTCGCGCCCGACGAGGAGGCCCTGGTCCTGGCGACCCTCGACCCGCTCGGCGCGATGGCCGGGCGCGACGACGAGAAGCTGAAGGCGCTCCTGGCGGACGTCACCGTTGACGACGCCGGCCTGCTCGCCCTGCTTAGCGACCTCGGGGGCAGCGAGCCGAGGGCTGGGCTGACCGACCCCGACGAGGTGCCCGAACCGCCCGAAGAGCCGTACGTCAAGACGGGCGACCTGTACCGCCTCGGCGACCACCGGATCCTGTGCGGCGACGCGACCGACCCGGACGCCGTCGCGCGCCTTCTAGACAGCGCCGCGCCGACCCTGCTCGCGACCGACCCGCCGTACGGCGTCCAGCTCGACCAGACTTGGCGCGACGGCGTCTACAACGGCCCGCGCAAGCGGGTCAAAGGCTGGGGCGTGGTCGCGGGCGCGGCCAAGCCGTACATGATGCGCGAGGCCCCAGGTGGTCAACCCGAAGGCGGAAACGCCACACGGGCCAGCGGTGGCGCCCGTGGGCGAACCGCGGGCCACCGGCACACCTCCATCAGCGGCGACGTCCGAGCCGACTGGTCCGAGGCGTACGCCCTCGTGCCCTCCCTCCAGGTCGGCTACATCTGGTACGCGAGTGCTCACACCCAGGAGGTGCTGGCCGGCCTCCTCAACATCGGGTTCGAGCTCGCCCAGCAGGTCATCTGGGACAAGGGCCTCTTCTCGATCGGGCGCTCCTGGTACCACTGGAACCACGAGCCCTGCCTCGTCGTGCGCAAGCCCGGCGTGCCCAACCTGTTCATCGGCGAGCACGACCAGGCGACGATCTGGCGCGCCCCCTCGCCCAAGCGGATCGGCTCCGGCTCCAAGGAGCACAAGGAGGATCACCCGACCCAGAAGCCGGTGCTCCTGTCCGAGATCCCGATCCGCAACCACCTCCGCCCAGGCGAGGCGGTGTACGAGCCCTTCTCGGGCTCAGGCACGACTCTGATGGCGGCGGAGACGCTCGGCCGTCGCTGCTACGCGATGGAGATCGACCCGAAATACGTCCAGGTCGCGGTCGAGCGCTGGCAGCGCTTCACCGGCCGGACGGCGGAGCGGCTCGATGGGTAGGCGCGGACCGCTCCCGAAGGACCCGGAGAAGCTGCTCGGTCACCGCCGGCGCGCGCCGAGGCCCACGCCCGGCCCGCGGCCTGATGCGGCCGGCCAGCCCGAGCCCAGGGCCGAGTGGCGCGAGGACACGCGGGCGTCCTGGCGGGCGTACTGGGCGAGCGACTTGGCGCTACTGGCGCTCGAGGTGGACTCGCCGGCGATCGCCCGCCTGTTCGCGATGTACGACCAGCACGCCCGCTCGATGGAGGCGGTGTCGCAGGCACTCGTGGTGCGCGGTTCGACGGGCCAGATCCGCGCGAACCCGCTCGCCGACCACGCGCTCCGGCTCGAGTCCGCCATCGTCCGCCTCGAGAACGAGCTCGGGCTGACGCCCGCGGCCCGGACGCGCATGGGGATCGCGATTCGCCGCCCCGTGCCGCAGCCGTCGGGCGCCCCTGTCATGAAACCGGGCCGCTACGAGCACCTGCGTGAGGTGGCGTCGTGACCGCCCTGGCGACCTCGCCCGCCCTGGCGACCTCGCCCGCCCGGCGGGCGGCAGGCGGTTGGAGCGGCCGGGGCGGCTACCCGACGCTCGGCTGGGCCGTCCTCGACCACATGGCCGAGCACCTGCCGTCCCCCGCCGACCCGTCGCGGCCACTCGTGCTGACCGACGAGCAGGCGCGGATCGTGCTCGAGTTCTACCGGCTCGACCCCGGCACCGGCGACTTCGTCAATCGCCGGGGGCGGCTCGAAATGGCGAAGGGGTGGGGCAAGAGCCCGCTCCTGGCGGCGATCGCGGTCGAGGAGTTCGCGGGTCCCGTCCGCTTCGGCGGCTGGGACGACGCGGGCGAGCCGATCGCCGTGCCGGTCCACTGGCCCGTGGTCGAGATCGCGGCGGTGTCCGAGGACCAGACCGACAACACCTGGTCGTCGCTCTACCAGCTGCTCGCTGCCAACGACGGGCGCGCCGCCCGCGAGCTCGGGATCGACGCCGGGCGGACCCGCATGTACCTGACTGGCGGGCGGCCCGGCACGATGCGCCCGGTCACGGCCGAGAGTTCCAGTCGCGAGGGCGCCCGCCTGACCTTCGCCGTGCTCGACGAGACGCACCTGTGGCTCCGCCAGAACGGCGGCGTCCGGCTCGCCGCGACGCTGCGGCGGAACGCGGCCAAGATGGACGGCCGAACCTTCGAGACGACGAACGCCCCGGTCGCTGGCATGCGGAGCGTGGCCGAGGAGTCGGGGGACGGGCCGGTCCCGGGTGTCCTCCACGTCTGCCGGCGGGCGCGGGAGTGGCCCACAGCCGACTGGCCGGCCGAGCGGCTGCGGGCCGAGCTTGCCTACGTCTACGGCGACTCCTGGTGGGCGCCGATTGACCGGATCATGGCCGAGACGGCGGACCCGGCGACCGACTGGGACGACGTCCTCCGGTTCTACTTCAATCTCCGCAGCGCGGGCCGCTCGCGCGCAGTCGACCCGGGC
>DATGGQ010000039.1:0-109293 GCA_035308445.1 Candidatus Limnocylindrales bacterium | reverse complement strand
ACGCGCGCCGTGCTGGACGCCGCTTCGACGGATGCCCGAGCGGCGGCCAATGCGGTCGATCGGGCGGCCTTCGAGGCCGCGACGATCGTCGACGACCATCCGTGGGCCGGGCCCGGCATCCATCCCGGCCGGATCGTGACGACGCTCCGGCGCGTGCTGCCGGACGACGCCATCCTCACGACCGATGCCGGGAGCTTCGGCTCGTGGGCCGCTCGCGGCTTCCGGTTCCGCCGCCCGGGCACGTTCCTCGGCTCGACCTCGGGGGCGATGGGCTACGGCCTGCCTGCCGCGATCGCGGCCGGGCTCGTCCACCGTGACCGGACCGTCGTCGCGCTGTGCGGCGATGGCGGCATCGGGATGACCCTCGGCGAGATCGAGACGGCGGTCCGGTGCGGTCTGCGGACGATCATCCTGGTGTTCGACAACGAGCGGTATGGGATGATCCGGAGCTACCAGGACCGGCGACCGGACGGGGCGGGGGTCGGCACCGATCTTGGGCCGATCGATTTCGCGGCCGTGGCGCGGGCGATGGGGGCGAGAGGGATCCGGGTCGAGGACGATCCGAGCTTCGAGCCGGCCCTCCGGCAGGCCCTCGTGGCGGATCGACCGACGCTGATCCATCTCGTGCTCGACCGACGCTGGGAGGGAGTCGACAGCCGCCCGTGACCGAGGAGCGAGATCCGTACAAGGTTCTCGGAGTCCCGGCCGAGGCCTCCGACGCCGACATCCGCGAAGCCTACCGAGCGCGCGCGCGGCGACTCCATCCGGATGTCGTCGGCGAGGCCGGCCTCGACGAGATGCGGGCGCTCAACCAGGCCTGGGCCGAGCTCAAGGATCCCGAGAAGCGGGCCGCCCACGACGCGGCCCACGGTCGCGTGCGTCCGGGAGCCGGCGGCAACGGGAGCGGTGGTCCTGGGTCGGGAAGCGCGACCGGCGGACCGGCCCAGGGGGCGGCGAACAGCTACGACCTCGGCTCGCAGCCGGCCTGGACGGGCGCCGCAGGGCCGCCACCGGGTCGTCCGTGGGGCTCCGTGCTGGACTTCGGGATCTACGCCGGCTGGTCGCTCGGCGAGATCATCCGCCGCGATCGCGGCTACCTCGCCTGGCTCCGCGACAAGCCCGAGGGGAAGCGCCTGCGTCAGGAGATCGACCGGCTCATGGAGATGAGCGCCCCGCCCGAGGCACCTGCCCCGCAGCGGGGACGCCACCGCTAGCGGGGGCCTGATGGCGGACGCCGAGAAGCTCAGGCGCGAAGGGGCCGGGCGCTACGTCTCGGCCGACGGCCGGTTCACCGTCGAGCAGTCGTCCGGGCGCTGGCTCGCGATCGACGCCGAGACGACCGACGACCTCGGCCTGCCGCTCGTCCGCGGGCCGTTCGCGACGCTCGATGACGCCCGGGCCGCGATCGGCGAGGCGCGCTCGGGGCCGCCGCCGAGCTCCGACCTGCCGAAGCGCGCCGCTCCCGGGCCACGGTCGGGCCGGCGCCCCGCGGGCACCCGAGGGCACCCTGGCGCCCAGGCGGCAACGAAGACGCCGACGAGGCCTCGCGAGCCGGCCATCGAGCTGCGCGACTTCGCGGCGGCCGATGCCGATGCGCTGCGAGCGATCTGGAAGACGGCCGGCTTCCGCGCGACCGGCGACGACGATCGGAGCCTGGCCGCGTTCGTGGAGCGCAACCCGGGCCTCTTCGTGGTCGCGACCGCTGACGATGTCGTCATCGGCTCGGCCCTCGGAGCATGGGATGGCCGGCGGGGCTGGATCTACCACGTGGCCGTGGTCGACGCCTTTCGCCGCCGGGGCATCGCGACACGCCTCGTGAAGCGCGTCGAGCAGCGGCTCCGGGTGATGGGCGCGCCGCGGATCAACGCGATCGTGCGAGACGCCAATGACCCGGCGAAGGGGTTCTGGTCCAGGCTGGGCTACGAGGCCGGGGAGAGCCGCCTGTACGGCCGCGACGTCTGACCGAGGCGGAACCAACTCCGCGAGGGTGCACGGCTAGCGTTCATCGGGACGCGGCTTCGCGCGGGCCCGATCGCGGGGGCGCTCGACGTCCTCGTCGGCCTCGCGTTCCTGGCGATCGAGGATCTGCTTGAAGACCTTGCCCATGCCGGGCCGGAGCAGCTCGCGTTCCTGGGCTGCCGCATCGTGATCGCGGCGCCGGGTCCGGGCGGCTTCGCGGGGATCGAGGTCGTCCTCGTCCATGGCGCGATGCTCGACCGGTCGAGCCCGGCCGTCAAGGTGCCTGTTCGGTTGCTGCAAGGCCGGTGCAGGGTCCGCGCCAGCCCACGCAACGTCGGCGTCGCGACGATCGACCCGCGGTCAGTGGTGCGGTCCTCGTCGGCAGGACGCTGCGCCGCCGCTGAACGGCTCTCGATCTGTGTCACCGTGGGCGAGCGCGCCTGCGTGTCAAGCCCAAGGGAGGCTCACCCGTGTCGATCGCCGAAGCTGTCGAGCGCGCCAACGCATACCTGGCCGCCCACCCCGAGGAGGCGCGCTACCGCGACTCCGCGGCCCGAGCCCACCTCGAGCGCGGCCTCGTCGTCGACGTCGCCGGTCCGACCGGCGAATCCCTTCGCACCGACATGCCCACGGGCATCGGCGGCACGGCGACGGCGCCATCGCCCGGCTGGTTCCTCCGCGCGGCCGAGGCCGGATGCCTCGCGTCCCTCATCGGCATCCGGGCCGCGTCGCTCGAGGTCGAGCTCCGCTCCGTCGACGTCGAGGTCGACAGCGAGTCCGACGATCGCGGCATCCTGGGCCTCGACGAATCGATTCCGGCCGGGGCGCTCTCCGTGAGGGCGCTGGTGACGATCGACGCACCGGGCGCGAGCCGCGGAACGATCGAGGCCCTCGCCGCCTGGGCGCTCGATCACTGCCCCGTCACGGACACAGTACGGCGGTCGGTTCCGATCGAGCTCGAGGTTCGCTGAATCCACGTGGCGGCGCCGATCCTGAGCGCGAGGGTCCGGAATCGGGCCCTGCTCCATCGTCAGCTGCTGCTCGACCGATCGACGCTGTCCATTCCCGCGGCGCTCCATCAGCTCGGCGCCCTGCAGACGCAGTACGCGCCAGCCGGGTACGTGGGATTGTGGTCGAGGCTCCGGTCATTCGAGCGGACCGGCCTGACGAGCGCGCTCGAGAGCGGGGCCGCCGTCCAGGCGACGATGATGCGGACCACGATCCACACCGTTGCCCGGGCCGACTACTGGCCGTTCGCTGCCGCGGTCCGGATGGCGCGCCGTCGGTGGGCCCTGCGCGTGGCGGCCCTGCCGCCGGAGGACGTCGTGGCCGAGAAGGCCGCCCGGCTCGCGGCGGCGCTGGCCGCCGGTCCGCGGTACGTCAAGGAGCTCGACGGACTGGCCGACGGCTTCATCGGCAGCGTCGGCCTCTGGGTCGACCTCGTCCGGGTGCCGCCGTCGGGGACGTGGGAGCGACGCCGGGCCGACCGGCTGGGGCTGGCGGAGCTGTGGGTCGGTCCCGACGAAGCGACGGAGGAGGAGGGGCTCACGCGGCTGGTGCGAGCCGGCCTTCGTGGCTTCGGCCCGCTCCGCTGGTCGGACCTGGCCGGCTGGGCCGGGATCCCGGTCGCCGACGCGAAGCGGGGCGGCTCGAACCTCGAGCTCCGACGCTTCGTCGACGACGGCGGTCGGGAGCTCGTCGACCTCGCCGACGCGATGCTCCCGGATGCCGACACCGCGGCTCCGGTCCGGTTCCTCGCCCAGTTCGACAACTCCCTGCTCGTGCATTTCCGCGCCACGGGGATCCTGCCGGAGGCGCACCGGTCGAGGATCTTCAACGTCCGGAACCCGTTCTCGGTGGGGACGGTGCTGGTCGACGGCCGCGTCGCCGCGACCTGGGTCGTCCGCGACGGGCGGATCGTGGTCGAGGAGCTCGAGCCGCTCGAGGGACACCAACGCGAGGCCATCGAAGCGGAGCGTGCGGCCCTCGAGGCCTTCCACCGATGACCGGCCCGGACCACGAGCCGCCGTTCGAGGACCTCGACTTCCTGTACACACCCAGCCGCGACGTGGCCGCCGAGGCGCGGTACCTGACCCGGGTGCTCGGCGGCCAGCTCGTGTTCGCCATCGAGGACGGCGGCACCCGCGTGGCGATGGTCAGCCTCAGTGCCTCGCCGCCGGCGATCCTGCTGACCGATCACCTCGACGGCGAGCGACCGATCCTCGTCTACCGGGTCGCGAGCCTGGCGGCCGCGATGGACGAGCTTGCGTCGCGCGGCTGGTCGCGCGAGCGGAGCCTGGAGCTGCCGCCCGGCCCGGCGACGTCGTTCGTGACGCCCGGCGGGCACCGGATCGCGCTCTACGAGTCGAGCCGGCCATTCGTGCTCGCCGGGTTCGCCGGCCGTCGCGACTTCGAGGTCTAGCCGCCCGAGACGGCCGGGATCACGTGGACGTCCGCGCCGGCCGGCACCGCCGTGTCCAGGGACGCCCGCCGACCCTGGACGAACACGTTGATGTGCGTCCGGATCGTCGGGCCGGCATCGAGGAGCCGGTTTCGCAGGCCCGGGATCCGGGCATCGAGATCGTCGATAAGCTCGAGGACCGTGGCCCCGCGAGCGTCGCAGCGGCGGGGCGCGTCGGCGAACAGCGCCACGAGCGACCGGGGCAGGTGGACGACGGCCGGCGCAGCGGCGGGCGCGGAGGTATCGCGGGCCGTCGCGGGGGCGTCGCCGGCCGTGCTCAACCGACGATCGCGGCCTCGACCGACCAGACGGCGGGGAGGTTCTCGGCCGCGAGTGACCAGGTGCGACCCTCGTCGGCGCTCGCGAAGACCTGGCCGTTGCTGGTGCCGAAGTAGACGCCGACCGGGTCGAGACGGTCGACCGCCATGGCTTCCCGAAGCACGTTGATATAGGCGTCGTGCTGGGGCAGGCCCTCGCCGGACCGGATCCAGGTGTCGCCGCCGTCGTGGGATCGCCACACGCCGGCGCTGCCGTCCGGCATGTAGCGGCCTCGATCGTCGCCGTTCAGCGGGATCGTCCAGACCGTGTTCGCGTCGCGGGGATGGGCGCCCATCGGGAAGCCGAACTGCGACGGCAGCCCGGCCGTGATCTCCTCCCACTGGATGCCGCCGTTCGTCGTTCGGTAGACCCCGCAGTGGTTCTGCTGGTACAGGTGCTCGCCGCCGTCGGCGGCCATGACCAGCTTGTGGACGCACTGCCCGAACTCGGGGTACTTGTCGGGGTAGAAGTCGGCGCGGACGCCCTTGTTGCGCAGCTCCCAGGTCTCGCCGCCGTCCCGCGTCTCGAACGCGCCGACGGCGGAGATCCCGACCCAGGCGCGGCTCGCGTCTGTGGGGTGGGGGACGATCGAGTGCAGGCAGAGCCCGCCGTTGCCGGGCTGCCAGTCGGGCCGCGTCGGATGGTTGCGAAGGCCTTCGACGTGCTGCCAGGTGGCCCCGCCGTCGGTCGAGCGGAACAGGCCGGCGGGCTCCACGCCCGCATACAGGGCGCCCGGGCCGGCGGTCACGTTCCAGATGGTCTTGACCTTGGGGCCGGCGTCGCCGTATGTCAGGCCCTCGCTGGAGTGGCTCCAGGTGTTGCCGAGGTCATCGCTCCGCCAGACGGCCGGGCCGTACCACTCCGAGCCGCCGCCGGCGATGATCGCGCCGGACCCAGGCTCGATCGAGAGATCGTGGAGCGGCCAGCCCTCGCACAACGGCCCCTTGACCTGCCAGCTCCGCCGGGCGGCGTTGCCGTCGAGGAGGAACGCGCCCTTCCGTGTCCCGACGAGGAGCACTACCCGCTCGGCCATGACACCACCCTTTCGTGCATAGGCTACGACGCATGTCGAAATCCGCGCCCGCCGTTCGACGTGGTGTCAGAAAGGAGGACGTGATGAGAGTCATGGTCCTGGTGAAGGGGGACGAGCGCTACGAAGGTGGCGCGGTCCCGAGCACGGCGCTCCTCGCGGAGATGGGTCGCTTCAATGAGTCCCTCGTGAACGCCGGCGTGCTGCTGGCGGCCGACGGGCTGCTGCCCAGCTCGCGCGGCGTCCGCGTCCGGTTCGACGACCGGCAGCGTACCGTCATCGACGGGCCGTTCGCGGAGTCGAAGGAGCTCGTCGCGGGCTACTGGATCTGGCAGGTCCGGTCGCTCGAGGAGGCGATCGAGTGGTTGAAGCGCGCCCCGTTCGGTGGCGGCGTCGAGGTCGAGATCCGACCCATCGCCGAGGCCGACGACTACGGCGCCGAGTTCACGCCCGAGCTGCGGGCGCAGGAAGCCCGCATGGCCGAGCAGGTCGCGGCGCGACAGGGAGCCCGGTGATGAAGTACTTCATGCAGACGATCCCCGATCCGAGCGACACCCCGCCGACGCCGGAGCTCTTCGAGGAGATGGGCCGCTTCGTCCAGGAGGGGTTCACGGACGGCTCGCTGGTGGCGACGGGCGGCCTCGATCCCCGCAAGACCTACATCAGCCACCACGGCGCCGACTTCACGGTCACCGACGGGCCGTTCACCGAGGCCAAGGAGGCCGTCGTCGGCTGGGCGATCGTGGAGGTCGCGTCGCACGACGAGGCGATCGAGCTGTCGAAGCGCTTCTGGCGCATCGTCGGCGATGGTCGCGGGACGATCCAGCGGGTCTACGACCCGGGCGAGGTGCCCACGGACGCCGCCGGGGCCTGAGCGAGCGGATGGTCGACGTCGATAGCCGGGACGACGTGGTCGGCCGTGTCATCGACACGGTCTGGCGGATGGAGTCGCCCCGGCTGATCGCCGCGCTCGCGCGGATCACCCGCAACGTGGGCCAGGCCGAGGATCTCGCCCAGGATGCCCTCGTCGCGGCGGTCCAGCAATGGCCGGTCGAGGGCGTCCCGGACAACCCGGCAGCCTGGCTCATGGGCGTCGCGAAGCACCGCGCGATCGACCAGATCCGACGGGCGTCCAGCCTGCGCGACAAGGAGCAGGTCCTCGCCGCGGATCTCGCCCGGCACGAGCGCGACCAGCCCGACCTGGCGGAGGCCGTCGATGACACGGCGATCGGCGACGACCTCCTTCGGCTCGTGTTCATCTGCTGCCATCCCGTACTGTCGGTGGACGCCCGCGTCACGCTGACCCTGAGGCTCCTCGGCGGCCTCACGACCGACGAGATCGCCCGGGCATTCCTCACCCAGGCCGCGACGATCGGGCAGCGCATCTCGCGGGCCAAGCGGACGCTGGCCGAGGCGCGCGTCCCGTTCGAAGTTCCCACCGGGCCCGACTTCCAGGCTCGCCTCGGCTCCGTGCTCCAGGTCGTCTACCTGATCTTCAACGAGGGCTATTCGGCGACCGCCGGCGAGGACTGGGTCCGGCCGGCCCTGTGCGACGACGCGCTGCGCCTCGTCCGGGTCCTGGAGGGCCTCGTCCCCGACGAGCCCGAGGTGCATGGGCTCGCGGCGCTGCTGGAGATCCAGGCCTCCCGGATTCGGGCTCGCACCACCCCCGAGGGCGATCCGATCCCGTTGCTGGAGCAGCAGCGGGCCCGCTGGGACCGCCTCCTCATCGGCCGGGGACTGGCCGCCCTCGCCCGGGCAGAGGCGCTCGGCGGCGCCCGCGGGCCGTATGCGCTCCAGGCAGCGATCGCGGCGTGCCACGCCCGCGCCCGGTCGGCAGCCGAGACGGACTGGCCCCGGATCGTCGCGCTGTACGACGCGCTCGCCCAGCTGGCCCCGTCGCCCATCGTCGAGCTGAACCGAGCCGTTGCCGTGGGGATGGCGTTCGGCCCGTATACCGGGCTGGAGCTGGTCGACGCGCTCCGGGAGGAGCCGGCGCTGGCCTCGTACCACCTGCTGCCGGCGGTTCGCGGCGACCTGCTCGAGAAGCTCGACCGCCGCGAGGAGGCGGCCGCGGAGTTCGCGCGCGCGGCCTCGCTGACCCGCAACGGGCCCGAGCGGCGCCTGCTGCTGAAGCGCGCCGCGGCCCTCGCGGGCCGTCGGGTCAGCCGGCGAGGCTGATCGTCCCGCTCGCCTCGTCGACCACCAGCGGCAGCTTGGTGAGGGGCTGTCGCGTCGGACCGGCCAGCACGGCGGCGTCATGGGCCGGGTCGAACTCGGCCCCGTGGCAGGGACAGAAGATAACGCTGTACGTTGCGTCGTACTCGACGGTGCAGCCGGCATGCGTGCAGATGGCGTCGTAGCCCACGAACGAGCCGTCCCCGAGCTTCACGACGATCCCCGGATCTCCCGCCGGGAGCGGCGCCGGCGCGTCGAACGGCACGGTGAAGGAGGCCGACCCTGTCTGGTCGACGTCCGAGATCCGCGCGATCGCGAGGTCGCCGACGGAGACCCCCGGCGTGCCGGATCCGGCGGTGACGGCCGTCGGGCTCGCACCCGGGGGGAGCGTCGGTGCCGGCGTCGGTGCCAGGGTCGGGGCCGCGGTCGGCTCGCTGGCGAGGCCCAGCGCCCGAAGCGGGACCGAGATCGACGCCACGATCGCCGCGATGCCGGCGAGCAGCCCGGCCTCGAGGAACAGCCGTCGCTGCGGCGACTCCGGCTCGTTCGGTCGTGACGGACCCGACGAGCTCCGCGGCGGGGCCGACGAGGCCGCCCACGACGCCGCACGTCCGGTCCGGGCCGGTCCCTTCGCCGGCAGCCGTCGAGCGCGGGTGAAGCCGTCGGCTCTCGGTCGGCTGGCCGTGCCACCCGCCCCGGATGTCCCCGTCGCGGCGTCCTCCCGGAACCGCTCCGGGACGAGGAGGTTGCCGTGGCCGGCCACGGCCAGGGCCAGCCAGCCGAAGAGATACGGCAGGTCCGCCCCGAAGTAGTACGGATGCGTCGGCCACGAGGCGGTCAGCCAGAAGAGCAGCGACAAGGCGGCGCCACCCACCGCTGCGAGGCGGAACGCCAGGCCGGTCAGGGTGCCGATCCCGACGCCGAGCTCACCGAGCGCGATGACCAGGCCGATCGGCGTCGCCAGCGGAAGGCTCGCCCGGATCAGGTCACCGAGCGGCGACTGGCGGGCGTAATCGAGGAGCTGGGCATGCAGCGACGTCGGTGCCGTCGCGTCGAAGAACGTCGGGTCGAGGAGCTTGTCCAGGCCCGCCCAGAGGAACGTGACGCCGAAGAAGAGCCGCAGCGGCAGCAGGGCGATCGCGGGGACCGAGAGCTTCGTCACCCCTGGGCAGGCACCTCGTCGGGCAGGAGCAGCCGGACGTAGAGCGTATACAGGTGGCCGCCGCTGCTGAACGGGGTCAGGACCGTCGCCTGGTTAAGAATCGGCAAGAGCGTCTGCGCATCCGCGCCGAGGACCGCGCCCTGCCGGAGCCCGGCGATCCCGCGATCGGGGGTCGCGGGGACACCGAACGAGGCGAGCGGCGTCGACAGGGGCCAGACCACGGGAGCCTGGGCCGTCGACGGATCCGATGGGGGTGCGCCCGGGGCGACGTAGATCCGGAACGCCGTGGGCTGGAGGGTCGTGGTCGGCGCGCTGGCGGCGCCCCAGGTCTCGTTCGAGTCGTTCAGCTTCGTGAGGAGATCGGCCGCCGCCGCGACCTCGGGGTCGGGGCTGGCATCGCCGCCGCCCGGATGCCCGGGGAGGCCGCCGCCGAGCACGAGCCGCGTCGTCACGGCCGTCGCGTCGACCTGGACCTGGAAGACGGTCGTCCCCGTGTCGGCCGGGATGCCGCCGCCGGTGTCGGCGCGCGGCTTGTCGAGGCCGGCCGCGCGGATCGCCGTGACGATCGCCTGGGCGCCGGCCGGGCCCACGTCGCGCACCTGGACGGGGATCAGGAGCGGGCCGGGATAGATGGCGTCGACCGCGCCCGGCATGAGGATCCGACCGTCGGCGTAGACCGAGACCTGGGGCAGGGCGGCGAGATTGGCCGCCGGGCCGATGAACCCGCCCTCGGTCGTGACGCGCAGGAGGAGCGCCGCCGATGTGGCGGCGCTGGGCGAGGGAGCCGGCGAGCCTGGCTCGGCCGTCGGGGCGGGCGTCCCGCCGCCGGGTGTCGCCGAGGCCGTCGCGCCGCCCGAGCAGGCGGCGAGGAGGAAGACGAGCGGTAGCCAGAGCCGGAGCGTGTCGCGTGCGCGCATGCAGAACCCCACTGAGCGGCGGACGTACGTCCGCCGCGAGACGACGCTGCGGGGCGCATGGTTCCCTCGGGCCCCGTATCGTTGCCGCGTGGCAACGCCGATCGCCATCCAGGGCGCCCTGATCACGGAGCGGGAGCACCGCGTGCCGCTCGATCACGGCAAGCCTGCCGGCCAGTCCATCACGGTGTTCACCCGCGAGTTGGCCGCGCCCGACGGCCTCCAGCGGCCCTACCTCGTCTTCCTCCAGGGCGGGCCGGGCTTCGAGGCCGCCCGGCCGACGTCACCGCCGTCGGGCTGGATGAAGCGGGCTCTCCGCGACTACCGGATCCTGCTGCTCGACCAGCGCGGCACAGGCCGCTCGACGCCGGTGGGCCGGATCCCGCCGGGTGACACGCCGGCCGCGCAAGCGGCCTACCTCGCGTTGTTCCGCGCCGACTCGATCGTCCGAGACTGCGAGCTGATCCGCAGGGAGCTGGGCGTCGAGCAGTGGAGCGTCCTCGGCCAGAGCTTCGGCGGGTTCACCTCGCTCACCTACCTGTCGATCGCGCCGGACGGGCTTCGGGAGGTCTTCAACACCGGCGGGATGACGCCCATCGGGCGACACGTCGACGACGTCTACGGGGCGACCTACCGGCGGCTGCTCGAAAAGAACGAGGCCTACTACACCCGGTATCCCGAGGATCGCGCCCGCGTCGACCAGATCCATCGCCGCCTCGACGACGAGGACATCCGCCTGCCATCGGGCGATCGACTGACCTCGCGCCGGTTCCGCCAGCTCGGGCTGTACCTGGGCGACGCGCTTGGCTTCGAGCTCCTGCATCACGTCATCGAGCTGCCGTTCGGCTCGAACGCCTTCCTGCACGACGCCGAGCAGGGCGTCCGCTTCCACCGCAACCCGATCTACGCGACCCTCCACGAGTCGTCCTATGCCGACGGCTGCGCGACCCGCTGGTCCGCCGACCGGCTCCTGCCCGATGAGGTCGTCGCGAAGCGTTACTTCACCGCTGAGCACGTCTTCCCGTGGATGTGGGAGGACTACGGCGACCTTCACGGGCAGCGCGACGTCGCCCAGCTGCTCGCGGAGCACCCCTGGCCGCGGCTCTACGACCCCGACGCCCTCGCCCGGAATCGCGTCCCGGTCGCCTGCACCATCTACGTGAACGACCTCTTCGTCGAGCGCGAGTTCGCGCTCGAGACCTCGGCGGAGGTCGGGAACGTCCGGCCGTGGATCACGAACGAGTACGAGCACAGCGCGTTGCGGAACGATGGGGAGCGCGTCCTGGACCGCCTGATCGACCTGGTTCGCGGGCGGGCGTATGCGTCGGGCGAGCCGATCTTCCGGGGCTCCGCCGGCCGCGACCCGAACCGCGGCCGCTGATCGGGCTCGAGAGGGCCTAGAAGACCTTCCGCAGGATGAAGCCGAGCACGAAGACGACGGCGACCACGATCACGACCTGCTCGACGAGCGGCATCGCCGAGAACGCGGTCGACGCGCTGTTGACGAGACCGCTGAGCGACGACCCGACGTCGATGCTGCCGACGTGACCGCCCGCCGGATTGCTCCCGCTGCCCGCGACCTGCCCGGCCGGACCGTGGCTGATCCCCGTGCCGTACTCGACCATGGCCGACATGATCCCACCGGCCGCAAGGGCCTCCGGTGAGCGTGCCCCGGCCATCGCCGGCCGAGCTGCGCGCCGCGGCGGGCCGGTCGATACCGGACCTCGTGCGACCCGGGCTCGACATCCTGTTCGTCGGCATCAATCCCGGCCTGTACTCGGGCGCGACCGGGCTCCACTTCGCCCGGCCAGGGAACCGGTTCTGGCCGGCGATCCACGCCGCCGGCCTGACCCCGCGCCTGCTGTCGCCGGACGAGGGGGACGTCCTGCTGGATCTCGGGATCGGGATCACGAACCTCGTGAACCGGACGACGGCGACCGCGGCCGAGCTCGACGATGCCGAGCTCCGCGCGGGCGCTGACCGGCTTGGGGAGACGGTGCGACGGGCCACGCCCCGGGTCGTCGCCATCCTCGCCGTCGACGGCTACCGGCGCGGGTTCGGCCGGCCGAAGGCGGCGATCGGGCGGCAGCCGGAGCCGCTCGCCGGCGCCGAGCTGTGGGTCTTGCCGAACCCGAGCGGCCTGAACGCCAGCTACCAGCTGCCGGCGCTCGCGCGCCTGTACGCCGAGCTTCGCGTGACGGATGCGCCCCGGACCGTGGCCGGCCCGGGGCGCAGAGCGCGCGGGGAGGGGAGTGGTCAGGCGGAGACCGGAGCCGCGAGCGCCGCCAGGGTCTCGTCGAGGCGTTCGTAGCCCTCGATGACGCCGCCGGACATGCCGGCCTGGATCATCGCGTCGCGGTCCTCGACCGACTGGAACACGGAGTGCGTCCGGGCGAGGGTCCGATCGCCCCGATCCTCGAGCACGAGCGAGTCGAGCGAGATGTGGCCCGGAGCGCCCTCGAACTCGAACGTCTGGGTGCCGCCGTCGAGGGTCATCGGGGCGTGGAAGGCACCGCGGAACCCGAACTCGTGGCCCCGGTCGTCGCGATGGAGGTAGCGGTAGCCGTGGTCGTCCCAGCGCTCGATGACCATCTCGTACCGGCGAGGGCCGAGCCACTGCTTGATGAGGGCAGGCTCGATGTACGCCTTGAACACGAGGCGACGAGGTGCATCGAACTCGCGCTCGATGTCGATGAACGGCGTGCCGGCAGGGGCGGTGATCTTTGTCTCAGCCACGATCGGTCCTTCCTTCCTGTTGCTGTTCCTGTTCCTGTTCCTTGAGGGCGACGAGCAGGGCGTCGAGTCGCCCGTGCCGTTCGTTCCAGAGGGCCTGGTACCGAGCCAGCCAATCCGAGGCGTCCCGGAGCGGCTCGGCCCGGAGCTGGCTGAGCCGGGCGGTGGCGCGCCGCCGCCGCGAGATGAGGCCGGCCTGCTCGAGCACCCGGAGGTGCCGCGAGATCGCCGGCTGCGACATCGGGAACGGCGCGGCCAGCTGCGCCACCGTGAGGTCGTCGGGCGAGTCGGCAAGCCGGGCCAGGATCGCTCGCCGCGTCGGATCAGCCAGCGCACCGAAGATGCTGCTGAGCGGATCCGCCGAAGACAGCGGGAGGTTCGCCAGGACCATCAATAACTCCTATGTTATGGAACAACGGCGTTATTGAACCCGCTCGCGCTGGGTCTGTCAAGTCCCCGCATCGGGACCATCGGGCTGGTTGCCAGACCCGTCCCGCGGGACTACGGTGGCGAGGTCGATGCAGCGCGCGATCCGCCGCCCCGGCGCCAGGCGTGTCCCACCGCGGGCGCTCGCCCTCGGCGCCGCGGCCATCGCGATCCTGGCGCTCCTCGCGGCGGGGGAGGTGGGCGCCACGCTCCTGATCGCCGGAGTCGAGCCGAACGAACCCGCCGGCGCCGCGGCGTCACCAGCACCCCCGGGCAGCGCCGGCGTGATCGCCATCGCGCCTTCGCCCACGGGGGTCATCGTCGGGTCGCTGCCGGCGCCCGATTCGGCCACGGTCCCCCGGGTCGCCCACGTCTTCGTCATCGTGATGGAGAACAAGGAATACGGATCGATCGTCGGCAGCAGCGCCGCGCCGTACATCAACAGCCTGATCGCCCGGTACGGGCTCGCGACCAACTACGACGCGGTCGCTCACCCTTCCGAGCCGAACTACTTCGCGCTGTGGGCGGGCACGACCCGGGGCGTGACCACGGATGGCACGTACAACTTCACGTCCGGTGCGACGCTCGCCAGCCAGCTCGAGTCGAAGGGGCTCTCCTGGCACGTCGCGGCCGAGAACGTCCCGCTCGGCTGCTACAAGGGCTCGACCGCCTCGGGCGGGGAGGACGGGCCCGGTACGTACGCCCGGAAGCACGAGCCGGCGATCAGCTGGACGGCCGTCTCCGGCAGCTCGACCCGCTGCAGCCGGATCACGGACTTCAGCCACTTCAACCCGAACAGCGGCAGCTTCTGGCTGATCGTCCCGAACCTCTGCAACGACATGCACGACTGCTCGGTCGCCCACGGCGACGCGTTCCTGAAGGGATTCCTGCCGAAGATCCTGACCAGCGCCGCCTTCACGAACGGCGTGGTCCTGCTGACCTGGGACGAGGGCACCACCTCAACGGGCGGTGGCGGCCACGTCGCGACGCTGGTCATCAGCCCGCTGGCCAAGACGGGCTACCGGTCGGCCACGAGCCACAACCACTACTCGCTGCTGCACACCGCCGAGGAGCTCCTCGGGCTCGGCTGCATCGCCGACGCCTGCAGCGCGAACGACCTTCGCGAGCTCTTCCGCTAAGACGTCAGAGGTCGGGCGGCAGCAGGGCGAGGCCCGTGGCGCGGATGCGGCCCTGCTCCAGCAGTCGCCTCGCCATCTCGCGGTTGGTCGCCGACCAGCTCGAGTCGGGTCGCCGCGGCACGAACCGGATCGCATACCGGAGGTCGTCGATCCGCTGGATCTGGGTGTCGACCCAGCCGCAGGCCAGCGCGGCTTCCTGGAGGCCCTCGAGATCGACCGTCTGGAGCCCGGTGGACTTCTTGAAGATCGCAACGAGAACGTCACGCTCCGTCGAGCCGTGCTCGACGAGCCAGTCCTCGAACTCGGCGCCGCTGGCCATCGGGATCGCTCGCGAGACGTCCATGGCCACGAGGCTAGCGGTGCCGCCACCGACCCGCCGGTAGACTCGATCGCGATGCTCGCTCCCGAATCATTCGACGAGTACCTCGCCGGCCTGCGGCCCGAGCAGCGCGCGGAGCTCGAGCGCCTCCGGGCGATCGTCCACGAGGAGGCACCCGAGGCCGTCGAAGTGATCGCCTATCTGATGCCCGCCTTCCGGATCGACGGCAGGTACTTCCTCGGCTTCGCGGCGACGAAGAAGGGCTTCTCGTTCTATCCGGGCCGGCTGCCGTCCGACATGGTCGACGGCGAGCTCGCGGCCTACGGCACCTGGAAGGGAACGATCAACTACGACGCGGACCATCCGCTCCCGGACGACGTGGTTCGGCGCCTGGTCCGAGCGCGACGGGCGCGGCTCGGATGACGGATCTGGCGAGGCCTGGGATGCCAGCGCTGCCGGGCCGGATCGGGCCGGTCGCGGTGCCACAGGACCGGATCTCGGCCGCGACATGGAGGCACGCGGCGACGGTGCTGCCCCGGTACCTGTTCGATCATTCGGTGCGGGCGTACTGCTGGGGCGCCCTGCTCGCGGAGCACGACGGGCTCGGGTTCGAGCCACGCATCCTCTGGCCGGCGGCGCTCCTCCATGACGTTGGCCTGACGCGGATTGGTCGCTCGCGAGCGTGCTTCGAGTACGACGGCGCGGACGTCGCACGGCGGTTCCTCCTGCGCGCGGGGATGGGCCCCCTCGACGCCGACCGGGTGGCCCGGGCGATCATCCTGCACATGGCCCCGACCGTGACCGCCGCGGACGGCGCCGAGTCGGTCCTGCTCGACCGGGCCACGGGGCTGGACGTGCGCGCCATCGGGGCCGATCTCGTCGCAGATCGTCGGGCGCCGATCGACGCGGCGTTCCCGCGCGGCGCGTTTGATCGCCACTTCCTGGCCGCGATCCAGCGTGAGGTCGCGATCCGGACCGACTGCCAGAGCGCCAAGCTGCTCCCGCGCCTCCTGGCCTGACCGTGGCGGTGGCCGCGACCGAGGCCTAGCGCCCGACCCCGCTGTAGCCGGTGTAGAGGTTGAGCATCCGGCCGCGGAGGTTGCCGGTGGCGCCGACGAGCGCCAGGAACTCGTCACGCTCGAGGGCAAGCAGGAGCCCGTCGGTATCGGCCGTCACGGTCGCCGAGCGCGGCTCGCGACGCAGGAGGCCGAGCTCGCCGAAGACGTCGTTCGAGCCGAGCTTCCGGAGGAAGACGGCCTCGCCACCCTCGGGTGGCACCTGTGTCACCGAGAAGCTGCCCGACTCGATGATGTAGAACCGGTCGGCCGTGTCGCCCTGGGTGACGATGGCCTGGCCGGCCTTGGCCGGCACCTCGATAACCTGGTGCATGGCCGTCTCGAGCCGGGCGCGCGTCACGCCGGCGAACAGCGGCAGCTTCGCAACCCGTTCCATCGTTGCCTCGTACAGGGTCGGGGCGCGGTCCGCGGCCCGGCCGATCAGCCCGATCCCGACGATCGACACGACGACCGTGGCGATCCCGAGCGTGCCGAACGCCGGCAACGCCCCGAAGGACGACACGCCGATCGGCAGGAGGAACGCACCGGCAGCCCCGGTGAGCGTGGTCAGCGCCATGAGGACCCCGGTCCCGCGACCGCGGAGCTCGTCGGGCACGAGCCGCTGGAACACGGTCGTGGTGACGACGTCGATGATGATCGCGCCGCCGGCGGCGACCCCGATGACGATCAGGGCAACGGACAGGTTCGTCGTCAGGCCCAGCGCCAGCGTGCCGATGCCGGTGATCACGGCCCCGATGATCATCGGCCCGTCGAGGCCGCGGCGGAGGACGAGCGCGCCGGCCAGGAACCCACCGAGCAGTCCCCCGATGCCGATCGCCGCGTTCAGGTAGCCGTTGCCGGCGTCGCCGGCCTTCAGGATGTCGAGGGCCAGGACCACCGTGATGACCTGGAAGCCGCCGCCGAGGAACCCGGCGATGACCTGGATGACCCCGAGGCCCGCGAGCGGCCGGCGCCTGAGGGTGGACGTGGCCGGCGGGGAGGCGGGTGCGGGCGCGGCGTCCGGGGAGTCGGCGCCAGCCGCCGGGGTGGGTCCAGCTTCGTGCTTGGCGTGGGACGGTGGCAGGAACCACAGGATGACCACGATCACGGAGAAGCTGATCGCGTTGAGGATGAACGCGCTCGTCACGTTGCCCAGGGCGAGGACGATGCCGCCGATCGCGGGACCGACGATGTAGCTGAAGTTCTGGATCGTCGCCCACAGGCTGTTCGCCGGCCCGAGCTGGGTCTCGTCCTTCGCCAGGGCCGGGATGTACGCCCCGATGGCCGGGTAGAAGAACGCGGATCCGCACGTCGCCGCGATCGCCAGGGCGGCCACGACGATAACCGGCCCGTGGTTGGCGACGAGGATGGCCATGATGATCTGGAGGGTTGCCCGGTAGACGTCCGAGCACAGCAGGACGAGCCGGCGGTCGAACTTGTCCGCGATGACGCCGGCCGGGACCGACAGGATCACGTACGGGATCAGGCGGATCGCGCCGAACGCCCCGACGAGCGCCGCGCTGCCGGACTGCTCGTAGATCACGACGAAGATGGCGACGATGTAGAGCCAGTCGCCGATCCCGCTGATCGCCTCGCCGACGAGGAGACGAATGAGGGGACCGTTACCGAACAACTGTCGGTAAGCGGCGAGGCCTCCCACGGGCAGTCCCTCCTCCTCGTGCCGCCGACCTGCTCGTGCCCCGGAAATCGGCGACGCGATCATAGCCAGCCCAGCGGGGCGTCTGCTGTACGCTCCGCCTCCGATGACCTGTCCCACCTGCGGCAGCGCAAACGACCCGGGTCAGCGGTTCTGCGGCAACTGCGGCACGGCTCTCGCTCGGACGTGCTCGAACTGCGACGCTCCGTATCCCGAGGGGCGGCGCTTCTGCGGCGACTGCGGCTTGCCATTGCAGGCCGGGCTGACATCGGCCGCCGCCCGTCCGGGCTCGACGGGCGTCGCGGGCGACGGCGCCGGGCCAGGCGACGCCCCGGTCGCGGAACGCCGCCTCGTGAGCGTCCTCTTCGCCGACCTCGTCGGCTTCACGCCCTTCGCCGAGGAACGGGACGCCGAGGACACCCGCGACATGCTCAGCCGCTACGCCGACCTGAGCCGCGAGCTCATCGGCCGCTACGGCGGGGTCGTCGAGAAGTTCATCGGCGACGCCGTGATGGCCGTCTGGGGCGCTCCGGTCGCCCGCGAGGACGACGCGGAACGGGCGGTTCGAGCGGCCCTCGAGCTGGTCGACGCCATCCCGAGCCTCGGTGCCGGGATCGAGGCCCGGGCCGGGGTCCTCACCGGCGAGGCCGCGGTCAATCTCGGGGCCGTCAACCAGGGCCTCGTCGTCGGCGACATCGTCAACACCGCGGCCCGGCTGCAATCGGCGGCCCGGCCCGGCACCGTCCTCGTCGGCGAGGCGACGATGCGGGCGGCCAGCTCCGCCGTCACGTTCGAGGCGGCCGGTGAGCAGTCGCTGAAGGGCAAGGCCGCCCCGGTTCCGGCATGGCGCGCGATCCGGGTCGTCGCCCAGCGCGGCGGCCAGGGTCGCTCGGACCTGCCCGAGCCGCCGTTCGTCGGGCGGCAGGAGGAGCTGCGCCAGCTCAAGGAGCTCATCGCGACGACCGGCCGGGACCGGCGGACCCGCCTCGTCTCGATCACGGGTCCGGCGGGCATCGGCAAGAGCCGGCTCGCCTGGGAGCTCGAGAAGTACATCGACGGGATCGACGAGCAGATCTTCTGGAACCGTGGCCGCAGCCCGGCCTACGGCGAGGGTGTGACCTTCTGGGCGCTCGGCGAGATGGTCCGGCGGCGCGCCGGCCTGTCCGAGACCGACGACGCGGCCACCACCCGCGCGGGGATCGCCGCCGCGGTCCGCGAGTACGTGGCCAATGAGGAGGACCGCCGCTGGGTCGAGCCGGCGCTCCTGACCCTGCTCGGCCTCGAGCCCGCTCCGGCCGGCGGGCGCGACGTGCTCTTCGCGGCGTGGCGGATCTTCTTCGAGCAGGTCGCCCAGCGGGGCACGACGATCCTCCTCTTCGAGGACCTGCACTGGGCCGACTCGGGCCTCCTCGACTTCATCGAGCACGTGCTCGAGTGGACGCGGAACGTGCCGGTGATCGTCGTGACGCTGGCTCGGCCGGAGCTCCTCGACCGCCGGCCCGACTGGGGCGCCGCAACACGACACCTGACGAAGATCGCCCTCGAGCCGCTCGACGACGCCGCGATGCGCGAGCTCCTCGGCGGGTTCGTGCCGGGCCTCCCCGAGGCGGCGGTGACGACGATCCTGCGTCGGGCCGACGGCATCCCGCTGTACGCCGTGGAGACCGTGCGGGCCCTGGTGGCCGACGGACGCCTCGAGCGGATCGGCGATGCCTACCGCCCCGTCGGCGATATCGGCGACCTCGCTGTCCCGGAGACGCTCCGAAGCCTGATCGCCAGCCGCCTCGATGGCCTCGACCCGGTCGAGCGCGGTCTCATCGCCGACGCCTCGGTCCTCGGCCAGTCGTTCACGCTGGCGGGCCTGGCCGGCGTCTCGGGCCAGCCGCCGGACGTCCTCGAGCGGCACCTGCGCAACCTCGTCCGCCGGGAGCTGCTCGACGTCGAGGTCGATCCGCGGTCGCCGGAACGCGGCCAGCACCGCTTCGTCCAGTCACTCATCCGCGAGGTCGCGTACGGGACGCTGGCGAAGCGCGAACGCCGGGCCCGCCATCTCGCGGCCGCTCGCTACTTCGAGGCAGCCGCGGACGAGGAGCTCGCCAGCCTCCTCGCGTCGCACTACCTCGCCGCCTACGAGGCCTCCACGCCGGGGCCCGAGGCCGATGCGGTCGCGATCCAGGCGCGGATCGCCCTCAGCGCGGCAGCGGAGCGCGCGGCATCGCTCGGCGCACACGCCCAGGCGGTCAGCTATCTCCGCCAGGCGATCGGGATCACCTCGGACCCGAGCGAACGCCTGGACCTGACGCTGCGCGCGGCGACATCCGCCGACGTCAGCGGCGACTACCTCCTGGCCCTCGAGCTGGCGCGTGGCGCCGTGGAGCTCGCCGATGGGCTCGACGATCCGACCGGCCGAGGGCGGGCCGGGGCCGTCTACGGCGAGATCCTCATCGACTCCGGCTCGGCGCTGGAAGCAGTCCGCGTCCTGAAGCGAGCGGCCGACCTGCTGACGACCGACGAGGCCGGCGACGCACGGGCCGCCGTCCTCTCCAATCTCTCGCGCGCGCTGATGCGGACGAGCCAGGCAGAGGACGCGATCCGGACCGCGGACCTCGCGCTCGCGATCGCCGAGCCCCGGGGCCTCGATCGGATCATCGCCGAGACGCTCAACAACAAGGCGTCGTCACTCGGATACCTCGGCCGGAGTCGGGAGTCGGACGCCCTGATGCAGGCGGCCATCGACATCGCCCACGCCGGCGGGTTCGTCGCGGCGGAGCTCCGGGCGCTCAGCAATTCGGGTGGCAACTCGCTCGACCCGCGGCTCGGCCTCGAACGCGTCGACGCCGCGGCGCAGCTCGCCCGGAAGCTGGGCAACCGGACCATGGCCGCCTGGGCCGAGGCGAGCAGCTGGTACTTCGCCGAGGCGCTCGGCAAGGACTGGGACCGGATCCTGCGCGAGAACCCTGCCGTCCGACCCGCCGAGATGGAGCAGGCCGGGATCGGGCCCCTCGACCGGCTCCGGAACCTGATCGTGGCGTGCATCATCCTGAATGCCCGCGGCGAATCGGTCGACGAGCACCTCGCCGTCTACGAGCGGGTCATGGCGAAGGTCGACGATCCGCTCGGGCCGGCGCAGTACCACTACATCCGCGGCGACCGAGCCTTCGTGCGGGCTGAGTTCGCGACGGCCGCGTCGGAGCTCGAGGCGTCGTGCGAGGACTTCAACGCCCGGACCTCCTTCCTGCCGCATGCGGTCCGCGCCACGCTCTGGGCCGGCGACACAGACCGCATGACCCGGCTCATGACCTGGTACCGCGACGTCGGCACCCGCGACGCGCTGTCGAGCGCCAACCGCGTGGCAGCGACCGCCGCAGCCGCCGCGCTCGAGGGTCGAGTCGACGAGGCGCTGCGCGGCTATCGGGAGGCGATCGACCGCCACGCAGCCGTCCAATCGCGCTTTGAGGTGGCGCGCTATGGGCTCGACCTGCTCCGCGGGATCGGGCTCGTCGACCCGTTCGTCCGCTCGGCGGCCGACCAGGCGCGGACCATCTTCACGGAGCTGAAGGCGGCGCCGTACCTCGCCCTCCTCGACGCGGAGCTCGCGAAGGCAGGCGCGGCACCGCCTGCACGCACCGCCACGCCGGCGACCGAGCTCGGCGTGGCCGGAAGCTGAGCCAGGGTTTCGTGACTGAGCTGACCGCGCCGACGGGCTTCGCCGGCGAGTGGATCCGCCCGATCGACCCAGGCTACGACGACGCCCGTCGGGTCTGGAACGCGGCGATCGACCGGCGACCGGCCCTGGTCGCGCGGCCCGCCGCGACGCCGGACGTGGCGCTGGCCGTCCGATACGCCAGGGAGCGGCACCTGCCGATCGCGGTTCGCGGCGGCGGCCACAGCCCGGCCGGGCACTCGACCGGCGACGGCGCGGTCGTCATCGATCTCCGGTCCCTCGGCGAGGTCGAGGTGGACGCCCGGCGGCGGACCGCTCGAGTCGGCGGCGGCACGCTCCTGAGCGCGCTCGACAAGGCCGGCCAGGCGCACGGGCTCGTCGTGCCGGTCGGGGTGATCGGCCACACGGGCGTCGGCGGGCTGACGCTCGGCGGCGGCATGGGCCGCCTCCAGAACAAGTTCGGGCTGACGATCGACAACCTCCAGGCCGTCGAGGTCGTGCTCGCCGACGGCTCGATCGTCACCGCCAGCTCCGACGAGCACCCGGACCTGTTCTGGGCCATCCGCGGCGCGGGTCACAACTTCGGCGTGGTCACGAGGTTCGAGTTCCGACTCCGGCCGTTCGACGGCAAGCTGAACCGGAGCGTTCGACTGTACGACGGGCGCTACGTGCACGACGTCTGGGCGATGGCCGCACAGCTGGCCGAGACCGTGCCGGACGAGGTGTCGTTCACCTTCGGGATCGGGCGCGCGGTGCCGGAGTCCGACTATCCCGACGACGTCGCGGGGCGGCCGATGGCCTTCGTCGCCGTCAACCACTGCGGCGACGCGGCCGACGTCGAGCGCGACACGGCGGCGCTCCTCGGCGGCCCCGCGCCGTTCAACACGCTGTCCGGGCAGGTCGACTACGTGACGATCCAGACCGCCAACGACGAGGCGATGGCCTGGGGCAAGCGCTCGTACATCGACGGCCTGTTCACGAACGGCCTGTCGGCCGGCACGCTCGACGCCGCCGTCCAGCACGTGGCGAGCGCACCCGGTGAGGCCGGGATCGGCCTCGCCCGGTTCGGGGGAGCCGTGCGACGGGTCGCCGAGGACGCCACGGCGTTCCCGAGCCGGACGGCCGCGTTCGAGATGAGCGCCGACGCCGGGGCCTGGGACGATGCTGCCGACGACGACCGCTACATCGGCTGGTGTCGCGAGGCCATGGCGATCCTCGCCCGCGACGCCTGCCCGGGTCGCTACGTGAACGAGATCTCCGACGATGGCGACGGCGTCGCCCGCTCGATCTACGGCGACGCGAAGTACGACCAGCTCGCCCGCCTCAAGCGCGCCTGGGACCCCGACAACGTGTTCCGGAGCAATCAGAACATCGAGCCCGCAGCCGGGTAGGCCCCCATGCGAGCCGCGATGCGCGACGTCTACGGCGGGCCTGAGGTCGTCCGCGTCCGCCACGTCGACCCGCCCGTCCCGATCGAGGACGAGGTCGTCGTCCGGGTCGAGGCCGCGTCGCTCAATCGGGCCGACCTCGACCAGCTCTATCCGCGCTGGTGGTTCTACCGCCTGATCGCCGGCATCCGCCGGCCACGCAACCCGAGGCTCGGGCTCGACGCGGCGGGGACGGTGGAGGCGGTCGGTCCGGCGGTGACCACCTTCAAAGCCGGAGATCGCGTGTTCGGTGACCTGTTCGCCTTCGGGATGGGGGCGTTCGCGGAGCTCGCCTGCGCCCCGCAACGGGCGTTCGCCCGGATCCCCGACGGCGTCTCGTTCGAGGCCGCGGCCTGCCTGCCGCATTCGGCGATCCTCGCCGTCCAGGCGCTCCGACCGCATGCCGGAGGTCGGCGGATGCGAGCCGGCGACCAGGTCCTGATCGACGGCGGCTCGGGCAACGTCGGACCGTTCGCCATCCAGATCGCGAAGGCATGGGGCGCCGAGGTCACGGCCACGTCTCGAGCGGAGAAGGTCGGCTTCGTCCGGTCGCTCGGAGCCGACCACGTGTTCGCCTACACCTCGACCGACATCACGCAGGGCGGCGAGCGGTTCGACTGGATCGTCGACGTCGACTCGCACCACTCGGTCCTTGCCTGGAGTCGGGCGCTGAAGCCGGGCGGCGTCTACGTCACGCTCGGCGGCGGGACGCTCGACATGCTCGGCCTGATCGTCGCTCCGCTCGTCGGTCGGCGCGAGCGCAAGGACATGGGCCTGCTCATGGGCTGGCGCCCGTTCAACCGGGCCGCCGACGACGTGGCGACCGTCGAGGAGCTCGTCGCCGCCGGCAAGCTCCGGCCCGTGATCGACCGGCGCTTCGGGCTGGATCAGGTGGGCGACGCGTTGCGGTACATGGACGAGGGCCGGAATCGAGGCAAGGTCGTCATCACCATCGGGCCTGGCGAGGAACCAGCCACGAGCTGACCGCCGGCGTCGCTATCCTCCGCCGGGTGCGCCTCCTCGGCGGCCTGCCCGGCCGGATCATCGATGCCATCTATCCACCCCGGCTCGGAGGTGACTTCCGGCGGCTCCTGTCGGCGGCCTTCGTCAACAGCGCCGCGGACGGGGTCGCCGTCGCCGCGGGGCCGCTCCTCGTCGCATCGCAGACCCGCGACCCGTTCCTCGTGTCGCTGGCCCTGCTGAGCGAGTACCTGCCCGTCCTCATGTTCGGGGTCCTGGGCGGGGCCATCGCGGACCGGTCCGACCGGAAGGTCATGGTCATCCTCGTGAACACCGGCCGGGCGTTCGTGCTCGCCGTGCTTGTAGCGACGATCGTCAGCGGCACGGTCAACATCGCCCTCGTCCTCGCGACGCTGTTCGTGCTCGGGACCGGCGAGACGTTCGCGGATTCGGCGAGCAGCACCCTGATGCCGAGCCTCGTCGCCCGGGCCGACCTCGGGATCGCCAACGCCCGGATGCAGGGCGCGTTCGTGCTGCTCAACCAGCTCGTGCTCCCGCCCGTTGGAGCCTTCCTCTTCGCGGTCGGGCCGCCGATCCCGTTCGCCGCGAACGCCGCAGGATTCGTGCTCGGCGCGGTGCTGATCTCCCGGATTCGGGCAAGCACGCGGGCGGAGCGCCACGAGCCGCGATCGATCGGGGCGGAGATGCTTGAGGGCGTCCGCTGGCTGCTCGGCCATCCGCCGATGCGAACGCTGGCGCTCACGATCGTCACCTTCAACGTGACCTACGGCGCCGCCTGGGGCGTGCTCGTCCTCTACGCCCGGGAGCGACTCGGGATGGACGCGGTCGGCTTCGGCCTCCTGACGACCGCGATCGCGATCGGTGGCGTCATCGCCACCGTCTCGTACAGCCGGATCGAACGGCGGTTTTCGTTCGCCAACATCATGCGGGTCGGGCTGACGATCGAGACGCTGACGCATCTGTCGCTGGCCATCACGACGTCCTCGATCGTCGCGCTCGGCACCCTCGTCGTGTTCGGTGCCCATTCGCTGATCTGGGGCACGATCTCCCAGACGGTCCGCCAGCGAGCCGTCCCGAACGAGCTGCTCGGCCGCGTCGGTGGCGTATACCGGGTCGCGATCATGGGCGGCCTCGTGGTCGGCACCCCGATCGGCGGCCTCCTCGCGAGCGCGTACGGGATCACGGCCCCGTACTGGTTCGCGTTCGCCGGCTCGGCGATCCTCGTGATCGTCCTCTGGCGCCAGTTCGAGCACATCGCCCACGCCGGTGCGGCGTAGGGACCGGACGAGGGACCGGACCGCGCCAGCGGCGCCCGCTCGGGCAGCGGCGCCCGCTCGGTCAGCGGCCGGCGGCGAGCTGCTCGGCCTGGTAGCGCAGGGCGTTCGTGATCGCGTTGAGCGTTGGCATGTAGATCGGGCTGCACGAGGCCTTGCAGCGGGTCGCGAGATCGGCCACGTCGCGCAGCCGCTCCTCCATGACGATCCATGCCGCGTCGCGATGGGGCAGCAGGTAGTCGACGTCATAGAAGAGCTCGAGGCTCGGCCCGACCGTCCGGCCGGGGTGCTCCGGACCGACCGGCAGCCGCGTCACGAGCTGTCCCAGCGGCCGGATCACGCTCTTCATGAGCCCGACGGCGACGTTCGCCAGGACCGACAGCTGCTCGGCCGACTCGTCGGTGTGGGCGAAGTAGCGCGACAGGACCTGGAGGAGGACCTCGTACACGGCGTTCAGCAGGTCCGAGCAGCGGTTGGCGAACGGATCCGTGATGAGCGGGACGGCCAGGCCGTCCTCCCGCTCCCGGACGAGCGCGGCCAGCACGGGCCGGGCGGGCTCGAACGACGGATCCGCGTCGCGGGCGTCGTCGAGCTCGTCGAGGACCGCGACCAGGCGCCCGAAGTGGGCGCTCCGCCAGGCGCCACGGGCGCCTTCGCCCTGCTCGACGATGACGTCGATCGCGGCGTGGGCCGAGGCGAGGTCGGTGACCGGGCGGAGCTCGTCGAACATGAAGTCGGCACTCGTCGCCTGGGCCGCCCGCGGGCCGATGAACAGGCGATCCGCGCCCAGACGCCCCGCCAGCTGGTCCAGGCCGACCTCGACGGCCCGGTACAGCGCCCCGATCGTCGGGAACTCCTGCAGCCGGGCGCCGATCTCGTCGTCATCGGCGAGTGGCAGCGGCGCGGCCTTCTCGAGCGCGGCGAAGGCCTCGTCGTCGCTGACGTCCATGCCCTCGGGCCGCTCGAGGTAGATGAAGTGCCGGAGCGCCGGCTCGGAGAAGGGGAGCAGGGCCATCTTGATCCCCGCGGGGTAGGCGTACGGCGGCAGCGGGAAGTTCGGCCGCCCGAACGACGAGCCCGCGCCCACCGCGGAGAGCAGGTTCTGGACGAGCGCCAGGTGGAGCATCTCCTGCTCGGCGATGTGGATCAGCTCCCGACGCCAGCGCCGGACCGCGTCGAGCTGCTCGCTCGTGAGGCCCTCGTCATCGCGCTCCTTCATCGAGAACGCCGCGTACAGGTACTGGCACATGACCAGCTGCTCGAGCTGGGCGGCCTTGCCGAGGGTGTAGACGAGGGCCTCGCGGTGCTGGATGACCATCGCCGGCGCGCTCGGATCGCTCAACGCGCGGCTGGCCAGCATGTGCATGAGCCGGCCGCCCGGGGTCGCGCGAGCAATGGTGTCCGCCACGGCCCCGGAATCCTAGAGCCGGAACCGGTCGGAAGTCTTGCCGCAACGGATCGAGCGGTCACCGTGTTCAATCACACGATGGATGCGGAGATCTCCCGATGATCGATCGTCGGGCGGCGCTGGCCGCGGGCATCACCGTCGTCCTCTGGGCGTCGGCGTTCGTCGGCATCCGCGATCTCGCCGACACGTTCTCGCCCGGCTCGATCGCCCTCGGGCGACTTGCGATCGGCACGGGACTGCTCGGCGTCCTGCTGCTCCGACGGGGCTGGCGGCCGATGAGCCGGCGCGACGTCCTGCTCGTCGCGACCTCGGGCGTGCTCTGGCTCGCGCTGTACAACCTCTCCCTCAACGAGGCCGAGCGGAGCGTCGACGCCGGGACCGCCTCGATGCTCGTCAACACCGGCCCGATCCTCGTCGCCGCGTTCGCCGGCCTGCTGCTCGGCGAAGGGCTGCCGAGACGCCTGCTCGTCGGCCTGGCCGTGGCGTTCGCGGGCGCGATCGTCATCGGGGTCGCCACCTCGGAGGCCACGTTCGGTCCGGCGCCGATCACCGGGATCGTCCTCTGCCTCGTCGCCGCCGTCGCCTACGCCCTCGGCGTCACCGCCCAGAAACCCGCGACCCGGAACGTCTCCGCCCTCCAGCTGACCTGGCTGGCGTTCGCCGTGGGCTTCGTCGTGTGCCTGCCGTTCGGGCCAGCGCTCGTGACCGAGACGAGCGCAGCGCTGGGCGCCGGGGCGGTCGGCAAGCTCGGCTGGCTCGTCTACCTGGGCGTCTTCCCGACCTCGATCGGCTTCACGACCTGGGCGTACGCGCTCAGCCGCACGACGGCCGGCCGGCTGGGGATCACGACCTACCTGATCCCGCCCGTGGCGATCGTGATCGCGTGGCTGCTCCTCGGCGAGGTGCCGCCGCTCCTGGCGATCGCCGGCGGCGTCCTGTGCATCGCCGGGGTCGTGATCGTGCGGGCGGGGGGCCTGCTCCGGCCGCGACCCGCTGCGGTGGCCGCCGCGGACTGACCCTCCGGCGCGAACCGGCCCGCCCTCCGGCGGTAGGATCGCGGCCATGCCCAGACTCGTCTACCCGGCCGCGCCGCGTTCCGATCAGGTCGACGATTACCACGGGACGCTGATCGCGGACCCGTACCGCGGCCTCGAGGACACCGACGCCCCATCGTCCCGCGCCTGGATCGAGGCCGAGAACGTCCTGACCGAGGACCTCCTCGAGGCCGTCCGCGCCCGGCCCGACATCCGCCGCCGGCTCGGCGAGCTGTGGAACCACCCGCGGGCTGGCGCTCCGTGGCGTCGCGGGAACCGCTGGTTCCAGCTCCGGAACAGCGGCCTCCAGGACCAGGACGTGCTGTGGACGTCGGACGGGCCGGAGGCTCGGGGCCGGGTCCTGCTGGATCCCAATGTCGTCGATGGCGAAGGCACGACCTCGCTGTCCGAGGTCTCGATCTCGTCGAGCGGCGAGCTGGCGGCGATCGCCCTCAGCTTCGCCGGATCGGACTGGGTCCGCTGGCGAATCCGCCGCGTCTCGACCGGCGAGGACCTGCCGGACCGGATCGAGTGGAGCAAGTTCTCGACCGCGGCGTGGACCGCCGACGACGCCGGGTTCTTCTACGCCCGGTTCCCGGAACCGCCGGCCGACGCCCGGCTCGAGGCGCCCAACCGGAACATGCAGCTGTGCTACCACCGGCTCGGCACGTCCGGGGCCGATGACCCGATCGTCTTCGAGGAGCCCGACGAGCCCGAGTGGGGCTATCTCCCCGAGACGTCGGAGGACGGTCGCACCCTGATCGTCACGATCTGGCGGGGCACCGACCCGGAGAACCGGATCTACGTGGCGGACCTGGCGGCGGTCGCCGGACATCCGGAGCGCGCCGAGCTCCGGCCACTCCTCGACAAGGCCGATGCCTTCTACGTCCACCTCGCGACGCTCGAGCGGACCATCTATCTCCGAACCGACCTCGACGCGCCGCTCGGTCGGGTCATCGCCATCGACCTCGACGATCCCGAGGTGCTGCACGAGATCGTCGCCGAAGGCGCCGATGCCCTCGAGACGGCGATCCTGGTCGGCGGCCGCGTGGCGCTCGACTACCTCCACGACGCCCACCATCGGCTCGAGGCCGTCGAGCTGGATGGGCGCCACGCGTTCGATGTCGGGCTGCCCGGGATCGGGAAGATCGAGGACCTTCGGGGACGGCCGGAGGACGCGGAGCTGTTCCTCGCCTTCGAGTCGTTCGCCTGGCCCAAGCGCGTCCTCGGCGTCCGGATATCGGACGGCCGCGTCCGCGAGGTCGGGCAGCACGCCCTCTCCTGGAACCCGGCCGACTTCGTGACCGAGCAGGTGTTCGCGACATCGGCGGACGGCACGCCCGTCCCGCTGTTCCTGTCGCATCGGCGCGACCTGGAAGCCACCGGCGACATCCCGACGCTGCTCTACGGCTATGGCGGGTTCCAGATCGCCGTCGGCCCGACCTTCAAGCCCGAATGGCTCGCCTGGATGGAACGTGGTGGCCTCCTGGCCGTCGCGTCGCTCCGGGGTGGCCTCGAGTACGGCCGGGCGTGGTACGAAGCCGGCCGGCTCGAGCACAAGCAGAACGTGTTCGACGACTTCGCGGCCTGCGCCCGATGGCTCGCCGCGTCCGGCTGGACGACGGCGGCGCGGATCGGCATCAGCGGCCGCTCGAACGGCGGGCTGCTCGTCGGCGCCTCGATCACCCAGCATCCGGAGCTGTTCGGCGCGGCGATCGCCGAGGTCGGCGTGATGGACATGCTCCGGTTCAACCAGTTCACGATCGGCTGGGGCTGGACGAGCGACTATGGCTCGCCGTCGGATCCCGGGGCCTTCGCGACGCTGCGGGCGTACTCGCCACTCCACAACATCAGGCCGGACCGCTACCCGCCGACGCTCATCACGACGGGCGATCACGACGACCGGGTCGTGCCGGGGCACTCCCTGAAGTTCGCGGCGACGCTCCAGGACGCCCAGCAGGGTGACGCGCCGATCCTCGTCCGGATCGACACCGACGCCGGCCACGGCGTCGGCAAGCCGATCTCGAAGCTCATCGACGAGCGGGCCGACGTGCTCGCCTTCCTCGACCGCTCGATCGGGGCCGGCCGCGACGGCGACGGCCGGTGGTGAGCGCGCCACCGGCGGACGAGCCGCTCCTCCGGAACCGCGACTTCCTGACCCTGCTCGCCAGCCAGAGCGTTTCGGTCCTCGGCGATTCGGTCAGCACGACCGCCTTCCCGCTTCTCGTCTACGCCCTGACGGGATCCGGCCTGGTCATGGGCACGATCCTGGCCCTCAACACCGGGGCCGACTTCGTCATGGGCACGATCGCCGGGGCGATGGCCGATCGGGGCGATCGCAAGCGGATGATGCTGCTCGCCGACGCCGGCCGGGCCGTCCTGACGGCGTTGATCCCGATCAGCGTGCTGCTGCACGGTCCCACGCTCGCGGTCGTGTTCCTGATCACCGCGCCGCTGGCCATCCTGCGCGGCTTCTTCCGGGCCGGCTACCTGGCCGCGATGCCGAACCTCGTCGGCCGATCGCAGCTCGCGCGTGGCAACGGCATCCTCGAGACGGCCTACTCGACGACGTTCATCATCGGCCCGGCCGTCGCCGGCCTGCTCGTGACGGTCATCGGGCCGGGCGAGACCCTCGCGGTCGACGCGGCGTCGTTCGCGGTCTCCGCGGCGGGCCTGTTCCTGATCCGCCGGGAGATGAAGGCGCCGAAGGATCGACCGCCGTCCCGGATCGTCGACGACATCCGTGAAGGTGTCGTCTACGTCTTCCGACACCCGGTCCTGCGGGTGGTGATCCTGCTGTTCGCGTCGACCTCGGCGATCCTCACCCCGATCGGCGCGGCGTGGACGTTCCGGATCGTCCACGACCTCGGCTACAGCCCGGCGATCTTCGGCCTGACGCTCACCGGCCTCGGGGTGGGCAGCGTCGCCGGATCGGCGATCTCGGCGCGTCTCGGGCAGCAGACGAACGTCGCCCGCGTCCTGCTCGCGTCGGTCGTCGTCATGGCGGTGCCGCTCGCCGCCACCGCGTTCGTCTCCTCGGTGCCGGCCCTCGTCTTCCTCGCCGCGATCTCCGGAGCCGGCGAGACAGCCCTCGCCGTCGTCTACATCGCCACCCGCGCGGCGAACTCGCCCGACGCGCTCGTCGGCCGGATCGCGAGCACGGCCCGGGTCATGGCCCTGGGGCTCATGCCGATCGGCTCGTTGATCGGCGGCTACCTGATCGACACGATCAGCGGCACCGGCGCACTGCTCGTGATGGGCATCTCGATGCTCGCCATCGCCGCGGTCTTCAGCCAGGTGAAGTCGCTGCGGGCGGCGTCGTTCGCGCCGGGCGCGCCGCCGCAGCCCCATGCGATGCCCGCGGTGCCGGTCTCGGAGAACCTCGAGATCTAGCCGGCGATGGTGAGCGCGGCGTCAGCCGCGATGGCGGAACGGGTTCCGCGGATCCACGATGTGGATCGGGTCGATCTCCTTGCGGCCACAGTGGATGCCGGACGGCAGCAGCGCCAGGCAGTAGCTCGCATGCCCGAAGCCGGGCTTGTACGCGTGCGGCCGCTCGTCGTCGTTCCGGGTGTCGCGACCCTTGCTGCCGAACACCGAACTCGGTCTCCCTTCGCCACCTGCCCCGAGCCATCGAATGTCCGGCACGTGCCGACCCGGACGCCGCCCGTCGAAGGTCCCGGCTCGGATGAGGATTCCGTCCCAGCGCAAGCTCGCCGCCGCGCTAGCCTCACGGCCATGCCAACCGGCCGCGGGGTCGCCATCGTCACGGGCGCGAGCCGTGGGGTCGGGCGCGGCATCGCGCTGGGCCTCGGCGAAGCGGGCTGGACCGTCTACCTGACCGGCCGGACCCTCATCGGCGGCGATGGCGATCTCGGCGGGTCGCTCGCGTCGTCGGCGGCCGAGGTCACGCGCCTCGGCGGTACCGGCATCGCCGCTCGATGCGACCACGCCGACGACGCGGACACGGCCGCCCTCTTCGAGCGCGTCCGCGCGGAGCAACCCGCCCTCGACCTGCTGGTGAACGTCGCCACGAAGTACGCCACGCCGTACGGGCCCTCCAGCGAGGGCTCGTTCTGGGAGCAACCTATCAGCCACTGGGACGACATGCATCGGGTCGGGCTGCGATCGGCCTTCGTGGCCAGCAGCCAGGTCGCGCGGGTCATGGTCCCGCAGGGCCACGGGTTGATCGTCAACGTCTCGTCGCTCGGTGCCATCCGGTACACCGGCAACGTCTCGTACAACGTCGTGAAGGCGGGCGTGGACATGCTGACCCATGCGATGGCGCAGGAGCTCCGGCCCCACGGCGTGGCGGTCGTCTCGATCTGGCCGCGGTTGACCCAGACCGAAGGGGTCCTGGCCCATCCCGAGCTGTTCCCGAACGCGGTCCAGGGCTGGACGCCGCTGTTCAATGGCCGCGTCGTCGCCCGCCTGGCCGCCGATCCCGACGTCATGGGCCGGACGGGACAGGCATTCGACATCGGCACCCTGGCGAACGAGCTCGAGATCGACGACGTCGACGGCCGGCGGCCCGCGCCCCGGACGCTCGAGCGCGAGCTGAAGTTCAGCTGATGACGGAGATCTGCCGATGACCTTCCCCGAGGCCGACACGGTGCTGACGCACATCCTGGTCGTGGCGGATCCGGCTCGATCGAAGCGCTGGTACCTCGATGTCCTCGGCGCCGACCTCTACCGGGAATACGGCTCATCGGTCGTGCTCAGCTTCGGTGGGGCGTGGCTGCTGCTCGTTGAGGCCGGCGCTCCGACCGACGACAAGCCGACCGTGACGCTCGCGCCGCCCGCGGACCCGGATCGGCGCGACAACCTCTTCACGATCCGGGTGTCCGATTGCCAGACGACGTACGAGCTCGTCCGGGCTCGGGGCGGCGAGTTCCTGACACCACCGGTCACCCACGGCTCGGAGACCCGCTGCTTCCTGCGCGATCCCGACGGCCACCTCTTCGAGCTGAGCGAGTACCGCGCGAGCCCGGACATGCCTGCCGGTTCCTGAGAGCGTCTGGCGGCCCGTCGGCTACCGTAACGGTCACCAGGAGGACCCGATGCAGAGCAGGGACGCCCAGGTCGCGGCCATCCGCGCCGATCAGCTGTTCTGGCGCTCGCTCGCCGCCGAGGTCGGGCCTGCCCGCTACGCCGAGCCCGGGCCGATGGGGGCGTGGAGCTTCGGCGACCTGGCCGGTCACCTCGTCGGCTGGCGCAACCGGACGATCGCTCGGCTCGAGGCGTTCGCCAACGGCGAGCCGGAACCCGCGCCGCCGTGGCCGACGAGCCTCGATGACGACGATCGGATCAACGACTGGATCCACGAGCACCATGCGAGCCGGACGCCGACGCAGCTCGTCGCCGACTACGACGCCTCCTACGATCGGCTGATCCGGGCGCTCTCCCTGCTCGCCGACGAGCAGCTCATGACGACCCTCGAGTGGGTCGGCGCGCCGCTCATCGAGGTCGACTTCACCGGCCATCTCCACGACGAGCATGTCGCGGGAGTGCGTGCCTGGCTCGATCGAGCCTGACGACCGACCGATGACGCCCGACGACCTCGCCGTCCGGCAAGCGACCTACCGGCTGTTCGTCCAGCTGGGCCAGGCGCCGACCCCGGCCGAGGTTGCTGCGTTAACCGGGATCGCCTCCGAAGCGGTCCCGGCCGCGTGGCGGCGGCTCCACGACGCCCACGCGCTCGTCCTCGACGGAGCGGGCGGGATCCGGATGCTCAACCCGTTCTCGGTGGTCGAGACGCCGTTCGTCGTCGAGGCGGACGGGCGGCGGTGGTTCGCGAACTGCGGCTGGGACGCCTTCGGGATCGGGGCAGCGCTCCACGTCGATTCGACGATCCACACGACCTGCGCCGACTGCGATGAGCCCGTCGACCTGGATGTCCGGGACGGCCGGCCGACCGATCCGGGCTCGGTCTTCCACATCCTCGTCCCCGCGACCCAGTGGTGGTCGGACATCGGCTTCACCTGATCGACGATGCTCGTCTTCCGGTCGGAAGCCCACGTCCAGCGCTGGCTCGGCGATCGGTCTCCGGGCACGACGATCCCGATCACGAAGCTCGCCGAGCTCGCGAACGCCTGGTGGTCGGACCGGCTGTCACCCGACTGGCAGCCGCACATCCGCGAGCAGAACCAGGCGATCCTCGATCGGCTCGGGCTGACCGGCGAGTTCTGGCGCCTCGGCTAGCGCCGTTCGGAACGGCTCGGATCAGGTCCCGATCAGCGTGGTGATCACGTGGCCGGCGACGAACACCGCGATCGGCAGGAGCAGGGCGGTGAGGAAGCCGCGCAGCACGTTCGGCGGCCACGGCCAGGTCGGCAGGTGGGCGATGCGATCGCGGAGGGTGATCAGGCCGGCCAGGGACCCGTTCAGCGGCGTCGTGGCCTCGAACGAACCGGCGTCGATGCGGCCGTAGATCTCGGTCGCGAGCCGGTTGACCCGCCGCTCGACGTCCAGGGCGAGCCGGTCCTTCTCGGTGACGAGCCGGCCGTGGATGCCCCAGAGCGGGGCGATGAACGTCACGATTCCCAGCACGATCGTGGCGCCGATGAACGTCAGGGATGGCACGTTCCCGATCTGGTTCTGCACGTTGACCGTGAACGAGTAGTACGCCAGGAACACGAACGCGATCCCGAGGAAGACGGTCAGGCGGGAGAACGCGTAGATCGGCGTCCGGTCGAACGGATCGATCGCCCTCGCGCCGCGATGGATGCCGGCAACGAGGTAGATCCAGCGCGCGGCCCACAGGAACGCCACCCCCGAGATCGTGTATCCGGCGAAGTAGCCCGGGATGAAGGCGATGTATGTGAAGACGCGGCCCGGCTCGGGACCCAGGACCGTGGGCGGGGCCGACGCGAGCGCGGCCACCCCGCCGAGGAATCCGATCGCCAGGGCCGCCCACTCGCTGCGCGCCGGGGCGTTCGCGAGCCGGTAGGCCCACTCCGGACGGGCTGACTCCGGCCAGCCGGTCGCCGGCCAGAAGTCGTCGAGCGCCCGGAGGCCGATCCGGCGGCCCAGGATGAGCGCTCCGAGCGAGTAGGGTGCGTAGCCGAGGCCGGGCACGAGATTCGGATCGAGCGTGCCAGGCGGGATGCGTCCGGAGAGCCATTCGACGGCCGTGCCCCAGACGAGGAAGGCCACGAAGCTGCCGAGGACGAAGGCCAATCCGGCTCCGGGGCGCCCGGCCAGCCACGCCAGCAGGCGACTCACCGGCCCTGGCCGGAAGGGCGCCGACGCACCGGCGACCTCGACGGATGCTGCCGGCGGCGCGGCTGGCAGGTCGGCGACCACGGACGTCAGGTCGGACACCGGCCGAGTGTGGCACTCGGCCGCGGACGCTACAGGTCCACCACGCGCACGAACGCGTCGATGTCGACGCGGGAATGACCGGCCGTACCCGCGTTCACGATCGTGATCGAGTGGCTGCCGTTCGACGCCCACGTCGCCGCGAACAGGATCTGCTTCGCCGCGAACGTCGTCGCGTACAGGTTGATGGTCGTCCGGTAGACGCCGTCGACGTAGACCTTGGCCGAGCCACGTGACGGGCCGCGCATGGCGACCCAGCTGACCGCCCGGCCGGTGAAGTGGAACGTGGCCGAGGCGCCGCCCGCGGTCGAGTAGGCCAGCGTCCCGCCCGACGCGTAGCTGTTGCCGACCGCCAGCCAGCCTGGCCCGTAGGCGATCGCCGAGCTCGAGTTCTGGGTCAGCAGGGCCTCGAACGTCGGACCGTAGCGCCACGTCGTCGTGTTGCCCGCTCCGTCGGTCGCCTTGACGACGTAGCGATAGGTGTCGCCGAAGGTCAGCGACTGGACGATCGATGGCGCCGTGCCCGGGCTCGCGAGCGCCTGGACGGCCCAACCGCCGCCGTTGACGCGGCGCTCGACGGTGTAGCGGGAGATCCCGCACGGGTCCGAGCCGGTCCAGGCCGTGCGGATCGGGGTGGTCGTCGTCCCGAGCGTCGATGCCGAGAAGGGGTTCGAGACTGGCGCCGTGAGGCTCGGGGCGGTGGTGTCCCCCGTCGGCGCCTGCAGGGTCGCCTTCAGGGCGAGGATGCGCGTGTACGAGGCTTCCAGGGTCGCGAGCGGGATCGTGCCGTTCGTGGCCGCGGTCACCAGGCTCGAATAGCTGGCGCTCGTCGAGGCCTCGGAGCCGGTGAGCAGGATCATGTCCGTACCGGCGATCGCGGCCCTGATGGCGAGGGACGTCGGCGTGACGCCGCGCGCGGCCGCAGTCCCGGTCAGCGAGTCGGTGATGGAGACGCCGGTGAAGCCGAGCGTCGTCCGGAGGAGGCCCACCGAGATCGCGTGCGACCAGCCGGCGGCATTCGCGCTGTCGTAGGCGGTGTAGGTCGCGTTCGACAGCATGATCATCGGGATGCCGTGACCGATCGCCGCCTCGTAGGGCTGCAGGCCGGGCGCAAGCGCCGAGGTCGAGGCGCTGATCGTCACGACGTTCGAGTCGGTGTTCGCGGCCGCGTAGCCGAGGCCCGGGAAGTGCTTCATGGTCGGAACGCCGCCGCCATCCTCCAGGCCCGTCGCGAACGCGTCCGAGAGCGTCGTGGTCGTGGCCGCGCTGAACGACCAGGTCCGGCCCTGCTGGTACATGAACGAGCTCGTCGTGACCGGGACGTCGGCGACCGGCGCGAGGTCGTTGTTGATGCCCGCGCAGCCGAGGATCGTCGCCGTGGCGCGGCCCTGCGAGGTCGCCGTCGAGGCGCTCCCGAGGGTCCCCATCTGGGGGACGGTGAGGGTCGGCGGAGCCCACGGGACCCGTTTGACCGAGCCACCCTCCTGGTCCGTGGCGATGAGGAGCGGCGGCTGACCGCCGGCCGTGGCGGCGCCACGGAGCTTCGCCGTGAGGGCGGCGAGGTGGGCCGCGTCGGTGATGTTCGTGCCGAAGAGGATCACGCCGCCGACCTGCCCGAGCTTGATGCGGTCGAGGAGGGCCGCGCTCGGCGTCGTGCCGGTCATGGCCACCATCAGCTTCTGGCCGACGAGCTGGGCGTACGTCGGGCTCGCCGCCGCGGGCTTCGCCCCGATCGCGGCCGAGCTCGGCAGGGCAAGGGCGAGTGCGAGGAGCAGGGGCGCAAGGCGTTTCGACACGATCAGGTGGGTCTCCGCTGCGATCGATCCGGTGGGCGCGTGCAGCCCGGACGACCCGCGGGCGGCTGGATGTGACGATACCGCCCGGATCACCAGGCGTCGCCGGGTCGCCACTCGCAGCTGATGGGGTCGGTGAGCCGCAGGGGAGGGGAGGAGGGCGTCCGGCGGACGAGGATGTAGCCGTCCTCCTCGGACGACGGGACCGTCCCTGTGGCCGTGCGGACGGATGTCGGGCCCTGCCAGATCTGCCAGCCGAGGCGCTCGTAGAACGGCTGGCTGCCGGTTCCGAGCCCGCCGAGATCGAACCCGGCGTCGACGTGGGCGTTGACGGCGTCCATGAGCCGCGAACCGAGGCCCTGCCGCTGCCTCGACGGCTCGATCGCGACCGCCTCGACATAGCCGGTCCGGATCGGATGGCCGTCCACGTAAAGGTCACGTTCGACCACGGAGGCGTGCCCGACGAGCCGGCCGGCGTCCTCGAGGAGGAAGTGGGTCCCACCGATCGAACGCTGCCAGTCGTCCTCCGTGAAGCCGCCGTGCTCGTCCTCGGCGAAGGCCGCGGTGAGCAGGTCGCGGATCGCCCCGACGTCGGCGGGCGACAGCTCAGCGGTGGTGAGCGCGCGGATCTTCACCGGCGGAGTGTGGGGCCGTGTAGCGTGCAGGTGATGGCCTGGACAGCTGAGCCGCGCTTCGCCGACCCGGATGCCGTGCTGCTCGAGGCGGCCCGCCAGTGGCGAGCTCGCGTCGATCCGGCGGACCTCCGGCATCTCGTCGAATCCCTGCCGGCGCCACGGAGCCGGCTGCATGCGCCGGCGGCGATGGCCGCCACCGATGAGCTGATCGCCGCCGAGTGGCAGGCCGCGGGCTGGCGAGTGCAGCGCCAGCCGCTGGACCTCACGAACGAGCCCGGCAACCTCGACTACAAGGAGCACGGGACCCGCCTGCAGCACCTCGTCTACCCGGCGCTCAGCGGGGTGAACCTCATCGCCGAGCTGCCCGGCCAGTCGAAGGAGGCGATCGTCTTCGTCGGCCATCACGACACCGTACGCGGCTCGCCCGGGGCCGACGACAATGGCGCGGCCGTCGTCGCCCTCCTCGTCCTGGCGCGGCTGCTCGCCGGCCGCCGATTCCGGCGCACGGTGATCCTCGCGACGCCCGACTTCGAGGAGATCGGGCTCATCGGCTCGCGCCACCTCGTGCCGTGGCTCCGGGAGCGCTACCGGGTCACCGGCGCGATCGTCCTCGACGCGATCGGCTACTTCGACCCGACGCCCGGGGCGCAGCACCTGCCCGGCGGGATCGGGGCGCTCTATCCGGGCCAGATCCGACGGCTGCGAGCCCGCGGGTTCGCCGGCGACACGCTGTTCAACCTCTACCAGGCTCGCGGCGCCGAGCTGGCCCGGACCTGGGCTCGCTGCCTCGCAACGACGATCGGCCGAGACCGCGTCCTGCTGGTCCGGGACCCGCACGACCTGCCGGTCCTCGGGCCGGTCGCCCGGGCGATCCCGGCCACCCGCAACTTCTCGCGCAGCGACCATGTCGATTTCTGGCGGGCCCGCCTGCCGGCCGTCATGGTCTCGACGACGGGCGAGTTCAGGAACCCGAACTACCACGAGCCCACCGACCTCCCGGCCACGCTCGACTACGAGACCCTCGCCGACATCGTTGCCGCGGCGGCGTTGGCGGTCGAGCAGCTGGCCGGCTAGGGTTCGGGCGATGTACCAGCCGGCCCACCGGAAGTTCGAGGTCGGGGATCCCGCCGCGATCCTCGCCGAGCTCTGCGCCGTCGTGCCGGCCACCCTCGTGACCCTCGGCTCGGAGGGCTTCCGGGCCTCGATCCTGCCGATGCTGTTCGATGCGGTTGATGGGCCGCATGGCACGCTGCGTGGGCATCTCGCCCGCGGCAACCCGCAGTGGCGCGAGCTCGAGTCGGCGATCGCGGCCGGCGGCGATGGGGCAGGGGAGGCCCTCGCGATCTTCGACGGCCCCGACGCCTACGTCTCTCCGGCCTGGTATCCGGAGAAGCGCCGGACGGGCCGGGTCGTCCCCACGTGGAACTACGTCACGGTCCAGGCCCACGGCACGATCACGACCCGGCACGATCCCGACTGGCTGATCCCGCACGTCGGCCGGCTCGTCGCGCGCCACGAGGCAAACCGCAGCCACCCGTGGGCGCTCTCGGACGCGCCCGACGACTACGTCCGATCCCAGGCCCGGGCGATTGTCGGGCTCGAGCTGCACATCACCCGCCTCGAGGCGAAGCGCAAGCTCGGCCAGAACCGCAGCGACGATGACATCGAGGGCGCGATCGAGGGGCTCGAGGCCGGCTCGCCCACGGAGCGGGCGGTCGCCACGGAGATGCGGCGCCGAGCCCGCTAGCTGCAAGGCCGGCGTCATGCCGCCGGGCTACGGTCCCAGCCGATGGACGAGCCAACGGTTCGCGAGCGCGCCGAGACGTTCGGCGACGCCCTGGTGGCCGGCAACATCGACGCGGCGATCGGCTCCTTCAGCGACGAGCTGCGCCGGAACGTCGGCGAGGTCCTCAGCCTGCTGCCGGTGCCCGTGTCGGAGGCGCTGATCGAGTCGATCGACCGGGGCGCGTCGGCGTTCGTCGTCGTCCTGCGGCTCGCGAGCGGCTCCGACGAGGTCAGGATCCAGACACGGTGGAAGGACCGCGAGGGCGGCCCCCGGATCGTCGAGGTCAGCCACCTGAGCCGAACCGAGCGCGAGGCGGAGCGCGAGGCGGAATCCTGGCCCGCCGAGGCCGGCGAGCGCGAGGACGCGACGGCGCCGACCTGAGCCCGGCCCGGGACCCCAGAATGGCTCGGTGCTGATCATCGTCCCGCCGTCGGAGTCGAAGCGCCCAGCCCCGGAGTCGGGTCCGGCCCTTGACCTGGCCGGGCTGTCCTTCCCGGAGCTGACGTCGACCCGCGCGCTGCTGATCGAGGCGCTCGTGACGACCAGTGCGCGCCCCGACGCGTTCCGGCGCCTGGGCCTTCGTCCGAGCCACGCCCCGGAGATCGCCCGGAACACGTGGCTGACCGAGCTGCCCACGATCCCGGTGCTCGACCTGTACACCGGCCCGCTCCACGCTGGTCTCGACGCGGCTCGGCTCTCCCTGCCTGCGAAAGCGCGGCTCCGCGACGGCCTCGTCGTCAGCTCGGCCCTCTGGGGCCTCCTCCGGCCGAGCGACCACGTGCCGCCGTATCGCCTTCACGTGAACGCTCGCCCGATCGGGATCGACCGGATCGACGCCACCTGGCGGGCGGTCCTGCCCGACGTCCTCGCGGCCGTCGCCGGGGATCGCCTCGTCGTCGACCTGCGCTCGATCTACTACCAGGCGATGGGCCTGCCGAAGGGCCTCGAGGATCGGACGGTGGCCCTGAAGATCGATCAGGGGCCGAACCACCAGGTCGGCGACGTCATCGCGAAGCGGGTCCGTGGCGAGGCGGCGCACCACCTCCTCGAGTCGGCCGTCGAGCCGGAGGATCCAGAGGCGCTCGCCGACGCGCTCGCCGATCGCTGGCCGGTGCGGCTCGAGGAGCCGGAGCGTCGCGGCCGACCCTGGACGATGACGCTGACGGTCGACGCCTGACGTCGATCGCCGGAGCGACGAGCGGCTTCCTAGGCTGTCCTAGGCTCCGAGCCGGCTGCCCTCGCCGGAGCGCCCGCGCCGCGAGGCGCCTCGGTCGGGCCGACGGATCCACCGGCCAGCGCCCGGTCGAGGATCGCGATCAGCTTCTCGGCCCGCAGCTCCTCGAACGTCGCCCGGGCCTCCTCGGCCGCCGTTCGGGCGGCCGCCTCATCGGGACCGAGCACGAAGATCATGTCGATCGCCGCCATTGCCCGATCGATGGGCAGGCCGGCCGCCGACCACTTCGCGAGCGCGTCCGCGTACAGCGCCAGCGACTCGTCGCGCCTGCCGTCCAGGCCCGCGGTGGCCGCGCGCATCGTCGTGACGGAAGCCGCCGAGGCCGGGCCGTGGGCCCGAAGGTCCACGAACTGCCGGGCGACACGCTCCATCTCGGCCCGGTTGCCCGCCCAGAGCCAGGCGCGGGCGGCCTTCGGCAGGTCGGTCGCCTCGTTCGTCGCGTTCAGCTCGGCGGACCTGACCCAGTCGGCTGCGGCGTCGGCGAACCGCCCTTCCGCGAGGCGGGCCGGCGCCAGCGCACCGTGATAGTTCGAGACCGCCGTGTTCTCGCCGCCCTCAACGAGCCGTCGATGCTCGTCGAGCAGGTCGTCGACAGGCTCGCCGCGGAACGCCCGCACCTCCTCGATGCCACGCAGGACGGACTGGCGCTGGGCCTCCGCGACCTCCTGGTCCAGGATCTGCCGACCCTCGATCTCGACCCAGTCCCACTCGCCGACCCGGGCCGCGGCCTCGAGGGCGTTGCCCGCCGCCACGTCGAGCTGGGCCCGCAGGCCGAGTCGACGGGCCAGGCTGAGGGCACGCCGGGCATAGTCCAGGGCCAGCACCGGATCGCGACCGAAGCTCGACGCGCCGATGTTCAGGAGCGCGCGCGCCTGCGTGTTCGCGAGCCCGAGCTCCTCGGCCAGCCGGTTGCCGGCCTCGAGCAGCGCGAACCCTTCGTGGTAGCGACCGCCCTCGGCGATGATCGAGCCCTTCGAGACCATCGTGTCCGCGATCTGGGCGACGGCGTCGATGCGCTCGGCCCGGGCGAGCGCCCGGTCGGCGAGCCAGATGGCGCCCTCGCCGTCGCCGAGCAGCCACTGCGACCGGGCCAGCTCGTGCTCGAGGAACGCGAGCGCGGGGTCGTCGCCGAGGCCGGCGAACTCCTCGACGGCGGGCCGCAGGAGCTCGATTGCCTCGCGTCGCCGGTAGCCGTTGCCGAGGGCCTGGCCGAGGATGCCGATCGCCCGGGCGGCGCCCAGGTTGTCGCCCGATTCGCGACGCTGGGCGATGGCCCGCCGGAGGTGCGTCTCGGCGGCATCGATCTCGGCCGCCTGGCCGAAGGCCGCTCCGGCCCGCTCCAGGAGGTCGGCGGCTTCGGCATGATCCGAGGTGACCTCGATCGCCTCGACGAGGTACGAGGCGGCCTGCTCGTAGCTGCCGAGCGAGGCGGCTCGGGCGGCGGCCGCCTTCAGGGCGATCCGGGCCTGGGCCGCGAGCGCCTGGGCCTCATCGTCGCCGCACGAGGTCCGGTACGCGGCGAGGTAGTGCGCGGCCAGCGCGCCCGCGATCTCCTCCTCGCCGAGCGATTCGAAGTAGCGGGCCGCGGCCAGGTGCCGCGACCGACGGTCGCGCTTCGAGAGCGTGCCGTAGGCGACCTCGCGGATGAGCGCCTGGACGAACGCGTACTGGCCGTGCTCCGGGGAGCGCGGATCGGTGTCGAGGACCACCAGCTCCCGGCGGACGAGCGTGCGCAGGCGCCCCTCGACGGCCGCGGCATCGAGCCCCGAGACCGCGGCCAAGGCGCCCACGGTGAAGCTCTGGCCGAGGACCGCCGCATCCTGCAGGACGGTTCGATCGGCGGTCTCGAGCGAGTCGAGACGCGCTGCGATCAGCTCCTGGAGGGTCTCCGGGACGGCCAGGGCCTCGATCTCGGCGACGGGCCGGTAGCGGCCGTCGACCTCCGCGAGGCGACCCTCGGCCACCAGCATCCGGACGGTCTCGACCGCATAGAGCGGGATGCCGTCGGCCCGGGCGACGATCGCCTTGACGACGGGCTCGGGCAGCCCCGTGACGAGGCCCTCGAGGAGCTCGCGCATCGAGGCATCGGAGATCGGCTCGAGGTCGAGTGCGACGAAGTTCCGGCGCCCGGCACCCCACGTCGGCCGGCGCTCCAAGAGCTCAGGCCGGGCCAGGGTCACGATGAGGATCGGGACGCTCCGGCTCCACTCGAGGATGTGGTCGATGAAGTCGAGCAGACCGGGATCCGCCCAGTGGATGTCCTCGAACACGAGGATGGCGGTGCCGGTGTCGGCGATCCGCTCGAAGAACGTCCGCCAGGCCGAGAACAGCTCCTCGCGGCTGGGGGTCGCGGCGGTGTCGAAGCCGAGCAGCGCCAGCAGCGCGCCCTCGATCCACGATCGCTCCGACTCGACCGGGACCCAGCGGGCCACGGCGGCCGAGATCTTGCGGCGGGTCGTGTGCTCGTCGTCGGTCTCGAGCAGACCGACCCGTCCTCGAACCATCTCGCCCAGGGCCCAGAACGTGATGCCCTCGCCGTAGGCCGGGGAGCGGCCGGCGTGCCACAGGATCCGTTCGGCGATCCCGTCGAGGTACTTGTTCAGCTCCCAGGCCAGGCGGCTCTTGCCGATCCCGGCGACGCCGGTGATCGAGACCAGGCGAGCCCGGCGATCCTTGCCCGTGGCGTGGACGAGCTCCTTGATGAGCCGGAACTCGTTGTCGCGGCCCACGAACGGAGCCTCGATCCGGTCCGACCGGCCACGCCCACCACGCTCGGCGACGACCCGCAGCGCCCGGTACGCCGGGACCGGTGCCTCCTTGCCCTTGAGCACCTGGTCGCCGACCGGCTCGAACACGATCGCCGAGCTCGCCGATCGCTCGGTGCTCTCGCCGACGAGGACCGTCCCGGGCGGGGCGATCGACTGGAGGCGGCTCGCCGTGTTGACGAGATCCCCGGCGACCATGCCCTGGTTCGTCGCGCCGAGCGTCACCGCCGCCTCGCCGGTGAGGACGCCCGCGCGCGCCTGGAGCCCGGGGCCGAGGGAGGGGATCGTGCCCACGAGGTCGAGGGCGGCGCGGACCGCCCGCTCGGCGTCGTTCTCGCGCGCGATCGGGGCGCCCCAGACGGCCATGACCGCATCGCCGATGAACTTCTCGACCGTGCCACCGTAGCGTTCGATGATCGTCCGCGACTGCTCGAAGTAGCCGGACAGGAGGTCGCGCGTCTCCTCGGCGTCGCGGCCCTCCGCCAGGGTGGTGAACCCGACGAGGTCGGCGAACAGCACCGATACCAGGCGTCGCTCGGCGACCGCGGCGCCGTTGCCGCTCGCCGGGGCAGGGGTGGCGGGGGCCGTCCGGGGGATGACCGAGCCCGTGGCGGCGCTCGTCGGCGTGCCGCAGTTCGAGCAGAACCGGGCGCCCGACGCCAATGGGGAGCCGCAGGCCGCACAGTTCTGGCTCAGCGGCGTGCCGCATTCGGAGCAGAACTTCGAGGCTGCCGGATTGGTGGCTCCGCAGTTCGAGCAGACCATATGGATGCGCAGCGTAGCCATTGCCCCACGCGCCGTCAGGGAACGGCCGGGGTGCCACCCTGGACCAGCCACGAGTAGAGCGCCTGCCGCCAGCGATCGGGATCGTCGATCGCCACGTGGGCATTGGCGTTCGTCGATGTCACCAGGACGGCGCCCGGGATGCGCGCGACCAGCCACTCGGCGTGGTTCGGCGGCGTCGTGGGATCGTTCGGGTTCGCGTAGACGACCGTCGGCGCGGTGATGTCGCCGACATCGAAGCCCCATGGCGCCTGGAGGGCCCGCTCGTCGTCCACCCAGCCCATCACACCGTCGCGACACTGCTCGAGGGAGGCCTCGCGCATCGGGTCGTCGGCGGCAAGCTCGCCCCGCATCTCGTCGTCCATGCCCTTGAAGAAGGCCTCGCAGACGGCCTCGCTCTCGCGGACCTTCGCGAGGTAGTCCTTCGTCCAGTCGTCCTGGTCGCGGGTGTACGCCTCGAAGCCCATGAGGTCGAACGGCGCCAGCGCCGCGAAGTTGGAGAGCCGCGAGACGCGTCCGGGAAGGCGCGCCGCCACGGCCAGCGCGTGCGGGCCGCCACCCGAGCCGCCCGTGATCGCGAACTCGTCGATGCCGAGCGCGTCGGCGACGGCCTCGACGTCCACCACGTGATCGACGACCGCGGTCCCCGGCCCGCGCCGATGCGAGCGGCCGTAGCCCGGCCGGTCGTAGGTGATCAGCCTCGCGCCGAGCGCCCCGACCTGCTCCGGCGATCGCACGCCGAGCCGGCAGCCGGCGCTGCCGTGCAGGCTGAGGACCGGATAGCCATCGGGTGCGCCCCCGGGCGCGGCGCCCCAGTCCGCGTAGCAGAGCGTCCGGCCGTCGGCCGTCGTCAGGTACTGGGTGAGCGGATCGGCGGCGACGCGCATCGTCATCTCCCTGCCCGTCGCGCCGTACCCTCCGTCAGGAGCTGACCGAGGAGGGTTGTCCATGCGCACGCGAGCCGAGCATAGGGGCTGCCTGCGTCGTCGCGGGCGAGGTCCGGGATGACCTCGGATGGCGCGAAGGCCGCGAAGCTCCGCCCGGCCATGACCGGCAGGGCCAGTGACACGAATGCTGCAGTCGGCGACGCGCCCGTGCTCGCCTACATCGCGAGCCTGCCCCAGTCCCATCGCGCCATCGCTGAGCGGATCGATGCCCTTGCCGCGGCGACCGTGCCGGGCCTGCGGCGGGCAGTGAAGTGGGGGATGGCCTACTACGGGGTGGACGGAGGCTGGTGCTTCACGTCGGGCGCGTTCGTCGGCCACGTCAAGCTGATGTTCATCCGCGGCACGGAGCTCGAGCCGGAGCCGCCGGTGACGCCGATCGGCATGGGCTGGCAGACACGAGGGGTCGAGCTGTCATCCGTGGATGAGCTCGACGAACCCCGGATCGTCTCTTGGATGCAGCAGGCCGCCGCCAAGCCATTCGCCAGTGCGAGTCGCACAGCGCGATCTTGACTCTCTGTCAACTGACCACCGGCGCGCGTTGCCGTGGGGCCGGCGCATCGCAGCCGACACCTGGGACAGACATAACTTACCTTATCGGAAGTAGTTAGACCGGGTAGGGCGGTCGGCCGGGTCAATCAGCCAGCGACGTCGGGCAGTTGCTCAACGATCGCATCGAGCGTTTCGACGACGAGCGCGGCGCCGGCGCCGGTCAGGACAGCGGCCGAGACCGCGGAGCCGGCCGTGACGCCGATCGGGATCATTCCAGCCGCGATCGCCGCGGCCATGTCCCAGGTCGAGTCACCGACGTACCAGCACCGAGTCGCATCGACTTGCAGGGCCTTCGCTCCGAGCAGCAGGAGGTCCGGCTCGGGCTTCGCGTGCTCGACATGGCTGCCGTCAACGATGGTCGGCTCCCTCGTCAGGCCCAGGGCCTCCACCGAGGTCCCGACCTGCTCGCGCCGGCTCGAGGTCGCGATCGCCCACGGCAGCCGGGCGTGCTCGAGCGACTCGACGAGCTCACGCACGCCCGGCAGCGGCTTCGGATCGGTGTTAAGGGCCTCGTAGATCTCGCCACAGCGCTTGTCGATGGCCTCGGTCCGCTCGGCGCCGACGTCCACGCCGGCCATCGCTCCGACTTCGCGGACGAGGCGGCGGCCGTCGATGCCGATCAGCGTCGCCAGACGCCCCCGATCCACGGGAATGCCCCACTCGGCGAAGACACGCGCCCACGCCTCGATCCGGAACTCGACGGTGTCGACGAGGGTCCCGTCGAGGTCGAAGAGCACGGCCTCGGGCCGAGGCAGGGAGTTGGCTGGCATCCCGTCATGGTCGTCGATCGCCGGCCCGGGCGTCGGATCGCCGCGCTCCCCCGGCGCTACAGGGTCGATGCATCGGCGGCGATCGCATCCTCGCCTGCCCGGCGCACTTGGCCGGCCAGGCGGCCCGCGACCCGGCGAATGCGGGACATGTCCAGGCTTCGCCAATCGGCATCCTCGCCGAGATATGCCGCTCGAGCCCGATCCAGGACCGCCCGATCCTCGGGAGCCAATCGAGCCATCCCCCACTCCGCCGCCAGGTCCTTCGGCGCGATCTCGCCGGTCTCGAGCGTGAACCACATCCGGACCAGGGTGAGGAGCACGTTCGCCGTGTCTGGCTCGAGGTCGGCCAGGAGCGCGTCGAGGCTGCCGAGCATGCCCGCCGCGAGGTCGCGGCCGGGGATCGGCTCGAAGGCGACCCGGGCCGGTGGTCCGACGATGGTTCGACCATCGCGCCGGACCGCCTCGATGAGCATCGCGAGGTCGGGGCTGGCGCCACCGTCCGGCGGCTCGACCTCGCCGGCCTCGAAGGTCGCCCGGAGCCACTCCCCGTACTGGAGCTCGAGGCGGGCATCGGATCGCCATGGATGGACCTCGGGGTCGGCGACGATCGTGACCTCCAGCGGCCGGCCGCCGGGCCGATCGGGAGCCGGTCTCGAGAGGGGCACCGAGATCCCCAGCAGGGCGGCGGCGCATCGGCGCTTGGCATCGGGCGCCAGGCGACTCCCCGCCAGCACGAGCAGGTCGATGTCGCTCCGGGCCTGCAGGCCGCCGACGACGGCCGAGCCGTACAGCCACGCGCCGACGAGCTCGTCGCCGAGATCCGCGCGGAGGTGGTCGACGACCGCGGCGATCTGGCGGTCGACGGGATCCGCGGTCGTCATGCGAGTCGACAGGCCCAGAAGTAGTAGATCGGGATGTCCGCCGCGGCGTGGACGGCGATCACGAAGGCGAGGGAGCCCGACCGCCTGGCGATGGCCCCCGCGATGAAGCCGGCGAGGATCATCGCGGTCGCGGTCGGGAGCACCGAGCCCACGAAATCCGCGCCCGTGTGGGCGAGCCCGAAGACGACGGCCTGGCCGAGGTTCGCGCCGACGATGCCGATGCCGGGCGAGAGCCAGCGCATCAGGGCGCCACGGTAGGCGACCTCCTCCGCGAACGCATTCGAGACCGCGAAGAGGAGCGCCGGCACGAGCGCCGCCGGCTGCGACAGGTCGAGCTGGTACGCGCCGAAGAACGAGCCGCCGAGCGCCGCGCCGCCGAGCCACGTCGCTGCCGTCAGCGCGACGGGCACCCCGACGACCGCCAGCACCACCCCCGCGACGGCGACGCGTGGCGATCCGATCCGGACACCGAGCTCGGCAAGGTCGGCGCGCCGCTCCACGATGAGAAGCCCGAGCATGGCGACGCCGACGATCGCCTCGAGGAACCGCCAGACCGCGGGGGGTGCGAAGACGTCCGTGCATTGGGCGGCGGCGGCCGCTGCCTCGGGCTGCGCGATCGCGCCCCACGCCAGGATCGCGGCGACCGGCAGTGACGCACCCAGGGCCGGGCTCCGTTCGCTGCGGGGTCCCGATCGGACGTACAGCACGACGAGACCCAGGGCGAGGAAGGGCCGGAGCGGCTGTACGACCGCGACGACGCCGAGCGCGGCCACGACCACCACGCCCTGGATCGCCTGGGAGGGCCGCACGGGCGAAGGATGCGCCACCGCCGATGGCGCGATCGGGCGGTCAGCTCAGTCCGCGGAATCGAAACGCCCGAAGGAACCCTCGTCCCGCCGAGCGGACCGCCGCCTCCCGTGCAAGCACTGGATGCGACTTGTCGATGCGAGCACCGACTGGTTCGCTACCGCTGGTTCATGGGCCCCTTCGGGCAAGAGGAAGACTACGGGGCAGGCAGGGACGCACGCTACGCCCTTATCCACAAGATTGGATCTTGGACGCCCGATTTCGGGGGATCGTCCACAGCCGATCCACGAGGGCCCGGCGATGGTGAGCGGAGCCCGCCGACCCCGAGCTCCGCCACCTCTCCCGTCCGACCGGCTCGCCGGCTCCTCCCGTCGGCGGCCTCCCCCGGTGTCCGAGGGCAAAACGAAACGCCCAGAGGAACCGCCGCCTCCTTACTGCTCCATCGTCCCCCATGCAAGCACGAGGGCCGACTTGGCGATGCAAGCACCGCCGGGATCAGCAGGTTTTCGAGGCCCCTCTGGGCAAGACGAAGAGTAGGGGCCGGCGACACCCCTCCGGAAGGGACTTATCCACGACTTTCGAAGTTCGGGGGCGGTTTTCGGGGGTCCCGTCCACAGCCCGTCCACGATCCGGCGCGATCACCGGTGGACCGACCCTCGTCAGGCCTCCAGCGGCCAGCGATCGGCCCCGAGGTGGCCGACGGGGAGCCCATCCTCGTCGAGCTCGACCAGGCGCCGACGGTCGCCGTCCCGGAGCTCCCAGGTGGCCGTCGTTCGCCGCTCGACGACGATCTCGCTGAGGGCGACCGTCACGGGCTCGGCGACCGTGACCACCGCGATGGTCCGGCGCTCGCCGACCCGAAGCTGGCGCGTCATCGCCCAGCACAGCGCGGCCTCGGCGACGAGCGACCCCGGGATGTCGATCCGGGCCGGCTTCACCTTGCCCAGCGAGAGGTGCCGGACGCCGGCCCGCGACGTCACGTTGCCGTGGATCGATCCATCGCCTTCGGGATGCAGCGTCAGCAACCCGTCCGCGCCGCTCAGCTCCAGCCGTTGCCAGGTGCCCTGGCCATCGGTCTCGAGGACGAGCGATCGGGCGGCACCGGAGGCGTCGACCGCGAGCTCGCGCCACCGTCGGCCGTTGCGGCCGTCGGCGACCGTCCAGACGACGTCGCGGTTGCGCGCGTCGCGCTCGTGGGCGGCAACTCGCGCCTCGCGGCTCATGACCGATCGTCCTCCTCGTCGGCGGTTCGGCCAGTCGCGGCCGCGGCGGTCAGCTCGGCGGCGAGGGCCGGCGCGACGCGCCCGCGGATCCGGACGTCTCGAGCCCGATAGTCGATGTCGACGGTCCCGCGTTCCCGGACCCGGGCGAGCAGCGCGCCGGCGGTGTACAGCACGCTGACGTCGACGTCGACCCAGAGCGAGGCGAGCAGCGCCGAGAGCTCGGTCCGGAGCGTGTCGAGCCCGAAGCCGGTCAGCGCCGAGATCGAGACGGCCCCGCCGACCGCCGGCGCGTGCAGCCCGGCCGCCGCCGCGGCGGGATCGAGCAGGTCGGCCTTGTTGTAGGCGACGAGCCGGGGCTTCTCGCCCGCGCCGAGGTCGTCGAGCACCTGCTGGACGGTCGCCCGATGCTCGGCCAGGTGCGGGTCGGAGGCGTCGACCACCTCGATGAGGACGTCGGCCCGGTTGACCTCCTCGAGGGTGGCCCGGAACGCGTCGACGAGCTGGTGCGGGAGCTTGTGGATGAAGCCCACGGTATCGGTCAGGATCGCCGTCTGGCCGTCGCCGAGGCGGACCTGGCGCGAGGTCGGGTCGAGGGTCGCGAAGAGCTTGTTCTCGGCGAGCGTGACCTCGCTGCCCACGAGCGAGTTCAGCAGGGTCGACTTGCCCGAGTTGGTGTAGCCGACGATGCCGACGGTTGGCCACATCCGGCGGTCCCGGCCGCGGGCCGCGGTGGCCCGGGCCTGGCGGACGTCCTCGACCCGCTCCTTCATCTTCTTGATCCGGTCGCGGATGATCCGGCGGTCCGTCTCGAGCTGGGACTCGCCGGGCCCCCGCGTCCCGATGCCGCCACCGGTCCGCGACAGGTGCGTCCAGAGGCGCGTCAGCCGCGGCAGCTGGTATTCGAGCTGGGCGAGCTCCACCTGGAGGCGGCCTTCGTGGGTCCGGGCGTGCAGGGCGAAGATGTCGAGGATCAGGCGGCTGCGGTCGATGACCTTCGTGTTCAACAGCTGCTCGAGCGCCTTCTGCTGGCTCGGCGACAGCTCGTCGTCGGCGACGAGCAGGTCGAACCCGGTCTCCGACTTGGCGGCGACGAGCTCCGTCGCCTTGCCCTTGCCGATGTACCAGTTGGGGTCGACGTGGCGCCGGTTCTGCCATTCGGCGCCGACGACCTCGGCGCCGGCGGTCGTCGCGAGGTTGGCGAGCTCGCCGAGCGATTCCTCCGCGGTCCAGCCGCCGTCGTCGCCGGTGTCGACGGCGACCAGGAAGGCGCGCTCGACCGGTGCCTCGAGCTCGATCATCGTCTGGCGTGGCATCCGCGACAGGATACGGCGGGCCTAGTCCGCGTCCGCTCCGCCGGCGACTGACGCCGGCTGGTCGGCATGGACCGGGCCGAACGCGAGCGTCACCGGCGTGCCCAGCCGGACGCCCAGCCGATCGACGGCAGCGGCCAGCCGTCTCCTCATCGTGCGCGTCACCCGATCGAACAGCTCGACGGTGACCGTCGTCTGGTCTCCGGCCCGTGACGACGTCCAGATTCCGCCCACGACACCGTCGATGAGCACCACCGCCGAGATCCAGCCGGCGGTCCGCGAGACGCGCCCGTACCGGGCGGACGGGATGAGCGCGTCGCGCGCCCCTGCCCCGACGATGAACGGATCGAACGGGCCGAGCAGGTGGACTGAGCCGGCGAACGGCTCCGTGGCCTCGATCCCCGGGATGTCGGCCGCGGCCAGGAGGCCCTGCGACCCGTCCACGTCGACGGTCACGATGGTCTCGCCGAGCGACTCGAGCGCGGTCCGGATGAACGTCGATCGCAGGCCGCCCCACCAGCGCCTGACCTCGTGGGTGGACGCGGGACCGTAGACCGCGAGGTAGCGACGCAGGACGAGCGGGATGGCCTGGTCCGGATCGACCTCCCGCCAACGGCCGATCCAGCGGCTCGGGCGGGTGAAGGTGACGGCATTCCCCTCCCCCGCCGCGTGGATCAGATAGCCGCGATCCGCGGCCGGCTTGAGGAGGGTGCCCCAGCTCGACGACAGCTGGCGGTCGATATTCCGGCCGAGGCGTCGCCCCACGTCCTCCGCCAGCTCGCGGCGCGTCCGGGGGCGAGCGTCGTCGAGGACGACGCCGACGGCCTCGATGAGCGCCTCCATCTCGGGCTCGGTGACCTCGAAGTACCGAAACCACACGGGTCGTCGCCAGGTGTCGCGTCGCCGGAGCGCGCCGACGATCACCGGGTAGTCGTCCGCGTCGAACGCATGCAGCGTGCCGCGCATCGCCCACGCGCGAACGAGACGCCGCCCGGCGAGGGCCGCCGGAACGCTGTCGATCGTCAGCCCGTCGCTGCGCAGGGCCACGGCCAGCGCCGCGGCTGAGACGACCTGGGCCTGGACGCCGACGAGGCGCTTCGCGATCTCCTCCGGGCTCGTCGCCGTCGCCGGCGCGATGAGCTGGCGCCCGAGCCGCCAGGCCGCGACGCGGCGCGGGTCGAGCCGAATCGCCGCGGGCGTCCGCCGAGCCACGGACGATCTACGCCTTCACCGCGGCGGCGGAGCTCGCCAGCCGGCGCCCCAGTTCGAGGAGTGTCGGGACCTGGTCGGTTTCGGCATCGAGCCAGGTCATGCCCGGCTCGCGGCGGAACCAGGTCGCCTGTCGCTTCGCGAACTGGCGATTGCGTCGAGCGTCGAGCTCGATCGCCGCCTCCAGGTCCAGCTGGCCATCGAGGACCGCCCAGGCCTCGCGATAGCCGATCGCCGAGAACGCGGGCAGCGTCGGATCGAAGCGCTCCCGCAGCGCACGGGCCTCGTCGAGGAGCCCAGCCTCGAACTGCGAGCGGGCCCGCCGACCGATCCACGCCGCGTGGGTCGCCGCATCGAGGGTCAGGCCGACCCAGCCGATCGGGCCGTCGTATGGCCGCTCCGGAGGCAGCGGCTCGTCGCCGATGAGCTCGGCCACCTCGAGCGCCCGCGCGACGCGCCGCGGGTTGCGCAGGTCGACGCGCGCGGCGCGGAGAGGCGCCAGGGTCCGGAGTCGATCGGCGGCCGCGTCGACGCCGGTGGCCTCGATCGTGGCATTGATGCGTCGGCGCGCCTCGGGATCGGATGGCAGGGCCTCCGGATCGAGGCCGCGGACAATGGCCCGCAGGTACAGCCCCGTGCCCCCCACGAGGATCGCGAGGCCGCCCCGCTCGGCGATGCCGCCAAGCGCCCCTCGCGCGTCGCGCACGTAGTCGGCGACCGAGTACGGCTGATCGGGCTCGACGAGGTCGAGGCCGTGATGCGGGACCCCTCCCCGCTCCCCCACCGAGACCTTGGCCGTGCCGATGTCGAGCCCGCGATACACCTGCCGCGAGTCGGCCGAGATGATCTCGGCCGCGATGCCATCCGCTCGGAGGCGTCGGGCGACTTTGATCGAGAGGCCGGTCTTGCCGGTCGCGGTCGGGCCGGCGATCACGAGGAGCGGCGGCGCCGTCACGCGGCGGCGGAACCCCGGAGCGAGTACGGGCCGGCATGCTCGATCCGCACGCCGACGAGGCGCCCGACCCACTCGGGCGGGCCGGCCAGGTGAACGAGCTTGTTCTGCCGCGTTCGGCCAGACAGGGCGACGTCGCCGTCCGCCGCGCCCGCGGCGCCGGCCTCGATCCGCTCCATCGGCTCGTCATGGTCGTGGTCGTGGTCGTGGGAGCGGGGCGGCACGATCGCGTCGACCAGCACCTCGACGGTCCGCCCGGTCCAGGCCCGGTTGCGGTCGTGGCCGATTGGCTCCTGCCGATCGAGGAGGACATTGAGGCGGCGTCGCTTCTCGTCGGCTGGCACGTCGTCGGCGAGGTGCGTCGCCGGCGTCCCGGGCCGCTCCGAGTAGGCCGCGGCGAAGACCTGGTCGTAGCCGACGGCGTCGAGCAGGCGGAGCGTCGACTCGAACTGGGCCTCCGTCTCGCCGCAGAACCCGACGATCACGTCGGTCGAGATCGCGATGTCCGGGACGGCTTCGCGGATCCGCGCGAGCCGCTCGAGATAGTGCTCGATCGTGTATTGGCGGCCCATCCGGCGGAGCATCGCGTCGTCGCCCGACTGGACCGGCAGGTGGAGGGCCTCGCACACCGATGGGCACTCGGCCATCGCCTCGATGAGGCGATCCGAGAGGTCCCACGGATGCGAGGTGATGAAGCGCAGGCGCGGGATGGCCGGAGCGCCGTCCGCCGTCCGGACCCCGTCGATGGCGCGGATGAGCTCCGCGAGATCAGGCTTGCCGTCGAGGTCGAGGCGGCGCCCGGCCCAGCGCGACGTCCGGACGTGCCGGAATCTCGGATCGGGCGCCAGGTCGTGCCCGTAGGAGTTCACGTTCTGGCCCAGCAGCGTGACCTCGTGGAAGCCCTGGCTCGCGATCGTCCGAGCCTCGTCGACGATCTCGTCGAATGGCCGGCTCCGCTCCGGGCCGCGACTGAACGGCACGATGCAGTAGGTGCAGGTCTTGTCGCAGCCGTAGATGATCGGCAGCCAGGCCGACGTCGGCGACGATCGCCGCACCGCCCCGCTGCCGACCGCGCTCGCCCGCGTGGCGGCCAGGTGGTCCGCGACGCCGACGACCGCCCGGCCGACGACGGTCGTCGCGCCGGTCGTAAGACCGGTCAGCCCGACCGGTGCCTGGGCCGATGCCAGCCCGAGCCGATCGACGAGCTCCGGCTCCTCGTCCGGGCGGAGGAACAGGTCGATCGCCGGATACCGCTTCGCGAGGCGCGTGCGGTCCATCTCCCGGACGGAGCAGCCGGTCATGACGACCCGCAACCCGGGATTCGCCGCCTTCAGCGCGGCCAGCCGGCCCTGGCGGCCGACGACCTTGGCTTCGGCCGCCTCCCGGATCGCACAGGTGTTGATGACGATCAGGTCGGCCGCATCCATCGTCAAGGACTCGGCGCAGCCGGCGACCAGCAGGCGGCCCGCCATCTCCTCCGAGTCGCTCCGGTTCATCTGGCAGCCGAGCGTCCAGACGAAGAACGAGGGCAGCGCCCGTGTCTCCGGCCGAAACTCGGCCACGCGATCGTCCGCGGGCCGGCTCGCTTGGCGTCCCGCGCTCGGGGTCGGTGGCGCGACCTCGAGCATCGGGAGCAGCCGCCGCTCCGGCGCCTTCGTGATCACGCGGCGGCCTCGGCCGCCGTGGCCATTGCCGCCCGCAGCGGCGCCTCGACGGCCGGCGGAACCCAGAGCTGGGCGTGCGCCTGGGCGTACGTCTCGCGATCGCCGTGATAGTCGCTGCCACCCGTGGCCACGAGTCGCAGGTTCACGGCGATCGATCGGAGGATCTCCACGGTCCCCTGATCGTACGTCCGGTAGAAGACCTCGAGCCCGCGGAGGCCCGCCGCCATGAGCTCGCGGATCACGTCCATCCGCCGCGGGGCCTCGGCGAAGTGGGCCAGGACCGGCACCCCGCGCGCCGCCGAGATGATCCGGATGGCCTCGATCGGGCCGATGCCGTCACGCGGCACATAGGCCGGCCGGCCCCGCGACAGGTAGCGGTTGAATGCGTCGTCGAGGCTGGTCACGTAGCCGCACTGCATCATCGCCCGAGCGACCCGTGGCCGCCCGAGCGCGTGCTCGTCGTCTGTCGCGGGCTGATCCTCGAGCTCCCGGTCGATCGGCAGCTCGAGCTCGCGGAGGCGATCGACCATCCGGTCGAACCGCTGGCGGCGCGAGTCGCGCTGGGCGGCCAGCACGGCCTCGAACGCGTCGTCGTCCGCGTCGACGCCGATCCCCAGGACGTGGATCTCCTCGTCGCGAAGGTCCGCCCGATCGCCCGCGACGGCGTTGATCTCGACCCCCGGCAGCAGTTCAAGACCGGCCGGCAGGCCGGACCGCCGGAGCTCCCGGACGCCGGCCAGCGTGTCGTGGTCGGTGATCGAGAGGAGCCGCACCCCGACGGCCGCGGCCTGGCCGACGAGGGCCTCGGGCGTCAGGATCCCGTCGGATCGCAGTGTGTGCGTATGGAGGTCGATTGGCGAGGGACCGGGCGGCACGACCATCGGGCCGCGCGCCCACTCGTGGCGCTCCTGGCTCGCGTCGGTCGCTGTGCGATACGCGGGCGGAGTCGCGGGCTCCCGCACTACGCCTCCCACAGGCGCTGAACCCGCTCGATCGCGAGCGCCCGCCCCGTGGCCGGATCGACGTCGATCTGGGTCGCGTTGAAGACGACCGCACCCTCACCGACCTCGAAGCGCGTCGGCAGCCCGTTCAGGAAGCGCGGCAGGACGGACGCCGGCGTGAAGCCGATGACGCTCCAGATCGGGCCCGTCATCCCGATGTCGCTCTGGAAGGCCGTGCCCTTCGGCAGGATCCGCTCGTCGCCCGTCACCACGTGGGTATGCGTGCCGACGACCGCCGAGACGCGCCCGTCGAGGTGCAGCCCGAAGGCGTTCTTCTCGGACGTGACCTCGCAGTGGAAGTCGACGACCCGAACCGGTGGCAACGCTTCGGACGACTCGTCGAGGAGCCGATCGACGTCCGTGAAGGGGCTGTCGATCGGCTGCATGTAGGTCCGGCCCTGGAGGTTCAGGACCGCGAGATGCGTCCCGTCGAGCGCCTCGTAGATGCCCCAGCCTCGCCCGGGCACGCCGGTCGTGCCGTAGTTCAGCGGCCGCAGGACGCGCTCGCTCGACTCGAGGTAGTCGTAGATCTCGCGCTTGTCCCAGATGTGGTTGCCCGACGTGATGACGTCGACGCCATGGGCGAAGAGCGCCTCGGCGACCGACACCGTCAGGCCCATCCCGCCCGCGAGGTTCTCGCCGTTGGCGGTCACGAAGTCGATGGCTCGCTCGCCGCGGAGGTCCGGGACGATGGCCTCGACGGCCTGCCGGCCGGGCTTGCCGATGACATCGCCGATCATCAGGATCCGGCACGCGCCATCCGGGCGTGGAGTCCCGCTGTTGGGCGGGTTGCCGAGCCGAACCCGGCCCGCCAGCTGATCGGACATGCCGAGCGAGGCTAGCACCGTCGCCGGCCTGGCCGACTAGCGCCAGCCAACCTCATCGAGGAAGGACCCGACGAGCGCATCGAAGCGGGCGGGCTCCTCGAGGTTGATCAGGTGGCCCGTCGCCGGCAGGAGCTCGAGGCGGCTCCCGGGGATCGTGGCGGCCAGCATCCGGGTCGCCTCGAGGGCAGCCTCGTCGGCCTCGCCGCCGACGATGAGCGTCGGCACGCGAAGGTCCCGAAGCGAGTCCTCGAAGTCGTACAGCGACGGTCGCCGGCCCTGGACGCCGCGCATCGTGTTGGCCGAACCGAGCGCCGAGTGGGCCGCCAGCCGGGCGTGCTGCGCCGCGTATGCGGTCGGATCCTTCCGCGCCAGGAGGGCCCGCGCCGGCGTGCGGCCGTAGGTCTCGGCGAATGCCGCGATCCCGTCGCGCTCGATCGCCTCCGCGTTGGCCCGCATCTCGGCCTGGAACCGCTCCCGCCCGGCGGGTGGAGCCCCGTAGCCGATCCCGGCGATCACGATGGCAGCCACCCGCTCGGGCGCCGCGAGGGCGACGTGCAGCGACGAGAAGGCGCCCATCGACAGGCCGACGAGCGCCGTCCGCACGATCCCGAGTCCGTCGAGCACGGCGAGCACGTCGTCCCGCGCGTGCCACTGCGAGTACGCGTCGACGTCCTCGGGCACGTCCGACGGCGGGTACCCGCGGGCGTTGAACGTGACGCACCGATAGCGGTCGACGAACGCTGCGACCTGGCCGTCCCAGCTCGTCGAGTCGCCACCGAACTCGTGGACGAAGACGATCGGCGGTCCCGAGCCGGCCTCAGTGACCGCAAGCCGGACCCCGTCGCGGGCAGGCACGAGCCGCATCCGCGCCCCCCGGGCCGCGGGGTCCGGGCTACTTGGCGTACTCGACCGCGCGCGTCTCGCGAATGACCGTGACCTTGATCTGGCCCGGGTAGGTCAGCTGCTCCTCGATCTTCTTGACGATGTCGCGAGCGAGCCGCGTGGCGGAGAGGTCGTCGATCTCCTCGGGTCGGACCAGGATCCGGACCTCGCGTCCGGCCTGGACGGCGAACGACTTCTCGACCCCGCCGAAGCTCTCCGCGATCGCCTGCAGATCCTCGAGGCGCTTCACGTACGTCTCCATCGTCTCGCCTCGGGCGCCCGGCCTCGACGCGCTGATCGCGTCGGCGACCTGGACGATCGGCGCCTCTGTGCAGGCGTACTCGACCTCCTGGTGATGGGCGGCGATGCAGTTGACGACCTTGAAGGGCAGCTCGTGCTTCTGGGCGATCTGCGCCCCGATCGCGGCGTGCGGTCCCTCGACCTCGTGATCGACCGCCTTGCCGATGTCGTGGAGCAGCCCGCCGGTCTTCGCGGCCATGACGTCGGCCCCGGTCTCCGAGGCGATGGTCGCGGCGAGGAAGCTCGTCTCGATCGAGTGGACGAGCACGTTCTGGCCGTACGAGGTCCGGTACTTGAGCCGTCCGAGGAGCTTCAGGATGTCGGGCGGCAGGCCCGGCACGCCGGCGTCATAGGCGGCCTGCTCGCCGGCCTGACGGATGATCAGCTCGACCTCGGCCCGCGCCTTCGCGACGACCTCCTCGATCCGGCCCGGGTGGATGCGGCCATCGCCCATGAGCTTCGTGAGGGCGATCCGAGCAACCTCGCGGCGGACCGGGTCGAACCCGGACAGCACCACGGTCTCGGGCGTGTCGTCGATGATCAGGTCGATCCCCGTGGCCTGCTCGAGGGCCCGGATGTTGCGGCCCTCGCGGCCGATGATCCGGCCCTTCATCTCGTCATTCGGGAGATGGACGACGGACACGGTGTGCTCGGCCGTGTGATCCGCGGCGACGCGCTGCATCGCCGTCAGGATGATGTCGCGGGCCTTGTCGTTGGCCTCCTCGCGGGCGCGACGCTCGATCGAGCGGGCGAGCTTGACGGCGTCGTGCTCCGCCTCTTCACGGATCGCCTCGAGCAGCACGCTCTTGGCATCATCGGCGGACATCCCGCTCACCTGCTCGAGGGCGGTGACCCGCTCGGCGTTCAGCTTGCCGAGCTCCTCGCGCTGGCGATCGAGGTCGAGCTCGCGCTCGAGGAGCTTGCGATCTCGCTGCTCGAGCATGTCGGCCCGCTGGTCGAGCTGCTCGTCCCGGGCGAGGAGCCGGCGCTCCAGCGCGGCGGACTCGTTCCGTCGCGCCCGGGCCTCTTCCTCGGCCTCGCGCTGGAGCCGGATCTTCTCTTCCTTGGCCTCGAGGATCAGGTCCTTCTGCTGGGCTCGCGCATCCGCGACGATCCGGCCGGCCTTCTCCTGCGCAACCTTGACCGACTGGCTCGCCCATCGGCTGCGGCCCACGAAACCAACGGCCGCGCCAACGACGAGACCGCCGACCAGCGCCAATACGGCGACGGCGACTTGGTCCATCTTCGTCCTCCCATCCGGCCTCCCTCGGGGCCGGACGCGTCACATTCGGTGCGGGTACGGGAGGCTGTTGTCGGGGGCCACCCGGACTCACCGCGTAGCCTACTACCCGCGCCGATTTGCGCCTCGGACCTCCGTCCGGCTACGGTCCGCCCGTGACGCGATCGGTCGACACCGCGATCGTCGGCGCCGGCCAGGCCGGGCTCATCGTCAGCGGGCTGCTGGCGCAGGCCGGCGTCGAGCACGTGCTGCTCGAGCGGCGCGAGACGCTGGGCGGCGGCTGGCAGGACCGCTGGGACGCGTTCCAGCTCGTGTCGCCGAACTGGACGACCACGGTCGAGGGCTTCCCGTATCGGGGCTCCGAGCTCGACGGGTTCATGGCGAAGGACGAGCTGATCGCCCACTGGCGCGACTACGCCGCGGCGATCTCGGCACCCGTCGAGCTCGGCACCGACGTCACACGGCTCGAGCCGCTGGGCGACAGCCGGGCGGCGCGATTCCGCGTCACGACCAACCGCGGCCGGCTCGACGCCCGTCACGTCGTCGTCGCCGGCGGTCCGTTCCAGGTCCCGCACGTGCCGTCGTTCGCCGCCGCCATCGATCCGTCGATCGCCCAGGTCCACGTCCACGACTACCGACGTCCCGAGGCGCTGCCGCCTGGTGACGTCCTCATCGTCGGCAGCGGCCAGTCGGGGGTCCAGCTCGCCGAGGAGCTGGTCGCGGCCGATCGGTCCGTCACGATGGCCACGGGACGGTGCGGGCGGGCGCCGCGGCGCTACCGCGACCGGGACGTGTTCTGGTGGCTGCGCGAGGTCGCCACGCGGGGCGCCGCCTTCGGCGTCGGCCTGCCATCTCCGGCGACGCTCCCCGACGCGCGCGCCCGGTTTGCCTGCAACCCGCACCTGTCGGGTCATGACGGCGGCCACGACACGAACCTCCGGGCGATGGCCCGCGACGGGATGCGGGTGGTCGGTCGGGTCGCCGACGCTGCGGGCACGCGCGTCCGGCTCGCCCCCGACCTTGCCTCGAATCTCGCCTTCGCCGACTCCGCGTTCGAGAACCGGCTGCAGCCGATCTTCGATCGATACGCCACCCTGGCCGGGCTCGACCTCCCGAACGATGAGCTGGCGCAGGTCGCCTACGAGCCCCCGGAGGTCCTCGAGCTCGATCTCGCCGCCGAGGGCATCTCGACGATCCTCTGGACCAGCGGCTACCGACCTCGATTCGACTGGATCGAGCTGCCCGCGCTCGACGACGTCGGGCTGCCGATCCAGGACGGCGGGCGGACGCCCGTTCCCGGCCTGTCGTTCATCGGCACCCCGTACCTCGTCGACATGGGCTCGGCGAACCTCGTCGGCCTCGAGCGCGACGCCCGCGCCCTCGTCGAGGCCTGGGCCGGCTGAGCCGGAGCTCCGGCCGAGCCGGCGGTCCGGCCCAGCCCCAACCGTTACGCGGGCTCGGTCTTCCAGACGAGGTACGCGCCGTAGGCGACCGCGGCCGCGCCGAGCCAGACGAGGACGTCGCCGAGGACGTTCGTGCCGCCGGCCAGCTGGCCGAGGTCGCCGAGCGTGCCGAGGAAGTCCGAGATCGTCGGGATGACGATGAGGACCGAGAAGCCGGCGAGCAGGACCGCGTAGGGCAGCGGCCAGGCAATGCCGGGCCGGGCGTGGCGGATGAGGGCGAGCAGCACGATCTCCGCGGCCCCGAGCTCCTGGGTGATGGCCAGGCCGCTGATCCGCAGCAGATCTCCCAGGATCCAGTCGCAGATCACGAGCAGGAACAGCGCCCCGCCCACGGCGAGTCGCTCGCCCATGCTGAGGGACGCCCAGAAGCGCGACAGGAACGGCATCGGACCCGCCTCCTCGAACTGACCGACTCCCGGCACCCGGACGATAGCCCTCCGCGATGGCGACGTCAGCCCTCTCGGGACAGCGCGGCGGCGAGATCGAGGTCGAAGCCGTTCCGCGCCAGGAGCGCGTAGGCGCGCTGTCGACGGTCCCGCGGATCCACGATCCGGTCGAGCGTCCGCGCATGCCGCTCCAGCAGTCGCCGCGCGGCCGCGACATCGGGATCGTCGTCGGCGCCGGGTTCCGGCCTCCGGGCAGCGAGCGCGTCGTCGACCTGCCCGCGATCGACACCTTTCAGCAGCAGCTCCCGGCGCAGGGCGCGCTCGCCGCGTGGCCGCGCCCGGTCGCGCGACTCGACCCAGGCGGCCGTGAATGCCGCGTCATCAAGGACGCCAAGCCCCAGCAGCCGCTCGATCGCGCCGGCGACCAGCTCCGGGCGGTAGCCGGCCGTGGTGAGTCGCCGGCGGACCTCATCGACCGACCGCTGACGGCTCTCGAGGAACCGGAGTGCCGCGTCGAGCACGACCTGCGGATCGTCGACCTGCGACAGCCGCTCGCGCCTGGCGGCGGGGAGCTCGCGCCGTCGCTGGGTCGCGGCCACCTGGATCGGTTCGACCCGGCCCTGTTACTCCGCCTCTTCGATGCCCTCGACCGGGACCGTCGCGTCTCCCCCGGCGACCTTCAAGCGGATCCGGCCCTCGATGTCCGCGGCGATCGCGGGGTTCTGCTTCAGGAACTCCTTCGCGGCTTCGCGGCCCTGGCCGAGCCGCGTATCCGCGAACGTGAACCACGCGCCGGTCTTGTCGACGACGCTCATGGCGACGCCAACATCGAGGAGGCCGCCTTCCTTCGAGACGCCTTCGCCGTACATGACGTCGAACTCGGCGACCCGGAACGGCGGCGCGACCTTGTTCTTCACGACCTTGACCCGGACCCGGTTCCCGACCGACTCCGTGCCGTTCTTGATGGTCTCCACGCGCCGGATGTCGAGCCGGACGCTCGAGTAGAACTTCAGCGCGCGGCCACCTGGCGTCGTCTCGGGGTTGCCGAACATGACGCCGATCTTCTCGCGCAGCTGGTTCGTGAAGACCAGCGCGGTGTTGGAGCGGCTCACGGCGCCGGTCAGCTTCCGGAGGGCCTGGCTCATGAGCCGCGCCTGGATACCGACGAACGAGTCGCCCATCTCGCCCTCGATCTCGGCCCGCGGCACGAGGGCGGCGACCGAGTCGACGACGACCACGTCGATGCCACCGGAGCGGATGAGCGTCTCGGTGATCTCGAGGGCCTGTTCGCCCGTGTCCGGCTGGCTGACGAGGAGCTCGTCGACGTTGACGCCGCAGGCGCGGGCGTAGCCCGGATCGAGGGCGTGCTCGACGTCGATGAACGCGGCCACGCCGCCCATCCGTTGGGCCTCGGCGATGACGTGCTGGCACACGGTCGTCTTGCCGGACGACTCGGGGCCGAAGATCTCGGTGATCCGGCCGCGCGGGATGCCGCCGATGCCGAGGGCGAGATCCAGCGCGATCGAGCCGCTCGGGATGAAGTCGACCTGCTGCCGTTGGGCCGAGCCCAACTTCATGATCGAACCGGTCCCGAACTGCTTCTCGATGGCGAGGATGGCGGCATCGACCGCCTTGCCCCGCTCCGCGATCGCCCGCTCCCCGTTGCGCTGGTCCACTACCGCCATCGTCGCGTGACCTCCATCCGGCCCGTCAGGACTCCTCGCGCTCCTCGTCCTCCCAGCGCGGCTTGCGGGGCTTCTTGATGAGCTCGACGTTCATCGGCGGCTCCGCGAGCGGCTGGACCTTCGGCGCGCCGGATCGGTCCTTCGGCTTCTTCTTGGCTTCGCGATGAGGTCGATCTCGAGAGCCCATCGAGGGTTCCTCCGCGCTTTCCCAACCGTAGCGGTGACCGCTTCACGCCGGATCACCTGTCGCTTCACCGGCGTCGTTCGAGCCGGTTTCGGCATCGCTTCCCGACCCGCCCCGATCCGCGCGCAGGCGCAGCTCGGCGAGCGATTCGGAGAAGGTCCCGGCCCCGATCGCGGCTCGGATCCTGGCCATGAAGTCTAGCGTGAAGGTGAGGTTGTGACGCGTCGCGAGGCGGTAGGCGAGGAGCTCCCTCGCCCGGAAGAGATGGGCGATGTAGGCCCGCGAGAACCGCCGGCAGGCAAGGCACGGGCAGTCGTCCTGGATCGGGCGTGGATCGTCGAGGAACGCCGCGTTGCGGAGATTCAGGCGGGCCCCGGGAATCCAGACCTGGCCGGTCCGGGCGACCCTCGAGGGCAGCACCGAGTCGAAGAGATCGACACCGTGGTCGACGGCGTCGAGCAGGTCGCCCGGCGAGCCGAGGCCCATGAGGTAGCGCGGGCGCGGATCATCGGCCAGCATGGGCACGACGACATCGAGCGTTTCGGCCCGCTGGATCGCGGTCTCGTCGCCGGCCAGCCCGCCGATGCAGATGCCGTCGAACGGCAGGCTCGCGATGAACCGCGTGGAGCGTTCGCGCAGCTCGGGGTCGAGGCCGCCCTGGACGATCCCGAACAGCGCCTGGTCCTCGCGCCGGTGGGCGCCGAGCGACCGCTCTGCCCACCGGTGGGTGCGGTCCGTCGCCTCCTCGACGACGTCCCGCGCCGAGGTCGGGAAGACGGGCTGATCGAGCGCGACGGCGACGTCCGCGCCGAGCGCCTCCTGGATGGCGATCGAGCCCTCCGGGGTCAGCCGATGCGTCGATCCGTCGAGGTGGCTGCGGAACGTGACGCCGTCATCGTCCACCTCGCGCAGGTCGCCCAGCGAGACCACCTGGAAGCCGCCCGAATCCGTGAGGATTGGCCGGTCCCAGGCCATGAACCGGTGGAGCCCGCCGAGCCGGCCGATCCGATCGTGGCCGGGCCGGAGGTACAGGTGATAGGTGTTGGCGAGGATGATCGTGGCGCCCGACGCGACCAGGTCGTCTGGGTCGAGCGCCTTGACCGTCGCGTTCGTGCCGACCGGCATGAACTGGGGCGTCTCCACCTCCCCGTGCGGCAGGCTCAGCCGGCCCGCGCGAGCGCGCGTGCCCGGAGCGGTCGCGGTGACGGCGAACGAGGCCGGCGAGCGCGTCGGAGCGTCGATCACCGGCTCCGGCCGTCGTCCCAGAGGGGCACGATCTCGGGCTCCGAGCGACGGGGCGGCGGGATCTCGTAGCCGAGGCTCGTGAGGTGGTTCCGGGCCAGCTCGGTCGCGATGCGACCCGATGGCGTCCGGTCGAGGAACCCGAGCCGCAGCAGGTACGGCTCGTAGACGTCCTCGATCGTCTCGACCTCCTCGCTGAGGACGGCTGCCAGCGCGGCGACGCCGACCGGCCCGGACCCGAACTTCTGGACGATCGCGGCCAGGAGCTTCCGATCGGTCGAATCAAGGCCGGCGTCGTCGATCTCGAGGAGGCGCATCGCCTCGATGGCGGCCGGCACGGTGACCCGGCCATCGCCGTGGACCTCCGCATGATCGCGGACCCGCTTGAGGAGCCGGTTCACGATCCGGGGCGTGCCGCGGCCGCGCCGCGCGATCGCCAGGGCCGCGTCGTGCTCGACCTCGACGCCGAGGATGCCGGCCGACCGCTCGACGATCTCGGTGAGCTCGGGCTCCTCGTAGAAGTCCAGGCGGTACGTGGCGCCGAAGCGGTCCCGCAGCGGCGACGAGATGCGGCCCGCGCGGGTCGTCGCGCCGACGACCGTGAACGGCTTCAGGCTGAGCCGAAGGCTGCGGGCCGACGGGCCCTTGCCGATCATCACGTCGAGGGCGTAGTCCTCCATCGCCGGGTACAGGATCTCCTCGACCGCCCGGTTCAGGCGATGGATCTCGTCGATGAACAGGACGTCGTGCTCATCGAGGCTCGTCAGCACGGCCGCGAGGTCGCCGGGCCGCTCGACGGCCGGCCCACTCGTGTACCGGACGTTCACCCCGAGCTCGCGGGCGATGATCGTCGCGAGCGTCGTCTTGCCGAGGCCCGGCGGCCCGTACAGGAGGACGTGATCCGCGGCCTCTCCCCTCGCCCGAGCCGCGGTCAGCAGGATCCCGAGGTTGGCCTTGACCTCCTGCTGCCCGATGTACTCGTCGAGCGAGCGAGGACGGAGCGAGCTCTCGACGACCACGTCGGCGTCGTGGAGGTCCGCCGCGAGGATCCGGGAGGCATCGTCGGCCATCGTCGGCAGTCTACCAGCGCCGATGACCTTTCGTACAGATGTTCTACAGGGACGATTCGGTGGTCGCGATTCGTTGAGCGAGGTTCAGTCCCTGGCGAGCAGCCGGAGCGCGCCCTTTACCCGTTCCTCCAGCGAGACCCCGGGCTCGGTCGAGCGCATGACCATGCGGGCGGCTTCGCGCGCCTCCCCGAGGGAGTAGCCGAGCGCCTGCAGCGCGCCGGCGACCTCGTCCTCCGTGCCGGCGCCGATGACGAGGCCCGCTGTCGGCGCGCCGCCCGCGGCGACGCCGGCCGCCAGTCCGGCCGCGGCAACCTTCTCCTTGAGCTCGAAGATCACCCGCTCGGCGAGCTTCTTGCCGATCCCCGGGATGGCGACGAGCATCGCCATGTCCTGCTGCATGATCGCGAGCTGGAGCTCGGCGGTCGGTCGCGAGCCGACGATCGCCATCGCGACCTTCGGGCCGACGCCGGTCACCGTCAGCAGCAGCCCGAAGAAGCCGAGCTCCTCGACGGTCCGGAAGCCGAACAGCTGCTGGGCGTCCTCGCGGACGACGTGGTGGGTGAAGACCTTGATCCGCGTCCCGGGGGTCGACAGCACGAGGAGCGAGGGCGCGGCGAAGACGCGGTAGCCGACGCCGCCGACCTCGACGACGAGCGAGTCGAGCCCGACCGCGCCGACGGTGCCTTCGAGCGAGGCGATCACCGGCCGGAGTGTGCCTTTCCGCCGCCGGCGCGGTGACTCGCGCCAGGCTTCTCCTTCGCCAGGGCCTCGCGAACCGCCCGCTCGTAGGCCGACTCACCGCGGGCCGGCGCGATCGACGACAGGTCGAGCAGGCCCGACCGGCCGGCGCCGTTCCCGTCGCCTTCGCCCGACCCGTGACCGTTTCCGTTCAGGTCGCGCTCGGAGTTGGCCGCCCAGATCGCGACCGCGAGCGCGTCGGCCGCATCGTCCGGTCGGGGTGCGGCGTTGAGCCCGAGGCAGACCGCGACCATCCGGCCCACCTGCTCCTTGTCGGCCGCGCCGTACCCGGAGACAGCGGTCTTGATCTCGTTGGGGGTCGCCTCGCGGACGGGCAGGTGCGCGGCCGCGCCCGCCAGCAGCACGACCCCGCGCGCCTGGCCGACCGCGAACGCCGTCTGGGCGTTGCGCGAGAAGAAGAGCCGCTCCACGGCGACCAGGTCGGGTCGGTGCAGCTCGATCAGCTCGGCGACGAACCGGTGGATGGCGAGGAGCCTGTCCGGCAGCGCGTCGCTGGATGGTGTCGACAGCACCCCGGTGTCGATCATCAGGAGACGCCCACCGCGCCGCTCGACGATGCCGTAGCCGAGCGCGGCCGTTCCCGGGTCGATCCCGAGGACGATCACCGGAAGCGCCTCGCGACCCGGGGCGCCAGGGTCACCCGGCGACCTCGGCGTACAGCTCCTCGGGGATGTCGAAGTTCGCGGTCACCCGCTGGACGTCGTCGAGCTCCTCCAGCATCTCCACCAGCCGGAGGTTCTGGCGGGCCCGGTTCTCGTCTACCGCGACCTGTTGCTTGGCGATCATCGCGTTCTCGGCGGACTCGACCTGGATGCCGGCCTTGTCGAGCGCGATCCGGACCCGCTCGAGCTCGGCGGGCGAGGTGTAGACCTCGACCCGATCGCCCTCGGAGGTATCGACGTCATCGGCCCCCGCGTCGATCGCCGCGAGCGCGACCGTGTCGGCGTCCTGGCCATCGGCCGGAACGGTGATGAGGCCCCGCGGCTCGAACTGCCAGGCGACGGCCCCCGAGCCCGCCAGCTGCCCGCCGGCCTTCGTGAAGATCGAGCGGACGTCGGCGGCGGTCCGATTGCGGTTGTCCGTTGCCGCCTCGACGAGGACCGCCACGCCGCCCGGGCCGTAGCCCTCGTAGAGGATCTCCTCGAACTGCTCGCCCTCGCCGGCGCCCGTCGCCTTCTCGATCGCCCGCTTGATGTTGTCCTGGGGCATGTTGACCGAGCGGGCCTTGTCCATGGCGAGCCGGAGCCGGAAGTTGCCGTCGGGATCGCCGCCGCCGGCTCGCGCCGCGACCATGATCTCGCGTGTCATCTTCGTGAAGACGGCGCCGCGCCTGGCGTCGTTGGCGCCCTTCTGGCGCTTGATCGTCGACCATTTGGAGTGTCCGGACATCGGCCGGGAGTATACCGGCCGATCTCCCGGACTATGATGGCCGGACCCCTTCGAACCCTTCCTGGAAGCCCCCGAATGAGCGAGGTTTCATCGGCCGATGACCATGAAGAGCGTCGACCTTCCCCACCTTCGGAGCGTCGTCCTGGCCGGCCATGCGGGCTCCGGCAAGACGACGCTCGGCGAACAGCTCCTCTTTCGATCCGGCGCGGTCGGCCGGGTCGGCAGGGTCGACGACGGCAGCTCGCACCTCGACTTCGAGCCCGAGGAGCAGAAGCGCCGGGAGTCACTGAGCCTGGCGGTCGCGACGTTCGAAGCCGACGGCACGCGGATCACGATCGTCGACACGCCGGGCTACCTCGACTTCGCTGCCGAGATGATCTCCGGCTTCCACGCCGCCGACGGCGCGATCTTCGTCATCGACGCGACCGGCGTGGTGGAGGCCGGGCTCGAGCAGGCCGTGGCCCTCGGCCGCAGCTCCGGCACGGCGGCCTGCTTCTTCATCAACAAGGCCGACAAGGAGAACGCCGATCCGAACCGGGCGCTCGACGCCCTGCGGTCGTCCTTCGGGAACAAGATCGCGCCCCTCCAGATCGCGATCGGCGCGGCCCACGCGTTCAGCGGGTACGTCGACCTCGTCCACCGCAAGGCGTACCGGACCGAGGGCGGCAGGGACGTCGAGGTCCCGGTTCCGGCCGACCTCGGCGACGAGGTCGCTCGCCGCCGCGACCAGCTGCTCGAGGCGGCCGCCGAGGCCGATGACGAGGTGCTGATGAAGTACCTCGACGGCGAGGAGATCACGGACCCGGAGCTCGAGGCCTGCCTCCGCAAGGGCGTCAAGGAGTCGATCCTCGCGCCGGTCCTCGTCGGCAGCGCCCACACCGGCACCGGGCTGCAGGCGCTCCTCGACGCGATCGTCCGCTACCTGCCCTCCCCCGCCGACGAAGGCCCTGTCAAGGCCCGCGACCGGAGCGGCGCCGAGGTCGAGGTCGGGCCGGACCCGAACGGTCCGCTCCTTGTTCGCGTCTTCAAGACGGCCGCGGACCCGTTCGTCGGCCGGCTGACCTACCTCCGGGTGTTGTCCGGCACGCTCCACTCCCAGGCGCACGTCTGGAACCAGAAGCGCGACGCCGACGAGCGGATCGGCCAGCTGCTCCTGCTGCACGGCAAGGACCAGGAGCCGATCGGCGAGCTGGAGGCCGGCGAGATCGGGGCGATCGCCAAGCTGGCGGTCACGGCCACCGGCGACACGCTGTCCTCGAAGGAGAAGCCGCTCACCCTGCCCGATCTCGAGTTCCCGGAGCCGACACTGAGCGTCGCGATCGAGCCCGAGACGAAGGCCGACCTCGACAAGATGGGACCGGCCCTCCAGCGGATGCTGGACGAGGAGCCGTCGGCCCGACTCGAACGGAGCGATGCCGGCGAGCAGATCCTCCGGACGATCGGCGAGGCCCAGACCGCGGTCATCATCGAGCGGCTCAAGCGGAAGTTCGGCTCGGCGATCGTCACCCATCCGCCACGCGTGCCGTACCGCGAGTCGATCCGCGGCAAGACCCAGGTCCATGGTCGCTACAAGAAGCAGACCGGGGGGCACGGGATGTTCGGCGACGTGTGGCTCGAGCTGGAGCCGAACCCGGACGGCGGCGTGGCGTTCGCCGAGCGCGTCGTCGGCGGCTCGGTCCCGAAGAACTTCTTCCCGGGCGTCGAGAAGGGCATCCGCGAGACCGCCGCCGAGGGCGTGCTCGCCGGGTATCCGTTGTCCGACTTCAGGGCCACGCTGTACGACGGCTCGTACCACGCGGTCGACTCGAACGAGCTGTCGTTCAAGATCGCCGCGTCGATGGCCCTGAAGGAGGGCGTCCTGCAGGCGAAGCCCGTCCTCCTCGAGCCGATCATGACGGTCTCGGTCCGGGTCCCCGAGGAGTTCATGGGCGAGGTCAACCGCGACCTGAACGGTCGGCGCGGGCGGGTTCTCGGGATGGACACGACCGACGGGATGCAGGTCATCCATGCTTCCGTGCCGCAGTCCGAGCTCTTCTCGTACGCGACCGAGCTGCGGTCGATCACCGGCGGACGCGGCACGTTCAAGTCAACCCTCGACCGGTACGAGGAGGTGCCCGCGCACCTCGCCGAGAAGGTCATCGCCGCGCACCGCAAGGACGAGGCGGCCGCGGGCCACTGACCCGCCGGTTGGCCGTCCGTCGTGAGCGCCCCGGCGCCGTGAGCCCCAAGCCGGTGACGCCGGTCACGTTCGCGGCTCCGGGCGCGCCCCTGGCCTACGCGTGGGAGGCGACGAGCGAGGCGGTCGCCGAGCGGTACCGGATCCCGCTCGAGCAGGTCGCGCGCTTCGACCTGAACACGTCCCCCGCACCGCCCGAGCTTGCGTCGCGGGTCCTCGCCACGGGCCGGCTTGACCTGCCGCTGTCGGAGTACCCGCCGTCGGACTACCGCCGGCTGGTCGCGGCTGCCACGGCCCGGTACGGCGTGGCGACCGACGAGATCCTCGTCGGTGCCGGCGCGGACGAGGTCCTCGACATCGTCGTCAAGGCGTTCCTGCCCGCCGGCGGCCGCGCCGTCCTGCCCGCTCCGACCTACGCGATGTACCGGGTCCTGACGGAGCAGCGGGACGCGATCCCGGTCGTCGTGCCGCGGCGCCCGCGGTCGGAGGGGTTCCGGCTGGACGTGGCGGCGGTCCGCGCGGCAGCGGCCTCCGCCAACCTCGTGTGGCTCTGCAACCCCAACAACCCCACGGCCCTCGGGGAGCCTGACGGGGCGATCGAGACGCTCCTCGACGGGATCGCGGCCGATGCGGCCGCCGCTCGCCGGTCGCTTCCGATCGTGGTCCTCGACGAGGCCTATGCCGAGTTCACCGGCACGTCGCTCCTGCCGCTCCGGACGCGCTATCCGGGCCTGGTCGTCGTCCGGACGCTGAGCAAGGTCTACGCCCTGGCCGGGTTGCGGGTCGGGTTCGCGATCGGCCAGCCAGCGCTCATCGAGGCCCTCGCCCCGTACCGGCCGCCCGGTTCCGTGTCGGTCGTCTCGGTCTCGGTGGGCGCCGACGTGCTCGAGGATCCCGACGTCATGGCGGCAGGTCGCGCCCGGATCGAAGCCGAGCGAGCGCGGCTCGCGGCCGGGCTGGCGTCGGCCGGCTGGGACGTCGGGCCGTCGGTGACGAACTTCGTGCTGGTGTCGTTCGGCTCGGCCGAGCGAGCGGCGGCCGTCACCGACCGGCTCCTCCGTCGCGGGCTCGTCCCGCGGACCTTCCCGGCCGAGCACCCGCTCGCGGCGTACCTGCGCCTGACGGTCCGAGACGAGGCGCAGGACGATCGCCTGATCGCCGCCGCTCGCGAGCTCCTGTAGCCCGAACGAGGCTCCCGGCACTAGCCGACCTGGCGACCCACCCGCAGGCGGCGCTTGCCGACCCGGATCACCAGCCACTCCCCGGCGATCGGCGTCGGGACCGGCTCGCTCGCGTCGGCCACGCGGACGCCGTTCACCGAGAGGCCGCCCGCGGCGATCATCCGGCGCGCCTCCCCGTTCGACGCGAACGTCCCCGAGGCGACGAGGAGCGGCACGAGGCCGGCTCGAGCTTCGACGGCCCGGAAGTCGAACCCGTCGGTCGCTCCGTGCAGCGCCGCGAGGATCCGCGGGTCTTCGATGGGGCCGCCGGAGAACGCCGCGGCGGAGACATCGGCCGCTTCGCGCGCGGCGTCCACGCCATGGACGCGGGCCGTCAGGTCGTTAGCCAGCGCCCGCTGCGCGGCCCGTGCTTCGGGCTGAGCGGCCGCCTCCGCCTCGAGACCTTCGATCTCGTCCGGGGGGAAGGTCGTGAACCAGCGCAGGTAGATCGAGACGTCGCGGTCGTCGGTGTTCAGCCAGTGCTGGTAGAAGGCGAACGGCGAGGTCTGCGACTCGTGCAGCCAGACCGTGTCGCCGCCTTCGCTCTTGCCGAACTTCGTGCCGGATGGGGCGAGCAGGAGCGGATACGCGAGGGCGAAGGCCGCGTCGCCGGCATCGGAGCCGCGAGCAGCATCAGATCCCGTCTGCTCCGAGGCGCCGATGCCCTGCCGCCGGATGAGCTCGAGCCCGGCGGTGATGTTGCCCCATTGGTCGGCGCCGCCCATCTGCAGCTCGACGCCCATGGTCTGGCGGAGATGGGCGAAGTCGGTCGCCTGGATGAGCATGTAGCTGAACTCGGTGTACGACAGGCCGCGCTCGAGCCGCGTCGTGACCGAGTCCTTGGCGAGCATGTATGGGATCGTGAAGTGCTTGCCGACGTCCCGGAGCCAGTCGAGCAGGTGCAGCGGACCGAGCCAGTCGAGGTTGTTCACCATCACCGCGCCACGCTCGCCCGAGAAATCCAGGAAGCGCTCGAGCTGGTCGCGCTGCGAGGCGACGTTCGCCTCGAGCGTCTCGCGATCGAGCAGGCGGCGCTCGTTCGAGGTCCCCGACGGGTCGCCGATCATGCCCGTCCCCCCGCCGACCACGGCGATCGGACGGCCTCCGTGGCGCTGGAGATGGATGAGCCCGAAGATCGGCACGAGGTGGCCGATGTGGAGCCACGGGCCCGACGGGTCGAAGCCGTTGTAGCCCGTGATCGGACGGCCGGTCGCGAGGCGCGCCTCGAGGCCGTCGGAAGCGGCGTGGAACATGCCGCGCCAGCGGAGCTCCGCGAGGAGGCCGGCCGGCCCGGGATCGAACGTCGTCACTCGCGTCACACGAACTGCAATGTCGGCGTCGTCAGGCCAACCGATGGGGGAAGGAGTCCCTCACGGGCGCATGGTATCGTCGCCGCCGCATGCAAACCGCCCTCCAGAGGCGATCGCGGCACCGCCGGAACGGAGCCGCTCGTCGCGGACGTGGAGGTGGCGCCGGGCGCCGCGCCGCACTCGCGATCCCCGTTCTGCTCTTCGGCAGCTTCCTTGTGCTGGGCGGCGTCGGCTTCGTGGCCACGGTCAGCGCCTATGCCTACTACTCGAACGGCCTGCCGGACCCGGCCCAGGCGTTCTCGAACCTGTCGTTCGACCAGCCGACCAAGATCTACGACCGGACCGGCCAGGTCCTGCTCGCCACGTTCGGTGACCAGAACCGCCAGCTGGTGACGTTCGACCAGATCCCGCCCGAGCTCATCGACGCGACGACCGCGATCGAGGACAAGGACTTCTGGACGAACCCCGGCTTCGACGTCGGAGGCTTCCTCTCGGCCACGATCGACACGCTGACCGGCCATCCCCGCGGCGGCTCGACCATCACCCAGCAGCTCGTCCGAGCCCGGCTGCTGCCGCCCGACACCGGCGCCTCGGTCTACGACCGCAAGATCCGGGAGATCATCCAGTCGATCCGGCTCACCCAGGAGTTCCCCGGCACGGCCGGCAAGCAGCAGATCATCACCGCGTACCTGAACCAGAACTTCTACGGCAACCAGTCGTACGGCGTCGCCGCGGCGGCCAAGGGCTACTTCGGCAAGGACCTCTCGCAGCTCGATCTCGCCCAGGACGCCATCATCGCCTCGATCCCGAAATCACCGACCCAGTACGACCTCGTCCGGAACGCCGTCGAGCAATGCTCGATCACGCCCCCCAACGGCGGCGACTGCCCGCCGGCGGACATCCAGCTCGTCGTGCCGGCCACGTCCCCGATCGTCCAGCGCCGGAACACCGTCCTCGAGCTGATGAAGACGCGCAGCGTCCTCTCCGGCTCGAAGCACACGATCGCTGACTACGACGCCGCCGAGCAGGAGCCGGTCATCCTTGTCTCTCAGGCAGTGCCCCAGTGGAAGGCCCCCCAGTTCGTCTGGCAGGTCCGCCAGGAGCTCTCCTCCGTGATCTGCGGGACCGACACCACAGGCGGGTGCCAACAACTGGATACGGGCGGCTACTCCGTGACGACAACGCTGGATTGGAACATGCAGCAGGTCGTCGAGAAGTGGCTGTACGTCGCGGCTCAGACGACGCACATGTCGAACCCGCAGAAGATCTGGACGCAGCTGAAGATCCCGAGATCGGATTGGCCGTGGCTCCAGAACCTTCGCAGCAAGAACATCTTCAACGGGGCCGCCGGGGTGGAGGACTACCGAACTGGCCAGGTGCTCGCGATCGGCGGCAGCGCGGGCTACTACCTCACCGGCAACGCCAAGTTCCAGCCGCAGTTCGACGTCTGGGATGACGGCTACCGCCAGCCGGGATCGTCCATCAAGCCGCTCAACTACATCACCGGCATCGACCAGCACACCCTGACCGCGGCGTCGATGTTCATGCACGTCGTCACGAACTTCGGGACGAAGGCGGCCCCCTACTACCCGCAGGAGGACGACAAGCTCGAGCGCGGACCGGAGCGCCTCCGGATCGCTCTCCAGTTCTCGCAGAACATCTCGTCCATAAAAGCGGGTCTCGAGATCGGGCTGCCGAACGCCTTCGCCCACTTCCAGGAGTTCGGGCTCGACTTCCTGCCGGGCACGGTCCCGGTCGTGTCGCAGTCGATCGGGACATTGGAGACGCACCCGGCCGACATGCTCAGCGCGTACTCGGCCATCGCCGACGGCGGCGTCCTGATGCCGCGGACGACGCTCCTGTCCGTGACCGACCCGAGCGGCAAGCCGGTCTACCCCGTCCCGGGGACGCCGCCGGCGCAGGGCAAGCGCGTCGACACGCCACAGGCCTCGTACATCATCACCGACATCCTGAACGGGAACACGATCAAGTCGGTCAACCCGCCGTGGGCGGAATGGCAGATCATCCAGAAGGGTCAGGGTCGCCGGCCGGCGGCCTACAAGACGGGCACCACCGATAACAACAAGGACGTCGCCGCCTACGGCTACCTCGCCCCACCGTCGGATCCGAACGCGCCGGCCCTGGCCGTCGGCGTCTGGATGGGCAACTCCGACTCGACGCCGAACAGCCACGTCCTGTCGCTCGCGTCGTCCGCACCGGTCTGGTCGCGGATCCTGACCGACATCAGCCAGGGCCTCCCGATCGCCAACTTCCACGCACCATCGGGCCTCGTGACGGCCAAGGTCGACGCGTTCAGCGGGCTCCTGCCGGGCCCGTACACCGTCGCGACGGTGAACGAGCTCTTCATCAAGGGCACCGTCCCGACGCGAACGGACAACATCCACACGCTCGTTGACATTGATCAGGCGACGGGCCTGCTCTGGCAGAACGGCTGCACCGGCCCCATGGTCCAGGAGCCATTCCTCGACTTCAGCCAGGTCGAGCAGCAGTTCCCGCAGTGGCAGCCGTACACGCAGGAGTGGGCGGCCCGAGCGGCCAAGGGGCCGGGCGTGATCGGCGGCCCGGACAACAATCGGACCTCGTATTTCTACAACGCGTTCTTCACGCCGTTCGGCGCGACCTGGGGCGGCAAGTTCGCGCCGACCCAGACCTGCTCACCCGTCCAGCAGTGCAACCCCGGCGGCGGCCAGGGCGGCGGACCACCCGGCGCGACCCCGGGGCCCTGCCCGACGCCCGGCCCGAGCGGCACGCCCCAGCCGACCCCCACCCATGGCAAGCCGACGCCTTCGCCGTCCACGGGCCCGCTGCCGACGCTCCTTCCCGTCCCGAGCTGACGCTCGAGGGTCCAAGGGCGGAGTGTGCCCGCCAAGGCATTCCGAGCCGATGCGAGGTCAGCCCAGGCTGACCACCGTCACGCCGTCGCCGCCCTCGCCCCGCTCCCCCGCCCGCACCGATCTCACCAGCGGGTGGCCCGCGCTCTCGCTGCGGACGGCGTCGCGGAGCGCCCCGGTCCCGTGGCCGTGGATCACCGTCACCCGGTCGAGACCCGCGACCGACGCGTCGTTCAGGTAGGCGTCGAGCGCGGCCAGGGCCTCGTCGACCCGCGCGCCGCGGAGGTCGAGAGAGAGCGGCACGGCCTGGGCCCGCTCGAGCCGGAGCGCGGCGACGTTCGTGCCGCCGGCGGCGGGGAGTGACCGCGCCGCAGCCGCGCCATCGACCGGTTCGAGGTCGTCGAGCGGGACGCTGATCCGCATCGCCCCGGCCTCGAGGGTGGCGCGCTTGCCGGTCCGATCCAGGGCCGCGACCCGACCCTCCCAGCCGCCAGAGCGGCTGCGGGCGCGCTGGCCAGGCTGCCACACGCGCGCGACGCGGGTTCGGCGCGAGCCGCGCGACGCCCCGGCCGTCGTGGCATCTGAGGCGAGGGCCGGGGCGTCGGCGTCGTCCGTGTCATCGGGAAGCGGGAGCCGGCCCAGCTGCTCGTCGGCGCGACCCAGAACGGCGTCGATCGCGGGCACGGTCAGCGAGCCGCGCTCGAGCTGTCGACGCGCCGCCTCGAGCTCATCGCGGAGGTCGACGATGATCTGCTCCGCCTCTTCGCGCGAACGCCGGGTGACGTCGTCGCGCTCGCGTCGGGCGCGGCGACGTTCCTCGTCCGCGGTCCGGAGGGCGTCAGCCGCGCGGGCTTCCGCGGACCGCGCCCGTTCGAGCGCGTCGGCGGTCTCGCCCTCGGTCTCGCGGATCCGCGCGAGGGTGGCCTCGAAGGCCAGCTCGTTCTCGGTCAGGCGCGATCGGGCGTCGGCCACGAGCCGCTCGGGCAGGCCGAGCCGCTCGGCGATCGCGAACGCCTGGGATCCACCCGGCAGCCCGATCGTCAGGTGGTACGTCGGGCTGAGGGTGTCGAGGTCGAACTCGACCGCGGCGTTCATCGCCCCGGCCGTCGTGTGGGCATAGGCCTTCAGCTCGGCGTAGTGGGTCGTCGCCGCGACCAGCGCACCGGCCCGGATGAAGTGGTCGAGCAGCGCCTGGGCGAGCGCCGAGCCTTCGGTCGGGTCGGTCCCGGCGCCGAGCTCGTCGAGCAGCACCAGCGTTCCCGGCCCCGCCGCTTCGACGATCCGGATGATCGAGCGCATGTGACCCGAGAACGTCGAGAGCGACTGGGCGACGGATTGCTCGTCGCCGATGTCGGCGAAGACGTCGCGGAAGACGGGCAGCGAGCTGCCGGGAGCGGCCGGCACGTGGAGCCCGGCCTGGTGCATGAGCGCCAGGAGGCCGAGCGTCCGCAGCGTCACCGTCTTGCCGCCGGTGTTCGGACCGGTGACGACGAGCGCGGTGAAGCCGTCACCGAGCCGGACGTCGATCGGGACGACCCGGCCCGACAGGCCGGGATGGCGCGCCGACAGCAGCACGACCCGGTCGTCCGTCGAGGTCTCGGCGCGGGTGGCGTCCAGCTCGGAGGCCAGCAGCGCCTTCGCCGACCAGAAATCGAAGTGGGCGAGGGCATCGAGCGTCGCCCGCAGCGCCGGGCCGTTGGCCGCGATCAGCGCCGACAGCTCGTCGAGGATCCGCTCGACCTCCTCGCGCTCGGCCACCTGCGCCTCGCGCCAGGCGTTCCCCAATTCGACGACCACGAGCGGCTCGACGAACAGCGTCTGGCCGCTGCCCGAGGCGTCGTGGACGATGCCCTTCACGCGCGACCGCGACTCGGCCTTCACCGGCACCACGTAGCGGCCGTTCCGAAGCGTCACGATCGGCTCCTGGAGCGAGCCGGCGAGCTCCGGCGACGCGACGAGCGTGTCGAGCCGGCGGCGGAGGCGATCGAACGCGACGCGGACGGCGGCGCGGAGTCCGCCGAGCCTCGGCGACGCCGTGTCGAGGAGCTCGCCGGCCGGATCGAACGAGCGCGCGAGCGTCGAGGCAACGGCGGGCAGCGGATGCAGCTGCTTGCCCAGCTCGCGGAGGAGCGGCCAGCGCCCCTCGCCGAGCGCGACCTTCAGCTTCGCCGCGCCGTCGAGCGTCGCGGCGACGTCCAGGAGGTGCGCCGGATCAAGGCGGCCGCCGCGGCCTGCGCGGTCGACCCATGCGCCGATGTCGCGGGCGCCGCCGATGCCGACGCCGCGACGCTCGGTGAGGAGCTCGCGGGCCTGGTCGGTCTCGTCGAGGGCTCTCGCGACGACGACGCGGTCGGCCGAGGGCTCGAGCGACTCCGCGAGCCGCCGGCCGGGCGCGAACGCGGTGTGGCTCGCGAGCCGCTCGCGGATGAGCGGGAACTCGAGGAGCGCCAGCGAGCGGGTGTCCATCGTCTCGGCCGCGTCAGCGCGGCCCCGACACCGCTCCGCTCGACGCGTCGATCAGACGCCACGGCAGGGACCGCCACGGCTCCGCGGCATAAAGGATCCCGATGCGCGGAGTGGCTCGAACCACCGGCGCCCGGTCGCCAGCGGCCGGCGCCTCGATCCGCACCGGCGACGCCGGGTCGAGCAGGTCCATGCCCGTGTCCTGCCGGGTCAGGCTGAACCCGGCCGCCACGAGGCCCGGACCGCGACACAGCCGATCGGTCGGGATGGGCTCGATGCGAGCCACGGTGGCGGCCGCCTCGCGATCGGCCGCGGCCGCCCGGCGCCGCGCCCAGTCGATGCGGGCCTGCCGGATGGCGCCCTGGCCCTCGAGTGGCTCCACGGCACGGATCAGCACCGCCGCCGGCCGGCCGTCGGGCTCGGTGACGACGTTCAGGCAGTCGTACATCCCGTAGACAAGGTACACGTAGGCCACTCCCGGAGGCCCGAACATGACGGCGTTCCGGGCGGTCCGCCCGAAGCGCGCATGGGAGGCCTGGTCCTCGGTCCCGACGTACGCCTCGACCTCGACGATGCGGCCCACTCGGTCGCCGCGGACGAGCCGGGACCCCAGCAGCGAGCGCGCCGCGGCGAGGGTCGGGGCGGCCAGCAGCCGCCGGTCGAGCGTGCCCGCCTCAGTGGTGGTTGAAGTAGTCGACGACGGACTGCGGGAAGAGGAACGACAGGACGTTCAGGACGCCCGGGATGACGTTCTCCCGAAGGATCGACGCCGAGATCGAGTCGTCGATGAAGTCGTGGAGCGAGCGGATGAGGCCGAACTCGCCGGTCGCCCCGCTGCCGGGCGCGATCCCGGAGAGATAGGGATCGGTGATCACGAGGAAGACCATGAGGACGACGATCCCCTCGAGGACCCCGATCACCCCGCCGAGCACCTCGTCGAGGACCGGATAGCGGTACAGGAGCGGCGCCGGCCGGAACGAGATCTGGATGCCCACCGTCAGGGCGATCCAGGCCGCGAGGAACACGGCCAGAAACCCGACCATGTAGCTGTAGTCCGGGGAGATGCCGGTCCACTGGCCGGCCAGGTAGCCGCCGAGCGGCGTCCGCAGCTGCGCCCCGATGATGAACGAGAAGAGGACCGCGACGAGGCCGAGGAGGCGCCGGGTGATGCCCTGGAAGTAGCCGATGATGAACATGCCGAAGAGGGCAAGGAACATCACCAGGTCGAACAGGGTCATCGAACCCACCGGGCCAGCCTCCCTAGAAGGTGGCGGGAGCGTACCAGCGCGATTCGGCCGGTCGCAAGGCGCCGGAAGTCACGTCAGCCGCGGATGCGAGCTCCCAGCCGGTCGCCCAGCGCCACGACGATCGCGGCCACCGCAGCGTCGACCTCCGGCTCGGTGAGGGTCCGGTCGGATGCCCCGAACCGGAGTCGATAGGCGAGGCTCCGCGCGTCGGCGTCGAGCGACTTGCCGCGATACACGTCGAACAGGCGAGCGTCGGTCAGGAGCGCACCACCGGCCTCGCGGATCACGGCTTCCACCGCGCCTGCGGCCACCGCGTCGGGAACGACGGCCGCCAGATCGCGCTCGACGGCCGGGAACCGCGGTGGCGCCTCGACCCGCGGCACCCGCGGGCTGCCGCCGCCGAGGCCGGCGATCGACAGCTCGGCCACGACGAGCCGCTCGAACCGGAGGTCCAGCGCGGCGAGCAGCCGCGGATGCAGCTCGCCCACCACGCCGGTGACGGCCGCGGATCCGTCCGCGAAGGTCGCCAGGACCGTGGCCGAGCGGCCGGGATGGAGGATCGGCTCGTCGCGGAGCGGTTCGTACGTCGCGGGACCGGCCCCCAGCTCGGAGGCGAGCAGCTCGACCAGGCCCTTCGCGTCGTCGACGTCGACCGCGCGCCCGGCCCGGTTCCAGCTCGCCGGCTCGAGCTCGCCGGTCAGGGCGATTCCGAGCCGCCACCACTCGGTTCCGCCGTCGTCGAGCCGGCCGTAGCCCTTGCCGATTTCGAACACCGCCACGTCGGCGTTGCCGCGCCGGGTGTTCGTCGAGACGACGCCGGTCAGGCTGCCGACGAGCGACTGGCGCAGGACGGCATGGTCGAGCGAGAGCGGGTTCATGACCCCGATCGGGGCGCCGCGCCGGGCGGCCTCGCCCGCGGCCGGCCGGTCCGCGACCGTCCAGCCGAAAGCCTCGAGGTCACGGCGTGAGACCAGCGCATACGTCACGGCCTCGGTGAGGCCGGCGCCGACGAGCGTGCCCCGGAGTCGATCCCGCAGCCCGAGCGGCGACGGTTGCCAGCCGGGCGGGACCGTGGCCGGGAGCGTCGGGGCCGTGAGCTCGTAGCCCCGGACGCGGGCGACCTCCTCGGCGATGTCCGCCTCGATCTCGAGGTCCCGGCGCCACGTCGGGATCGTGGCCACGAGGGCCTCGCTCGCGGGCGCGGTCACGGTCGTGGGCGCCGCTCCACCGGCGACGGGCACGGTCACCGGGCCGCCGGGCGCGGCGGTCGTGATGCCGACGCGCGCCAGCAGGGCGTGCTGCTCGCCGGGCCCGAGCGACGTGCCGAGCAGCCGATCCACGCGACCCGGCCGGAATGCGACCGTGCGCTCCTCCGGCTCCATCGGGTTGGTGTCCACCCGCCCGCGGGCGACCTCCCCGCCGGCCCACTCGTGGACGAGCCGGGCCGTCCGGTCGGCACCGATCCTCGCGAGGCGGAGCTCCTGGCCCTTCTCGAAGCGAAGGCTCGCCTCGGACCGCAACGCGTAGCGGAACGCGGTCCGGCGGATCGAGACCGGGTCGAAGATAGCCGACTCGATGACGACGTTCCTCGACGTCTCGCCGATCTCCGAGCCGGCGCCGCCCATGACGCCGGCGATGCCGATCGGGCCAGACGGGTCGGCGATGACCAGGGTCGATGGATCCAGCTCCCGGACGACGTGGTCGAGCGTCTCGAGGCGCTCGCCCGCCCTCGCCGGCCGGACGACGATCCGACCGCCGCTGACGGCCGCTGCGTCGAACGTGTGGATCGGCTTGCCGAGCTCGAGCATCACGTAGTTCGACGCATCCACGACGTTGCTGACCGGCCGCATGCCGGCCGCCAGGAGGCGCATCTGGACCCAGTCCGGCGACGGCCGGATGGTCACTCCCGAAGCCCAGCGGCCCACGAATCGGGGGCACAGCCTCGTGTCCGCGACGTCCACGGCCAGGTGGTCCGCGACCGCTCCTCCACCCTCCTCGACGTCCGTTGCCGGCCAGCGGACCGGCGCACCGGTCACGGCCGAGACCTCGCGGGCGATGCCGATGATCGACAGCGCGTCGCCGCGGTTCGGCTTGACGTCGACGTCGAGGACGACGTCGCCGTACAGATCCGCGAGCGACACCCCGACCGGCGTTGTCGGGGACAGGATCAGGATCCCGTCGGCGTCGCCGGTCAGCCCGAGCTCGTCACCCGAGCAGAGCATCCCGTTCGAGACGACGCCCATCTTCTCGGTCCGCTCGATCCGGCGATCGCCCGGCAGGACCGCACCAGGGAGGGCAACCGGCACCCGCTGGCCGGGAGCGATGTTCGTCGCGCCGCAGACGATCTCGAGGGCCGGCCCGTCGCCGGTCCGGACGGTCGTCAGCGACAGCCGATCCGCCCGCGGATGCTTCTCGACGGTCAGCAGCTCGCCGACGACGACGTCCCGCCACTCGCTCCCCCGACGCTCGATGCCCTGGACCTCCATCCCGAGCAGCGTCAGGCGGGCCGCGAGGGCCTCCGGCTCGAGGTCGACGTCGACGTACTCCCGGAGCCAGGACAGCGGCACCTTCACGGCCGCACCTCGCTCATCGGAACTGCTCCAGGAACCGCAGGTCGTCCTCGAGGTAGAGGCGCAGGTCCGGGACGCCGTGCCGCAGGTTGGCGATCCGCTCGACGCCCATCCCGAAGGCGAAGCCCTGGTAGCGCTCCGGGTCGATGCCGGAGTTGCGCAGGACCGCGGGATGGACCATTCCCGCGCCGAGGATCGTCATCCAGCCCGTCCGCTTGCAGGCCGGGCATCCGACTCCGCCGCAGACGAGGCACTCCACGTCGAACGCCACCGACGGCTCGGTGAACGGGTAGTACCCGGGCCGGAAGCGGGTCTTCTTGCCCGCGCCGAACATCGCGTGGGCGAACTCGTCGAGGAGGCCGCGCAGGTCGGCGAGCGTCGTGCCCTCGTCGACCATCAACCCCTCGACCTGGAAGAACTCGAAGTTCCGATCGGCGGCAACGTTCTCGTAGCGGTAGCAGCGGCCCGGCGACAGGACCCGGATCGGCGGCGCCTGCGTCGTCATCACCCGAACCTGGCCGGGCGAGGTATGGGTTCGCAGGAGGCCACCGGGGATGTCGACGTAGAGCGTGTCCCAGAGATCCCGGGCCGGATGGTCCGGCGGGATGTTGAGCATCTGGAAGTTGCGGACGTCGTCCTCGACCTCGGGGCTCTCGACGACGACGAACCCGAACCGGCCGAAGACCTCGGCGATGGCGTTGATCGTCTCGGGGATCGGATGGAGCGCGCCTCGACGGATCGACCGCCCGGGGGTCGTGACGTCGACCCGCTCGGCGGCCAGCCGCGCATCGAGCTCCCGATCGGACAGCTCTGCTCGACGGTCCGCGATCGAGCCCTCGATCGAACGGCGGACCTCGTTGGCGATCGCCCCGACCTTCGGCCGGTCCTCAACCGGCAGGGCGCCGATCCCGCGCAGGATCGCGGTCAGCCGGCCCTTCTTGCCGAGCACGTCGAGCTCGAGGGCGTCCAATGCCGCGACGTCGGTCGCAGTGTCGACCGCGGCCCGGGTCTCGGCGCCGAGCGCGTCGAGGTCGTGCTGGATCTGGGCGAGGTCCATGGGTCGTGGCGATGGTACGGCGCGAGGTGGGCCCTGAAACGACCGAGCCCCCGACCGTCGCGTCGACGTCGAGGGCTCTGGAGATCGCTCCGGGCGCTTCGCTCAGCCGCCCTTCGCAACCTCCACGATCTGGGTGAATGTGCCCTCGTCCCGGACGGCGAGGTCGGCGAGGATCTTGCGGTCGAGCTCGACGCCGGCGGCCTTCAGGCCCTGGATGAACTTGCCGTAGCTGAGGCCGCGGCCGCGAGCCGCGGCGTTGATCCGGACGATCCAGAGGCCGCGGAGCTGGCGTTTGCGCTGCTTCCGGTCCCGCGTGGCGTAGGCCATCGCGTGGAGGAGCGCCTCGCGGGCCGGCTTGATCAGCCGGGACTTCGTGCCCTTGCGGCCCTCGGCTGCGTCGAGGAGGCGCTTGTGCCGCCGGTGGGCGGTGACGCCCCGCTTGACCCGTGCCATGTGCGGTCGCTCCTACAGGTACGGCAGCAGGCGTCGGACCTGCTTGAGGTGGAGCCCGCCGAGGACGGTCTTGCCGGCGTAGCGGCGGACGCGGCGGGACGACTTGATCTCGAGGTGATGGCCCTTCCAGGCGTTGACGCGGACGATCTTGCCCGAGCCCGTCGCGGCGATGCGCTTCTTGGCCGCCTGGTGGCTCTTCATCTTCGGCATTGCGGGCTCAACCTCCGGTGGCCGCGGCTTCTCCCGCGGGCCGTTCCTGTGGCGCGGGCACCGGACTCGGCGCTTCATCGGCGTGCGCCGGCTGACCGCCCGGGCCCGGTGCGTGATCCGTCTTCGGCTTGTGCGTCGAGGCGAGGGTCGTGAACATGGACTTGCCCTCGAGGAGCGGGGGCCGTTCCATGACGCCGTGGTCCTTCACCGCCTCCGTGAACCGCAGCAGCAGTGCCCGTCCCAGCTCCGGATGGGTCAGCTCCCGGCCCCGGAAGCGGACCGTCACCTTGATCCGATCACCCTCCTCGAGGAACTCGATCGCCCGGTTCAGCTTCGTCGTGAAGTCCCCGACACCGATCTTCGGCGAGAGGCGGACCTCCTTGAACGTCACCGAGCGTTGCCGCCGCTTGTTCTCCTTTTCCTTCTTCGTCAGCTCGTACTTGTACTGACCGAAGTCGAGGAAACGGGTCACCGGCGGGGCCGCCATCGGGGCCACCTCGACGAGGTCGAGGCCTCGTTCCTGCGCCATCTCGAGGGCCCGCGGCGTGGGCATGACGCCCAGCTGGTTCCCCTCTTCGTCGATCACCCGGACCTGTGGGATCCGGATCATCTGGTTGACTCGCAGGTCTCGACTGATGGCGCTGCCCTCTCGAACGGTGCTGCTTGGGCGCCCGTCGCGGCAACGGCAAAAGCCGCAGCCGTCCCGGCCGCCGCGGGACTATAGCACAGGGTCCTTCGCCGGAGCCTCAGGCACCCCGAGCGGCGGCTTCGCTTGCGAGCCGTTCGGCGATTGCCTGCCAGGCGAGCGTCTCCTGCGCCGCGTCCCGAGCTGCGTCGCGCCGCCGGATCGTCGCCGACCGCGCCTCGGCCTCGCGATCGCCGAGGATCAGCATGTACGGGACCTTCTGCTCCTGCGCCAGCCGGATCTTGTTCTGCATCCGGTTGTCGGACGCGTCGACCTCGACCCGCAGCCCCTGCGCCCCGAGGACCGCGGCGAGCTCCTGCGCCGCCGGGACGTGGCGATCCGCGATCGGGATCACGACGGCCTGGACCGGCGCCAGCCAGAGCGGAAACGCCCCGCCGAAGTGCTCGACGAGGATGCCGATGAACCGCTCCAGCGAGCCGTAGATCGCGCGATGGATGGCGACCGGCCGGACCTGGGCACCGTGCTCGTCGACATAGGTGAGGTCGAATCGCTCGGGCAGCATCGTCAGGTCGACCTGGATCGTCGCCATCTGCCACTCCCGGCCGAGAGCGTCATCGATGTAGATGTCGATCTTGGGCGCGTAGAACGTGCCGTCCCTGGGCTTGACCCGGTAGGCCATGCCGGAGGCCGTCAGCGCCTCCTGCATCTGGGCCTCGGCGCTCGCCCACAGGGCCGGGTCGCCGATCGCCTTGTCCGGCTTCGTCGCGAACGTCAGTCGTGGCTCGAGCCCGAACCAGCCGTAGACCTCCTTCACGAAGTCGAGGAGCTCGGCGATCTCGCCCTGGACCTGGTCCGGCCGGAGGTAGATGTGGGCATCGTCCTGGATGAACTGGCGGACCCGCGTCAGGCCGGAGAGCGTCCCCGACCGCTCGTTGCGGTGCAGGCGCCCGTACTCCGCGTAGCGGAGCGGGAAGTCGCGGTACGAGCGGATCCTCGCCCGGTAGATGAACGTGCTCTCGGGGCAGTTCATCGGCTTCAGGCTGAACGTCTGGCCCTCGACATCGAGCTTGAACATGTTGTCGTCGTAGTTCGACCAGTGGCCGGACTGCTCCCAGAGCTTCTTGTGGACGAGGATCGGCGTGCTGACCTCGTCGTAGCCGCGGCGAGCCTGGGCCTCGCGCATCGCCGACTCCAGGGTCCGCCACATCCGCTGGCCCTTCGGATGCCAGAACGCCGAGCCGGGCGCGACGTCATGGAAGCTGAACAGGTCGAGCTGGACGCCGAGCCGGCGGTGGTCGCGCTTCTTAGCTTCGGCCCGCCGCCACAGGAACTGGGCGAGCTCATCGTCGCTCGGCCAGACGGTTCCGTAGATCCGCTGGAGCATCGGCCGCTTCTCGTCGCCGCGCCAATAGGCACCCGCGACGCTCAGCAGCTTGAACGGGCCGATCCGGCCCGTGCTTGCCACGTGGGGGCCCTTGCACAGGTCGCTGAACGGGCCGTGCTCGTAGAACGAGACGACGGGCGGCGGCTCACCGGCCGCTGTCGCCCGGGCGGCGAGATCGTCGAGGATCTCGACCTTGAACGACTGATCCCGCCCCTCCTCCACCGAGCGGGCGTCGTCGAACCCCAGCTCGCGCCGGACGAACGGATGGTCGGCCGCGACGCTGACGTGCATCCGCTCCTCGATCGCGGCCAGGTCCTCGGGCGTCAGCGCGCGCGGCAGCTCGAAGTCGTAGTAGAAGCCGTCGGCGATCGCCGGCCCGATGCCCAGCTTCGCGCCCTCGAAGAGGTCGAGGACCGCTTCGGCCATCACGTGGGCGGTCGAGTGACGCATCGCGTCGAGCTCGTCGTGGGCGCCCGCGTCGAGCAGCTCGTCGACCGAGCCGCGCTCGGGCGCCAGGAGGACGTCCTCCTCCGGCTCGCTGCCCTGTCCCTGTCTGTCCTCGACCACCACGTTCATGCCTCCGAGAATCGAAATGACCCCTCGCCCTCGACAGGACGAGAGGCCGATGACTCGACTTCCCGCGGTTCCACCCGCCTTCACGGCTCGTCGTCGGCCTGCGCCGTCGAAGCGCCGTGCGCTTTCGTGCCGCGCTAACGGGCGGTCCCGGGCCGGTTCAGCGGCCGCTCACGGGTGGTGCCGAAGGTTCGTCGATCGCCGGGCTTCCAGCCTCGCCTTGCGGCTCGACCCGGCTCTCTGGAGATCGACCGCGGCGCGCGGCGCGTCCCGATCGGTGCGTTGGCCGGACTATACCCCAGGGCGGCAAGCGGCCTGCCCGGTCAACGCGAGGTGGCGCGACGCACACGGCGGAGCCGCCGCGACCCAGGCACAGCCGCGGCGGCTCGAGGGGGAGGGCGATGGACGAGCGGGCACCGACCTGGCTGGTGGTGCCGCGTCGACGGCGCCGCTGGCCTAGATGTGGATCACACCGAAGAGCAGCAGCAGGATGATGATCAGGCCGGGGACCCCCAGGATCCACAGCAGCAGGGCGATCAATGCAGGGAGCCTCCTTCCACCAGGACGATGGAGCGGAAGCCCTCACATTCATCCGCGAGCCGCGGGGCCGAGCATGACAGTCCGGTGGCGGGTCGCGCTGATCTGATCCCTCGAGCCCGCCCGCCGGCGCGATCCTCGAGCCCCGCCTGCCGGGGCGACCGTCGAGCCCCGCCTGCCGGGGCGATCGTCGGGGCTGGGCGCCGCGATCGTCGGCTTCGCCTCAGAAGTTCCGATTTCGCACACCACATCCGCGAAGCCGGCGCAGATGTCCGTGACTCAGCACAGCTGCGTCTGTTCAGGCGGCGGACAGCACCCTCGTGTTCGGATCAGGCACTTCTGAGAGGAACCAGATGGGTCCCGGACGGCGAACGACGGCAACGAACGCGGTCGTGAGGGTGGTGGGCGACACTGGACTCGAACCAGTGACCTCTTGCATGTCAAGCAAGTGCTCTAACCAGCTGAGCTAGCCGCCCGCTCGATCGTGCTCGGTTCGAGTGCGGAACCGAGAGATCTTTGCGTTATGGGGATCGCCTGGCTCGCTCGAATATCGCCCGCTGACTGATGTTCCGTTCCGTCAGTCGGAGGTACTCGCCCGATCCAGATTCACCCCGCAACGCCCGCGCAGGATACCACCGGGCCCAGCGCGATCGGTCCCGGTGGCCTCGGGAAACCGTGCCTCGCAGCGCCGCGGCGTGAGCGACCTCAGCTGATACCGCGACCCTACTGGGTGTCCGCGCCGGGCCAGGTGTCGGAGAGGGTGTAGCCCTCGGGGAACGGGTCGGTCGGGTCGAGGAGGACGCGGCTCACGCCGGTGATCCAGGCCGTGCCGCGGATCGCGGGCACGATCGCCGGGCGCCCCGCGACCTGGATCTCCCTGACGATCCGGCCCTCGAACGTCGAGCCCAGCACCGACGCATGGCGCATCGACTCGCCGACTCGCATCGAACCACGAGCGTGGAGCACCGCCAGGCGGGCCGACAGGCCCGTCCCGGTCCCGGAGCGGTCGAGGCGTCCCGGAGCGACGACCACGGCATTCCTCGTCGTCTCCCCCACCCCGCGCCACGGCTCGGCGATCTCGACGATGCTCACCCCGGCGATCCCCGGGTTCTCCGGGTGGACCGGGTGCAGCTGCCCGCGGGCGGCGTCATGGATCAGCGTCCCGATCCGTGACAGGTCGCGGGCCTCGCCCGGCTCGAACGAGAAGCCGAGCGCGGAGCCGTCAGCGATCGCGTACCACATGCCGCCGAACGCGACATCGACCGTGAGCCTCCCGATCCCAGGCACCTCGAGCGGGGCGTCGAGGCGGTCGACGAACGACGGGACGTTCTCGACCTCGACCCACTCGGCCTTCCCGTCCCGACACCCGGCGGTGATCTCGACCGGGCCGCCGGGCGCCTCGAGCCGGAACGTCGTGACTGGCTCGCGCATCCCGACCAGCCCGGTCTCGAGCAGAACGGTCGCGACGCAGATCGTGTTCGAGCCGGACATGGCCGGATACTCGGTCGGCTCCATGATCACGTAGCCGAACGCGCAGTCCGGACGGTTCGACGGCAGGACGATGCTCGTGTGGACGGCCACGCTGCCGCGCGGCTCATGGAGCAGGAGTCGGCGGATCGAGTCGTCGGCGCGGATCGACTGCATCTGCTCGAAGACCGTGCTGCCTGGCGGGGGGTCCACGCCCGCCACGACGACGTTGCCGATCTCGCCGCCGGCGTGGCAGCCGACGACGGTCAGGACCGGCCGAGCCGGGCGCCAGCGGATCGAGGCGAGCGGATCGAGAGCCAGGCTATTCGTCCTGGATCGCCACGATGCCCCACGCCCCGACGACGGTGACGATGGCCGCGCCGCCGATCGACAGGAAGATCCCGATGCCGGGGCTGCCCACGGACGGCAGGCCCATCGAGGTCAGGAGGTCCGATGACGGCTGGATCCCGATGACCGCCAGGCAAAGGGCGAGGAACGCGGCACCCGTCGCGACGTACGCCGCCGTCCGGGTATTGACGAACAGGGCGATCCCCGCCACGACCGCGAAGGCCAGCACTGTCAGCCCACTCGTCCCACCGTCCACCCCCGACCGGGTGACCGTCACGCCGAGGTTCTGGTCGGTCGCCACGATCCAGGGCAGGAACGTCCCGACGATGAGCGCGAGTGCCGCGACCAGGCCGACGTATCGCGCGAGGCGCCAACCGCGCGTGAGGACCCCCATGCTCAGTCGAGCTCGATGCGCTCCCGCGATGGGTCGCCGCCCGAGGCCCGGGCATCCATCGCGTCGATCCGGCGGATCAGGTGGTCGACGATCGCCCGGACGCCGAGGAGCTGCTCGCGGCCAGCATTCCGGAAATGCCGGCTCGCGTCGGACGGCATCACCCGGTCCATGAGGTCGCGGCCGCGCTCGCGCAGGCTGGGCGAGCCCTCGAGTCGCGCGAGCCGCGCTTCGAGGTCGCTGACCCGATCGTCGCTCGCATCCATGCTCGGCATCCCGGCCGAGCCCCGCTTGCGCGTCTCCGTCATCGCTTCGCTCCTTGGCGGGCGTCCCGTGCCCGCGCGTCGAACTCCAGCCGCAGGACTCCGTCCGCCATCGTGGCGCCGACGGTCGGCGCCTCGACGAGCACCCGCGGCAGCATGAGCGTCCGCCGCCAGCCGCCGACCTGCAGCAGGATCTCGTCGCTGTTGCGGGTCAGCTGGACCTCGTCCTTGCTGGCGAAGGGTAGCGCGACCTCCAGCACGAACCGGCCGTCCACGGTCGTGACCTTGTACGGCCGCCCACGATAGTAGAAGTCCGTCGGATCGCCACCGTCGGGGAAGAGCGCCTCGCCGATCGTTACGAGGTTGTCCGGCCCGATCATCTCGCGATCGAACAGCGGCACGCTGCGCACTGGCACCGGCGCGAACTGCGCCTCGACCACCGGCTTGTGGCGCTGCTGGACGGCCCGGAGGCCCCCGAACGAGCCGTCCCCGGCGAGGTCGGCCGGGAGGACGCGGTTGCAGATCACGAGGTCGCTCGGATAGCCGAACAGGTGGAAGTAGGTGAACGAGCGCTGGGCCTCGACGATCGAGAGCTTCTCGAGCGCGAGCACGATCCGGACGGACGACTGCTCCGGATCCGCGAGGAGGTGATGGACCTTGTCCAGGCGGTTCAGGAGCCGCTCGGCCGCCGCGAAGACCTCGTCGCGCGGCATCGGCACGCCGATCATCCGCTCGAGCATCGGCCGGCCGATCCGGCTGACGCGGCGCCCGATCGGGGCGATCCGCTCGATCCACCAGCGGCTGGCCTCGGGCAGGCTCAGCAGGCGGAGCGTCTCGCCGGTCGGCGCGGCGTCGACGACGACCACGTCGTATTGGCGGGACTCGACGTGGTCGGCGATCCACAGCAGGTTGCCGAGCTCGTCCATGCCAGGGAGGACCGTCATCTCCTCGGCGAGGACCTCGTCGAGGCCGCGCCAGCTGAAGAGGTCGGCCATGTACGTCTGGATCGTCCGCCAGTAGCGGCCGATGTTGAAGTAGACGTCCGGCTCCTGGCCCCACAGGTTCTCGGCGATCTTCGTCGGCTCCGGGCCGAGCTTCATGTCGAAAGCATCGGCGAGGCTGTGGGCGATGTCGGTCGACAGCACGATCGTCCGATGGCCGCGCCGGGCGCTCAGCAACGCGCTTGCCGCAGCGATGCTCGTCTTGCCGACGCCGCCCTTGCCCGTGTACAGGAGGATCCGGGTCACGGGGTGAAGCCTACGCCGCGATCGAACTCGTCCATGATCCGGAGGTGACGTCTTCGGGTGACAAGTGGCTCGCCGACGTGGCGCTCGTCGACGCTGGCGACGGGCGGCGGCTCGACCGGTTCGGCGAACGCCTCGTCGACCGGCCACACCCGGCCGCGTGGGAGCGTCGCCCGCGACCCGGTGCGTGGGCGGCGGCCGACCTGCGGTTCGATCGGGAGGGCGGTTGGACCGGACCGGCGGATTCCCGTTCCCCGTGGACGGTGTCCGGAGGCCGCCTGACCCTCGAGCTGCGGGCCACCGAGTCCGGGGGCGTCGGCCTGTACCCGGAGCACGCGGCAAACGCGGCCTGGCTCGCCGCCGAGGTCGCCGCGCTCAGCGCGCGAGCCGGGCGCGGCGACCTCGACGCGAACGGCGGGCTCGATGCGCGGGCGGACGGCCGAGCGGCTCCGGCGGTGCTGAACCTGTTCGCCCACACGGGCCTGCTCACCCTCGTCGCGGCCGCGGCCGGAGCCAGCGTCACCCACGTCGACGCGGCGCGGGGCGCGGTCGCCTGGGCCCGCCGCAACGCCGAGCTGTCCGGCCTCGCGGATCGGCCGATTCGCTGGATCGTCGACGACGCGCTCGGGTTCGTGCGGCGCGAGGCACGCCGCGGCCGGCGCTACGACGGCATCCTGCTTGACCCGCCGACCTACGGCCACGGTCGGCCGGGGAGCCGGAATGCCTGGCGCTTCGACACGGACCTGCCCGCCCTCCTCGGAGCCTGCGTGGCCGTCGCCTCGAAGGACGCCGTCGTGCTCGTCACCGCCCACGCAACGGGGCTTGAGGCCGACCAGCTCGCCGGTGCCGTCCGCGAAGCGTTCCCGGTGCCCAGCCAACGCGCCGACACCCTGCCCCTGGAGCTCGAGGCCGAGTCCGGGGCCCGCCTGCAACTCGGGCTTGCCGTCCGGGTCCGCGCGTGAGGCGCGCCGCCGATCCGTCGTTCCGGCGAAGATTCGGTCCGTGACCGCTCCCGGCCCGGCCATCCGCATCGACAGCGCCTCGAACCCGCGGGTCCGCGCGGCCCTTGCCCTCCGCAACCGGCGCGACCGCGAGACGGCCCGGCGGACGCTCGTCGATGGCGCCCGCGAAGCGACCCGAGCCGTCGACGCCGGGATCCGGATCCTCGCCGCCTACCTCGTGGCGGACGGAGCATCCGAGGCGGCCCGATCGGCCGCGCGCGCCGCCGTGGCCGCTGGCGCCGAGCTCGTCGAGCTCGGGCCTCGAGCGTTCGAGCGGCTGGCCTACGGCGACCGGGCCGATGGCATCGTGCTCGAGGTGGAGGCGCCCCTCACCAGCCTCGAAACCCTGGCCCTCGGCCTGCTCGACCACCCGCCGCTCCTCGTCGTGACCGAGGACGTCGAGAAGCCCGGCAACCTCGGCGCGATCCTGAGATCGGCAGACGGCGCCGGCGCCGACGGGGTCATCGCGGTCGGCGGGACCGACGTCTACAACCCGAACGTGATCCGGGCGAGCGCCGGCACGGTGTTCGCGGTCGGCCTGGCGACCGCTCCGGCGGACCGGGCGAGGGCGTGGCTCCGGGAGCAGGACGTCCAGGTCGTCGCGGCCCGGGTCGACGGCTCCCGGCTCTACACGGAGGCGAACCTCACCGGACCGCTGGCGATCCTCCTGGGCAGCGAGGCCGCCGGGCTGTCCGACACGTGGCGCGGGCCCGACATCGAGGCGGTCCGATTGCCGATGCTCGGCATGGCCGACAGCCTCAACGTTGCCGCGGCCGGGGCGATCCTCCTGTACGAGGCCCGTCGCCAGCGCGATGCCGCCGAGACCGGCGACACTGGCATCCCAACCTGAGATCGCGAGGCAGCGTGGACGAGCTCGACTTCATCGTCATCGGCGCCGGGCCGGCCGGCGAGGCCGCGGCCCACGAGGCCCGTCGCCGCCGGGCGACGGTCGCCATCGTCGATCGCCAGTGGTTCGGCGGCAGCTGCCCGCACATCGGCTGCATCCCGTCCAAGTCGCTGCTGAGCTCGGCCGAGCGTCACCACCTGAACGCCGCCGCCTGGACCTGGAAGCAGGCCTCCGATCGACGCGACTGGATGGTGAACCGGCCGCCCGACGCCGCCGAGCCGGACGACTCCTCGCACGTCAAGGCCCTCGAGGCCGACGGGGCGCTGTGCTATCGAGGGGAGGCTCGGATCACCGGCCGGGGCACGGTCGAGGTGCGCCACGACGGGATCACGCACGACCTCCGGGCGAGGAACGTCGTCGTCGCGGTCGGCTCCTTCTCGAAGGTGCCGCCGGTGCCCGGGCTCGACCAGATCCCGGTCTGGACGAACCGGCAGGCGACGCTGGCCCGCGACCTCCCGAGGAGCCTGCTCGTCCTCGGCGGCGGCCCGACGGGCTGCGAGCTCGCCCAGATGTACGCCCGCTTCGGGGTCCCGACCGTGATCGTCCAGTCGGGCGATCGGCTGGCGCCCACCGATCATCCCCGGAACTCGGCGGTTGTCGCCGAGGCCCTCCGCGGTGACGGCGTCGACGTCCGGCTCGGCGTCCGGGCCGTCGGCGCCCGGGCCGCCGCGGGACGCGACGGAGCCCACGTCGTGGACCTGTCGGACGGCGGCTCCGCCGAGGGCCACGTGATCCTGCTCGCCGTCGGCCGCGACTTCCCGCTCGAGGATCTCGGGCTCGAGGCGTACGGCATCGACACCTCGGGGCGGACGGCGTTCCCACGCGACGGCCGGCTCCGGATCGCGGACGGGCTGTGGGTCATCGGCGACCCCGCCGGCCCGGAGCTCCACACCCACCAGGCCCATTACCAGGGCGAGATGGCGATTGCGATGGCCCTCGGCGACCCGGTGACGCCGGACTATCGCGCGCTGCCGCGGGCCACGTACACGGACCCCGAGGCGGCGTTCGTCGGGCTGAGCGTCGAGCAGGCGAGAGATGCGGGGATCGATGCGGTCGAGCTCACGGCGCCGTTCGCGACCTCGGTCCGGGGCTACGGCATCCAGGCCACCATGGGCCACGTGACGCTCGTGTTCGACCGTCGGGCGCGGACGCTGGTCGGCGCCGCGATCGCCTGCCCCGATGCGTCGGCCGCGATCCACGAGTGCGTGCTGGCCATCCGGGCGCGCGTCCCGCTCGATGTCCTCGCCGACACGATCCACGCCTTCCCGTCGACCGGCCGGATCCTGAACGGGCTGTTCGCGGAGGCCGAGCGGTCGATCCCGAGGAAGGCCCCGAAGCTGCCCTGATCAGCGCTCGAAGGTGACCTCGCCACCGAGCATGACGAGCCTTGGCCGGACGCTCGCGAACGCGGCGGCGGCCTCGGGCGCCTGGGGAGCGGCGGGCAGAACGATGAGATCGGCCCGGGCACCGGGCACGAGGCGCCCGCCGAGCGGATCGCGGAGGGTCGTCCACGGGGCCACGGCGTTCGCCCGAAGGGCCGCCTCGAGGGTGAGCGACTCGTGCGGCCCGAAGGGCTCGGCGTCCGGCCCCCACGATGGATCGCGCCGCAGGACGGCGAGGGCGATGCCGGGCCACGGATCGATCGGCTCGATCGGGGCGTCGGTGCCGAACGCGATCACGGCGCCGTCGTCGAGCAGCGTCTGCCAGGCGTAGCCCCAGGCCTCGGCCCGGCGGCCCCAGTCACGGCGAGCGGTGGCGGCGTCCTCGCGGAGGTGGACCGGCTGGACCGAGGCGGCGATGCCGAGCCCGGCGAAGCGGGTCCGGTCGTCGGGATGGCAGAGCTGGACGTGCTCGAGTCGCGGCATGAACGGCACGCTCGAGACGGTCGGGCCCAGGGCGTCCAGGGAGGCTCGCACGGCCGCGTCGCCGATCGCGTGGATCTGGGTCGCGATCCGGCCCCCGGCGGCCTTCGCGGCGAGGCCGGCCAGCTCGTCCGGTGGGCTCCGGAAGACGCCCCGATGGTCCGAGCCCTCCCGGGGCTCCAGCAGCGCGGCGGTCCCCGAGCCGAGGGTGCCATCCGCGAACAGCTTCAGCCAGCCCATCCGGGCCCGGCCGTCGGGATCCGCACCCAGCAGGTCGCCGCTGGCCAGGCCGCGCTCGATGGCGGCGTCGATGCCGCTCGCCCGGATCCCGGCGTGCAGCCGCACCGGCAGGTCGCCGGTGTCGGCCAGGCGGCCGTACAGGTCCAGGGGCCCGAGCGGGTCGCCCGGCGCAACCGGGCCCGGATCGTGGACCGCCACGACCCCGAGCGCGAGCAGCGATCGGCCGAGTCGCTCGACGGCGCCGGCGATGAACGTGTCGTCCGGACGCGGGATGCGGCCCACAACGAGCGGGATCGCGTTCTCGAGCAGAACCCCCGCGGGCTCGCCGTCGGGCGTCCGCCGGATGATCCCGCCGGGCGGGTCCGCGGTCCGGCCGTCGATCCCGGCGAGGGCCAGGGCGGCGTGACTGACCCAGAGCGCGTGGTGGTCGAATGACCAGAGCGCGACTCGGCGACCCGGGAGGACGGCCTCGAGGTCGGCGGCCGTCGGCCAGCGGCCCCAGCGGCGATGGTCCCAGCCGGCGCCCTCGACCCAGGCGTCCGGCTGGAGTCCCGTGGCCGTCTCGGCGAGCTTCGCGAGCCCGTCCTCGAGCGTCGCGGTGCCGGTCAGGTCGACCTCGCCCGCGGCCAGCGCGGCATCGGTCAGGTGCAGGTGGGCGTCCGTCAGCCCCGGCATCGCGATCTCGCTGGGCTCGAGCTCCACGCGCCGCGTGTGCGGGTCGGCACGGGTCTCGAGGTCGACCGCCGAGCCGGCAAACGCCACGACCCCGTCCGAGATCCCGATCGCCTCGACCCAGCCGAAGCCCGTGTCCCCGGCGAAGGTGGCGATCCGGCCGGTGACCAGTGTGTCGAGCGGCATCAGGGCCGCGTCACGCGAGGCCGCCCCAGCCGGGTGGGTCGGCGAGCAGGGCGGCCAGGCCGTCCCGGTCGAGGCCCGCGCCGAGGCCCACTGCGACCGCGACCCGCGCCTTTGGCCCGCCGAGATGCCCGCACAGGATCGCGCCGGCCCGGACCCAGGTCGCGCCGCCGCCCCGGAACGCGTAGGCGGCCGACGCCGCTCCCGAGGCACAGCGGGTCGTCAGCGCGACCACCGAGCCCGTCGCCATCGCCCGAGTCGCGGCCTCGAGGAGCAGGTACGACGTGTTCCCGGCGCCGGTCGCCTCGACGACGATCCCGGACGGCCGTCGCGTCGCGGCGGCGTCGAGCAGCGAGCCGTCCATCGCGACATGGGCCGTGATGAGGTCGACGTCCTCGGCCGCGTGATCGGTGGCGGCGCGGCGCCGCGGGCCGCGCGATCGGGCGATGACCACGCCCCCCTCCCCGACCGTCCCGAGCGGCCCGGTGTCGAGGCTCTTGAACGTGTCGAGCGCGCTGGCGTGCGTCTTCGTCACGGCGTCGGCCGCGTCGATGGACCCGTGCAGCACGACGACCACGCCCGCGCCCCGAAGCTCGGGGGCGGCCGCGGTCCGGACCGCGTCACGCAGGTTCTGCGGCCCGTCGTAGCCCGGGTCAGAGGCCGTCCGCATCGCGCCCGTGACGACGACCGGCTCGGGCCTGTCGAGCACGAGGTCCCACAGGAAGGCGGTCTCCTCGATCGTGTCGGTGCCCTGCACGACGACGACGCCATCGACGTCAGGGTCCGTCTGGGCCCTCCCGATGACGCCGGCGATCTCGAACAGGCCGGGGAAGGAGAAGTGGCTCGCCGGGGTCCGGGATAGGTCGATCGGGACGACGTCAGCGATCGCGTCGAGCCCCGGCGTCCGGGCGAGGATCGCCGCGCCGTCGAGCGTCGGGACGTTCCCGCCGGCGGCGGGGTCGTGGACCATGCTGATCGTCCCGCCCGTGAAGACGACCGCGACCCGGCTCACGGCTCGTCCTTCCGGTCGGTCCGCGGCCCGCGCTCCGGGACGACCACCACCTGGAGCGCCGCGCCGGCAGGATCCACGGGCGCGCCGGCGATTCGGCCCGGGACGTCCGATGGCTGGCCGGCCTCGAGCGGTCCCCGCCGGACGATCGAGATGACGCCGGAGATCATCACCGCGATCGAGATGGTCAGGATGACCGCTGTCGTCCCGAACACGTCGGCCAAGGTCCCGAAGACCATGATCGGCAGGATGCTCGCGACCGAGACGAGCATGTTGAGCACGCCGAACACCCGGCCACGGACCTCCAGCGGCAGGTCCTCCTGGAGCTGCGTCTGGCTGGAGATCGCGACGATCCCGTAGGCGATCCCGGCGAGGAAGGCGAGGAAGACGACGACGCCGATCAACGACGTCACCGACGACAGGTCGACGGCCTTCACGGTGCCGCTGACCCCCTGGAGGAATCGGCTGAGCGGTCCGGCGATCGTCAGGCTCGCGAGCAAGATCCCGAGGACGATGAGGCCACCCTCGATCGCCCGCCGGCGCGAGAGGTACCGACCGTAGCTGTTGAGGATCAGCACGCCCATGACGATCCCGATTCCGAGCGGCAGGACGACGACGATGAGGTCCCGCGGGAGCAGCCCCAGCGTCTGCTGGGCGAACTGCGGCCCGAGGACGCCGATCACCCCCACGAGGGATGCGGCGATCCCCAGGTAGATCAGGGACCAGGCGATCGCACCGTGCTCGCGGATGTAGGTGATGCCTTCCCGGAGCTGCCCGAACGTCCCGCCGACGGCCTGACCGGCCTCCGCGACGGCGGCCAACGGGCGCTGGCGCTCCCCGGCCGCGGCGGCCAGGCGAACCGGCGGGTCGGCCGGCAGCAGGACGCAGAAGCCCGCGGCGACGACGAAGAGCACCGCGACGACGAGCAGGACCGGCTCGGGCCCGCCGGCGATCGCGACGACAACCGGGCCCAGGAGCGCATAGCCGAGCGCGAACGCCCCGTTGAGGGTGAGGGTGAAGAGCCCGTTCGCGGCGAGGAGCTGATCGCGTGGGACGAGCACCGGGATCATCGTCGCCTCGGCCGGCGCGAAGAACACGGTCGTCGTGGCGAACACGAAGTTGATGACCAGGACCACGGGGATGTTGTGGCCGGCGAGGAACACGAGCACGAGCAGCACGGCCCGCAGGACATTAGTCGACACGAGCACGACCCGCCGATCGGACCGGTCGACGTAGACGCCGGCCAGGGCCGAGAACAGGACCGACGGGACGAGGAACGTCAGGAACAGGCCGCTGACGGCCGTGTTCAGGTCGGTCGCCTCGAGCACGACCAGCGTCAGTCCGTACAGGATCATGTTCGAGCCGATCTGGGTCGTGACCTGCGACAGCCAGAGACGCAGGAAGGCGCGGTTCCGGAGGACCGCCCGGGCACCCGCTGGCGCGACCTCGGGCGCGCGGTCGGACGTCGGGGCGCCGCCTGGCACGGAGCCGGCGGGCGCGGGTTCGGCGGTCACGCCTCCGGTGGCTGCGCCGGGTCGGCGATCGGCCCGACGGCGGCGCTGAGGATGGGATCGCCCCGGCTCACGAAGCCCTCGAGCCGGGCCTCGAGCGCCCGGCGCTCGATCATGACGTGGCGGCCGCAGCCGCGGCAGCGAAGCCCGATGTCGGCACCGAGACGGTCGACGAGCCACTCACGGGACCCGCATGGGTGGGCCTTCCGGAGCCGCACGACGTCCCCGAGCAGCAGCTCGGTCACGGGCCGCGTCGTCATGGCGGGCGAGCCTATCAAAGGCTGGGTTGGCCGTGACTCGGGATCAGGTTCCGGGTCGTGGGCGGGACGTCGATCGAGGTCAGCGGGGTGACGCTGATCTGCGCATCGGGATAGGTCACGCCGATCTGCGAGATGACGCCGCCGGCCCGGGTCAGGGTCCCGAGCAGGATCTCGGGGCTGCCGATCGCCCGGATGACGAACGGGTCCCCGACGGCGGTGTTCTCGACCGACAGCTGGCCCGGGTCGCCGGCGACGACGACGCCCGGCACGACGCGGACGCCATCGACCTCGATCGCCTCGGCTCCGGCGTTCGCGAGCTCATTCAGGAGATCCTCGACTGCGTCGCTGCCAATCGGGCCCTGGATGCCGATCTCGACGCCGGTGCCGGTCAGGCCCGTGGCGCCGGACCAGGCCCGGATCCGCGCGAGGTCCGACTGCAGCTGGTCGACAGTCGTCTGGCCGTTCGAGGTGGACGTCTCGAGGGTCGCCGCCTGCTGCTGGAGATCCGCGATCTCGGTCCGGAGCTCGTCGTTGCGCGCGTTCAGGTTCGCGATGAGGAGCGTCAGGTCCTGGGTCGAGAGGTTCGAGAGTCCCGGGACGTTGGACTGGCCGCGGAGCTGGCCGACCGCCAGGATCCCGAGAATCGCCGCGACCAGGGCGATCGCGAGGTACTGGCGCCGGCTGCCGACGGCGAAGAGCCGGTTCATGGCGTCGCGCTCGATGCGGGCGGCGAGCTCGCGATCGGGGTGGCGCTCGCGTCCGGCGTCCCGAACCGGACCGAGACCGTGCCGGCGAACGCGGGCACGTCGACCGAGTCGAGCTCGGCGACCGAGAGCCCGAGCCCGACGCGCTGGACCCGATCGAGGAAGAACGCCCGGAAGGACGCCGACTGCTGGAGCCGCTCGTAGATGTCGGGCGGCCCGATCACCGCGATCGTGTACGGCGGCGCGAGGTATGCGGAGTTCACGAGCACCGAGCCGCCGATGTCGAGGATCGCCGTCGACACCGTGACGCGCTCGCCGTTGACCGCGATCGCCTCGGCCCCCGCGAGCCACAGCTGCTCGACGAGGACCCGGACGTCATTCGCTGTGACGAGGCCCTCGTCCGCGGCCCCCAGGGTCGAGGAGTCCTCGAGCCTGAAGACCGCTCCGGGGCCGGTCAGCGCCGTGAGGCCCGCCGCGATCTTCGCCTGCCCCAGATCGGCGTACAGCTGCTTCAGCGATGCGGCGGCGCCGGGGCCCTGCGCCTCGAGTGACTGGATCCGGTTGCGGAGGTCGAGGATCTGGGCCTTCAGGGCGTCCTGCTGGGCCTGCAGCTGGACGGCGGTCTCGACGAGCGGCGACCGCTCCTGGGTCGTGTACTGGACCCGGGGCCCCTCCGCGGCGAGCTGGGCCGCGATGAGGAAGCCGAGGACGAGCAGGGCGATCGACAGGGTGATCTGCCAGCTCGGGATCGCCCTCGCGCGGGCGACGAGGCCGGTCATCCGGGTCCTGCCGATCGGCGACGCCGCGTGACGATGACGGCGATGAGCCCGATGACGACGAGCGTGACGATGGCGGTGCCCACCGCAATCGCAGCGAGATCGAGGATCGTCGGCAGCGGGGCGGGTGCCTCGGCCCCCGGTGTCGCGGCCACGGCGCCGGGCGACGCCGCCGCGCCGCCCCAGTCGGCGGGCACGTTCCCGGCCGGCGCGGGCTGCGGCCCGAACGGCGTCGGCTCGGCCGCGCCGAGGTCCTTCAGCCACGCCGCCTCGAAGCCGGCGACATCGACGCCGAGCGCCGCCTTGAACGTCTCGTCGTCGGTGAGGCCCTGGGCGTAGGTCCGGATCAGCTGGACGAGGGCCGGCTTGCCGTACGTCCGGATCAGGAAGTCGATCGCGGAGACGCTCTCGGAGTAGGCGAGGCCGAACCGATCGGCCTCGGTCGGGAACTGGCCGTTGAGGGACGGCAGCGGCATGAGTGTGCCGGCGCTCGCTGCCTGGTGGACCGCGTCCTGGTCGCTGCTGCCGAAGCCCTGCGACAGGTAGACGGCCAGCCCCTCGTTCAGCCAGTGCGGCGGCGAGTGGTACGGGTTCTTCGTGGCCGTGCCGAAGACGAGGTGGGTGAGCTCGTGTGGCACCACGATCCCGACCCAGGGATCGTTCAGCTGGTCCGGCGGGATGTCGGCGAACAGCGTTCGGATGTCCGGGAAGGCGACGCCGCCGACGTGCTCGCGGGTGGCCGGTCCGAGGACGTCGCGGAACGAGGTCTCGTCGGGATAGACGAAGAAGTCGACGGGTTGGGTCTCGGTGACGCCGAGCAGGGCGCTCGCGTCGGCGATCGCCTTGTCCCCGATGGCGACCGCCCGCTGGCCGAACGCCTGGTCGCCCTGGGCCCAGTGGACGCGGATGATCTGCCCGCTCAGCACCTGCCAGTCGAAGCGGGTGTCCTCGTACCGGACGTCGGTCTCCGGGCCGAGCTCGACGGTGCCATCGGTGAGCGTCACCCGGAACTGGAGGTGGACGACGGTGTTCGGGATCACATCACCGGGCGAGATCGCGAGGTGGTAGTCGAGCACGGACCACCCGGACTGGCGCGTGACGGTCGCGTCCGAGGCCTGGGTCGTGTCGTCGTCGGCGATCCGGATCAGGGCCTCGGTCCGGTGGACCAGGTCCGGCAGCATCGCCATCTCGGTGACGTCGATCCCCTGCCCGAACGTCGACGTCGCGGTGATGGCCGCGAAGTCCACCTGGGACGCCGCGCTCGCCGACGGCGCGATGCCGAGCGCGACCATCGTTGTCGCGGCGAGGGCGGCCAGGAGTCGAGCCTTCGTCATGGCGCCCACGCGAGGCTCGCGTACCGCGGGATCCCGAGGCCGTTCACCCCGGCGCCAAGCAGGCCGTTGGCCGCCAGCATCCACGTCGGCCCCGGATACGCGAGCGGGATCGCGGGGACCTGGGACTCGACGATCCCGAGGGCCTCGTCGAAGGCCGCCTGCGACTGCGTGGCGTCCCGAGTCGCGAGCGCCCGGCTGATCGCGTTGTCGAACGCCGGCGACGACCACTTCCCGTAGTTCGAGGCCGAGCCCGTGCCGAGGAGCACGCCGAGGAAGTCGTTCTCGCCCGGGTAGTCGGCGACCCAGCCGAGCAGCCACATCGCGGGCGGATCGGTCGACAAGCGGGTGAAGTAGTCGTCGTAGGCCTCGAGCCGGACCGTGATGCCGAGCTGCTGCTGCAGGTCGGCCGCGATGCCGCTGCCGTATGAGCCGGCCACGAGCGCGACGCTCGGGAAGCCGGCACCCCCGGGATAGCCGGCCTTCGCGAGCAGGGCGCGAGCCCCCGCCGGGTCGTGTGCCGGGAGCCAGCTCTGCGCGCCCCGGCCGGGGATGCCGGGCGGGACCAGGCTCGTCGCCGGGACGTCGCCGCCGAACGAGGCCAGCTGGACGATCCGCTGCCAGTCGACGGCCTCGCCGATCGCCAGCCGCACCTGGGGATCGTTGAATGGCGCCTTGGACGTGTCGAAGCCGAGGTAGTTGGTCGAAAGTGACGGGATCTCGCGGAGGTCGGGCCCGAGGGTCGAGTCGAACCGGATCCACGACGCGTCGTTCTCGGCGATCGGCGCCAGGTCGGCGGCGCCGGACTGGAACACGTCGACCGGGCTCCGACCGCCCGTGTCCGTCATGACGTGGATCGTCCCGATCGCCGGGGCACCGGCCCAGTAGCGCGGGTTCGCGGCGAGCGTGAGCTCCGTGGAGGTCGCCGCCGTCAGGGTGTATGCCCCGCTCGAGACGCCGCACTGGCCGAGCGTGACGCCCGATTCGCAGTCGCCGGGCGGCGGCATCACCGCGAACGTCGGTGACGCGACGACCGACGGGAAGTCGGCGCCGGGTCGCTCGAGGTCGACGACGAGGTCGTTGCCGTTCGCATGCAGCCCGACCTGCGATGGATCCGTGAGCGTGCCCGCGAGGTAGGCCCGGGCGCCCTGGACGTCGAGCATCAGGGTGGCCAGGGGCGACGGCGCCTTCGGATCGATGATCCGGAGCCAGCTGCGGACGACGTCCCCGGCGCCGAGTGCGCTGCCGTCCGAGAAGACGAGGCCGGGGCGGAGGTGGAACACGACCTCCTTCCCGTCGGCGGACACGTCCCAGCTCTGGGCCAGCGCCGGGCGGAGGACGAGGTTCGCGTCGAAGGTGGTCAGGGACTCGAAGAGCTGGGCCGCGATCGCCGCGCTGTCGATGTCGCTCTGGCTCTGGGCGTCGAGCGTGGTCGGCGGGTTGGCGATGATCGTGACGTCGGTCCGCCCGGCGCGAGCCGGGGCGGCGCCGCCACCCAGCAGGACCCCACCGGCGGCCATGAGCAGGACGCTCAGGCCGATCGCGATGCCGGCTGCGCGCCACGAGCGGCGGCCGGACACGCGCATGGGCCGAGTATGGGGGAAGAGAAGGAGAAAGAGGCCTCGCGTCGCCTCGCCGGGGGAACGATCCGCGCGAGGCCCCGTTCGGATAACGAGGCCGCCCCCCTCCCGTTATGGCCGGACGCCGAAGTTCCTGGGAAGTCCGCGCCCGGCGGTGCCGCCGGGCACCGGGCCCACGGTCGGGCCGGGGACAGGGCCCCAAGGTCGGGCCGGGGACGGGTGCCGCGGTCGGCCCGTCAGCCGCGAGCCTTGATCCTCCGCCAGCCGCCGGCCCGGTTGTTCGCGACGATCTGTCGCAGCATCGCGAGCAGTGGCTCGCGCGGGATCGGATCGCCGCGCCGGAACGCAATCGTCCGCGCGGTCTGGTTGTCGTGACCGGCGGTGATGAGGCCCGCCGGATCGGGCACGATCGCGCCGTCGTACAGGAACAGGTTCACGTGATCCTTGGCCGCGAGGAACGCGCAGACGTTCCCGTCGAGCACGAAATACGGCTGCGTCGTCCGCTTGATCGTCTCGTCGATCCCGGGATCCGCCTCGTGGATGAGCTCGCGAAGCGCGGTTGACATCGACCGCTGCCAGTCCGGCAGGGCGGCGATCCAGGCGTCGACGCGCGGGTCGCGGGATCCCGTCATCAGCCCCCGCGGCGCAGGTGCCTGCCCAGGAACGCCACCGTCCGCTCGAATGCGAGGTCCGCGGCTTCCGGCCGGTAGGCCGGCTGCGACGGCTCGGCGAACCAGTGGCCCGTCCCCGGGTAGACGTGGATTGTCGTCTCGCGCCCGGCGGCGCGGAGGCCGTCCTCCAGCTCCCTGACGCCATCCGCCGGCTCGTACGGGTCGGACTCGGCGAAATGGCCGAGGAACGGTGCGGTCGACCTGGACAGGAACGGGCCCGTGTAGGTCCCGTAATAGGCCACCGAGGCCGTCAGCCGCGGCCGCTCCGACGGCGTGTAGATCGCGTACGCGGCGCCGAACGAGAAGCCAAGGACGCCAAGGCCCGCACCCGGATCGACCTGCTCGGCCAGGTGGTCGATTGCCGCGAGCGAGATGCCCTCCGCCGCCTCATCACCGCGTCGCACGAGCCGCTCGGCTTCCTCGACCGTCGAGGCGACGGCCCCGTCGAACAGGTCGGGCGCGATGACGTGGAAGCCCGCGCTCGAGAGTCGATCGGCATAGCCGACGACGTCGGCGTTCAGGCCCCACCAGGCGTGGAGGATCACCACCCCGGGCGCCTTCGGGTCCGAAGCCTGGCTCCGGTGGAAGCGGACGGATCGCCCGTCGAGATCGAACGTCGAGAAGTCGGTCATGCGACAAGGGTGACCGATCCACGATCGAGCTGTCGAGTGGCGCCCCCGGACGGAATCGAACCGCCGACGCCAGCCTTAGGACGGCTGCGCTCTATCCACTGAGCTACGGGGGCGCGCGGGCCGCATCGTACTAGGATGCCGACCGTGACCCCACCCGTCCCCGACCTCGTCCTGTACACGCGCCCGGGCTGCCACCTCTGCGACGAGGCCCGGGAGTCGATCCAGTCGGTGCTCGAGGACCGGGCCGCCCACGGGCTGCCGGTCCCGCGCCGGGTCGAGCGCGACATCAGCACCGACGCCGCCCTCCAGGCGGCCTACGGCCTGACGATCCCGGTGGTCGAGCTCGGCGATCGACGGCTCGACCTCGCGGTCAGCGCAGGCCGGATCCGGCGGCTCGTGAGCCGGGCGCTCGACGGGAGCGTCGGCCGGGCCTGATGCAGCTCTCGATCGCGGTCGCCATCGGGGCGGGCCTGCTCAGCTTCCTCTCGCCGTGCGTCCTGCCGCTCGTCCCGGCGTACATCGGGCAGCTCAGTGCCGTGGCCGTCGTCGGTCGGACGGCAACCGGTCCGAGCCGCTGGCTGGCGATGCGCCACGCCCTTGCGTACGTCGCCGGGTTCGGATTCGTGTTCACGCTCCTCGGCGTGACGGCCACATTCGCCGCCGGGCCGCTGTTCGACTACCTCGCGCCGCTGCGCCAGATCGGTGGGGTGCTGCTCATCCTGCTCGGGCTGAACCTCGCCGGCGTGCTCCGCGTCCCCGCGCTCGACCGGACGTTCCGGCCGCTCGAGGCGGGCGCGGCCGGCTCCGTGGCGACGGCGACCGGCTCGATCGCCCTCGGTGGCGGGTCCGGCGGCGGGCTAGGCGACCGGCTGGGCGGACGGATCGTGAGCGCCCGCGGCGGCTGGCTGACCTCCCTCGGGCTGGGGGCGATCTTCGCGATCGGCTGGACGCCGTGCATCGGCCCGATCCTCGGCGGCATCCTGATGCTCGCCGCGAGCGGCGGGTCGACGGCCCAGGCCGGCGTGCTGCTCCTGTTCTACTCGGCCGGCCTCGGCATCCCGTTCCTCGTCATCGCCGCCGCCTACGACCGAGCCCCCGCCCTGCTCCGGCCCCTCGTCCGACACGGCCGGGCCGTCTCGGTGGTCGGCGGGCTGCTCGTGGTCCTGATCGGGGTAGCGATGCTCTTCGACTGGCTCGCCCTGCTGCCCCAGTTCGTCCCGTTCAACACCCAGATCTGAGCCGATGACCGACGACAAGCCCCCGGGCGACCTCGTCGAACCGGCCGTCGAGCCGGCCATCCCGCCGGCCGCGGACCTGACGCGGCCACCAGCCCCGCCGCGTTGGCGCGTCGGGCCGTTCAGCCTTCGCCAGGTGACGCTGGCGATCGGCGTCGTGGCGATCGCCGGCGTGCTCCTGACCCTCGCGACCGCGCCCATCGCCTCGATCGGACCCGACCTGCCCGTCCCGGAGCCGAGCGCCTACCTCCTCGGATCCCCCGTTCCCGGGCTCGACCAGGGCTCGCTGGCCCCGGAGCTGACCGTCACCCGGAGCGATGGCACCGTCTTCCAGCTGACCGACCTGCAGGGCAACGCGATCCGCCTCGCCGACCTCCGCGGCAAGGTCGTCTGGCTGAACTTCTGGGCGAGCTGGTGCCCACCGTGCCAGTCGGAGACGCCGCTCCTGCGCACGATGGACGAGGACTACCGCGCCCGAGGCCTCGCGATCATCGGCATCCAGGTTCAGCAGACGGTCGACGATGGCCAGCGCTACGCGACGACGTACTCGCTCCAGTACACGATCGGCGAGGACGTCTCGGCCGACATCTTCCACGAGTACCGCGGGTTCGCGCTGCCGACACAGTTCTTCATCGACCCGAACGGGGTCATCCGCGAGGTGATCAACGGGCCGATGACCGAGCTCTCCGCCCGGAACCTCATCGAGGCGCTGCTGCCGCCGGGTCCCTCCGGTGCGCCCGGCTCGCCCAGCTCGCCCGGAGTCTCGCCTTCCTCGGCCCCGACGTTCTAGATCGGCTGGAACCGGTACCGATCCCGGTCCACGACGAGCTTGCCGACCGGCGCCTTGGGCTCGTGGCTCAGGACGATCGTCCAGCCCTCCGCGACGGCCCGCTCGAACAGCACGCCCTTCGCGGCGACGGAGTCCAGCGGGAAGTCGTCGAACGAGGTCACCCAGCGCGGGTTCGCGCTCCATGGCCGCATCCCGAGGTCGCCGAGGAACGCCAGGGTGCGACTCCGGGCGCCGCGGAGGGTCTGGCCGCCGATCGCGGCCCGGCCGCCCGCGCCGCGGACGATGACCGCCTGGTGGCCCTTGGAATGGCCGCCGGTCGGTACCACCGTGACGCCGGGCATGATCTCGACCTCGCCGCTGGCCCAGCCCTCCTTGCCCCAGTCGCGGACGAGGCGCAGCTCGGGCTGGTCGTAGGACGCCACGATCCGGCTGTTGCGATCGAACGCCATCTCCCACTCCGCCTGCTGCGCGACGATCCGGGCCTTCGGGAAGGCCTTCTCGCCGGTCGAGCGGAGGAGCCCGCCAGCGTGGTCGAAGTGCAGGTGGGTGAGGGCGACGGCGTCGACGGTCTCCGGCGAGAAGCCGGCCGTGACGAGCGCGGGCACGATCGCCGGGCCCTCGTACTCCCGGATGTCGCGGACCTTCTCCGGGATCCGCTCGCCGATCCCCGTCTCGATGAGGAGACGGCCGGCGGCGCTCTCGACGAGGAGGCAGTTGAGGGCCTGGAGCAGCCGGCCCTCGCGATCGATCTCGTCACTGACGAGGCCGTGCCACAGCATCCGCGGCACCGGCCCGAACAGGGCGCCGGCATCGGACCGGAAGGTCCCCGCCTGGATCAGCCCGACCCGGGTCCCGCCACCGAGGTCGATGGACCAGTCGACCGAGTCGTTGATCGGCATCGCGGCCGGCTAGTCCTTCGAGAAGTCCCGATGGAAGGCCGAGGCCGTCGGCTCGGACTGGCCCTGGTACTTCGACCCGAGCTCCTTCGAGCCGTACGGCCGCTCGACCGGGCTCGACATCCGGAAGAAGCTGATCTGGCCGATCTTCATGCCGAAGTACAGCGCGATCGGCAGGTTCGCCACGTTCGACAGCTCGAGGGTCAGGTTGCCCTTCCAGCCTGGATCGACGTAGCCCGCCGTCGAGTGGATCAGCAACCCGAGCCGCCCCAGCGAGCTTTTGCCCTCCAGGCGCGCCACGAGGTCGACGGGCAGCTCGGTCCACTCGAGGGTCTGGCCGAGGACGAACTCGCCGGGGTGCAGGATGAACGGATCGTCGTTCTCGATGGTGACGAGCTCGGTGAGGTCCGGTTGCGGCTTGCGGACGTCGATGAACGGGTAGCGGTTGTTGCGGAAGACCCGGAACCGTCGATCGAGGTGGAGGTCCACCGACGACGGCTGGAGATCGGCCGGGTCGTATGGCCGGATGACGACCTCGCCCGATTCGATCGCCGCTCGGATGTCGCGGTCGGAGAGGACGGTCATCGGCGGAATCATCGCACGCGGGTACCCTGCCCGACATGGATGGTCGAGCGCCGCTGCTCCGGAGGACGGCCGACCTCGCGATCGACTACATGAGCGGGCTCGCCGACCGACCGGTGGGGCGGCCGGTGGACCTCGCGGCGCTCCGGTCCTCCCTCGACGTCCCGCTCCCGGCACGGCCGATGGATCCCGAGACGGTCATCGCTGATCTCGCGGCGGGCGTCGCCCCGGGTCTCGTCGCCTCGGCCGGCCCTCGCTACTTCGGCTTCGTCGTCGGCGGCGGTGTCCCGGCTGCGCTCGCGGCCGATTGGCTGACGAGCGCGTGGGATCAGAACGCCGGCCTCTACGCCCTCTCGCCGGCTGCCGCGGTCGCGGAGGAGATCGCGGGCAAGTGGCTGATCGACCTGTTCGGCCTGCCGGCGGGCTCGAGCGTCGGCTTCGTGACCGGGGCGACGATGGCGACGTTCACTGCGCTCGCGGCTGCACGACACGCCGTCCTCGAGCGCGCGGGCTGGAGTGTCGAGGACGACGGGCTCATCGGCGCGCCGCCGATCTCGGTCGTCGTCGGTGACGAGGCCCACGTCACGGTCTTCGCCTCGCTCCAGATGATCGGGCTCGGTCGGGCTCGGGTTCACCGCGTGGCGGCCGACGCGCAGGGCAGGATGCGCTTGGGCGCGCTGCGCGAAACGCTCGCGAAGATCGATGGCCCGACGATCGTGGCCGCCCAGGCCGGCAACGTGAACACCGGGGCATTCGATCCGCTCGAGTCCATCGCCGATGCGGTCTCGGGCCGACCCAACGCCTGGCTCCACGTCGATGGCGCGTTCGGCCTCTGGGCCGCTGCGGTCCCGGAGCTCCGCGATCGCGTCACGGGCCTCGCCGGCGCGGACTCCTGGACGACGGACGCCCACAAGTGGCTGAACGTGCCGTACGACAGTGGCATCGTCATCACCCGCCACGCGGCGGCCCACCACGCCGCGATGACGCTCGGCGCCTCCTACTACGTCGAGACGACGGGCGGCGAGCGCGATCCCTACAACTGGGTGCCGGAGTCGTCGCGGCGCGCCCGCGGCTTCACGATCTACGCAGCGCTGCGGTCGCTCGGGCGCGATGGCCTCGCCGACTTGATCGCCCGCTGCTGCGGCCACGCCCGGCGGATGGCCGACGCGCTACGCGAGGCTGAGGGTGTGACGATCCTGAACGACGTCGTCCTGAACCAGGTCCTCGTCCGGTTCGCTCCACGCGACAACGCGACGAGCGCCGAGATCGATGAGTTCACCCGCAAGGTCATTCTTGCGGTCCAGCAGGACGGCACGTGCTGGCTCGGCGGCACGACCTGGCGCGGCATGGGCGCCATGCGAGTGTCGGTCTCGAACTGGAGCACGACCGACGCCGACATTGACGTCTCGGCCAAGGCGATCCTGCGCTGCCGCGCGGCCGTCGCGGCCGAGGCCATCCCGGCCTGAGGCCGCGATCGCGGCGGGGCGTCCGGACTGAGGTCGCGGTCATCAGCGCGCGCCGAGGCCACTCCCGGCGTGATGCCGGTCAACGGCGGCCCACGAACCGGATCGCGTCGGACCTGGCGTCGACTCAGATCAGCGTTGGACCCGGCCACGATCGCTTCCCGGTGAGCGCGGCGATCGCGTCCTGGGGGTGACCCGGGTACGCCACCTCAAGCTGGTGTCCGAACTCGCGGCCCACGATCCGGTTTGTCACCGTCGACCTGACGATGAGAAGCCTCGAGGTCTCCGCGACGGGCCCGAGGTGTGGATAGCCCTCCCACGAAGGGATCGAAGCGGCCTACTCGCCGGACCACCGGACGATTTGATCGAGCCGCTGGAGGCCGGATTGGATCTCGGTCGCCACGAGAAGGCCCTCGCGAGGTTCGAACATCACGAGATCGATCCAGCCCCTCCCAGGCTGGCGGACCGCGACCTCCGTGAACGAGCGCCACCGTGGGTCCAGCTGGCCGAGCAGCCACTCGAGGATCCGGGCCTGGTGTCGATCGCGAATCGTCGGTCCCGTGTTCGGATACAAATGCCCGTTGAGGTCGGCTCCCAGGGCGATCGCGAGCTGCGGTACGTCTCGATCGAGGCGTGGGCTGCACCATCCTCAATTCGGCGCAGGAAGGCGTGGTCAATGGCCGCCGCCTCCGCCAGCCTCCGGCGCGGGACGCCGGCGTCTTCCCTGAGCCGACGAGCGTCGTCGCCGAGGGCACGATGGAGCCTCTCGCTGATCCGACGCGCCTGGGCACCTGGACGGGTGTAGGTCATCACCCGAGGCTAAGGCGGCCCACTCACCCCCGACCAATCGGGAGGTGCCTGGACACCTGCTCGCGTCTCGACCGGCGGCCCGGAGGTCACCGCCCATCGATGCCTCGTCAAGGCGATGCCGGCCCACGTACGACTCGTTGCCCGGGCGACGCCTGGCAGTCTCCGCCAGCCGACGGGAAGCGGGCGATGTGGCCTGCCAGCCTCTTCTCGTTCGGCTCCGCACACCATCTGACCGCCGCGGCGAACCTGAGTTGGACTCGCAGGCCGGATCCGAAGCAATGCGCTTGCTGGTGGAGACAGACAGGCTCCGCACGGCCTGCGGCCAGGGCACCGGCCGAAGCGATCCAGCGCCGCCGGGTGGCTAACCGCCGCTGGGTGGCCAATCGCCGCTGGGGTCCCCGCCAGGGGTCCCCGCGCCAAGGCGTCCCCTCTGGGGCCGTGCCGGCCACTGCGCCCGTCACCGGCCGGCCGCGGCGTCAGGCCGGGGTCTTCGGCGCCTTCTCGTACAGGCTGTCGACCTCGCGCTTCAGGGTCTCGAGGTCCTCGAAGCTCTGGTAGACGCTGGCGAAGCGGATGTAGGCGATGTGGTCGAGGCTGCGGAGCTTGGCCATCGCGAGCTCGCCGACGCGCTGGGAGGTCACCTCGGTCATGCCCTCTCCGCGGAGCGTCGCCTCGATCTCGTCCGCGGCCTGCTCGGCGGCGCCGTCCGGGACGGGTCGCCGGGTCAGAGCCTTCCGGAGGCCGCTGGCGAGCTTGTCGCGGTCCCACTCCTGGCGGGTGCCATCGCGCTTGAGGACGACGAGGCGGGCCACTTCGATCCGCTCATAGGTCGTGAATCGGGTGGCGCAGGCGGCACACTCGCGCCGACGTCGGATGGTGGCCGAGTCGTCGAGGTCGCGCGAGTCGATGACCCTGGTGTCTCGCTCGCCGCAGGCCGGGCATCGCATCGGTCGGCTGGTCCTCCCCTGCACCACTACCTGTTGTGGTGTGCCCGAAGGATACCACTACATGTGGCCGCCAGGGTCAACCCTTCCGGGCCTTGAGCTCCGTGACGAGGGCTCGACCGACCTCGAACAGGTCGCCGACGACGAGCATGTCGGCGAACTCGGCGATCGGCGCGTCGGGGTCGCGGTTGACCGCGATGATCGTCTCCGACGTCTGCATCCCGACCTTGTGCTGGATCGCGCCGGAGATGCCCATCGCCAGGTAGAGGCGCGGCTTCACGATCTTGCCCGTCTGGCCGATCTGCTGGGCGTACGGGATCCAGCCGGAGTCGACCGCGGCTCGCGTGGCCCCGACGGCCCCGCCGAGAAGGCCGGCGATCTCCTCGACGAGCTCGAACCCCTGCTCGCCGCCGGTACCGCGCCCGCCCGCGACGATGACCCGGGCATCGTCGATGGACACCGCCGCGCCCTCCGATTCGAGGCGATCGACGATCGCTGCCGCCGGCAGCGTCGTGGAGCCCGACGGCGCCCGCCGCTCGACCCCGCCGGGCTGCTGCGCGGGCTCCGGGTTCACGGCATTCGGGCGGACCGTGATGATCCGGACCCCGGTGCCGTCGACGAACCCCGA
>DATGGQ010000038.1:0-6997 GCA_035308445.1 Candidatus Limnocylindrales bacterium | reverse complement strand
TGACCGAGCTGGGGATCGTGCCCCGACAAGCCGTCGGCTTGGGCTTGGGCGTGGGAGTCGGCCTGGGCGTCGGCTTGGGCGCCTTGACCGGCTTCACGACCGGCGCTGAGGCGCCCGGTCCGGTCGACGGCGGCAGGCTGTCCGGGCCAGGGCTCCCGGACACGTCGGTGAGGCCGGACGGCGGCGTCGACGAGGCGCTGCTCGAGCCGCAGGCCGCTGCGATCAGGGTCGCGACCAGCGCGACGACGAGAATCCGGCCAGGAACTGCCCCCGATGTGCCCATCGAGGCTCATGATGCGCCGATCCTCGCGTCAGCTTGGTTGACGCGAGCGATCGTCCGCCAACCCAGGGAACCGTGCGGGTGGCCCGGGCCGGCGGACGCAGAGAGAGAATCCGAGACTCAGTCGTTCGACGAAACGCCGATGACGTGGCCCTCGGGGTCGGCAAAGAGCCCGAAGGTCACGCCGGGCACCTGCGTCGCCGGCATCACAACGGTGGCGCCGAGGCTGGCTGCCTGGGCGAGCGCCGCCGCGACATCGGGCACGCCGACGAAGAACGTGACGTGGCCATTGCCGCCCTGGGCCTGGCCGATCCCGCCGGGGATCCCGCCCGGGACACCGGTCTCGACGTAGGTGTAGCCGGGCTCACCGCCCGGGGGATACGTCCAGCCGAACAGCTTCCCGTAGAACGCGCGCGCCGCGTCCGGGTCCTTGGCGCGAATCTCGTAATGAACGACCGGGTTGCCCATGCTGCGTCCTCCTGCACCAACTTCATCGGGCGCCGGGAAAAGCCGGGCCTCACTCATTCAACGAACGGCAAACCCCGAATCGACAGCATCGCTGCTATCGTTTTCGACCATGGGACTTGGCTTTGGACTCCTCAGCGCGCAGGCGCGGCCCGGCGAGACCGACTGGACGCGGGCCTATGACGACACGATCCGCCTGGCCGTCGAGGCCGAGCGCCTCGGCTTCACCTCGGTCTGGACCACCGAGCACCACTTCGTCGACGACGGCTACATGCCCTCGCTCCTCGTCGTCGGCGCGGCGCTCGCCCAGGCAACCTCGCGGATCGAGCTGGGCACGGGTGTCATCCTCGCCCCGCTCCACCATCCGGTCCGGCTCGCCGAGGACGCCGCGACCGTCCAGCTGCTCAGCCACGGCCGGCTGATCCTGGGCCTGGGGCTGGGCTGGAACGTGATCGAGTTCCGCGGCCTGGGCGCCGATGCCAGGAAGCGTGGCGCGGCGATGGAGGAGATCCTCCAGATCCTGCCCCAGGCCTGGACCGGCGAGCCGTTCACCCACAAGGGCGCCGTCTACGACCTGCCGACGATTGCCGTCCGCCCGACGCCCGCCGCGAAGATCCCGGTCCTCGTGGGCGGCGGCGCCGAGCCCGCGCTCCGACGGGCCGCCCGCCTGGCCGATGGGGTCTTCCTGAGCACGCCGGCCGAGAAGTTCGCCGAGCAGGTCCACTGGGTCGTCGACGAGTGCGAGCGGATCGGCCGCGACCCGGCGACGTTCCGGTTCATCCACTACTCGGTGCTGCTGCCCGGCGCCTCGCGCGACGCCGCGCTCGCCCGCTATGGCGAAGTCGCCTGGGCGATGCAGTGGAAGTACTCGGACATGGACGCCTCGGCGACCCGGCCCCTGCCACCGTCCTCGCCGCCGCCCTACGGCCGGCCCCTGGAGGACCTGGTTCGCGGTCGGGCGACCTACGCCGGAAGCCCGGACGAGCTGGTCGAGCAGCTCCTGGCCGTCAAGCAGCTGGCCGGCGTTCCGACGGAGTTCGTCGCCCGGAGCCATTTCCCGATGCTCGATTACGACGCCCAGGTCGAGCTGATGCACGAGCTGGCCGAGGGCGTTGCGCCCCACCTCTGAGCGCCCGTCGGGATCAGGGGGTGGTCAGGAGCAGGACGAGGGACAGGATCGCAATCAGTCCCGCGAGGAGCGTCGGGATCACGATCCGCATCGTGATCGGTTTCAGGCGGCTGCCGCCAAAACGGGTCCGGTAGTCGGCGTCGAGAGCGAGCATGTCGCGCATCGTCCGGATTGGTCGCGCTGCGCCGTGGTTGGCGGTCAGTCGCTCAATGCCCGAACGATGGACGGCGACCGCCTCTTCGAGCGTTGTGCTCACGATCCGGACTTGCAAGCCGTGCCGATCGAATGCCTCGCCCCTGGGATGAATCGTGGCCAGCCAGGTGCCATCGAGCCAGGCTGAGTAGATCCCGGTCAGGCTGGCACCGGCAGGGGACTCGACGAGGATCGCGTACGACTGGGTATCGGCCGTGGCCAAGATCCACGCGAATCGTTCCCCGACCGGCAGGACGAGTCGCGTCTCGCCGAGGTGCTGATAGCCGAACGGCGCCAGCAGCGCAGCTCGGTCGCTGACCCCGGCGGGCTGCAGCGGTGCCCGGCCCGCCGCATCCTCCTGGCGCCGCGCGCCGGTACCGGTATAGATCTGCCAGCTCCGGAGTGCAGCGGGTGCGAGGCGGAGCAACAGCAGGCCGGAGCTGACGAAGACGATCAGTGCGAAGACCCGTTCGATCGACACGCGTCGATCCTAACCGAGCCTCAACCGTTGGCTCGGGCGGCTACCAGTCGCCGCTGCGAACCTCGCCGATCCGTGCTGCCAGGCGTTGGCGGTCGACCGTCATGGACCCTCGTTCGGCTGGCTCCACCCACGCTGCCGGCCGGACCGTGCCCTGGCCGGCGCCCGACTCCGTCGCGCCGTCGCCGATCAGGGCCTGCCTCGCACCACGCCATGGCCCTTGCGATTGGACGACGTGGTCCAGCAGCGCCGCGAGAGCCTGCGACCAGCCCCTGGCGAGCCGCCGACCGAGGCCCGAATCTGCGCGCTTGCTCGAGACGGCCTTGGCAACCGAATGGCGGGTCGCCTCGCCGTCGAGATCCTGGCGGTGCAGCGCTCCAAGCGCTCCGATGGTGTCTGGGTGCATCGTGGCTCTCCTGGTTTCGCCGGGTGTTCCGACCGGTTCAAACCTGAAGGGCGGCCGGTTGATCGTCATCGGCCGATCGCCCGATCCACCCTCGGAGCCTTGATCGAGGACGGTCTCAGGAAGGGCATCCAGGACCCCGGACATGGGTCATTCGACCGATGCGGCCCGGGTGGAGCGATGTAGATTTTCCCCATGTCACGTTTCGGGCAGGTCGTCTCGCCGGTCCTTGTCGGGCGCGAAGGGCTGATCGACCTGGCCGATCAGCACATTGCGGCGGCGGCGGCCGGCCGGGGCACCCTCCTGCTCCTGGCAGGCGAGCCCGGCATCGGCAAATCGCGCCTGATGGACGCCATCGCCTCGCGGGCCAGGGCCGCCGGGTTCAAGGCGGCCGCTGGCTTCGTCGCCCCGCAGGATCACGACGTCCCGGTCGCATCGGTGCTCGACCTGGCTCGTTCGATTACCCGCATCCCGGCGTTTGGCGATCTGGGCAGCGAGCTGCTCGCGCTCGCGGAGGCGGCAATCAGGGCTCCGACCACCAGCCGGCGGCTGCTGGTCTACAGCGTCGCCGACAAGATCGCGACCGTGAGCGCCGAGCCGACGCTGTTGCTGTTCGACGACCTCCAGTGGACTGACGACTTGAGCCTGGAGATCCTCACCGAGCTGGCCCGCTTGGCCCGCGATCATCGGCTGCTGATCATCGCGGCATATCGGAATGACGCCCTCCGGGCCGGTTCGCTCTTACGTGAATGGCGGTCCCGGTTGCTGACCCAGCGGCTGGGCGAGGAAGCACGGCTCGAGCCGCTGAACCTCGAAGAAACCGGGCGGATCGCCGACCTGATCCTGGCGACCGGCGAGCCGGCGCCGCCGGCGGTCGTGCGGGCGCTCCACGAGCGGACCGATGGCGTGCCGCTCCACATCGAGGAGCTGCTCGGCGCATTGCCGGCCGAACGACGTGCCGACAGCCGGGCGATCCTCGACGTCGCCGTCCCGGACACGCTCGAGGATGCGGTGCTCCAGCGGGTTGGCCAGCTCTCGCCGGAGGCCCAGGCCGTTGCCCGAGCGGGCTCGGTCATCGGACGCTCGTTCGTGCCCGAGGTCCTGGCCGAGATGATGGACGTCGAACCGGACGTCCTCGACGCGCCGCTGCACGAGCTCGTCCAGTGCGACGTCCTGAGCTCGCCGGGATTTCGGGGTGTCTTCGACTATCGCCACCAGGTCCTGCGCGACACGCTCTACTCCAGCCTCACGACTCGGGAACGCCGCCGGCTCCATGCCCGAGCTGCGGAATTCGGGGGCAACCTCGAGGGCGCGTCGGCCGTTCACGCATCGCTTCACTACGAGCGAGCGGGTATGCGCAGCGAGGCGTTTCTATCGGCGGTGCGCGGCGCACGCGAAGCCGCCGGACTCTCGTCCCACCGGGAAGCGATGGGGCTCTATCGGCGCTCGATCGACAACCTGCCCGTGGATCTACCGATCGGCGAGAAGGCGGCGATCAGGGCGGAGTACGCGGTCGAGGCCGCAGCGATCGAGGAGAACGAGCTGGCGGTTGCGGCGGCCAACGCGGCTCGCACCGGGTACCTGGAAGTCGGCGACATGCTGGGACGTGCCCGGGTCCTGGCCACGCTGATCGGCATCGACCGGCGCGGAGCGCGACCGCTCCCTGAACGGTTCGCCGCGCTCGAAGCCGCGCTCGCCGAGGTGGAATGCCTGCCAGAGGGACCCGAAACCGATCAGCTTCGGGGAACCCTGCTCGTCGAGGTCGCCCAGGCGGCGCTCGACGACCTCGACCTGCCGCGGGCCGACGCTGCGCTGGCGGCAGCCGGCAAGGCCGCCCTCGTCGCCCAGGATCCCTCGTTGCGCCTGGACATTGCCTCGGTTGCTGGGATGCTTGAAGCGATCTCAGGGCACGTTGATCGCGGACTCGACGGGATGGGCGCGGCCGCGTTGGAGGCTCGGACGCAGGGTTTCGAGGACACGGGGGTCACGGGCTACCGCAACGCCTCGGTCCTGGCCGCCCGGCTGATGGACCACCGGCGGGCAAATGCCTGGATCGACGAGGGCCTGCGCTACGCCGATGCCATTGAGCAGTCGCACTGCGCTCACGTGATGCGCTCGACGGGCGGCCTCGTCGCCTGGGCCGAAGGTCGCTGGGAGGACGCCTTGCGGCTGGGCCAGCAGTCGGTGATCGAGCGAGGCTGCGCCCAGGGCACGGGCATGGGCCACTGGCCGATCGGCTACGTCGACCTTGGCCGGGGCGACTTCGACGAGGCGCGCAAGCACCTCGAACAGGCCCTGGATTTTGGCACGCGCAGTGGGGTCGCCGATTTCGAGCTCGCCGCCCTGTGGGGTCTCGCCGAGCTCTCGATCGTGGCCGACCACGTCGACGACGCCGTCACGCTCACGGCGCGGGGCCTCGAGCTGGCGCTCGCGCGCGGCGAGCGAGCCCGGTTCGTCCCCTTCGTCGTGACCGGAGTCCGCGCTCGACTCGAGGCCGGATTGCCCGACGACGCCGTCCATTTCGCCCAGGCCGCCTCCGAGCACCTGGCCGGGACGGGGCCGCTCGCCGCGCCGGCCCTCGAGCACGCCAACGGGCTGCTGGCCCTGGCCGCCGGTTCGCTGACCTCGGCTCGAGCGAGCTTCGAACGAGCCATGCGCGGCTGGGACACCAGGGATCGAGCCTGGGAGAGCACCTGGGTCCGGCTCGACCTGGCGGGCGCGTTGCACCGTTCCAATCGCCATAGCGATGCGTCGGGCGTGCTGGCCGATGCCCGCCGGCGAGCACAGGACCTGCTGAGCCGCCCGCTCCTCGAACGCGTCGCCGGGCTTGAACGGCAGGCGCGGGGCCACACGAGCGTCGATGAGCCGTGGCGACCCCTGACGATCCGCGAGTTCGAGGTCGCCCGCCTGATCGGCGCGGGCCAGACCAATGCCGAGATCGCCGCCGAGCTCGCGATCGCGCCCAAGACCGTGTCGGCCCACGTCGAGCACGTGCTCGCCAAGCTCGACATGCACCGCCGGACGGAGGTCGCGACCTGGGTCGCGTCGGTCCGGGCCCCGGCCCGCCCTCAGCTGGCCCGCTGAGCCACCGGCGTCAGCTCGAAGACGGGTCGCGTGCTGGCCGCCAGCTCGGGGTCGTCGAGGACCTCTTTGCCGACCAGCCCGAACAGGAACCGGGCAAATGCCCGTCCGAACCAGGGAAACTTGGCGACATAGCCGCGCAGGGTGACCCCGAAGAAGTCGACCGCCTCAGTCCCTTGCAGCTCGCGCGCCGTTACGACCACGTCCTTGCCGTGTTCGCGGATCGTGCCCTCGCCGGCGGCCCGCAGGTTGCGCACCCACTGGACGTCGCCGTAGGCGCCGATCACGTAGCGGCGGCCGTGGTCGTTGACGATTGCAACCGGGGCGGACCGCGGCTCGCCGCTCGTCCTGCCGCGCACGGTGAGCAAGGTGTTGGGGCCCATCGGCATCCCCGCCCGCAGCAGGCGGCGAGTGAGCGGGTTCGAGCGGCGCACGAAGAACGGCGCGCGGACGCTGGACTTCGGAGCGGCGTCGTTGGCCTGGTCGTCGGCGTGTGGCATCGTGGGGTTCATGGTGGGGATCCTCGCTCCGGCGTCAATCGGTCACGTTGTGGTGCCGTGGGTACGTCGTATGAGTGACGGAACCAACCAAGGCAACGTGACCGAACCGTGACGACTCCCGCTCCCAGGCAACCAGCCGCTCGCGCCAGCGGCGCAGATGCGTTGGCGCGCCGTTTCGAGACGCACCGCGCCCACTTGCGCGGAACGGCCTATCGGCTGCTCGGCTCGCTGACCGAAGCCGACGACGTGGTCCAGGACGCCTGGATGCGGGCGAGCCGCGCCGATACGGCCGTAGTCGACAACCTGGGCGCCTGGCTGACGACGATCGTCGCCCGCCTGTGCCTGGACCGGCTCCGGACCCGGACCTCGCGGCGCGAGGATTCGCTCGACTTCGTTACGCCCGATCCGGTCGTGTCCGATCCGGCGGGTTCCAGCCCGGAGCAGGAGGCGCTCCTGGCCGACTCGGTCG
>DATGGQ010000037.1:0-35841 GCA_035308445.1 Candidatus Limnocylindrales bacterium | reverse complement strand
CGATCTCCGGGGTTCGTGAACTCCTCGATCTGGCGACCGAGGATGTGGCGCGCTGGGAGCTCGACGATGGCCGAGAGGGACGGGCTGACCTCGATGAACCGGCGCTCGTCGTCGACGACCGCCCAGGCCTCCGCCGGCCGGTCGGGCGAGAGCGACTCGCCGACCGCCGACGTCCGGAAGGCGTACCAGATGGGCGGCCCCTCGCCATGGCGGGCAAGATCGTGCTGGGCGCTGACGATCGCGGCCGGATAGCGGGCTCGCAGCGAGCGCTGGAGCTCCTCGGTCGTGGCCCCGCCGCCGAGCGACGCCAGGGCCGCCCGTGCGAAGCGGCCGAACTCGCGGTCCTTCGATGGGAAGGTCCGGAGCCGGATGTCCACGGGGTCAGGATAGGCAGCGCCGATCGGCGCTCGCCTGGTACTTCGGGGGCAGGACCTTCGTCCTACGCGTGGCGGAAGTGGAGCTGGAACTCCATGACCCCGTGATCGTCGACTGACAGCACGTGGAACGAGGTCGGGGCCTCGATCCCGAAGTCGGCGAACTGGATCTGGAGCGAGCCGTCGACGGTGACGATCCCGCTCGACAGCGTCGCGGACACCGCGATCTGGACCGACTTCGTGACGCCGTGGAGCGTCAGGTCACCGGTCGCGGTCGCCGAGATCGTCTGGCCGTCCGCGGGCAGCGACCCGAGGTCGATGGGCTGGGTCAGCTTGAACTCCGCGGTCGGGAACTGGTCGGTCTGGATGCCCTGCCGGCCGAGCTGGCCGTCGCGCTGCGGGTCGTCGCTGGCCAGGGTGGTCAGGTCGGCGGTGACGTCGACGGCCGTGATCTGCGTGCCGCTCAGGGTCAGCGTGCCGGTCACGCTGGAGGTCCGCCCGACCGCCGTGTTGCCGCCGATCCCGGCGAGCTGCTCCTGGACGCGATAGCCGACGAAGGTCTCGGAGTTGTCGGCCGTCGACCCGATCGAGTCGTCGACGTTCCACGTGCCGGCCAGCGCGCCGGTCGTCCCACCGCCCGGGCTCGCCGGCCCGCCGTCGTTCGTCGCGCTGCCGCCGCCGTTGCCGACCCCGGACGCGATCGCCACCGGCGGTGGACCGGCAGGCCGCAGGAACACGTACCAGAGCCCATAGGCGCCGCCGACCGCGAGCCCGACCACGATGACGGCGAGGACGACGAGGGCCGGATGGCGCCGAGGCATGCGCGCCGACCTACGTGGCGGGTGCGGCCGTGGCCGGCAGGCGGACCGTGAAGAGGGCGCCGCCGGCTTCCGGGCTGGCGGCCTCAACGGAGCCCCCGTGGCGCTCGGCGATCCAGCGGGCGATCGCCAGGCCCAGGCCCGTGCCACCGGCCGGGGCCCCGGGCGCCCGCCAGAAGCGGTCGAAGATGTGGGGCAGGTCGGCGGGCCGGATGCCCGGGCCCTGGTCGGCGACCGTCAGGCTTGCCTCGTCCTCGAACGTCCGGACGGACACCCGGACCTCGCCACCCGACGGACTGTGGCGGATCGCGTTGTCGAGCAGGATCGTCACGAGCTGCCGGAGCCGGGCCGGGTCGCCGACGACCGCGACGGGCTCGGGGTCGACGACGAGCCGGACGCCACGGGCCTGGGCCGGGCCGGCGAGCGCCGCGGCGGCCTCACCGGCGACGTCGTCGAGCTGGAGCGGCACGCGGTCAAGCGTCACGGCGCCGGAGTCGGATCGGGCGAGGAGCAGCAGGTCGTCGACCATCGACGTCAGGTGGCTGACCTCGGCATCGATGTCCTCGAGCGCCTCACCGACGCTCGACACCGGCTCGGCTGCGTGCCGGCGGAGGTGCTCGACGGAGCTCCGGATCACGGTCAGCGGCGTCCGCAGCTCGTGGCTGGCGTCGGCCGCGAACTCGCGTTGCCGGCGCAGCGCGGTCCGTTGCGCGGTCAGCGAGTCGCGGATCGGGACGAGCGCGCGGCGGGCATAGAGCCAGCCGAACCCGGCCGCCACGATGACCATCACGAAGCCGCCCAGCAGCAGGACGACGAGCAGCGACTGGAGGGTCTGGGCCTCCGTCGAGCGATCCTGGACGACCTCGATGTAGACAGGGGCCGTGGCGGACACGCCGAGGACCGTCGCGACGTCGGACGAGACCGTCGTCGCCTCGGTGTAGACGCGGACGGGAACGTCGACGGCGGTCGTGGCGCCCGGGCTCGTGAACGAGGCGGTCACGTCGCGGATGTCCGGCGACGCGCCAGGGGTCGTGGACAGCGCGGTCGTGATCGGCAGTCCCTCGGGCGCGGCGAACTCGCGCGGGCCGGCGAGGAGCTTGCCGTCGCCCGAGACGAGCATCACGAACGTGCCGGCCGTCCCGCCGCCGAACGCGATCCCGGTCGGCAGGTTATCCGGGCCCGGCCCGGGCCCCTGCCGGCCGCTCTCGACGACGCGCGCGGTGGAGTCGGCACGCTGCTGGAGCTGGGCGATCGACGCGGACGACAGGGAGTTCTCGACGCTGGCGTAGAGGACCCCGGCCAGGACGACGAGGAGCAGGAGGGTGGAGCCGCCGCTGAACAGGACGAGGCGCCAGCGGACGCGGCGGACCAGCCGGGCATCCTCCTCGACCGATCCGGCGTCGATCGAGTCGGGCGAGGGGCTCTCCGGTGGGGCCAGCTCGGGCGCGGCCTCGGCCGGCAGATCAGGCATCGGCCATCCGGTAGCCGACGCCGCGGACCGTCTCGATCCACCGGCCGGCCGAGCCCAGCTTCGTCCGGAGGTAATGGACGTACGCGTCCACGGCGTTCGGGGTCACGGCCACGCTGAAGGGCCAGGCCTGGTCGAGCAGCTGGTCGCGGCTCAGGCTCTGGCCGGGATGCCGGAGCAGGCACTCCAGCAGAGAGAACTCGCGCGGCGACAGCTCGACGGTCCGGCCGTCCACCGTGACCCGGCGAAGCTTCTCGTCGAGCCGGATCGGCCCGACCTCGATGACGGGATCGGCGCGCCGTGGACCCGGCTCGGCCCGCCGGGCGAGCGCCCGCAGCCGGGCTGACAGCTCCTCGAACGCGAACGGCTTGACGAGGTAGTCGTCGGCTCCCGCGTCCAGCCCGGTGACCCGGTCATTGACGGTGTCCCGCGCGGTGAGCATCAGGATCGCGAGCTCGCGACCCGAGCGCCGGATGCGCTTCGCGACCTCGAGCCCGGAGATGTCCGGCAACCCGATGTCGAGGATGACGGCTTCGATCCCGGCCGCGGATTCGGCCAGCTCGAGGCCCGTTTCGCCGTCGTTCGCGACCTCGACGAGATGGCGGTCGTCCTCGAGGAGCCGCCGCAGGACGCGGGCGAGGCGCTCGTCATCCTCGACGAGGAGGAGGTGCATGGCTGATCGGCTCCCGGCTTACTGCGGCACGATCGTGATGTCGCTCGCCGACGGCCCGCCGGTCCCGGTCTGGCCCGTCGTCGGGGCGCGCACGTTCAGGCGGACGATCACGGTGCCGCCGGTCTGCACGTCCCCGGCCGTGGCGGTCGCCTGCTGATGGTAGGTCGTGGTGCTGTCGAGGGCGATCGTGACCGACTGGCCGCCGGCCGTCTGGACCGTGATCGACGTCGGGCTGATCGCGGTCACGGTGCCCTGGATCGAGGCCCCGCCACCGAACGCGCCCGTGCGGCCGATGCCGGCGCCCGGGACTGCCCCGTTCCCGCCGAAGCCACCCGGGAACTCGCCGCCGGCGAACACCCGGCCCGCGCCATTGCGACCGTTGGCGCCCGCGGCGGCCGCCTGGGGTGCCGTCATCCGGCCCGCGGCGAAGGCCACGCCACCGATGGCGACGGCCAGGGCGAGGCCGAGCGCGACGTTGACCCACCGGACGACGCGAACCGATGTCGGAGAGGTGGTCAGTCCCGACCCTGGCACGCCGGACGGTGTCGGCTCCGGGGGAACCGGCAAGAACGCGCCAACCGGGTCTGCGTCCGTCGCGGGGGCCCGCGGTGGCAGGGTCATGCTGGGCTCATTGGATGTGGGTCAGGCCGCGCTGCCCGTCTGGGCCAGGTGGATGAGATCGCTCGCGGCGGAGATCGGGATCGCGAAGCCGAGACCCTCGGCGCTCGTCGCGACCGCCGTGTCGATGCCGACCACGGCGCCCGTAATATCGAGCAGCGGGCCGCCGCTGTTGCCCGGGTTGATCGCCGCATCGGTCTGGATGAGGCCATTGAGGGTCACCGGCCGATGCGTGGTGTCGTCGGTGACGGTGATCTGCCGGTTCAGCCCGGAGACGATGCCCTTCGTGACCGTCTCGGTGTACGTGCCCAGCGGGCTGCCGATCGCGATCGCGGTCTGGCCCACCTGGATGCCGTCGGAGCTGCCGATCGTCGCGGCGGCGAGACCCGTCGCGTCGACCTTCACGAGCGCGAGGTCGGTCGTGTCGGAGGTCTTCACGACCGTCGCGGGCAGCTGCTGCCCATCGAGGAGCGTGACCGTGAACGACGTGCCGCCCTCGACCACGTGGCGATTCGTGAGGATGTAGCCGTCGCTGGTCAGGATCACGCCCGAGCCGACGCCCGTCGTCGGGACGTTGAACGGCGACAGGCCGTCGCCCGACAGCCCGGTGACGGTGATCGTCACGACCGATGCCTTGGCCTTCGCGACCACCGCGGTGATGTCCTCGGCGACGGCCGGCGCGGGGCTGCCAGCGGCGGCGGTCGGAGCGCCGGCCCCGGTCGTGACCGCGTTCGCGGTCCCGGTGGGGGCGGCGGCGATCTGGTGCTCGACGATGGCCGCGGTCCCGGCCGAGGCAAGGACGGCGGAGAGCAGGCTGGTGACCAGGATGGTGCCGGCGAACCCCCGACCACGGCGAGGTGGCCGCGGGTTCGCCGGCGGGAACACCGGGTCGGCGAGCGAGGGAGGAGGAGCCAGCTCGTCGTCGGTGAGGATCGGGTCGGTGTTCACGCTGACGATGTAAGCCCCGGTGCGTGAGAAGTTCGTGAGATCGCGGGCTCGGTGACGGGATCTCGCCATTCGAGCGGCTGGACGATCGGATCGAGCCGCATGGTCCAGCCGAGGCGGCGGTCGGGCCACACCGCGAGCGCCCCGTACCCGGGCCGGGCGTCGACCCAGTCGAGCGCGCCGTCGCCCAGGATGAAGCCAGCGGTCGCGTACGCGTCGGCCCAGCCGAGGCTCGGGCCGACGACCGTCAGGCTGGCGAGGGCCGGGTCGCTGCCATCGTCCGGCGTCCGCGGATCCTGGATGTGGGCGCCGCGCTCGTACAGCCCGGACGTGGCGACGGCGAGGCCCCGGACCCGGAGGATCCTGACGACCTCTCGGTCGTCCTCGGGATCGCGGATGCCGACGCGCCAGCCCCCGCCGGAGCCGGGCTCGGCGTCGCCCCGAGAGAGGATGTCGCCACCGGCGTTCACGGCGAAGTGCCGGAGCCCCGCGTCGTCGAGGTGGCGGACGGCCTCCTCGACCGCCCAGCCCTTCACGAACCCGGATGGGTCCAGCCGGCCGTCGGCGCGATGGCCGCGCACGTCGAAGGCGCCGCCGCTGACCAGGCGCAGGTGGTCGCAGGCCGACAGGACGAATCGGACATCGTCGCTCGCCTCGGCCTCGTCGAGCCGGCCGTCCGAGATCCGGCTGATCTCGCTGTCGGCGATCCAGGGCGAGAAGACCTGCTCGTGGTGGGCGAGCTCGTCGAAGAAGGCGTCCAGGACCGGATCGACGCTCGCAGTCGACGCCGGGTCACGGACGTCGACCGTGACGACCGTGCCCATCAGGCGCTCGACCCGGACGACGCGCCCGGCCCCCTCGATCACACGCCGGCCTGGTCGAGGGCCGCCTGGAGCGACTGCTCGTAGGCGGTGCTCGTGTAGGTCGCGCCGGACACGAGGTTGATCTGGGCGCTCTGGGCGCTCAGGGCCTCGTTGGTCAGGATCGGCTCGGCGTAGGCCGAGATCATTCCCGAGCGCCCCCCGGATGGCAGGGCCAGCGCGGTGACCGAGGTGATCTTGCCGTTCGCGACGGTCACCTGGACCTGGACGTCGCCGTACCGGGTCTGGATGAGGGTGCCGGAAACGGTCTGCGTGCCGGCCGCGCCCGAGCCGGACGTGGCCGTGCCGCCGGACGCGGTCCGCCCGCCAGATGTGTTCGTGCCGCCGGAGCTGGAGCCCGTACCGGAGGTCGAACCCGTGCCTGTCTGGTCGCCGCCAGCCACGGTCGTCGAGTCGGGCGATTTGAAGCCCATGACGAGCGCCGCCCCGAGGAGCAGCGACGCCAGGGCCAGGCCGATGCGGGCGGTCAGCGCGTTCGCGGACATGGTCATCAGTACGCGAACCGCTCGGCATGGATCTGGCGCCGGCCGAGGCCGAGGCCGCGCAACGTCGCCTCGAGGCGATCCATCATCGGGACCGGCCCGCAGAGGTAGACGTCGCGGTCGCGGATGTCGGGCACGGTCTCTCGCAGGGCGCGGCCGGAGAGCGGGTCGCCGGGCATGTCGGCGGAGCCACGCCGGCCGACGAGGTAGTGGACCGTGATGCCGCGAAGCGAGGCCAGGGCATCGAGCTCTTCGCGGAAGACGACGTGCTTCGGCTCGCGGGCGCGATAGAGCAGCGTCATCTCGCCGGGCCCCGCCGGCAGCGACTCCACGAGGGCCCGAAGCGGGGCGATGCCGATCCCGCCGGCGATCAGCAGGACCCGGCGTCGCCGGCGCCGGGCACCCGTCATGACGCCGTAAGGACCCTCGACCCAGACGCGGGTCCCGGGTTCGAGCCGCTGGAGGGCGCGAGTGCCGTCGCCGAGCGCCTTGACCGTGATCCGCAGCCACTCGCCGTTCGGTGCCGAGGAGAGCGAGAACGGATGCCCGTGCCACCAGCTCGGGCCGGCGAGGAAGCGCCAGACGAAGTACTGGCCGGACCGGACCGCGAGCGTCTCGAGCCGCCGGCCGGTGACGTAGATCGAGGTCAGGCCGGGCCCTTCGCGGACGACCCGCGCCACCCGTAGCCCGTGGCGGAGGTTCAGGGCGATCGGCTGGCCGAATCGGAAGATCACGATCATCGCCACGGCGACCGCATACAGCCCGATCCAGTAGACGCGGGCGAGCGGGTCGTGCATGAAGTCGCTGCCCACGAGGAGCTGGTGCATGAAGCCCAGGGCGATCGCGGCGTAGGCGAGGAGGTGGAGCAGGAACCAGGCCTCGTACGAGAGGCTCGCCCGGGCCGCCCGCACCGAGCTGACGCCGATGGCCACGAACAGGACGCCGCCGATCGTCGCCGGCAGCACCCAGGCGTAGGTCGTGACGATCAGCACCGCCTCGTCGAGGATCCCGCGACCGTCGCCGAAAGCGTACCCGACGACCGTGAAGATGCCATGGGCGACGATGAGCCAGACGGTGCCGAACCCGAGCCAGCGGTGGGCCCAGGCCAGCCGGTCCATGCCGAACAGCTGGTCGAGCCACGGGCTCCGGGACATGAGGACGAGCTGGATCAGCGCGAGATACGCGGCGTAGAGCCCGGTCAGCTGGCCGATCGCGGTGAGGATCGCTCCGGGGGCGCCGAGATCGTCGAGACCACCGTGGCGAATCCACATCGCCGCGATGAGCAGGCCGTTGAGGGCCAGCACCCAGACGACGTCGGGCGCGACCACCGGCCAGGCGCGTGGCAGCGGCACACGTCGGCGGCGCGGCTGGGCCGGCTGCGGGGGCCGCGGAATCGCTCGGCTGGACAGCGTCATCCGGCCGCGCCCGCACAGTCGTACAGGCTGCCCTGGCTGGCGGACAGCGCGACCGGCTGGCACGTCGTCCGGACCCAGGCAAGCCGGTTCGCGCCGTCGAGCGACGCGCCGGGACCGATACCGTTCGGACCGTTGCCGACGAGGACGTAGCGCAGCTCGCCGCTCCGGATGAGCGCCTTGAGCTGATCGAGGGTCGGGGCCGCGTCGCTGCCCGTGAAGCCGCCCATCGCCATGACCGGCTCGCCGGTCGCGAGCTGGATCCCAGCGGCGTCCGAGGCGCTCGTGACGGCCACGATCCAGCGGGCGTCGCCGCGATGGTCGACGAGATAGCGGCTGAGGTCGTCCTCGCGCGCGAGCACCGAGGCACCGGGGCCGCGGACCTGCCCCGCGGCGGCCGGCCCGGCCTGCGGATCGCCGTCGGCGTAGGCGGTCCTCATCGTCTCCGCGGCATACGCGACGGGCGCAGCGAGCGTGGCGATGAGCGCGAAGGCGATGGCCGCGCGGGCGAAGGTCGGGCCGATCGAGTCGGGCGGGATCGCGACGAGGATCGCCGCCGCGACCGAGATCGCGACGATGCCGATCCCGAGCCCCGGGACGAAGCCCGGCGTACGGTCGAGGATCGCCCAGGCCGTGACGCCGGTCGCGAGGATCCCGGCGCCGAGGGACAGCCCGGCCAGGGTCGACGTCCGTCGGCGTTCCCAGAGGTCGACCGCCGCCGCGCCGACCAGTGCCGCGATCGCCGGGGCGAGGGCGACCGTGTAGTAGGAGTGGATGATCCCGGACATGAAGCTGAACACGAGGCCGTTCACCCCGAGCCAGGTGCCCCACAGCAGGTAGCCGGCCAGCCGCGCATCGGTCCGGTGGGAACGCCGGTGGATCAGCACGGCGACGGCGATCGACAGGACCGCGGCCGGTAGGAGCCAGGCGATCTGCCCCGCAAACAGGTTGTTGAAGAGCCGCAGGAGCCCGGGCTCGCCGCCGAAGCCGAAGCCGTTCCCGGGGCCCGGCCCGCCCGGGCCGCCGCCAGGACCGCCGGCGCCGGGGCCGCCGCCGAGGTTGGTCAGCCCGTCGAGGCCGGAGCTGAGCCCGGATCCGCCGGGCGTGTTGCCGAAGATCCGGCCGAGGCCGTCGTAGCCGAAGATCAGCTCCAGGACCGAGTTGTTCGTGCTGCCGCCGATGTACGGCCGGTCCGCGGCCGGGATCAGCTCGACGATCGCGACCCACCAGAAGCTCGACACGACGACGGTGACGCCGGCGGCGGCGAGCCCGCCGATGCGCCGCCAGATGGTTCCCGGGGCGGCCACGAGCCAGGTCAGGCCGAAGGCCGGCAGGACGAGCCAGGCCTGGAGGTACTTCGTCAGGAACCCGAGACCGATCAGGAACGCGGCGAGGAGCGCCCAGCGAATCGCGCCGCGCTCGAGACCGCGCCCGAGCGCCCAGGCGGCGCTGACGAGCAGGAGCGCGAGGATGGCGTCGGGGTTGTCGTACCGGAAGATCAGGACCGAGACTGGCATCAGGGCCATGAGGACGCCCGCCAGGACCGCCGCGGGCTGCCCGAACGAGCGCTTGACGGCCAGGTACAGCACGAGCACGGTCGCGACGCCGGCGAGCGCCTCGGGCAGGAGGATCGACCACGAGCTCAGCCCGAAGAGCCGGACCGAGAGGCCCATGAGGGCGGTCGCCAGCGGCGGCTTGTCGAGGGTGATGAAGCCGGAGCTGTCGAGGGCTCCGAAGAACATCGCCGACAGCGACCGGCTCGCAGCCTGGGCCGCCATCGAGTAGTACGTGTTGGCGTAGCCGGAGACCGTCAGGTTGAAGACGTAGAGCACACCGGACAGGGCCGCGAGCCCGGCCATCGACAGGCGATCGACGGAGGGTCGCGCGACGGCAAGGGGCAGCGGGGCGGCCAACGGCCCGACGTCAGGTCGGCGCACGGCGCGATCGGTCATCCTGGCCATCACAGCCGACGTTCATGAGAGTCGCCTGAGACGGAGGTTCCGGTCCGGCTCCCCGGACGTGCGGATTCCGGTCGACTCGGATCAGCCCTCCAGCGCCGCCTTGAGGCGCGAGAGGTTGGCCACCTCGGCATCCATCGTCGACTGGACGGCGCCCCCCATGAGCAGCTTCTTGATGCCGGTCAGCTCGGCCGCCAGCGAGAACGTCAGCTTCGTCCCGTCACCGGCCGCTCCGAGGCGGTATTCGCCCGTCGGCCGAACCGGTCCGGCGATCGCCTTGAATGCCAGGTGGCGCGGCGGCTCGTACGCGGTGATCTCGTAGTCGGCATCGATGCGGCGGCCACCGGGACCCTTCACGCCCTGGCGGTAGACCGCGCCGACGCCTTGGCCCGAGGCGTGGGCGATGTCGAGGACGCCCGGCCGCCACTTCGGGCCGTTGAGGCCGTCGGCGAGGTAGGCGAACACGTCGGCCGGGGCGCGGTTGATCGTGATGCTGTTCGAGGCGGATGACATGGCGCGGGCTCCTCTGGTGGATCGGGCCGGGATCGAGCGGGTCAGCCGCCGAGGCCGGCCAGGATGCGAAGCAGCGGGACGGCGGACCCGAGGGCATCGGCCAGGATCGCGGGCAGGTCCGGCGAGAAGGCCTCCCCGTCCGAGAGCCGCTTGCCGAACGTGACGTCCTTTAGGGTGAGCAGCGCGGCGTCGGGATGGTCCGGGGCGAACCCGGCGGGCATCCGCTTCGAGCGGTCGCCGCCGACCTCGCCGAAGTTCGCGACGAACGCCGGATCCTCGATCGCGGCATGGACCTGCTTCGGGTGGGCGTCGACCTCCTGGCGCCACGCGGCGAGGGGTCCGGGATCCGGGTGCCACATCCCGCCCCCGAGATAGATCTCGCCCGGCGCCAGGTGGAAGTACCCGCCGCCATGGTGGCCGCCCATCGGGACCGGCTCGCCCGTGGCCGTCCGCTCGACGTACGGGAAGCTGGCTCCGATATTGGTCTTGTACGGGGACTTGTCCTTCGAGAAGCGGACGTCGCGGTAGATCCGGAACGGCGACTTCGCGGGGTCGGCGGCCAGGGGGATCGCGCGCGACCGGAAGACGTCATCGAGGGCGACGCACAGGGCCTCGAGGGGCTGCTTGAGCAGTCGCTCGTAGTCGCCCTTCCGCGGCTGGAACCAGGCCCGCTCGTTGTGCTGGCTGAGCTCGGCCAGGAACTCCACCGCATCCGGTCGGAATCCGGTGAACGACGACACGATGACGGCCACGGCACGAGCCTCCAGCGAACGCGGCGGGCGAGACCCCAGATCCTAGGCCGGACCGGTCATCGCCGCGTGATGCGTCGAGGCGGATCGCGTCTCCAGCAGGCCGATGGCCAGGCAGGCCGGGCAGGCCGCCTCGGAGCAGGCTCCCGCGCTCGCCAGTGGCAGCGTGGGGTCGACCGCGGCACGCGACCGGCGGCGCCTCCGCAGCCAGGCCCAGCCGATCGCCCCGAGCAGCGCCAGGCCCACCACCACCACGACCCCGACCGCGGCCCCGCCGAGGAACCGGATGAGCTCCAGGGCCGGCGCACCGATGACGTACCCGAGCGCGAAGTGACCGCCGACGAAGACGCCGTTGCCGACCACAAGCCCGGCCAGGAACGACGGATACGGCAGCGCCGCCAGACCGCTCGCCGTGACCGCCCCGATCCGGAGGCCGGGCGTCGCCCGGGCCACCGCGACGCCCCGAGCGCCGCGCCGGCGGAGCCAGTCGGCGAGGCGGTCGAGCCGATCGCGCGACACGCCGACGCGCGCCACGAGGGCGAGGAGCGGCCGTCGAAGGGCGCCCCGCACGAGCAGGAACTGGAGGCTGCCGCCGAGGAAGCCCACGGCGAGGATGGCCGCCAGCTGCAGCGGTGCGGCGGACCCATTCGAGGCCGCGGCCACCCCCGCCGCGAGCACCAGGAGGTCGCCCGGGATCGGGATGGGGAGACCGGCTTCCTTCACGAACAGGAGCCCGAGGAGGCCGAGCAGCGGGGCGAGGTCCACGTCCGTGCTACGCGGCGTCGGGCTCGCCGGATGCGTCGGCGGCGGATGCGTCCGGCCCGGTCGGGGCGTTCACGGCCCGGTGGAGGCTCGCGTAGGAAGCAAGGAGCAGGCGCGCGACCTCGGGCCAGTACGCGAGCCCGGCGCCGGTCGGCCCGTGCGGATCGGCGGTCGCGCCGCGGTCCCGGACCTCGGCCGCCTCGCCGCGCAGCCGGCCGGCCTCGGCGACCGCGTCCTCGGGGAGGTCGTAGACCGCGCTGTAGAGCGCCGTGATCGCCTCACCGGCAGCCGCGCCTGCCGCCAGGCCGATCTCGCGTCGGACCACCCACCAACGGAGCTCGCGCCGGGCGACCTCGTCGATGTCGACGCTGGCCGGCAGGCCGAGCAGCCGGTAGCCGCGCGCGATCGGAGGTTCGTACCGGTCATAGCTACCGGCCGAGCGACCGAAGCGGACAGCCGCCCAGGCGAGCCAGAACGCGGCGCCGATCGCCCGAAGCCAGTCGACGCGGGCCTGCTCCCGATTGGCCCGAACGAGGAGCCGGAACAGCAGCGGGCCCTGCCGACGGTAGTAGGCCTTCCACATCCCGAGCTCGAGCCGGGCGAGCCGGTCCGGATCGAAGTCGCGCCCCCAGCCCCTGGTGCCGGCCGTCACGGGGCCAGTCTGACGCATGGGCCTCCCGCAGGGCGGACAGAATGGACCGATGCGCCTCTCGAACGCCGAGGCCCGCCGTCGTGCCCTGACCGCCGACCACGGCGTCCTCGCCACCATCGGCTTCGACGGTGCACCGGACCTCGTGCCCGCCTGCTTCGTCATCGACGGCGACCTGCTGGCGATCCCCGTCGACACCGTGAAACCGAAGGCGTCAACGAGCCTGGGCCGCAGCCGCAACCTGGACCGCGATCCGCGGGCCACCTTCCTCGTCGAGCGTTGGGACCCGGCCGATTGGTCCCGCCTCTGGTGGGTCCGCCTGGAGCTCGAGCGGATCGAGCCGCCGGGGCCCACGGTCGCCGCCCTGGCGGCGAGCCTCGCCGGCCGCTACCCGCAATACCGCGAGCAACCCTTCGCGGCGCTGCTGGTGTTGCGGATCGTCGACCTGGCCGGCTGGAGCGCGACCTGACCGAACCGTCCCGATCCTGACCGGACCGGCGGCGACGTTGCCGCCGATCACCGGCGGATGGTCCGGGGACGGATGATCCTTGCGTCCGGGGGTATTCTTCCGGCCACGTTGCCCGGGCCCGGACGCCCGGCAGGTCGGGGGGTTCGAGAGGCACATGTCCCTGCTCCAGCGGGTCGAGCGGCACCGCAAGGGCGCCGACACCGCGGTCGCGACCGTCACGAAGACGGAGCCGACACCGCGCAAGCCCGTCCAACGGGCGCGCGGCGACCTCATCGCCGAGATCCGGGACCTCGTGCAGACCGAGGTCGAGGGCGCCTTCGACGAACTCCTCGATGCCGCCGACGCGGCCGACGCGCTCAGCCGGATCACCGGCATCGTCGATCGCATCATCACCAGCCACGAGTTCGCGGTCACCCGCGAGGAGCGCAACAGGCTCGTCGAGGAGGTGGTCAACGAGATCAGCGGCTTCGGACCGATCGAGCCGTACCTCGCCGACCCGACGATCACCGAGGTCATGGTCAACGGCCCGCGCCAGGTCTACATCGAGCGCAAGGGCAAGATCCAGAAGGTCGACGTCGTCTTCCTGAACGACGAGCACGTCCGCCGGATCATCGACCGGATCATCGCCCCGATGGGCCGCCACATCGACGAGACCAGCCCTCGCGTCGATGCCCGGCTGCCCGACGGCTCGCGCGTGAACGCGATCATCGAGCCGCTCTCCCTCGTCGGGCCGGTCATCACGATCCGCAAGTTCTCTGCGACGCCGTACACCGTCGACGACCTGATCTCGTTCGGCACTGCCAGCGCCGAGACCTTCCAGTTCCTGCGGGCCTGCGTCGAGGCCCGCCTGAACATCTTCGTCTCGGGCGGCACGGGCTCCGGCAAGACGACGACCCTGAACGTGATCTCCCAGTTCATCCCCGAGGGCGAGCGGATCATCACGATCGAGGACGCCGCCGAGCTCCAGCTCAACCAGGAGCATGTCGTGACCCTCGAGGCGCGCCCGCCGAACATCGAGGGCGCCGGCGAGATCACGATCCGGGACCTCCTCCGAAACGCGCTCCACATGCGGCCGGAGCGGATCATCGTCGGGGAGTGCCGGTCCGGCGAGGCCCTCGACATGATCCAGGCGATGACGACCGGCAACGACGGCTCCCTGTCGACCGGCCACGCGAACACGACCCGGGACATGCTCCGGCGGCTCGAGACGATGATCCTGATGACCGGCTACGAGCTGCCGCTGCGAGCGATCCGCGAGCAGATCGCCTCGGCGGTCGACCTCATCGTCCACACCGCCCGGCTCAAGGACGGCTCGCGCAAGATCGTCAACATCACCGAGGTCCTGGGGATCGAGGACGACGAGATCCTGACCCAGGACATCTTCGCGTTCGAGGCGCACGGGGTCGACGAGAAGGGCAAGGTCATCGGCGAGATGAAGTCGACCGGCCATCGGCCGACGTTCATGGGCGCGTTCAAGTCGGCCGGCGTCGAGCTGCCGCCCGGCGAGTTCGGCATCCCGCCGCTCGACCCGACGAAGCCGATCCCGAAGGGCAAGGGCCGCTGGCAGTCCGAGGAGTCCACCCGCGCCGCCGCCTTGCGGGCCGTGAAGATCGGCCTCGGCAAGGCGGTCACGGCGGGCGGGATGGTCTACGTGAACGCGATCGGCCCCGTGGACCCCGAGAGCGGCCAGGTCGTGGCGGGCGGCGTCCGGGAGCAGACGCGGCAGTGCCTCACGAACCTCAAGCGCAAGCTCGAGGAGGCCGGCTCGTCGCTCGACAAGGTCGTCTGGGCGAACTGGTCGCTGAAGGACTCCACCGAGTTCGACAGCTTCAACGAGGAGTGGGTTCGGTGGTTCCCGGGCGACCCGCCCGGCGGCCAGGGCACGCTCCTGTCGCTCGCCCAGCGGCGCGAGGGGTTCCGCGTCGCCCTCGGCGTGATTGCCCAGGCCTGAGGGCGTTCCGCTCGGGGCTAACGGCCCTGCCCCACGGCGCTCTTGCCGTTCGCGATCTGGAAGGAGCCCGGTTCCGGGCGGTGACAGCTCGCCCCCGGCGCCTGGCGCTCAAGCGTTCGAGGCGTGTGGTGCCCAGGTTCGGGCAACACACGTCGATGTGAGGGCCTGATCGGCTTTGCTGAGGCGCACATCGACGAACCTGTACTACACCGCCCGATGGCGCGGTCGAGGCCATTTGGTCTTGCCTAGGCCATGCGGCCCTATCGATGACTTGGGCGATCCGAGGAGGCCTCTCGCGATGTTCATGGCAATGACGCTCTTCGGCTTTACGTTCTCGGGCACATTGGCAGTCGAGATCGCTGCCGTGGCGCTGGTCGCGGTCGGCGCGGCGATCTGGGCAATGCGACGCGGCAGATAGGCCGTTGCCCGGGCCCACGTCCGGCGGGCGCCTGCGCAGTCGAAGACCATGCGACCGTGAACCGATCCGTGTGGGCTCCACGAGGCAGTCGCGCGCCTGTCCGCCCACGCACTCAGTCACGGCCAGGCGCGGCCATTCATGAGGAGTTCGGACTGTTTTCGTCAGTGGTCGGGGCGAGAGGATTTGAACCTCCGACCTCATCGTCCCGAACGATGCGCGCTACCAAGCTGCGCCACGCCCCGACCGAGGTCGCCCGTTTGAAGGGCTCGCGGATGATACCAAGTCAGACCGACTCGACCGGCTCGACCTCCGGGACGGGTCCCGGCAGCGGTCCCTGGACCGGCCACATGATCACGCCGGCGGCCAGGAACGAGACCGCCATGAGCACGAACACCACCGGCAGGCCGGAGCCCTCGCCAAGGACCTGGATGATCGCGCCGTACAGCGCAACCCACAGCGAGCCGACGCCGAACGCCAGGGTGAAGTAGACCGCGAAGGTCACGTCGCGGAGGGGGGTCGAGACGACATCGGCGAGGAGCGCCTGGAGCTGCGGGCTCTCGGCGAACGAGAACAGGCCCATGATCACGAGGCCGATCCACAGCCCGACGAGGCTCGAGCCGGCCGCGATGAAGGCGAGGAACCCGACGGCGCCGCCGACGTAGGCGCCGATGATCACCGGTCGCCGGCCGAGGCGGTCCGACAGCCAGCCGGCGACGAGCGGCATCGGCACCGACAGGATGACGAGGCCGGCGTACATGACGCTGGTCACCGAGTCCGGCAGGAGCAGGACCTGGGTCAGGTAGATCAGGGCGAAGAGGTTCGCGGTCCCGAGCCCGCGACCGCCGCCGCCGAAGATGGAGGCGAGGTAGATCCGGCGGATCGTCGGGTCCCGCCAGATCGTCCGGAGGCCCGAGCGGACGGAGCCCTCGGCGATCGCGGCCACGCGGTCCTCGCCCGTCTCGCGGACCCACCGGAGGATCGCCAGCGCGATGATCGCCGCCGGGACCCCGAACAGGACCGACACACCCCGCCAGCCGAGCACGCCGATGAGGGCCGCGCCGAGGACCCCGGCCACGACCGTCCCGACGTTGCCGCCGGCGATGTGGGCGCTGATCGCCATCCCCCGCCGCTCCGGCGGGAACTGCTCGGCCAGGAGGGCGTTGCCGACCGGGTGCTGCGGCGCCCCGCCGATCCGGGACGCGACGTTCGTGACGGCGAAGGTCGCGAAGCTCGTGGCCGCGCCCTGGAGGGCGAACGCGGTGCCGAAGAGAAGCCCGCCGACCCCCATGATCAGGCGCCGGGGCATCCGCCGCGTCAGGTCGGCGAAGGTCAGCTGGACGAGCCCGGCGCTGATCGACCCGAGCGCCGAGAGGAACGCGATCGACTCGGCCGTCACCCCGAACTCCTCGATGATCTTGATGAAGATCAGCGGCAGCAGGACGGCCTGGGCGTGGTTGACGGCGTGGGCGACGGCGAGGAGCCCGAGCGTGACGTTCGGCCGGATGCGGTGGGCTCGGGCCGGGGTCACCCCGTCATCCTGCCCGATGTCAGTTGACGGCGCTCGGCCTCACGCGCACCGGCTCGGGCTCGCCGTACCAGTGGCCCTGGCCGAACTCGATCCCGAGCTCGAGGAGGGTCCGCCGCTCCTCCTCGGTCTCGATGCCCTCGGCGACGAGGCGGCAGCCGGACGCTCGCGAGAAATAGCGCATCCCGACGATGAGCGCCTGCCGGCCGAGGTGGGCGTTGACCCGCCGGATCAGGCTCTGGTCGAGCTTCACGAAGTCCGGCCCGAGATCGATGATGTGGCCGAAGTTCGCGACGCCGGCGCCGGCGTCGTCGACGGCGAGCCGGATGTCGTGCCCGAGCGAGCGAACCGCGGCCCGAAAGGCGTCGTAGTCGCCGATGACCTCGTGCTCCGTGATCTCCAGCACGACGGGCCGATCGGCGACGGACAGGACGGCGCGCAGCGCGGCCGGGTCGTCGAGCAGCTGCGGTGACACGTTCACGTCGAGCCAGCGCCCGGCGGGCAGGCCGTGGGCCGCCGCGATCGCCGCCTCCAGCGTCGCGAGCTCGAGGTCGATCCCGATCCCAGCCGCCTGGGCATCGGCGAAGACGAGGTCGGGCCGGCGACCCGAGGTGAACCGGGTCAGGGCCTCGTGACCCATGACGTCACCGCTTGCGAGCTCGACGATCGGCTGGAAGGCCGGCCCGAACGCGCGCTCGGCGATGATCCCCGCGATCGATTCCCGGATCTCCCGCTGGTGGCGGTGGGCGTGGAGGCGCTCGGCCAGGAGCGCGCTCGGCGCGGTGCTGAAGTCGACGAGCGTGGCCCACTTGTCCACGAGCGTCCGGGCGAAGGAGGGATCCCGGGTGCCGATGACGATCCCGCCGTCGAGGTGGCCGCCGTGCACGATCGGACCGAAGGCGAAGGCCCGGATCCCGGCCGCCGTCATCGCCCGACCCCACGCCCCGTCCTCGGGCAGCGGGTCCCACTCCTGAGCCCACGGTCCGGACGCGGCCCGCTCGCGGAGCGCGCGGCTGCGGTGGACGGGCAGGCTCGCCCCGGCGGTGATCGGGATGCCAGGCTCGGCGCTGGCCGCCAGGACGTCCGTGTCGGCGCCATTGTGGAAGGCACCGACGGCGGCGAGATCGACCGACGGGAGGCTCCGGAGCTCGTCGCAGATGGCCTGGGCGGTCGTCTCGATCGGGTCATCGGACGAGACCCGCGCGACCGCTCCGGCGAGGGTGCCTGCGACGCGGCCGACAAGGGCCAGGTCGAGCTCGACCTCGCGGAGGCGGGTGACGTCGACCATGTGCCCGGCATAGCCGATCGTCCGGCCCGCGTCGTCGAGGAGCGGACCGGCGTGGATCTCGACCGCGATCTCGCGACCGTCCTTCGTCCGCCGGATCACGAGGTCGCCGGACACCGGCGCGCCCTTCAGCGTGCGTCGGATCCGGGCCTGCGAGGAGCCGCGATCGCCGGCCGGGACCATGCCCGCCGGGATCGCCTTGCCGAGCACCTCGTCGGGCGTCCAGCCGAAGAGCCGCTCGGCGCCGCCGCTCCAGAGGACGATCCGCTGCTCCCGGTCGAACGCCATCGTCGCGAAGGGCGAGCTGTCGATGATCGTCTGGAGCAGCTGGGTCGTCCGGGCGAGCTCCGACACGACCGCCGCGCGGTCGAGCTCGGCGGGATCGTCGTTCTCGCTGGGATCCGGTGCGGCGAACATCAGGCGAAGGGCTCCAGGGTCTGGGGCTGACTGGATCGCCGCGCCTCAGCGGAGGGCGAGACGCGGCGGCGGGGACCCGCGACGCGGGGGGTCATCACGGTCGCCGCGGGTGGAACGTTACCATATTACTATACAGAGCGTCTAGTATCGAAATAGACGAGAAGTGTGTTAGGGTCGCGACATGACGACCGTCCACTCGACGACGACCGGTGACGGGACGACGGGGCCAGCCCGCCACGCGGGGCGACCGCGCGATCCTGAGATGGACGCCCGCATCCTCGGCGCCGCGGTCGAGCTGCTCGAGCTCCACGGCCTTGCCGGCGTCACGGTCAGCGGGGTCGCGCAACGGATCGGCGTCTCGCGGGCGACGATCTACCTCCGCTGGCACTCCGCCGAGGCGTTCCTCGGCGCGGTGGTCCGGGCGGCCGCGGGCGGCGATCCGTACCCCCTCACCGGCGACATCGCCACCGACCTGCGCGCCGGGACCGAGTTCGCCCACCGGGTCGTGGCGGGACCGCATTTCATCCCGGCACTCCCCGAGCTCTTCGCCGCCGTCCTCGCCGACCCGCCCCAGGTCGATTTCGACGACATCGCCCCGAATCGCCAGCGGTTCGCGGCACTGTACGCCCAGCAGGCCGCCGCCCAGGGCTTCGATCCGTCGCTGGATCCGCATCTCGCGCTCGACGTCCTGCTCGGTGCCCAGCTCGTCGCGATCCTCGCCGAGAAGCGACCCCCGACGACGCGCTACGTCCAGGACCTCGCCGAGCTCCTCGTCCGCGGCCTCCGTCCCCGATCGCCCCGGGCCTAGACGCCAACGAGCGGCCGGTTGGGCCGGCCGCTCGCTCGTTCCCGTGGCGGTGGGCCGGCGTGGCCGGCCCGGATCAGGTCAGAACTGCTCGAGGTAGCGCTCGACCTCCCAGTCGGAGACCTGCGTGCGGTACTCGTCCCACTCGTCGCGCTTCGCCTCGATGAAGTGGCTGAAGACATGGTCGCCCAGCGCGTCCCGGATGACCTCGTCCTTCTCCAGCTCGTCGAGTGCGTCGCCGAGGGTGCCAGGCAGCTCCCGGATGGCCTTCGCGGCGATCTGGGCGGCGTCCATCTCGAACAGCGACTCCTCGACCGGCTCGCCGAGCTCGAGGCCCTTCTCGACGCCATCGAGACCGGCCGCGATCATCGCCGAGAAGGCGAGGTACGTGTTCGAGGAAGGATCGGGGCAGCGGACCTCGACCCGGGTGCCCTCGATGGACTTGCCCGGCGAGACCATCGGCACCCGGATGAGCGCCGAGCGGTTCGTCCGGCCCCAGGTCAGGTACGTCGGGGCCTCGTAGCCCGGAACCAGCCGCTTGTAGCTGTTCACGAGCGGCGCGAGGACCGCGATCATCCCGCGGGCGTGGGCCAGGATCCCGGCCATGTAGCTCTTGGCGATCGGCGACAGGCCGTATGAAGACTCCGCGTCGGCGAAGCTGTTCCGGCCCTCCGCGATCGAATAGAGGCTCTGGTGGGTGTGCATCCCGGAGCCGTTGATCCCGTGGATCGGCTTCGGCATGAACGTCGCATACAGGCCGTGCTGCTGGGCGATGGCCTTGAGGGTGAATTTGAACGTGATCGCGTTGTCGGCTGTCTGGAGCGCGTCGGCGTACTCGAAGTCGATCTCGTGCTGGCCGGCCGCGACCTCGTGGTGAGCCGCCTCGACCCGGATCCCGAACGCCTCGAGGGCGTCGACCATGTCATGCCGGATCTCGCCGGCGAGATCGGTCGAGAAGTCGAAGTAGCCGGCCTGGTCGTGAGGGAGCGGCTCGATCGCGCCGTCCTCGCCGCGCCGGAAGAGGAAGAACTCGAGCTCCGGGCCCATGTTCACGATGTAGCCGAGCTTCCGGGCCCGCTCGACCTGGCGGCGGAGGACGCCGCGGGGGTCGCCGGCGAACGGCTCGCCGCGCGGGGTGTAGACGTCGCAGATCACGCGGGCGGTGCCGCGCGGTCCGGAGCCCTTGAGCCACGGGATCTCCGAGAAGGTCCGCATGTCGGGCATGAGGTACTGGTCGCTCTCGGCGATCCGGGTGAAGCCCTCGATCGAGGAGCCATCGAACCACGTCCCGTGACGAACGGAGCCCTCGAGCTGGTGGATCGGGATCGTCACCGACTTGACGACGCCCATGATGTCGGTGAACTGGAGCTGGACGAAGCGGATGCCCTTCGCCCGGGCGCCCTCGATCTGCTCGATGCCCGATACGGCTTCGTAGGGTGCTACCACCGATCCTGCCTCCTCATGGTTGTGCCAGCCGCACGAACACTGCGGCGATGAACCTTCGGGAGGCGATCGTAGCAGGGCTGCCCCCACGGATCCGCGGTCGATTCTGGGTCGCGCCTCCCCGGAAGTCAGGCGTCTTGCACGAGTCTGACGGCGATCGACAGCGCGACCCGGAGATCCGGGTCCTCGAGATGCCAGCCACTCGCCGCTTCGATCCGCCGCAACCGGTAGGCGACCGTGTTCCGATGGACGCCGAGGGCCGCGGCGGCCTCGTTGACGCCGCCCCGCTCGAGGTAGGCGCGGAGCGTGGCCACGTGCTCCCGGCGGACGTCCGGCCGGCCGGCGAGGATCGGTTCGAGCAGGGCCCGTGCCAGGCGAGCGCCCTCCGGCAGGTTATGCAGGACGCCCAACAGGCGGTAGGCCGCTAGGCGCGAGGCCCGGGCCACGACCGGGGGTTCGGGCAGGGCCACCGCCGCCTCGAGCGTCGCCCGCGCTTCGGCCTCGGCGGCCGGCCGCTCAGCCGGCGAGCTGAACGGCCGCGACAGAGCGACGGGCCGCTCGAGGATCGCGGCGATCCGGCCCGCGAGCGGGACCCCGTCGGGATCGTCCGAGGGCCGATCGCCGGCAGGCCGTCCGATCGCGAGGATCGCTCGCAGCTCGAGGCTGTCGGCATCGCCTCGGAGGGCCATCTGGCGGGCCGGAGCCAGGAGGCGGACCTCGTGCCGCGCCGCTTCCCGGACCCCCCGTCGCTCGGGGCCTTCGTCGTCTGGGGTCGTGCCCCGCTGGCGAGCCACGAGGACGACCCACGGCGGGCCCGCGGCCGGGAGGGCATCGGCTCGGCGGGCCGTGTCGGCCGCCACGCGGACCGCGTCGTCCCGGGCCAGCTCGAGGGCAAGGAGGCCGCCGATCCGCTCGATCGTGACCCGGCCCAGCTCGCCGGCCGGCGCGTCGCCGAGGAGGACCAGCGCCCCGCCGATGCCCGCGCTCGACGGCAACGGGAACCGCTGAGCGGCCGCCTGGCGCGGCCTGGCCAGGTAGCGGGTCGCGAGCGCCGCACCTTCCGGGGCGGCCGGCGGCGCGTACACCGCGAGCGCCCGGCCCGAAGCCCCTTCGAGGGCCGCCGGCCGACCGAGGAACGTGGCGATCGCGGCGACGAGCGCTTCCGGGCCACCGCCCTCGAGGGCTCGGCGCTGGAGCTCGGACTCGAGCAGCCCGGCCTGCCGTTCGAGCTCGGCGCCGCGCCCGACGAGGAAGCCGATCACGGACCGCTCCAGGGCGCCGACCTCGGTCCGGGGAACGAGGAGCGTGGGCGTGCCGGCGACGTCGAGGCCCGCGGCGACCTCGGCGAGGGCCTCCGAGGCAGGTCCCGCCGGCTCGGTCCCGTTCGATCCGGTGCCGTCGGCGTCCACGAGGAGCGCGCCCGAAACGGGCGTGCCCGCCAGCGCCCGAACGAGCGCGGCACGATCCTCAGAAGCGGGCGCGAGCGCCTCGAGCGCGGGCGCCGGGACGAGCGCGAGGTCACCCGGCTCGAGGGCGTCGAAGGCCGGCACGCGGGCCTTCAGGACCCGGACCCAGGCGATCGGCCGGCCGGCGAGGTCGGCGGTGCCGAGCTGCCGCGCAGCAGGCAGCAGCGCCGCGCGCAGGTCGGCGAGGTCGGTCACGCCGGCGGCAGCCCGCCCGCCGCCGAGGCGCCGTCGGCCGTCCCGGGCCCGGAGGTCCCGGCCGTCCCGACCAGGCGGTCGATGATCTCGCCGAACTCCCGCTCGAACTCGACGTGGCGGTCCGCCCGGCCGACGAGGTCGACGGTGCCGTCGGCCCGGAACCGCGCCCAGACACGCCGGCGCGGCAGGTAGAACGTGATGGCCAGGCCGGCCAGGAGCGCGGCGAAGGCGAACCAGACGATCCCCTGCCCCGGATCCTGCTTGGCGATGAGCAGCGTGTACGCGCTGATGTCCTTCAACGCGACGGTCAGGCCGAGCCCGGTCATCGTCTGCGCCTCGCCCGGCTGGAGGGCGATCGGGATCCCGGAGATGGTGGCCGCGGTCCCGTCCGGGTTCGTGCCGGTGACTGCGTACGGCAGCACGACGAGCTGGGCCACGCCGCCCCCGCTCTGGTTGAGGATCAGCTCCAGGCCGAACGGCTTGCCCGGCACCGGCATCGCCCCGAACGGCAGGCCCGAGACGGCGTCGGTCAGCGGCACGGCGCCCGACCAGAGGACCGAGTCATCTGACGAGTCCCGGATCTCGAGCACGGGCGCCGGCCCGAAGCCGTTCTGGTGGAACGTGTAGCCGCCGGCGGTCAGCGGATCGTTCACCCGGATCACCTTCCGGGCAATCTGCTGGCCGTTCTGGTAGACGGCCAGGTCGGTTGTGTAATCGGTTGCCTGGCCGGTGTCGAGGCCCGGGGCGCTGAACCCGAAGTTCTTGACGAGGAGGAGGTTCGGCGTGCCGATGGGCTGGACCGTCAGCGTGTCGCCGTTCGCGACGACGAGGCCCTGGGTGTCCCCGAACCGCGCCGTCACGAGGCCGGCGACGAGGAACAGGATCAGGCCGAGGTGGGAGATCAGCGTCGCGAGCTTCGTCCAGCGGTTCCGGTCGCCGTAGACGAAGCGGGTCCCGTCCGCCGCCGTCTCCTCGCGGACGCTGAACCGCCGGCGCCGGAGCGCGGCCCCGAGCGCCGCCGGCGTGATCGCGGCGGCGGCGCTGAGCGAGACCCGGTCGGGCAGGCGCGGATCGAAGTACGCGTCCGGCTGGACGACCCGGATCTCGGCCGACTGCCGCCACAGGCGGGGGGTCCGGTCCAGCGTGCAGAGGAGGATCGAGACTGTCAGGACGATCAGCCCGAGGCTGAACCAGGTCGACGTGAAGACATGGAACAGCTGGAGCCGTTCCATCACGTCGACGACCGCGCTGCCCAGGACCGGCTCGTAGATCGCCCGGAGCTTCGCCATCTCCGTCGAGTAGTCGCCGATCGAGCGGAACGCGAAGTCGGGGAGCTGGCGGACGGTCATCCCGACGACCGCGAGCAGGGCCAGCATCACGATCTGGACGACGGCGAAGTTGACCGAGGTGAAGAGGCGCCAGACGGCCATGCCGCCGCGCGCGGCGAGGCTCGGTGCGATGGGCTCCGGGGTGGACCGGCCGAGGGACCGGTCGGCTGTGAGGGTCGCCACGGCCGGCCGATCCTACACCGGCTCCGGCCGTCGCCGGCTCGCCTCCCCGGACTCGGTCAGCGCGTCCCGAACTGGTACGTCTGCTTGACCAGCCGGAGGTAGGTGAACGTCTCGGTGTCGCGGACGCCGGGGATCCGCTGGAGCCGGTCGTTCAGGAAGTGCAGGAGCGCCTCGTTGTCCTCGGCCACGGCCTCGATGAGGATGTCGTAGCGGCCGGCGGTGATCACAACGTAGTCGATCTCGGCGAGGGCCGCCAGGGCGTTCGCGACGTCGAGCAGCTTGCCGGGTTCGCAGCGAACCCCGATTAGGGCCTGCTGGAAGCCGAGCTTCTCCGGGTCGGCGACGCCGACGATCTGGAGGAAGCCGCGCTCGACGAGGCGATTCGTCCGCGCCCGGACCGCGGCCTCGCTGACCTCGAGCGCGGTCGCGATCTGGGTGAACGGCCGGCGGCCGTCCGCCTGGAGGTGCTCGATGATCTGCTTGTCGAGCGGCGACAGCTCGTCCTGGCGCCGATTCCGGCGCCCGCCGTTGTCGTCGTGATTCGAATTTCGCATGCCAGGCGATCCTAGCAGCCACCCTTGAGGCCCGGACCGGGCCCCGATCCCTGGCTTATCAGCCGCCACCCGAGTAGTAGGCGACCACCGTCCTTCCCGGGCTCGGCAGATAGTCGCCGCCGAAGACGTAGACGGATCCGTTCGAGCTGGCCACCGAGACTGCGCCGCAGCGGCCACCGCCGGCGAAGGCCTGTCCGGCCTGCCACTGGTTCGCGGCCGGGTTGTAGACGTCGTGGCGGGTGCAGTTCGAGACCCGGATCATGCCGTCCGACCCGACCACCGGGAGCCGGTCTCGCCGTATCTGAGGCTCGCCGGGCCCGGCGTCCAGGTCCCGATCGCGGGTTCGAAGATCCAGACCCGTTCGGGCAGGAAGAGGTAGAGCGTCGTCGGCGTGCCCGGCGAGCCGCCGTCGATGCTGCCCTGGGTACCGTTCGTGGAGGCGACGGCCGCGACCGCGCCCGGATCGGCGTCGGGCCGCGGCATCCGGCCGAGGCGCGTCCAGCTGTCCGTGGCGATGTCGTAGCGCTCCACGACGTCGAGGGCATCGTGGCCGTTCGCGGTGCAGCACTGCGAGACGCGTCCGCCGAGGACGTAGATCTTCCCGGCAAGCACCGCGATCCCGAAGTCCGTCCCTGGCGTCGGCATCGGGGCGAGCGCATGCCAGGTGCCCGCCGTCGCGTCGTAGGCGAGCGTCCGCCCGTGCCGGCCGTCGACCGTGACCCCGACGATGTAGACGATCCCGCCGCTCCCGGCGACGGCCTTCGCGCCCTGGATCCCACCGGCGAGGTCGGGGCGACGGGTCCACGTATTGCGCTTCGGGTCAAAGCGGTCGACCCGCAACGTGCCGGCGGCAGCTCCCGGGCTGAACACGAGGATCCGGCCCGACGGGTTGGCGACGCCGGTCTCGGGGGATGGAACGGGCAGGACGGTCACGCTCGACCAGTTGTCGGCCATGCCCCCGAACGTCGGATCGAGGGCGGCGTCACGCCGCCGATCCGCGTCAGCCCGCGGCTCGCGTACCCCTCGAACCCCGCGGGACCGTCGACCACGGCATCGCCGGGATCGCCAGCCGAGAACGAGACTCCCCCCGAGGGCGTGATGACGAAGGCTCCGCAGCCGACGCCCTGCGACGCGACGATGCCGTCGGGGCCGGCCGCCGCAATGGCGATGCCGCTTCCCTCGCAGACATCGTCCGCGGGCTCGGCCAGGTCGACGCGCGTCCAGGTGCTGGCGTCGGTCGAGGTCCACAAGGCCGGAACGAAGTTGTCCGACGAGCCGGTGCGCAGCATCCCACCGACGACGAAGACCCCGTCCGCGACGGCGACGGAGTCGCCTTCGCTGGTGTCGAAGACCGTCAGCGGATCGATTCGGCTGATCTGCCACGCCTGGTCGCCGAGGTGCCACGTCCAGGCTGCGGCGTGGCCATCGGCCTGGCCGGCGGCGAGGAACCGGTCCCCTGCGCCCGCAAACACGTTGGCGTTGCTGCTTACGCTGCTCGGTGGCTGGACGGCCTTCGTCCAGGTGCGCCCGTCGGTCGACTGCCAGGCCTCGATCTGGTCCGTGACGACGTTCGGGCCGATCGCGAGGAAGCCAGCGTCATCGGCCACGAGCTGGGTGATCTCGTCGCGGCCGAACGGACTGCCCGCCACCCGCTGCCACGGAGTCCCGGAGACCCAGACGCCATCGGTCCCGCAGGCCGCGAGGGCGCAGCCCACGATCACGCTGGCGTGGTCGTTCGCCGCGACGAAGGTGGGCCGGACCCGGTCGAAGGTCACGCTGTCGTCTTCGACCCGCCAATCGACGCCGTGCTTCGACGACCAGACGACGCCGCCCCGGTCGGTGGTCCCGATCGCGATGAGCCCATCGAGCATCCGGGCGATGCCCCCGAGCTCGGTGGAGGTGCTCGCGGTGGCCCAGCCGATGCCCGGGGTGACCGGCGCGGCGGTGGGCCTGGGCGTGACGGGCGGGAACGTCGGAACCGGTGTCGACGTCGCGCTCGGAGACGGTCCGGGCAGGCTCGGCGCCGGCGACGGCGTGGCCTGCGCGACGCACGCGCCGACGATGCTCGCGATGGCGAGCCCCGTCGCGACGGTCCTCGCTCCCCTGCGGCCCAAGCTGGCCACGCGCCCTCCCTCCGGCACTGCACGCCGGTGGGACGCCGATCTCGCATCCATGTGACAGACCCGCCGCGGGCAGGATCGGTGGTCGCTACCCCCGGTCGAGGTCGACGAGCGTGGCGCCCAGGGTCTCGATCGACCCGCGAGTGATCGGGTCGACGACGAGCTGGACCTCGGCCAGGCCGACCGCGGCGTACTCCCGGAGCCCGTCGGCGATCCGGGCCGCCGAACCCTCGAGCGGCGGCGGCGGCACGGCCTTCGAGTAGAGCGAGCGACGGCCCCGGCCCTCGGGCAGGCGGACGAGGACGGCCACGGTCCGTTCGACCTCCGACGGGTCCCGGCCGGCCGACCGGGCGGCCTCGTCGACGATCGGCCCCAGGGCGGCCGCGCCGGCCGGCGTGTTCCCCGTATCGGCGAACCAGACGTTCCAGGCCTGGACGTGGGGCAGCGTGATCTGGAGCATCCGCGGCCCGCTGCTGCCGATCATGAGCGGCGGCCCGCCGGGCCGGTGCGGACGGGGCAGCAGCTCGGCGTCGCGCGCCTGGAAGTAGCGACCCTCGAAGTCGATCGCGCCATCCTGCAGGAGCGTCCGGATGATCGTGAAAGCCTCCTCGAAGCGATCGATCCGGTGGTCGTACGGGAAGCCGAACGCGGCGAACTCGGCCTCGTTCCAGCCGGCGCCCAGGCCGAGGGTCAGGCGACCCTGGCTGACCTCGTCGACGGTCGAGGCGAGCTTGGCGAGCATCGCCGGGGTGTGGAACGCCGTGCACGCGACGAGCGGCCCGAGGCGGATCCGCGAGGTGCTCGCGGCGATCGCCGAGAGGCTCGTCCAGACCTCCCACGGGCCGCGGGTGTCGCCGTTCTCGTAGCGATACAGGAGGTGGTCGCCGAGCCAGATCGTGTCGAAGCCGACGTCCTCGGCCGCCTTCGCCATCGCGAGGTACTCGGGCCAGCGGACCTCGCGCTCGACCTCGGGCAGCTGGATCCCGACGCGGAGTGGACGGTTGGCCATGGCCGCCGAGCCTAGGGGATCACCCGGCCGTGCGCTCCACCGTGCCCCAGTAGAACGGGTCGCGCCGGACGAGCCGGGCGGTCCAGCCGATCGGGGCCAGGCGGGCCGTGAGGTCGGCCGGGTCCCACAGGACCTTCACGATCCGGAAGCGACGGCCATCCTGGAGGGTGCGGACGACGATCTCGGGCTCGTCGCCGGCGACCTCCTCGCGCCAGAGCCCATGGGGCGATTCGTCGAAGACGTAGACGCGGCCACCGGGCCGGAGCATCCGGTCGACGGCGGCCCAGAACGCGTCGAAGCGGGCCGCCGGGATGTGCGAGAGGAGCGCGCCGAAGGCGACGAGGTCGGCCGGCCGGTCCGGACGCCAGGCGAGGACATCGGCCGCCACCCGCTCGACGTTCGCGGCCGGCACCTTCGCCGCGTTGATCGCGAGCATCTCGGGCGAGCTATCCACCGCGACGACCTGCCGGGCCATGCCGGCGAGGATCGCGGTGAGCTGGCCGGTGCCCGGCCCGAGCTCGATCGCCCGATCGACCGGCCCCAGGGCCTCGAGGGCCCCGTTCGCCATCCGGCCCAACGGGGCGAACGGGTCGCCCGGCGGGCGGCTCGTCGCGTCGTACTCGGCGGCTCGCTCGCGGTAGTAGCGGATCTGCTCGGCGAGGACCTCGTCGACCACGGCGGCGGAGGGTACCAGCGACGGTTGCCGGAAGCGGTGTTAACCGAGCCCCGGTAGACTCATGGATCGTTGCGCGTGCAACAACCATCGCCGGAGGACCACCATGCCCGACTACGACTCCAATGCCTGGGAGGACAACCTCATCGCGGACCTCCGGGCCAACGGCGGCCGACCCTCATCTGGCCCGCTCAAGGGCCAGACGTTGCTGGTCATGATGTCGACCGGCGCGAAGTCGGGGCTGCCTAGACGCTCCGTGCTGACCTACCACCGGGACGGCGAGGACTACGTCGTGGCCGGCAGCAAGGGCGGCGCCCCGACCGATCCGGCGTGGGTCAGCAACGTCCGAGCCAACCCCCGCGTGACCATCGAGATCGCGGGCGTTGAGCACCCGGCGACGGCCACGATCGCCGAGCCCGCGGAGCGCGATCGCCTCTGGCGACAGCACGTGGCCGAGCTGCCCTGGTTCGGCGACTACGAGCGGAAGACCGACCGCAAGATCCCGATGATCCGGCTGCGTCCGGATTCGGCAGCCTGATCGAGCTGCCGCGACGGCTGCCCCACCGGGGGGTGGTCGGGGCGGTCGGATTTGAACCGACGACTTCGTGCTCCCAAAGCACGCGCGCTACCAGGCTGCGCCACGCCCCGTCGGCGGGATCATAGGACCGAGGCCGTCGCCGGGGATCACGTCAGAAGCCCCGGTTCGCGAGCGCGCGCCGCATCCGGTGGGCGGCCCGGGCGCGATGCGAGATCGCGTGCTTCTCCGCGGCGGAGTACAGCCCGAACGTCCGGCCACCAAGAGGCTCGATCGATGGCTCGAAGATCGGGTCGTAGCCGAAGCCACCCTCGCCTCGCGGTCGGAGCGCGATCCGGCCCCTGGTCGTCCCCCGCCGCACGACGACCGCCGGCGACCTGACCCGGTCCGCTGGAAGCGCCAGCGCGAGCGCACAGACGTACCGGGCGGTCCGGCCCGCGAGCGGGACGCCGGCCAGCTCGGCCAGGAGCTTGGCGTTGTTCTCGGCGTCGGTCGCGTCCGGGCCGGCGTAGCGGCGCGTCCGGACGCCGGGCAGGCCGCCGAGGGCGTCGACCTCGAGCCCCGAGTCGTCGGCGAGGGCGGGCAGGCCCGTCGCCCGGGCCGCGTAGCGGGCCTTGATCCGGGCGTTGGTCTCGAACGTCAGGCCATCCTCGATGGGCTCCCCCGCGACGCCAAGCTCATCGAGCGACACGAGATCGGTGTGGTCGAAGGCCAGCAGCTCGCGCAGCTCGCGGAGCTTGTGGGCCGAGTGGGTCGCGACGACGAGGCGGCGTCGGCCGCCGGTTGATCGGCTCAGCGCCTGACCGTCGCGAGCGTCGCGGCCTGGGCCTCGAAGAGGCGAGTCAGGCCGATCTGGGCGAGGTCGAGAAGGCTGTCGACTCGGGCACGATCGAATGGCCGACCCTCGGCGGTGCCCTGCAGCTCCACGTACCGCTGATCGTCCGTGCCGACGACGTTCATGTCGACCTCGGCCCGCGAGTCCTCGGAGTAGTCGAGGTCGAGCATCGCGATCGAGTCGATCACGCCGACCGAGACGGCCGCGACCTTGCCGACCAGGAACCGGTCGAGACCGTGGGTCATGAGCGCCGCCGCCAGGGCGACGTACCCGCCGGTGATCGACGCGCAACGCGTGCCACCGTCGGCCTGGAGGACGTCGCAGTCGACGGTGACGGTTCGCTCGCCCAGCTTCGACAGGTCGACCACGCCCCGCAACGAGCGGCCGATGAGGCGCTGGATCTCGTGCGTCCGGCCCCCGATCCGGCCCTTGACCGACTCTCGATCCGTGCGCTCGGCGGTGGCCCGCGGCAGCATCGAGTACTCGGCCGTCACCCAGCCGCTGCCCTTGCCGCGGAGATGGGGCGGAACGCGATCTCCGATCGTGGCCGCGCACAGGACCTCGGTGTCGCCGACGCGGATCCGGCACGAGCCCTCGGCCCACTTCTGGACGTTCAGGGTCATCGTCACCGGCCGCAGGTCGGTGGGACCACGGCCGTCGTTGCGAACGCCGGGTGGTCGATTGCCGATCATCCGCGACGCTCCCCTCTCCCCGAAGCCAATGACTCGCCGGCTTCGGCCCGCTCCTGGGCCTTCGCCACGTCCCACAGCTCGTCCAGTGTGCCGAAGTCGAGGTCGCGCATCTGGGCGCCGCGCTCGGCGACCATCCGCTCGACCCGTCGGAACCGACTCCGGAACTTGGCGTTCGCCATCCGGAGGGCCGATTCCGACTCGATTCCCAGACGCCGACCGACGTTCACGACCACGAGCAGGAGATCCCCGAACTCCTCTCGCCGCTCGGCGGAGCTGGCGGCCGCGGCGAGCTCGGCCAGCTCCTCGGCAACCTTCTCGAGGACGCCGTCGACGGCCGGCCAGTCATAGCCCAGGGCGGCGGCCCGCTCCTGCATCTCCTGGCTCGCGGCCAGGGCGGGCAGGGAGGTGCTGATCCCGTCGAGCGCGCCCTTTGGCGCCGGCGGGGAGGCTTCGCCATCCGCCGACGCCTCCGCGGCCTCGGACCGCTCGTCGGCCTTGATCCGCTCCCATTGCCGGGTGACGTCGGCGGCGGTCTTCGCGACCGCGTCGCCGAACACGTGGGGATGCCGGCGGACGATCTTCCGGGCCAGCGCGGCCTGGACGTCGGCGAGATCGAAGACGCCCTCCTCGGCGGCGAGCTGGGCGTGGAGGACGACCTGCAGCAGCAGGTCGCCGAGCTCCTCGGCGAGACCGGGCGTCGCGTCGCGCTCGAGGGCGTCGTAGACCTCGTAGGTCTCCTCGAGAAGGTGCTTCCGAAGCGACTGGTGGGTCTGCTCCCGATCCCACGGGCAGCCGTCGGGCCGACGGAGGCGCTCGCTGATGTACGGCATCGACCATGGTCCGGCCGACGCGAGCTCCGGCGCGACCGGCGGCAGGTACAGGGCGCGATCCAGGTCCGCCGGCGCGAGCGCCGCGATCGAGAGCGGCGCGGCGTCGGGGTCGGCGAGGGTGTGGACGGGGTGCTCCCCCGGATACAGACGTCGCAGCAGGGTGAGCGGATCGCGTCCCTCCGGCCCATGACGACCCGGCACCGGCTCGATGTCCGTCGCTCCCGGCGGCCCGCCAGGGACAAGCATCGTCGGCGGCACGATCAGGAGCGGTCGCGAGGCCTCGATCGGGAAGGCGACCACGGCGCTCGACGAGACGATCTGGAGCCCCGCGCCGGGGTCGAGGCCCCACCGGAGCCGCGCGTCGGCGACGAGGGCGTCGAGCATCGGCCGATCAGCCAGTCGTCGAGGAGGTGCTGTTCGCCCGGGTGATGTTCGCCGCCGCCTTCTTGGCCGAGTACCAGTTGCTGAAGCCCGAATCCTTGAAGACCGCGATCTGGGAGGCATCCGCCGGGCGCATCTGCTCGGCGACGACCTTGAACAGGTAGTCGCCGTCGTTGGGGATGTCGACGACCGTCGTCGTCGAGCCGACCGTCGCGGCGAAGATCGCGTTCTCGAGATCCGACGTGAGCTGGCCCTTGGCCACCCAGCCGATGTCGCCGCCCTTGGCGGCCTCGTCACCCTCGCCCTGGTCGCGGGCCAGGGTCGAGAAGTCCTCACCGGCGTCGGCCCGGGTCTTGATGGTCTGCAGCCAGGCCTCGTTCCCGTCGCCGTAGGGCCGCATGAACTGGACGACGTCCCAGCCGTACTGCGTCCGGAACGGCGGCAGGATCTGGCCCGGCCGGATGCCCGGCGTGAAGATCTGCTTCCCGAACTCGGCGTCGATGGAGCTCTGGGGGTTGTACCAGGGCAGCTTGCCGCCATCGGCCCGGGCGGTCGTGTCGTCGTTGTTGTTGCTGCGCGCGATCTCGTCGAACAACGATGGATCGGCGACCAGCTCGCGGTAGGTCGCGACGGCGGCATCGTGGGCGACCTGCCAGGCGGGGTCGGTGGACGCAAGCTTCGAGGCGTTGGCCGCGTCGTGCTTCGGGGCGAACAGGATGTGGCGCACCTTGACCGCGGTCGGATCCGGGGTGATCGCGGTGAGCTTGATCTGGAGGACGTGGCGCTGGAGCGACGGCGCCGAGAGGTCGGCGACGACCTTGTCCTGGAGCTTGCTCTCGACGACGTCGGCCCTCACGGCGACGAGGTAGTCGCTCAGCTTGATCCCGGCCGCATCGAGCTTGGTCTGGTAGTTCGCGTCGACGGAAGCGGGGGTGATGTCCGTCACCCGCCCGATCCGATAGGTGCCGTCGGCGCCGAGGATCACGGCGGTCGGCTGGTTCGGCTGGGCCGCGAAGATCGCGTCCTCGAACGCCTGGTCGTAGCCGCTGCTCTTCGTGATCCAGCCGAGGTCGCCGGCCTGCGGCGCCGACACCGCCGTCGAAACGGTCTTCGCGATGTCGTCCCATGACTTGCCGGCCTGCAGGTCGGCCAGCGCCTGATCGGCGGTCGCCTTCGCGGCCGCCTTCTCCGCGTCACCGACCTGGCCCGTGTTGGGATCCGTGGCGGGCTCGACCTCGATGACATAGGCGTGACGGGTCTCGTCGGTCGTCGCCTCCTTCGCCAGCTGGGCCTGGACCTCGGCGTCAGAGACCGTGATCCCGGCCTGCTGGGCGAGCTCGGCCTGGAGGTCGACGTCGATCAGCTTCTCGAGGGCGACCGACACGACGGATTGGAGGGTCTGGTCGAGGTAGCTGACCTCCTGCTGGTAGACAGTCTGGGTGATGTGGCCGGCCGTCAGCTGGGCCTTGACCTGGGCCTCGGTGTACTGGATCCGGAAGGTCTCGATCGCCATCCGGTTCCGGACGTCGTCGTTGGTGATGACCTGGCCGTCGACGGTCGCCGCCGTCCCGAAGTGGTTGCTGTACCAGGTCCAGCCGGCATAGCCGACGAGGATGAGGATCGAGACGACGATGGCGCCGGCGAAGCCGGCGTTGATGATCGTGGAGCGGCGGGCCCCCGAGTCCCAGCCGGAACGGCCGGGTCGCCGGGCAACGGGTCTGGCTCGAAACGTCATGCGGCTGGGAATGCCTCGCGGAGGGGGCGCGTCGAGACGGCCGACGCGGTCACGGGCGACGGAGTGTACCGCAACGTGTCAGTCGGGCCGGGCGAACCGGTCGATGAGCTCCGTGTATCGCGGCGCCTCACGCTCCCACGACAGCTCGTCGGCGCGCCCGAGCATCGCCTGGATGCGGACCTGGCGCTCGTGGGGCTCGTCGACGACGTGGAGCACCGCGGCCGAAAGGCTCGCTGCGTCGCCAGGCTCGTACGTGACCAGCTCGTTCGCCCGGAACGTGTCCATCACGGTCGGGAGGCGCGACGCGACCACAGCCTTGCCCATGGCACCGTACTCGAGGATCTTGGTCGACACGCTGAGGTCGGTGAACTGGCTTCGCGCCGTCGGGGACAGGCCGATGTCGGCGGCCGCGATCGCCGCCGGGACGTCTTCGATTGGGATCCGGCCGTGGAACGTCACCACATCCTCGAGCCCGGCCTCTCGGACGAGCCCCGGGAGCGGCCGCTCTCCGAAGTCCCGGCCGTAGATCTCGAAGCGCAAGGGCAGCCCCGGCCGACTCTCCCGGAGCCTGGCGACCGCTGCGATGGCGACGTCGACCTCGTAGATGGGCGACAGCGCGCCGGCATAGACCAACCGGAGAATCCCGTCGGCCATGAACGCTCGAGCCGGTTGTCGTGCCGGATTGAATCGAGCGAGCGATGGGACGTTCGGGACGACGCTGATCCGTGCCGGCTGGACGCCGAGCCGGATGAGGCGGTCGCGGAGCGCGGCATTGGCGGCGATCGCGTGTGTCGCCGCGGCAATCGACGCCCGCTCGGTCGCCATCAGGGTGGCTTGGACGGCGCCGCCCGACGCGCGCGGGAACCGACTCGCGAAGAACTCCGGCATCGCCTCGTGGAGATCGATGACCAGTGGTACGCCCGTCAATCGCAGCGGCAGACCGGCGAAGACCAGCCAGTCCGGCAACGTCGCGATCTGGGCGAGGGCGTACCTGCGGCGCCGCTGGTCGCGCGCGAGCTGCGCCGCCGCGCGGGCGAAGAACCCGACGTATTCGCCGAGATATGTCCGGATGCCGGCGCCCTGATGACGACTGACGTCCAGGCGGTGGACGTGCGCCCCTCCGACGACGCCGAGCGGCGGCTCGCCGGGTCTCCGCAGCGCAAGGACATCCACGTCACGATTGGAGGCCAACAGGGCATCGGCCTCGCGTCGGAGCCTCGGGTCCTCGTCGAAGTAGCTATGGGTGACGAGGACGATCGGGCGTCGGCTCATCCCCGCACGGCCCGTGTGAGCCGGGCCCGCCATCGGCGGAGACGCAACCGCAGGCTCATGGGCAGTCGATCCTTCAACGGTCGCCGCACCGAGAGATCCACCGGCAGCCCAAGCCGGCGGCGGTAATCGGCGATGTGCCACTCCGCCTCGGCCAAACGGGCCTCGAGAAGCTCGACGCGACGAGCCGGGGCGAGTGACACCCAATCCGGGATCGACCGGCTCTCGATTGGGCGTGCGGGCCGGTCGTAGACCTCGACGAGCCGTGCTGCCAGCCTGTTGGCATCGTGGCGGCTGGCGACATATGTTCGCCCGCGTGCCGCCAGCTCGCGGCGCAGCTCCAGGTCGGTGACGAGCCTGCGAAGCTGATCGACGAGCTGGTCGGGTTGCACGTTCCAGACGGGGGCGTCAGGAAAAGCCTCGAGACTCGGCCCCAGGCGGTTGGCGACGGCCACCCGGGAGCTCGCCATCGACTCGATGGACACGAGCTCGTAATCGCCGGTGATCACGTTGTCGATGACGACGTCCGCCTCGGCGATCGCCGCCATCACGGCATCGTGGGACACCCCTTCGACGAGCTGGAAGTCGAACCGGACACCATCTCGGCGAAGCGCCTCCACGGCGGCGATGACGTGATCCGTCCCTTTCGTGGCGCGACGAGACGGCGCGTGGAGGACGAGCGGAATGTCGCGTTGCTCGGGTGCTCGCTCCGGAATCGCGTCGAGATCGACGGCGCGAGGCATCAACTCCGCGTCGGGAACGAAGGCGAGGTAGTCGGGGGCGACGACGAACGTTCGCTCGCAATAGGTCCGGAGGATCTGGATCACCTTCTCGGTTCGATCGTCGTCGCTGCGGACCTCGCTGCCCTTGAGGTGGCTCCATGGGTTCGCCTCGACGTGGACCCGGCGAAGGCGGGCGTCTGACCCATGGAACGTATGGAAGAGCTTCGGTCCAAGGACGCGGTACAGCGGGACGTCCCACAGGGCCGGCACCCCCGGCCAGTCCGGGAAGAGGGACCTCCCGAAGTGGAGGTGGACGACATCGAACTGCTCGACCGCCTCGACGAAGGTCCGCCACGGCACCCGTGGATCTCCGGTGATCGGAATCGTGCGGTCGGCCGGATACCCAAAGGCGTGCGCGCCGTACTGCCACAGCTGCGCATCGTGGCCGAGGCGGCGGAGTGCGGCCACGAGGGCACTCGCCTGACCCGCCGGGTTCGTCGGCGCGTGGAGGATCCGCACGGCCCTATCTCATCACGGCTTCGTCACCACGGCCGGCCGGTCAGGCGGCCATACAGCTCGACGAGCTTGGCCGACTCGGTCTCCCAGTTCCAGCGCTCGTGGGCCGCGGCGAGACAGCGGGCCCGGAGGGCGGCCCGCTCGGCCGGCGGGGCCGAGACGAGCTGGCGGATGGCGGCGGCG
>DATGGQ010000036.1:0-70162 GCA_035308445.1 Candidatus Limnocylindrales bacterium | reverse complement strand
CGCCGCCGAGCAGGACGAGGTCGAGGTCGCAGGTGAACATCAGGCCGGCCACGGACCGGGCCAGGAAGGCGCCGGTCTCCGTGGCGATGGCCGAGGCGATCGGCTCGGCGGCGGCCGCGGCCTCGTAGACGGTCTTGGCGGTGATGGGATCGCCGGCCCGGAGGATCCGGTCGGCCTCGGTGCCGCGCTCCTGCAGTGCCTCGGCCGCGCGTCGGGCAATGTGCGGGCCCGAGGCGATCGTCTCGAGGCAGCCGTGCTGGCCGCAGCGGCACTCGATTCCGTCGGCGACGACGATGACGTGGCCGATCTCGCCGGCCATGCCGTGATCGCCCTGGTAGAGGCGGCCATTCAGCACGAGGCCGGCGCCGATCCCGGTGCCGACCGCGACGTAGGCGAGGCTCCGAGCGCCCTCGGCGACGGGATGCCGGACGAGGCCGGCAGCCGCGAGGCCCACGTCATTCTCGACGCTGGTCGCCACGCCGAGCTGGTCCTCGATGAGGGCGGCGAGCGGCAGGTCGCGCCAGCCGAGGTTCGTGGCGAGGTTGACGATGCCGGCCCGCGCGTCGATCCGGCCGGGAACCCCGATTCCGATCGCCCGCAGCGACTCGGTCCCGGCACCCGCCTCGGCGAGCGCGGCCTTGACCGCGCCGACGATCGGCTCGACCCCGCCGTGGGATCGGTCGGCCATGGGCCGGACGGCCTTGCCCCGCACCTGCCCCGTGTCATCGACCACGAGGGCGGCAACCTTCGTGCCGCCGACGTCGACTCCGGCGACGAGGGAGCCCTGCGCAACTCTGACCGCGGGCTGCTCGACGGTCGTCATGCCGGGACCCCGAGGACGTCGACGGCAGCGTCGCCGCTCGTCATCTCGGCGGCCGTGTCCAGCGGCTGCGCGGAGAGCCGAAGCCCGAGCTCCTGGGTCATCAGCAGCGCCGATGCGCCCAGCACGACGTCGTCGCGGATGGCGCTGATCTCGACGGTCGTCGCCGAGGCGAGCCGCCCGAGCGCGCTATGGCGCATCGTGTCGCGGACCGCGTCGAGCCAGGGCTCGCCGAACTCCGCCGCCCCACCGACGAGGACGACCCGGTCGATGTTGAGCGCCCCGACCAGCCACGCGACGGCGACGCCGATCTCGCGACCGGACTCGATCACGGCCGCGTGGACGTCCGGATCGCCGGCCTGGAGCGCGGCCACCGCGTCGGGCAGGCGGGTGATGCCGCTCGGCGCGAGGCGGCGGAGGATGGCGCGCGTGCTCGAGACCGTCTCGAGGCAGCCGTTCCGGCCGCAGCGGCAGGGGTCGCCGCCGGGGCGGATCGTGGTGTGGCCGATCTCACCGGCGCCGAAGCCGTCGCCCTGGAAGAGCCGGCCCTCGAGGACGACGCCGGCGCCGACGCCCTCGCCGACCTTCACGACGACGAGGTTCGAGGTCCGGGGCCCGCCGAACACGTGCTCAGCCAGCGCCGTCGCCTGGCTGTCGTTGGCGACGTAGACTGGCAGGCCGGTCCGGGCCCGGAGGAGGGAGCCCAGGGGCAGGTCGTGCCAGTCGAGGTTGACCGCCTCCAGGACCGTGCCGACCGTCGTGTCGATCAGGCCAGCTGTGCCGATGCCGATGCCGAGGACCGGGCGGTCGCTCGCGGCCATCAACCGGTCGACCAGCCCGAAGACCTGCTCGAGCGCGCCCTGACCGTCGCGATCCTCGACCTCGACCTCGATCGCCGAGACGACGCGGCCGCGGAGGTCGACGATCGCGCCGCGGAAGACCTTCTCGCCGAGGTCGAGCCCGATCAGGTGGCGGGCGTCGCCCGTGACCTCGAGCATGACCGGCGCCCGACCGCCGGTCGACGGCCCGCGGCCGATCTCGCGGACGAGGCCGTCGGCGAGCAGGACGCCGACGACGTCCGAGACCGTGGTCCGGGTGAGGCCGGTGGCGCGGGCGACGGTCGCACGGGAGATCGGGCCGCGGTCGTAGACGGTGCCCAGCACGAGGCGCGAGTTGTGGGCGCGCGTCTCCTGGTGCGTTGCCTTGCCGGGCCCCTTGATCAACGCGATCTGGCCTCCACGCCCTCGATCGGCCTCTGTCGGCCGATCTCCTCCGATCGGTTTGTCAAGACTCTGGACTAAGGCTGGATGGTAGGAGGGCGGGAGACTTTGTCAAGTCCCTTTACATAGCCTCGATGCGGGGACAACAATCCGGCCGTGACGATGCGGACGGGCACTCACGGGGCGGGCGAGCGCTCAGTGGCGGCCGGCGTCAGGGCCGCGAGCGCAGAAGCCGCCCGAACTGGAGCCGCGCGCTCAGCGGCCGCGCGCGACGACGTGCTCGAGCGGCTGATGCTCGCGTTCCGGGGCACGACGCTGCCGGGGTGGCTCCGCGAGCGGCTGGCCGGTGCCCCGGCGGCCGGCGTGACCCTGTTCCGGGCTCGCAACGTCCGATCGCCGCACCAGGTCGCCGCGCTCAGCTCGGCGCTGCAGCGCGCCTCCGGCCGGCCCGCCGATTCGCCCCTGCTCATCGCCGCCGACCAGGAGGGCGGCCAGCTCCTCGCGCTCGGCGACGGCTGGACGCCGTTCGCGGGGCCGATGGCGATCGGCGCGACCGGGGACGCGGGCCTCGCCGAGCGGGTCGGGCGGGCCATCGGCCTCGAGCTCCGGGCGGTCGGCGTGAACGTGGACTACGCGCCGGTCCTCGACGTCGTCGCGAGCCGCGACAACCCGACGATCGGCATCCGGGCGTTCGGTGACGATCCGATCGCAGTCGGCCAGCTCGGAAGCGCCTGGATCCGGGGCGTGCAGTCGGCCGGCGTCGCCGCGACGGGCAAGCATTTCCCCGGCCTCGGCGGGGTGACCGCGGACACCCACCACGCGCTGGGGGTCGTGGAGCGGTCGAGGGCGGAGGTCGAGGCCGTCGATCTGGCGCCGTATCGGGCCGCGACGGCCTCCGGGTTGCGGGTGGTGATGACCGGGCACTTCGCGAATCCTTCGCTGACGGGAAGCCCCGCGCTGCCGGCGACCCTGTCCGCGACGGTCCTCCGGGAGCTTCTGCGCGACGACCTCGGCTTCGACGGGGTCTCGATTACCGACGCGCTCGACATGCGGGCGCTGCCGCAGGACGCGACCCAGGCGGTCGACGTCGTCGCGGCGCTTCGGGCCGGCGTCGACCTGCTGCTGACGACCCCGGACCGGCGCGCCCTGGCCCGGATCGAGTCGGCGATCCGGCGCGCGGCGGAGGTGGAGCTCCTCGACGCCGAAGGGCTGGCCGAGGCGCACGCGCGGATCGAGACGCTCCGCCGGTGGATCGGCGGCTTTCCGAAGCCGGCATTCGATGTCGTGGGCAGCGAGACGCATCAGGCGCTCGCCCGCGAGCTCGCCGCCCGCTCGCTCACGCTCGTGCGCGACGACGGGCGCCTGCCCCTGCGGCTCGACCCATCTGCCACGCTGCTTGCCGTGATGCCCCGGCCGCGCGACCTGACGCCCGCGGATACCTCGTCGTATGTCGCGCCGCAGCTCGGGGAGGCGCTCCGCGCCCAGCACCCGCGGGCCGAGGAGATCGTGACGTCGGATCCACCCACGCCAGCGGACATCGCCGCGGTCGTGGGGCGGGCGCAGGCGGCGGAAGCGGTCGTGGTCGGCACGATCGCCGCGATGCCCGGATCGGCCCAGGCCGAGCTCGTCGCCGCCCTCGTCGCGACCGGCCGACCCGTCGTCTCGGTCGCCCTGCGGACGCCCTGGGATGTTGTTGCCTACCCGAGCGCCCGCACCAACGTCGCGACCTACTCGATCCTCCGGCCGTCGCTCGACGCGCTGGCCGCGGCGCTGTTCGGGCGGACGGGATCCGCCGAGCCGTTCCCCGGTCGCCTGCCGGTGGTGCTCGCATGACGCCATCCCAGCCTCTCGCCGGCGGGTACGTCGACCTCCAGGTCAACGGCGCGGCCGGCCACGACCTGACCGAGGATCCCGCCGCGGTGTGGGCGGTCGGCGCGGCGCTGGCCCGATACGGCGTCACCGCCTTCCTGCCGACGCTCGTGAGCCCCGGCTTCGAGGTCGTCGATCTCGCTATGTCGGTCCTCGCCGCCGGCCCGCCCGCCGGATACGCCGGGGCCACCGCCCTCGGCTGGCATATCGAGGGCCCGTTCCTGTCGCCGGCCCGGGCCGGAGCCCATGACCCGGCGACGCTGCGGAAGCCCGACGTGGGCGCCGTGCGCGACTGGTCGCCGGCGGTCGGGGTCCGGATCGTGACCCTGGCGCCGGAGCTGCCGGCCGCCCTCGACGTCGCCGAGCGGCTGGTCGGCAACGGCGTGGTCGTCTCTGCCGGCCACAGCGCGGCGACCTTCGACCAGGCCCGGGCCGGCTTCGACGCCGGGATCCGAGCCGTGACCCACCTCTTCAACGCGATGTCGCCGCTCGACCACCGCGACCCCGGCCTGCCGGGCGCGGCGATGGTCGATCCGCGAGTGACCATCGGGCTGATCCCCGATGGCATCCACGTCCACCCGGCGATGGTCAGGATCGTCCGGGCGGCGGTCGGGGCCGAGCGCCTCGCGATCGTCACCGACGCGATCGCGGCCCTCGGGATGCCGCCCGGCCGTCATCGCCTGGCCGGGCGCGAGGTGGAGGTCCGAACCGACGAGACCGGGGAGCGCGGCGCCCTCGACGCTCCGCGCGGCGCCTCGGCCCGCCTGCCCGACGGCACGCTCGCCGGGAGCGTCCTCGCGATGGATCAGGCCGTCCGAAACCTCGCCGCGTTCTGCGAGGTCGAGCCCGCTCGAGCCGCGCTCGCGGCGACGGCGGTTCCCCGGGCGCTGCTCGGCCTGGGCTGAGCGGGCTACGCCCCGCGGAGCACCCGGGCGAGGAGTCGGATGGAGGGTCGTTGGCCGTACATGAGGACGCCCGCCGAGTAGAGCCGCGCGGCGGCCCACAGCGCGACCGGCACGGAGACCGCGAGGATCGCGATCGAGATAACGACCTCGAGCGGGTCGATTGTCCCGGCACCGATCCGGGTGAGGACCATGACGGGGCTGAAGAACGGGATGTAGGTCATGATCGAGACGAGGCGGGAGCTGGACGAGATGAGCCCGGTCGTCGAGTAGACGGCAACGAGGTAGCCGGCCGATGCCACCAGGGACATCGGCGCCACGATCTGCTGGATGTCCTCGGTCCGGCTGATCAGCGAGGCGGCCCCGGCGTACAGGACCGCGTAGAACGCGAACCCAAGCGCGAAGACCAGGCCGAAGACCAGCAACAGGCCGATCGAGATGCCGGGCGGGAGCGCGATCGAGCCGGGCGCGCCGCCGAGGATGAGCGCGGCGATCTGGCCCTGGAGGAGGATCCCGACCAGCGCCGGCACGAAGATGATCGCGTACTGGGTGAGCGCCAGGCCGCCGACCCCGATGACCTTCCCGGCCAGGAGCTCGAACGGCGAGGCGGCCCCGAGGATGACCTCCATGACGCGGCTGCTCTTCTCCTCGGCGACGCTCAGGGCGATCCACTGGCCGTAGACGATGATCGCGATAAACAGCACGATCGACAGCACGAAGCCGGCCAGGAACTGGTTCACGAAGTTCGAGGGCGAGTTGTCGAGCGGGGATCCGTCGGGCAGCTGGCTGGCGTAGGTCGGCGCGGCCTGCAGGAGCGCCAGGGTCGGCCCCGGGACGCCGCTCTGGATGAGGAGCTCGAGGTGCGCGTAGCTCGCGGCGGCACCGGCCATGAACTGCGAGATCCGGTCGATCGCCTTGGCCTTCGTGACGAAGATGAAGGTCAGCTCGTGGGTGGCTGGATCACGGCCGAGGATGAGGAGCCCGGCGGTCTGACCGGAGTCGACCCGCGCCCGCGCCGCGGCGTCGTCGGACACGGCCGTGACCGAGTACGCCGGCGAGCTCGGCGTCGAGGCTCCGGTCGTGGTGCTGCCGGCCTGGGCATCGGCATTGAGGATCGCTTGGATCGTGGCGACCGGATCGATCGCCGGCTTCGTGTCGCCGACCTCGACCTCGATCTGGGTGGCGGCGCTGCCCCGCTCGAACCACTCGAGGAGCACCGGTGCGATCGCGGTCGCGAACGCGGCGATGACGAGGAGGACGGTCACGAGGCGGAAGGCCCGTGTCCGCCCGCGGGTGACGTACTCACGCCGGGCGATCGCGATGACGTTCGAGACCTCGAGCTTCATCGCCCGCGCCCCGACCGTCAAGCTCCGCTCGCCGCCGCCACCGCCGCCGTCGTCGGCGTCGCTCTTTGATCCGTGACCGGTGAGGCGGCGGATCAGCCAGCTGATGAGGCCCATCAGGCGGCCGCCGTCCCCGCCGTCGTGGCCGCCGCGGCGGACGCGAGGTGCTGCTCCTCCGTCGGCCGATGGCCGACCTTCTCGATGAAGATCTCCTCGAGCGACGGATCGGCGATCTCGAACCGGGTGACCCGGACGCCGGCATGGTCGAGCGCGGCCCGGAGCACGGTCTCGGGGTCGGTGCCGTGGTCGACGTCGAGCTCCGTGTAGTCGAGGCCCGGCCGGACGACGCGGACGCCTGGCAGCCCGCCCAGCCAGGGCATCGAGCCATCGCCGTCGACCGCGATCCGGACGACCTGCCGGCCGGTCGAGCGCTTCACGTCGCGGATCGGGCCGCCGAGGACCTTCCGGCCGCGGTCGATGAGCACGACCGACTCGCACAGCTCCTCGACCTGGTCCATCTGGTGGGTCGAGAAGACGATCGTCGCGCCCCGGCGCTTCATCTCGAGGAAGGCCTCCTTCAGGATCGCGGCGTTCACCGGATCGAGGCCCGAGAACGGCTCGTCCATGAGCAGGACCTGCGGCTCGTGGAGGACCGCGGCGATGAACTGGATCTTCTGCTGGTTGCCCTTCGACAGCTCCTCCGCCCGGCGGTGGGCGTACTCCGGGACCTGGAACCGGTCGAGCCATTCGAGCGCGCGCCGGCGGGCCTCGGCCCGGCCGACGTGGTAGAGGTCGCCGAAGAACATCAGCTGCTCGAGGATCTCCATCCGGGGGTAGAGGCCGCGCTCCTCTGGGAGGTAGCCCCATGTCCGGGACGAGACGTCCGCCGTCCTGACGCCGTCCCAGGTCGCGATCCCGGAATCGGCCCGGATGAATGTCGAGGACGATCCGCATCGTCGTCGTCTTGCCGGCGCCATTGGCGCCGAGGAACCCGAAGACCTCGCCGGGCTGGACCGTGAAGCTGAGCTCATCGAGCGCGGTGACGGCGCTCGGGCCGGAACCGAAGCGCTTGACGAGCTTGTCGAGGACCAGCGTCATCTCGACGTCAGGCTAGCGCGGCTCGATCGCTCAGGTGCCCCGGCCCCGAGCGCTGGCCGACCTGATCCTCGAGGTGGCCCGTTTGACCGGTCGCCGGAACGGGCGGCTCGCCCGGGCTCAGAGGCCCGAGTACGCGTGCAGGCCGTTGAACCAGAGCGAGCCCGAGTAGGTCACGAGGACCATCCCGAAGCCGACGACGAGCAGCAGGGCCGCCGGCCGGCCGGCCCAGGCACGCTGGTTCCGGGCGTGGAGGTAGATCGCGTAGACGAGCCACGTGACGAGGGCCGCGGTCTCCTTGGGATCCCAGCTCCAATACGCCGACCAGGCGATCGACGCCCACCACGAGCCGAGGATGATCATCGTCGCGAAGATCGGGAAGCCGATGATCACGGCCCGGTACGCGACGGCATCGAGGACGCGATGCGACGGCAACCAGCCGAATCGGTCCTCCTTGCCCTGGATGAGGTAGCCGATCCCGGCCGCGAACGACGTCGCGAAGATCCCGTACGACAGCATCGCCATCCCGACGTGGATCGTGAGCAGCGGCGCGTTCTGGAGCGCGGGCACGAGGGGCTTGATGTCGTTCGGCAGCGACGACGCGTAGATCGCGAGGGCCAGGGAGACGCCGACCGGGATGAACGCGATCGAGGCGATCGGGTAGCGGCGCGACAGGACGAGGTACGTCCCGAGGATCGAGGTCGCGAACGCGACCGAGAACTCGTAGAGGTTGCCCCACGGGCCACGCCCGACGATCACGGCCCGGGTGATGAGCGCGCCGGCAAGGAGCACGAACGCGAGGATATTCAGCCAGCGCGCGGTCGACGAGAGCGGGCTCGGCGCCGCGAAGTCGGCGGGCGTCCCGGCCTGCGACGCGCGGCGGGCATCGACGAAGGACCCGGTCGCGACGCCGGCCCAGGCCGGTTGGGCGGGCTGCAGGAACGAGACGAGCGCGCGCCGACCGTTCGCCAGCAGGACCGAGTGACCGACGTTCGCCGCGAACGCGATCGCGAGGGCGATCGTGCCGGTCGTGAAGAGGACCTCGGTCAGGGTCTCCATCAGGCGGCGGCCGCGCCTCCGGGCGGCGGGCCGGCCGGCTGGAGGCTCCGCGCCGGGACGGCCTTGATGCGGAGGACGAGGCCGCAGTTGGCGCAGGTGTCGAGGTAGGCGGCTCGACCGACGCCGCACTTCGGACAGCGGACCGCGGCCTCGCGGCCGCAGACCGGGCAGGTCGTGGAGCCGGGCGGAAGGATCAGCTGGTCGTGGAGGCAGTACGGCTCGCCGGCCGGATAGACCGGGATGCCATCGGCCAGGGGCGCACGGACGGGGAGAGGCTCGCGATAGGGCATCCGGGCCCGCGGCGCGCGAACGACATAGATGAACCAGCCGAGGACGAGCAGGCTAACGATCGGGCCGACGACGCCGACGAGGAGGAAGATCGGCAGGAGCCCGATGAGGGCGCCCCAGTCCGGGGTCAGGATCGGGGTGAGCAGGCTCAGCAGGCTGGTGACGAGGTGCCCGATCGGGTCGTTCACGGAGCGTGATCCTAGCGCGAGTCGCGGTCGCGACGCGGCGGGCGCGGCTGCCGACCGTGGCCCAACGAGGTCCCGGCCCGCGCGGCTCGCGTGACCGGGAATGGCTGGGGCCCCCGGGCCGCCGATCGCGCCGAGGCGGCGCGCCCGTCGGCCACCCAAGCCGTGCCGGCGACGGCCGCCCCGTGCCGGCGGGCGACGTCCTGGACCTCACGGTCGTCGCTGACCACGAGGACGCCGGCGACGCCGATCGGCCCGAGCTCCAGCGCGGCGGCCTCGACGAGCTCGGCGATCCGCTGGTCGGCCGTCTTGTGCCGGCAGAACTCGATTCGGACCCGCGGCCCGACGCGGCCCACGACCCCACCGCTCGGGAAGCCATCGAGCAGGAGCTCCGTCGTGGCCTGTGGTGGCACGACGGCGAGCAGGCGGCTCAGCATCACGCTCGTGGGCATCGTGCCCGACGCCGTCCCTAGCGCCAGCGCTCCCTGGAGGCTCCGGCCGTCGACGAGGACAAGGCGCGGCTCGTCGGCGCTCGGTCGACCGCCCGTCCGTGCCATCCCTAGAACCTGCTGACGGTCATCGGGGCGAGGCCGTCCCCGCGTTCTGCCGACAGCCGGGCACATCGACGAAGCGTTGGCTGGCGAAGGTCGTCACGGGCGGCGAATCCTAGCCGCTACGATCCGCGGACATGCCCGGCCTCCTCCTCCTCGTCGACCTCGATGGCGTCGTCTACCGCGGCTCCGATCCCGTGCCGGGCGTCGCCGCCGTCCTCGCGTCGCGGGCCGCGAAGGGCGACGACGTCGTGTACGTCACGAACAACTCGATGCATTACCGAGCCGACTACGTGACCCGCCTGACCGAGCTCGGGGCGCCGGTCTCCGCCGACCGGATCGTGAGCGCGCCGCGGGCGACTGCGCTGTACCTGCGCGAGCGCGAGCCCGCTGTGCGTCGGGTGCTGAGCGTGGGCGCGGGCGGGCTCGATCGCGAGCTCCGCGACGTCGGCCTCGAGGTCGTCAACGCCGGGTTCGCGGCGGAGCGGATGGCGAAGGAGGGCCTCGACGGGGTCGGCGCGGCCGGCCGTCCGGATGCCGTGGTCGCCGGCGTGGACCCGCAGCTGACGTATCTCCGGATCGCGGCCGCCGCGGACTGCGTCCGTGCCGGGGCGACGTTCATCGCCACGAACCGCGATCCGGTGTATCCGACCGAGCGCTGGATCCGGCCGGGCGCCGGCAGCGTGATCGCCGCGATCGAGGTCGCGAGCGGCGTGACCCCCGTCACGATCGGCAAGCCTGAGCCGCTGCTCATGGAGGAGGCGGCACTGGCGGTCGGCCGCCGCGCCGGCGAGGCGATCGTCATCGGCGATGGCATCCAGACGGACCTGGCCGCCGCCCGGCGGGTGGGCGCGCGATGCGTCCTGATGCTGACCGGTGTGACCACGCGGGAGGCCGCCGCGGCGCTGCCACCCGACGCGCGACCGACCGCGATCGCGGCCGATGCCGCCGAGCTGGAGCGCGTCCTGGGCACGCTGCGCTAGCTAGCCGGTTGCCGGCGCCTCGCTCGTCCGGCTCGTGTCGGCCGCCGCCCCGGCCCCGCCCGAGGACGGCGGCTCGGCGGGCGCCCCGGCCATCGCGGCCCGCGCCGCCTGGATGTCGCTCGCGCTCGTCTGGTCGATGAGGCGGGCCAGCTGCTCCCCGAGCGGCAGGGCCCCCACCTCGTCGAAGAAGTCCGCGGCCTGGGTCGCCCAGCCGAGGGTCTCGGGCTCGTCGGCACCGAGGCACGACACCGCGACCATCGCGATCAGCGCCTCGTCGAGGCGGATCCCCAGCTCGCGGGCCGCGGCGATCGCCTGGCGGAAGCCCGCCATCGCCGCCGCCGGATCACCCTCGAGGGCCGAGATTCCCGCCTTGACGGCCGTCACCCCGGCATCCGTGGCGCGGCCGCGTGTCCCCATCTGCCTGAGCCGATCGATCGCCGCGCGAGCCAGACCGGCATCCCGTCCGAGGATCGCGGCCCAGCCCATGATCGGCAGCACGTACGGGGCGTTCAGCGGGCTCGTGTCCGCCATCTGCAAGTAGTTCCGGTACACCCCGAGCCAGTCGCCATCGGCAAGGGAGATGGACGCCTTGACCTCGAAGGCCGCGGCGTCGACGTCGGCGTCCTCCATGTCGAGGACCGGCCGGTCGATCTCGGCGCGGTCGGCATCGCTGATCGTCCCGGTGTAGGCGTGGTAGGCCGCGCGGTTCAGGACGAGCGAACGCCGGCTCGCCGCGTCGATGTCGAGCGCGATCGCGGCGTCGAGCTCGCCCAGTGCCCAGGCCCATTCACCGGTGCGGCGGGCGTCCTCGACGACGTTGCCGAGCAGCGTGACCTCGGACGACCGCTCGCCGAGCCGCCTGGCGAGCGCCAGGCCGTCGCGCTCCAGCTCCACGGCCGCCCGTGCGTCGTCGAGCGCGAGCCCGAGCCCGAGGTTGTGGATGACCCGGAGCTCGACGTCGGCGAGGTTGAAGTTGCGGGCGATGATCCGGGCGCCCTCGAGGACGGCCCGCGCCTCCCAGAGCCGGCCGCCGTAGAAGTAGCAGATGCCCTTCACGGTCAGCGCCTCGGCGACGATGTTCGAGAGCGCCAGGCGCTCGCCGACGATCGCGACCCGATCGGCCGCCTCCATCGCCAGGTCGTGCTTGCCGACGCCGGTGCCGATGCGGGCGACGGCGAGGTTCAGATCGATGATCGCGGGATGCTCCTGGCCGAGCTCGGCGTACTCGGCCAGCGCGGCCTCGGTGACGTCGAGCGCGGTCTCGCGCTGCCTGAGGGCGCGCAGGACGCGGACGCGGGCGGCCACGTTGCCGGCCATCGCCCCGCGATCGCCGAGCCGCTCCCGGATCTCCCAGGCACGGTCGACGAGGGCCAGCCCGAGCTCGGCCTTGGCGGCCATGGCGCTGGCGAGGGCCGCCCGCTCGAGGAGCGTGGCTCGCTCGAGGTCGTCGGACGCCACCTCGACCGCCTGCTCGAGGAACGTGACGGCCTGGATCGGCGAGCCGAGGGCCTGGGCCCGATCGGCGGCACCCCGCAGCGAGACCCGCGCCTGGCTGGCGAGGGCGTCTGCCTCGGGACCGGCGGGGCTCGCCCGGAACGCGGAGACGTAATGCGAGGCGAGGGCGCCGGCGAGCTCCTCGTCGCCGAGCGATTCGAAGAACCGGGCAGCCGCGAGATGGCGCGACCGCCGCTCCTTCATCGCCAGCGTCGAGTACGCGACCTCGCGCATGAGCGCCTGGACGAACGCGTACTGGCCCCGTTCCGGCGAGCGCGGATCGACGTCCTCGTGGAGGAGGTCCGACCGGACGAGCACTCGGAGGCGCGCATCGAGCTCGGCGGGTGCGAGGCCGGAGACGGCCGTGAGCCCCGCCTTCGTGAAGCTCTGGCCGAGGACCGCGGCATCCTGGATCAGGGCCCGCTCCGCCGGGTCGAGGCCGTCGAGGCGGGCCGCGATGAGGGCGTGCAGCGTGTCGGGGATCGCCAGCTCGCCGAGAGCGCCGGCGGGCTCGAACCGGCCGCCCTCGATCGGCCGCAGGCGGCTGTCGGCGACGAGCATCCGGATCGTCTCGACGGCATAGAGCGGAATGCCCTCGGCGCGGCGCACGATCGACCGCGCGGCGGGCTCCGGCAGGCCCTGGACGAACCCGTCGAGCAGGCCGCGCATCGCCGTCGAGTCGAGCGGCTCGAGGTCGAGGGCCAGGAAGTTCCGGCGGCCGGCGCCCCACTCCGGACGGTGGTCGAGCAGCTCTGGGCGGGCCAGGGTGACGATCAGGATCGGGACGTTGCGGGTCCAATCGAGCAGGTGGTCGATGAAGTCGAGGGTCCCCGGGTCGGCCCAGTGGAGGTCCTCGAAGATGAGGGTGACCAGCTGCGTCGCGGCCATCGATTCGAAGAAGAGGCGCCACGCGCCGAACAGCTCACCGGCGCCACCCTCGGGTGCCTCGCCGACGCCGAGCAGGGCGAGCAGCGCCCGCTCGACCCGCTCGCGATCCGGACCCTCCGGGATGAACCGGGCGACCGCCGCGGTGACCTTCGACCGGGTCGTGAACTGGTCGTCGGTCTCGACCAGCCCGCACCGGCCGCGGACCATCTCCCCGAGCGCCCAGAAGGTGATGCCCTGGCCGTAGGCCGGCGACCGACCCTCGTGCCAGAAGTAGTTCTCGAGCAGCCCGTCGCCGTACTTCCGGAGCTCCCAGACAAGCCGGCTCTTGCCGACGCCCGCCTGGCCCGTGATCGAGACGAGCCGGACCCGGCGCTCGCGCGACGTCGTGTGGAACAGGTCCTTGAGGAGCCGCAGCTCCGAGTCCCGGCCGACGAAGGGCGCCTCCAGGCGATCCGCGCGGCCTGCGCCGCCTCTCCGTCCGACGACGCGCAGCGCCCGAAACGCCGGGACCGGCGTGGCCTTGCCCTTGAGCAGTTGCTCGCCGGCCGATTCGTAGGCGATCGCGTTCGAGGTGGCCCGATGGGTCGACTCGCCGACGAGCACGACCCCCGCCGGCGCCACCGACTGCAGGCGGCTCGCGGTGTTCACGAGGTCGCCGGCGACCATGCCCTGGCCGGTCGCGCCGAGCGTGACCGCGGCCTCGCCGGTGAGCACCCCGGCCCGCGCCTGGAGGCCGGGTCCGAGGTCCTTCACCGCCTCCACGACGTCGAGCCCGGCCCGGACCGCGCGCTCGGCGTCGTCCTCGTGGGCCGTCGGGGCGCCCCAGACCGCCATGACGGCATCGCCGATGAACTTCTCGACGGTCCCGCCGTAGCGCTCGATGATCTCCCGGCTCGATTCGAAGTAGCGGCTTAGGAGCTCGCGGACCTCCTCGTGGTCGCGGCCCTCGGAGATGGTCGTGAAGCCCACGAGGTCGGCGAAGAGGATGCTGACGAGGCGCCGCTCGGCGACGGGGGTCGTCCCGACGCCGACGGCCGGGGCAGTGGCCGGGGCGGCGGCGGGCCTGGTGGCCGGCGCGGCACCGGCGGACGAAGCCGGCGACGGTGCTCCGGCGAGCGGCGTCCCGCACTCGCCGCAGAAGCGGGCGGTCGCGGCGTTGGCCGTGCCGCAGCTCGGGCAGACGGCCGCGAGCTTCGTCCCGCACTCGCCGCAGAACTTGCGGCCCGACTCGTTCTCGGTGCCGCACGTGGGGCAGGTGATCACGCCCGGACGTCCCGCATTGCGGGGGACTGTAGCAGCCGATTCCCGGCGACCGCGCGTTCGAAGTCGAGGCGCAGCGGCACGAGGTCCGCCTCGTCCGCGAAGGCGACGTCCAGGGCGCGACGATCGATCGCCCACAGCTCGGCCGGGGACAGCCCGACCCGCTCGACGGCGCGGGCGTATTCCTCGGTGAGGCTGAGGTCCGACACGGTCGTATCGTCGGTCGAGACCGTGACGGTCACGCCCGCGCGCGCGAGGCGTGCCAGCGGGTGCATGGCGACCGACGGGAACAGCCCCGCCTGGACGTTCGAGGTGGGGCACAGGTCGAGGCAGACGTCGCGGGCGACGAGCTCCGCGACAAGCGACGGGTCCTCGATCGCAACCGCGCCGTGGGCGATCCGCTCCGGACGGAGCTCGAGGGCCCGCCGGACCTGGGGTGCGCCGCCCCACTCTCCGGCGTGGAGGGTGACCCGCAGCCCGCCAGCGCGGGCCGCTTCGAACGCTCGGGCGTGGATCATCGGATCGGGGAACGCCGCCTCCGGGCCGGCGAGGTCCCAGCCGACGAGGCCCTGGTCCCGGAACCCGGCCGCTGTCTCAGCCAGGCGCGCGTTGTCCGCGGGCTCGTGGGACCGCAGCGCGGTGCAGATCAGGCGCACCGTCGTGCCCGTCGCCGCCGCCCCCCGACGCGCTCCCGCGACGACCGCCGAGATCCCGTCGGCCGGCGAGAGACCGCCCCGGACGTGGAGGAGGGGGCCCCAGCGGATCTCGACGTAGCGGACCTCGTCGGCCGCCTTCGTCTCGACCAGCTCGAACGTGATCCGCTCGAGCGCCTCGGCATCCTGCATGAGGAGGATCGGCAGGTCGAAGGCCCGGAGCAGCTCGGCCTGGTCGGCGCAAGGCATCGGCGCCACGAGCAGCTCCCGCATCCCGGCGACGGTCCGGGGCGCCTCGATCCGGCGGGTCCGGGCGAGCTCGATCGCGGTCTCCGGCCGGAGCGACCCATCGAGGTGGAGATGGAGCTCGGCCTTCGGCCAGCCGGCCAGCAGCTCCCGCTCGGAGACGCTCAGCGGGCCGCCGCCGGCGAAGCCGCCCAGCCAGTCAGCAGTGGGACGATCGTCGTGCTGGGCGGCCACGGACACGATGCTACGATCCGGCCGGATGTCGAGCGCAGCCGTGGGCCGGGGCGTCTCTCGCGCCGGCCTGGTGGGCGCCGGTGTCGCGTGGACCGCGCTCGCGATCGTCGTGGCGCTCGGCTCGGCCGGCCTCGTCGGGCAGCTCCTCCATCCTCCCGGCGGGGCGAATCGCCAGGAGCTCACCTACACGAACGACCAGGCCCTCCAGGCACGTCTGAACGCGGCCGCGAGCAGCCTCAACGACATCAGCCAGAACGTCGACCGGATGTCCGACGCCGCGAAGGCGGCCCTCGGCTCGATCACCGACGTCGATCCCGCCGGGCTCCAGACGAACCTCGAGAAGGGCGACGGGGCGGCGGTCCTGATCGCCAGCGCCTCCACCGAGATGGAGAACTCCCTCGCCGGCCTCCCGGGCGACGGGCCGGACGCGACGGTCGACTATTCGAACGCCGTCCTGGTCCGGCGGGCGGCGATCCTGTCGGCGATGGATGCGTCACTGTCGCTTGCCGACGACTGGCGGACCGTCACCTCCGAGAGCCTGAGCGCGGCGCGGGCCGCGAAGCTCCTCAACGACCACGAGGCGACGATCTTCCAGGCGACCCAGCTCGGAACCCAGTCGCAGTACCAGCAGGCGATCGACATGATCGAGACCGCGAAGGTCACGATCGAGGACATCGCCTCGCTCCGGAACCTCATCACGGCGGGGAGCGACATCAACGTCCTCGACGCCTGGATCGTCACCCACTCGGCCTACGACGCCGCCCTCGAGAACCTGTACCAGGCGCTCCTGAAGTCGAACGGCGTGTACAACCTCGCCGCGCAGGCCGCGGCGAGGGCCGAGGAGTCGGCGCGGGCCAACCTGCCCGCCGACAATCGGGCCATCATCGTCATCGTCGCCCAGCTCGCCCAGGGCGGCCTGAACCAGGCCGTCCTCGCGATCAACGAGGCCCAGGGCCGGATCGACTCGGCGCTTGCCGAGACCGGAGTCCCCTGAGCCGCCGAGGAGGGATCACGGCTTGAAGCTCCGCGCGGTCACCGCCCAGCCCTGGGACGTCGCCGCCGACGTCCTCGTCGTCCCGCTGTTTGGCGAGCCGCCGTTCGACGCGGCCGTCGCCGAGCTCGATCGCCGGACGGACGGACAGCTCGCCGCGCTGGCCGACTTCGGGGAGCTCACCGGCAAGCGCTTCTCGGCGGTGCTGGTCGGCGGGGGCGAGGCCCGCGCGACGCGCATCCTCGGGATCCAGGCCGGCAGGCCCGAGGACCTCGACCGCGAGACCGTCGTCCATCTCGGTGCCGCTGCCGAGCGACGCCTCGGGGGCCGCGCGGTCCACAGCCTCGCGGTCTGGCTGACGCCACTCGCCCCGCACCTGGAGGGTGGCGTCGAGGCCGCGGCCGAGCTCATCGCCCGCGGCATCGTCGAGGGCTCGTACGACCCCGCGACCATCTACCGCGAGGGGGTCAAGACCTCGCCGCCGACCCTCGACGACCTGGTGCTCGTGGCACCCGGCGAGTCGGCATCGGCGGTCGGCAAGGCCGCCGAGCGCGGCCGGATCTTCGGCGAGGGCGCGAATATCGCCCGGACGCTCTCCAATCGCAGCTCGAACGACGTCAGCCCCGAGGTGCTCGCCGACGAGGCCAGCACGCTGGCCAGGCGGCACGGCCTGTGGATGGACGTCATCTCGCCGGAGCGGGCGAAGGACCTGGGAATGAGGCTCTTCCTGGCCGTCGGCCGGGGCAGCGACAACCCGCCCCGGATGATCGTCATGCGATCGGGCAAGGAAGGCGAGCGGGACGCGCTCGACCGCCATCTCGCGATCGTCGGCAAGGGCGTCTGCTTCGACTCCGGGGGCATCTCCATCAAGCCGTCCGACCGGATGGAGGAGATGAAGATGGACAAGACCGGCGCGTGCACCGTCATCGCCGCGATCGGCACGCTGGCCCAGCTCGCCCCGGGGACGCCCCTCCTCGCCCTGGCCCCGGCCGTCGAGAACATGCCGGGCCCGCACTCGACTCGGCCGGGCGACGTCGTCAAGGCGCTCAACGGCAAGTGGGTCGACATCACCAACACCGATGCCGAGGGCCGGCTCATCCTCGCCGACGCCCTGACCTGGGCCGAGCGCCTTGGGGCCACCCACCTCGTCGACGTCGCGACCCTGACCGGCGCGGTGGCCCGCGCCCTCGGTGAGCTGGTCTCCGGCGCGTTCGGGACCCCGCAGCCGTTCGTGGACGACGTCTTCGCGGCCGCGAGCCGCGCCGGCGAGCGCTACTGGCAGCTGCCGCTCGTCGAGGAGTACCGGGCCGACATGGAATCGTGGTACGGCGACCTCGTGAACTTCTCGCGGAACAACGAGGGCGGGCTGGTGAAGAGCGCGATCTTCATCAGCGAGTTCGTCACGAAGCCCTGGGTTCACCTCGACATCGCGGGCACGGGCTACTTCCGGAAGGCGACGCCGTGGGCCGCGAGGGGGGCGACGGGCGTGGCCCACGCGACGCTCGTCGAGTTGGCCCTCGCCGGGGCGCGCGCCTGACCATCCTCGGCATCGCCGGCCTCGCGATCGGCCTCGGCTGGGGCCTCGTCGCCGACCGGATCGCGGCCCGCTGGCCGCGGCACGCGGACGGTTCGATCCGCGCCATGGACTGGCGCACGCCGGTCGTCGCGGTCGTGGGCCTCGTTGCCGGGTCGCTGACCGGCGGCCGCGACTGGGCGAGCGCGGCGCAGCTGGGCCTGATGGTCGTGGTCGTCGGCGGGCTCGTGCTCCTCTTCGCGACCGACCTCGACCAGCGGCTCCTGCCGGACCTGATCACGCTGCCGCTGATCCCCATCGCGCTCGGAGCCTTCGCCCTCGGGATTGGGCCGTTCGTCCTCGACACGACCGATCTGCTCCTCGCCACGATCGGGGCCGTCGTGATCCCCGCCGTCTTGTTCGTCCTCTCGATCCCGTTCGGCCACGGCGCCATCGGCCAGGGCGACCTGAAGCTGCTCGTCGGGGTCGGCCTCCTGGCCGGCCTGGACCGCCTGTTCCTCGGCCTCGTGGCCGGCGCGATCGCCGCCGCCGTCGTGATCGTGGCCCTCATCGCCGCTCGCCGGATCACGCTCCGGACCTACGTGCCGTACGGCCCGTTCCTCATCGCCGGAGCCCTCTGGGCCCTCCTCGCGGTCGTCGACTGACCGGCAAGAAAGGTCGACGAAACTTCACCTGCCCCATGACAAACGTACGGTGGTTCGGGGCTGGACCATTGCAGTAAGATCGCCGCCAAGTCAGAGCCGGTGCACGGCGTGCGCCCCCTCACCCGCGACCCCCAGCGCGAGACGGAGACCCCCCGCACGATGACCTTCCGGATGCGCCGCTCCGTCCCCGATCGCCGTGGCTGGTCGACCCCGCCGAAGCGGTTGATCGGACGCCGCGGGCTCGCACTCCTGACGCTCGTCGCCCTCGCCGGCGGATTCTTCGTCTCGACGCCGCCCACGCCGGCCAGCGCCGACGCCCTGAGCGACGCGTACGCCAAGCAGAAGGCCCTCCAGGCGCTCATCGCGAAGGAGAAGGCCGCCGTCGCCGCGCTCAGCCAGAGCCAGTCGGCGCTGGCCACGAAGATCGCCTCGACGCAGTCCGACCTCGCCTCCACGATCGACAACATCGCGACGGTCAAGACCCAGATCGTCCAGATGACCGTCGACGTCGCGCAGTCGCAGGCCCAGGTCGACGAGCTCTCGACGGAGGTCGCCCAGCTCGACCAGCAGCTCGCCGACGTCGAGGCCCAGCAGCAGGCGAAGCAGAGCGAGCTCGACGCGACGAAGGCGATCCTCGCGGATCGCATCCGGACGGCCTACGACACCGACCGGACGTCGCTCCTCGAGACCGTCCTCTCGAGCAGCGACTTCACCGACATCATCTCCGAGGCCGGCTACGAGCTCGACTTCGCGAACCAGGACAAGGTCCTCGCCCAGCAGATCGTGCAGGACGAGCAGGTCCTCGCGGTCATCCAGCAGACCGTCTCCGACACGATGACCCAGACGGTCCAGATGCATGCCCTCGCGGACCAGCAGGCAGCCGTCCTCAATGGCCAGATGGCCGACCTCGCGGCGGCCAAGGTGAAGCTCCAGAAGCTCGAGCAGGAGCAGCAGGCCATGCTCGCCGCGCAGCAGGCCCAGTACGCGACGCTCGCCGCCAACAAGTCGAAGCTCAAGGCGTCGCTCGCGGCCCAGGCGAAGGCCGAGAAGGAAACCGAGGCCCTGATCGCGAAGCTGGTCGCTCAGCAGCTGCAGCAGGGCGGGATCCCGTCGCAGTACTCCGGATCGCTGATCTGGCCGATGGCCGGCGTCGTGGTCCAGAACTTCGGCTGCACCGGGTTCTACCTCGAGCCGCCGTACGGCTCGTGCCCCCACTTCCACAACGGCATCGACATCGCCAACGCGATGGACACCCCGATCCACGCCGCCGCGCCCGGCAAGGTCATCTGGGCGGGCAAGAGCCCCTACGACACCGCCTGGATCGTGATCATCGCCCACTCGTCGCACCTGGTGACGTGGTACGCCCACATCGACAACAACCCCGGCCCGGTCGTCCACGTCGGGCAGTACGTGGCGCAGGGCCAGCTCATCGCCTTCGAGGGCTGCACGGGCCTGTGCACCGGGCCGCATCTCCACTGGGCGGTCCAGCTGGACGGCAATTGGGTGAACCCGCGCCTCTTCGTCTAGCCGGGCCCGTTGACGGGCCGTTGACCCCCCGAGGCTGGGCGGGCAAAGACCGGGTGTAGCATCGACGCACCGTGAAGCGGACGATGGCGCTCATCCTGGCGGGCGGCGAAGGCGAGCGGCTGTCGATCCTGTCCTCGGTCCGGGCCAAGCCGGCCGTCCCGTTCGGCGGGAAGTACCGGATCATCGACTTCACGCTCTCGAACTGCGTGAACTCGGACATCGACAACGTCCTCGTCCTGACGCAGTACAACCCCCATTCGCTGAACGACCACATCGGCCTCGGCCGGCCGTGGGACCTCGACCGCAACACCGGCGGGGTCAAGCTCCTCCAGCCTTACGTCTCACGCGGCCGCGTGGCGGAGTGGTATCGGGGGACGGCCGACGCGGTGCTCCGGAACTTCAACGTCGTCGAGCAGTCCGACGCCGACACCGTGCTCATCCTGGCCGGCGACCACATCTACAAGATGGATTACCAGCCGTTCGTGCAGGCCCACCGCCGCCGGCGGGCGGACGTGACGATCGCGGTCCGCCGCGTGCCCCTGGCCGACGCGAGCCGGATGGGGATCCTTGCGATGGACGAGAGCGACAAGGTCATCGAGTGGCAGGAGAAGCCGAAGCAGCCCAAGAGCGACCTCGCGTCGATGGGCATCTACGTCTTCTCCAAGCGAGCCCTCCGGCGCTGGCTCTCGGAGGACCGGATCGATTTCGGCGGCAACGTCATCCCGGCGATGCTCGACGGCGGCGCGCGAGTGTATGGCTACCGATTCAACGGCTACTGGCAGGACGTCGGCACGATCCAGTCCTACTGGGAGGCCCACATGGCCCTCCTCGAGGACCGGCCCGAGCTCGACCTGTATGACAAGGAATGGCTGATCCACACGCGATCCGAGGAGCGCGCTCCGGCCAAGGTCGGGACGACCGCCCAGATCCACCGCAGCATGATCAGTCACGGCTGCGTGATCGAGGGCACGGTCGTGAACAGCGTGCTGTCGCCGGGTGTACGGGTCGACGTCGGCGCGGTCGTCCGGGATTCGATCGTGATGTTCGACACGACGATCCGAGCCGGTGCGGTCATCGACCGCTCGATCCTCGACAAGGAGGTCGTCGTCGGCCAGGGCGCGATCGTCGGCGAGGGCCCGTACGACGGCCCGCCGAACCGCCAGGAGCCGACGCGCCTGAACACGGGGATCACGGTGGTCGGGAAGCAGAGTGTCATTCCCCGCGGCGCGCGGATCGGGCGGAACGTCCGGGTCGACGGCGGGGTTCGCAGCGCCGACTACGCGAGCCGGGTGGTCCGGAGCGGCTCGTCCGTCGTGGCCGGCACCCGGCCTGACCGCCCGGCCGTCGGCGAGCCCCTCGCCGCGACCGACTCGGCCCGCTCCGCAGGCTGACGGCGGGCGCTCCCGGCCGGCGCGGGCTGGGTCGTCGGGCCGGGTGGAGGCCATCGCTAGACTGCCGGCCATGCCCGATGCAGCCGAGCTCGAGCGGTGGCTCGCGGATCTCGGCATCGAACCCGGACCGCGGCTCGAGCGCGAGAGCGTGACGGCATGGGACGTCAGCCTCGACGGCCGCCGCCGGGTCGATCTCCGGGTCACGATCATCCTCGACCCGGCCCTCGGCGTGATTCTCTGGGCCCACCTGGCGCCACCGCTCGGCGACGGGCTCCGGAAGGCGTACCGCACGCTGCTCCGCTGGAACGACGAGTTCCCGCTCGCGAAGTTCTCGGTCGCGGACGACGGCCGGCCGATCCTCTCGGTCGAGCTCCCGGCGCGCTGGCTGACGGCCGACGAGCTCGGTCTCGCCCTCGCCCGGGTCAGCGCGATCGCCGACCGGATCTTCGATGACACCCGCGGCTGGCTCTGGATCGGCGGCCGGGTCCCCACCAGCTACGGCTCGGGGCCGCACCGCGACGCCCTGATCGGCCGGTACGCCGCGCGGCTCGGCGAGCTCGTCGAGGCGTGACCCGCCGCCGCGACGGGTGGGGCGCCGAACGCACCACGGCCCTGGCGATCGCCGGCTCGCTCGCGCTGGCCCTCGGCTCGCTCGCCGGCGGGGGAGCGCCCGCGAGCGCCGCGACGCCGGCCCTGACCCTCGTCACGGCGGCGACCTACGACGTCGTGCCGGCCGCCCACAAGGTCCACGTGACGGTCCTCGTCACGGCGACGAATCACATGACCAACACGATCACGAAGTCCTACTACTTCCAGACCGCGTACCTGTCGGTCCTGCCCGGGACGAAGGGCTTCAGGCTCACCTCGCCGGGGATCCATCCCAGCGTGAGCGTGTCCGCGCACAACGCCACGGACACGCTGCTGAAGCTCGGCTTCGGGACGAGGCTCGGCGCGGGGAAGTCGCTGGCGCTGACGCTCGTGTTCGACCTGCCCGATCCGGGGGGCGCCCCCGATCGTCCGGTTCGCATCTCCCCGTCGATCGTCTCGTTCTCGGCCTGGGCGTTCGCGACGGCAGCGACCCCCGGTTCGTCGGTCACCGTTCGGTTCCCGGCCGGCTACAACGTCACGGTCGGGCGCGGCCCGCTGGCCGGCCCGTCGACGGATTCGGCCGGCCGGCAGGTCTGGACGAGCGGCGCCCTGGCGTCGCCGCTGACGTTCATCGCCGACCTGTCGGCGGACCTGCCAGGCGACTACCAGCACACCACGATCACGGCGACGATCGGCTCCGCGACCGCCGAGGTCGACCTCCGCTCGTGGTCCGACGACCCGGCCTGGCGCGATCGCGTCGGCGGCCTGCTGCGGCAGGGCCTGCCGGTGCTCGGTGCCGACATCGGCCTTGCCTGGCCGATCGACGGCCAGCTCGCGGTCCAGGAAGCGCTCGTCCGCAACACGGGCGGCTACGCCGGCCTGTTCGACCCCCAGACGCAGGAGGTCCAGATCTCGTACACGGCGTCGTCGGGCGTCGTCCTGCACGAGGCGGCGCACGCCTGGTTCAACGGCCGGCTCGTCGCGGATCGCTGGGCGGCCGAGGCGTTCGCGTCGTACTACGCGTCGCTGGCCGCCACCCAGCTGAAGCTCAAGATCACGAATCCGACACTGACCAATGGCCTGCGGGCGGTGGCATTCCCCCTGAACGCCTGGGGACCGGTCGGGTCGGACAGCGCCACGGCCGAGTCGTACGGCTACGCCGCGTCGTTCGCGTTCGCCCAGGCGGTGGCCCAGCGAGCCGGGCAGGCTGGCCTCCAGGCCGTCTGGGCCAAGGCCGCCGCGGGCGACGGCGCCTACCAGCCGCCGAACGGCGCTTCCGAGCCCACCGGCCAGCCACCCGACTGGCGGAGCCTGCTCGACCTCTTCGAGGACACGACGGGCCAGTCGTACGACGACCTCTGGCGGACGTGGATCGCGCGACCCGAGGACCTTGCCCTCCTCGACGAGCGGGCAACGGCCCGGGCTGCCTACGCGAAGCTCGTCTCGGACGCCGGCTCGTGGTCGCTGCCGCGCTCGATCCGGGACGCGATGCGAGCCTGGCAGTTCGACACCGCGATGGCCCAGATCGCGGCCGCCGAGCAGGTGCTGGCCCAGCGATCCACCCTGCAGGGGGCGGCGGCCGCGGCCGGCATCAGCCTGCCGCCGACGCTCGAGCAGGCCTTCGAGGGCGCCGGCGGGCTCGACGCTGCGGCGGCCGAGGCGAGCGCCGAGCAGGCGACCCTCCAGGCGATCTCCGACTCGGCCGCGTCCGACCCAGGCCGCTCGGGCAGCCAGGCGCCGATCCTCGTCGCGGTCGGGATGGTCGGCGTCGATCCGGCCGGCGAGCTGGCGGCGTCGAAGGCCGCGTTCGCCCAGGGCAACCTCGCGGCGGCGATCACCCAGGCCTCCGCGGCGGCCGGTGACTGGGCCGGCGCCGCCGATCGGGGCCGCGGCCGGCTCATCAGCCTCGGGCTGGCGGCCCTCGCGGTCATCTTGGTGTGGCGGATGACTATGCTGCACCGATGGCGACGCCGGTCCGGCTGGACCCCGATCGAGTAGGCGTGCCCGACCGGGATCGGTGGCCGGCCTGATGGCCACGGTTCGCCCCGTGCGCACGAGCCCGTCGCGGGAGATCCTGTCCGGCGAGTCGGCCGACGTCTACTTCGCGCGGGCGGAGGAGATCCTCGAGCGCGAAGGCCTGGATCCGCTCGTGACGATGGAGGTCTTCGCCCGGCAGGACGCGATCCTGTGCGGGATCGGCGAGGTCAAGAACCTGCTCGCCCACGCCCTCGACAGGGCGGATCCGGCCGAGATCACCGTCGAGGCCCTCGACGACGGCGACCCGATCGCGCCGAAGGAGGTCGTCCTCCGGATCTCGGCGCGCTACCGGGCCTTCGGCCTGTACGAGACCGCGGTCCTCGGCATGCTCGCCCAGTCGACGGGTTGGGCCACCGCCGCCCGCGAGTGCGTCGACGCCGCCTCGCCGCTCCCGGTCGTCTCGTTCGGGGCCCGGCACGTGCACCCGGAGATCACGGACGTCCTCGACTACGCCGCGATCATCGGTGGCTGCGTGGGTGCCTCGACACCGGCCGGCGCCCGACTGGCGGGCCTCTCCCCGACGGGCACGATGCCCCATTCGCTCGTCCTGATCTTCGGCGACACGGTGAAGGCCGCCGAGGCGTTCGATCGCGATCTCGCGCCGGACGTCTCGCGGATCGTCCTCGTCGACACGTTCCGGGACGAGGCCGAGGAGGCGCTCCGGGTCGCCCACGCCCTCGGCGATCGCCTGTACGGGATCCGCCTCGACACCCCCAGCGAGCGCGGCCGGGTGACCCCCGAGCTCGTGAAGGAGGTCCGGGCGCGCCTCGACCAGGCCGGGTTCGACCATGTCCGGATCGTCGTGTCGGGCGGCTTCGACCCCGAGCGCATCCGGTTCTTCCGGGAGGCCGAGGCGCCCGTCGACTCCTACGCCGTCGGCTCGTACATCAGCGGCGCCTCGCCGATCGACTTCACCGGCGACATCAAGGAGATCGACGGGCGGCCGATCGCCAAGCGCGGCCGGATCCCCGGCCGGACGCCGAGCCCTCGCCTTCGGGTCGTGAACCTCGGGGAGTGGCGCTCCGGCTGAGCCGCCCCGCCGGACGAGCCGAAACGCGCCTCCGTGGGACGATTCGCTCGTGGACGAGGCCTGGGCCATCGAGGACGAGGGCGAGCGCGAGAGCGCCTACGCCCTGCTGCAGCGTGGCCAGGCGCTCAGCCGCAGCCGGCATCACGCGGCCGCCGCGATCGTGCTCGAGCGGGCGGCCCGGATCGAGCCCCGCAAGGGCTCCATCCTCGAGCCGCTCGGCCGGGCCTACCACCACAGCGGCCAGTACGAGCTGGCGCGCTCGACGTTCGAAACGCTGCTCGAGCTGGACCCGTCGGCCCACTGGGCCCACTTCGCCCTCGCGGAGAGCCTCCGCAAGCTCGATCGCCGCGCCGAGGCGAGGACCCACCTGCGCCTCGCCCTCGCGTTGAGCCCGTCGAGCGAGCTGTACCGAACGGCGCTCGCGAGACTGGACCGAGCCTGACCGCGGGCGCCCGTCAGGACTGGCGGCCGACCAGCAGCAGGCCGACGAGCGACTTCGCGTCGTCGAGCTCGCCCCGCTCGGCCATCGCCACCGCGTCGGCGAGCGGCACCCGCTCGAGCTCGAGGCGCTCGTCCTCGTCCGGGCCGAGGCGGCCCTCGTGGGGCGGCGACAGGTCCTCGGCCAGGTACAGGTGCATGAGCTCTGAGGTGAAGCCCGGGGCCGTGTAGAAGCCGGCGAGATAGGTCCAGCGCGCGGCCCGGTAGCCGGTCTCCTCCTCGAGCTCGCGCTTCGCCGCGCCAAGGTGCTCCTCGATCGAACCGTCGGGGTGCCGATCCAGGGTGCCTGCCGGGATCTCGAGCAGCGCCTTCCCGGCCGCGTGCCGCCATTGCCGGACGAGGAGGACGTTTCGATCCGGATCGATCGCGACCATGGCCACGCCGCCGGGATGGGCCGCGATGTCGCGAGTGGAGCGGTGGCCGTCCGGGGCCTCGACCGTATCGATCCTGAACTCCAGCACCCGGCTCGTCCGGAGGACCTCGGACGAGATCAGTCGCTCGCGGAGGCGCTCATCGCGGGGATCCGGCGGTGAGGCTCCGGGCACGGCCGTCAGGCGGCGGGCGTGGCCGCGGCCAGCGCGGCGAGCGTCGCCATGTCCGGCACGACGAGGTCGGGCGCCGCCTGCGCCGGGGGCGTCGCCCCGGAGCCCGGGCGGTCGTGACGGCGGTCGACCCAGACGGTCGACAGCCCGAGCCGCTTCGCCGGGACATGGTCGTGGAAGAGGCTCTGGGCGACGTGGAGGAGTCGCTTCGGCGGCAGCCCGATCCGCTCGAAGGCGAGTTCGAAGTTGCGCGGGTTGGGCTTGTAGCGGCGGGCCTGCTGGGCGGTGATCACCCAGTCGAACTCGATCCCGAGGCGCTTCGCCGACGCGGCGAAGAGGTCGTCGTCGCAGTTCGTGATCACCCCGAGCCGGAAGTGCTCGTGCAGCGAGGCGAGCGCCGCGGTCGAGTCCGGGAACGGCGGCCAGTCGACGACCGAGCCGCCGAACGCCACGATGGCATCGTCAGGCGGCCGGCGACCGGTCTCGTCGCCGATCGCCCGGATCACGCGCTCGAGGACCTGGCGATAGGGGAGATACGGCCCCGCCTCGACGCCCGATTCATGGCGCCCGAACGCCTCGAGCAGGGCATCGTCCGCGGGCAGCGCTCCCGGGGTGCCCTCGACCGGCGCATCGTCGAGCGCCGCGTGGAGCGCGGCGACGATGCCGCTCTCCCAATCGATGAGGGTCCCGTAGCAGTCGAAGGTCAGGACGTCGAAGTCGTCGAAGTCGAGCTGGCTCACGCCGCGATGATGTCATCGCCGCCGGGGATCAGCCGGATCGGGTCAGGGTCCGCACTTGCTCGACGATGTCGGAGCGGGGGTCGCCGTCGGGGCCGTGGTCGGGGAATCGATCGGCGTGGCGCTCGTAACGGGCGTGAGCGGCCCGAACACGTTCTGGACGACCTTCTGGATGTTCGAGATCTCCTTGGAGGTCATGTACTCCGGGTACGTTGGCGGATCGAACTCGATCCGCTGGACCGTGGCCGAATCGACCCGTGCGGCCAGTGCGGCGAGGCTCCCGATGTCAGCCGATGGAATCGCGAGGATCAGGTTCGACTTCGCGATGTCCAGGAGGCGCGGCACCTGCGGGAGGATCGTCAAGGGGTCCAGCTGTCGCAGCAGCGCGATGAGGACCTGCTGCTGGCGGGCCATTCGGCCGTAATCCGAGTCCTGGTGACGGGAGCGAGCGTATTCGAGAAGCGTCGTGCCGTTGAAGCGTTGGCAGCCTGGATTGATGCTCACCGTGGTATCGCCCGTTCCATTCACCATCGGGTAGTGGGTGTCGTAGACACGCTCGGCGTCAACCCAGATGCCCTTCGGGGCGACCGCGTTGACGAGATCGACGAAGCCATTGAGGTTGACAACGACTGCCCCGTCGAGCGGGACGCCGGTGAGCTGCTGGATGGCTCCGGCGATCGCCCGAAAACCCCTGGCGACGCCGCACTGATCGGAGTCCGCTGGCACGCAGTTGCCGTCCGGGAACAGGCCGGGGCGCTGGTACGCATACACCCAGATCGCATTGAGCAGGCCCGGGAACCTGCCGCCCGGGAACAGGTGCGCGTCCTCCGGCGCCACGGGAGCGTTGATCAGGTTCCGTGGCAGGCCGAAGAGTGCCGCCTGGCCGGTCGCGACGTCGACGCTGAGCAGGATCATCGTGTCGGTCCGCAGCAGGTAACGTCCCGGACCGGCGTCGCCTCCGATCAGCAGCAGGTTCAGACGCCCATCGGCCGCCCACGCCGGTCCCGGCGTCGCGGTCGGGCCCTGGGTCCCGCCGGGGGACGGGGTCGGGCCGGTCGCGACGAAGCTCGGGGCCGGGATGACGAAGCCGTTGCTCGGGCCGACGATGACCGTCGAGACCGTCTGGTAGGCGTCGAGCCCCACCGCCCCAACGAGCCCGTGGATCCCTGTCGCGGCCGCCAGCGCGACGACGAGCGCCGCCGTTGCCCGCCGGCCGGGCGACGTCGCTCGGAGCCGCCGCGCGGTCCAGAACGCGTCACCGATGGCGAACAGGTGGTAGATGGCATAGACGACATTGAGGATCAGGATGCCGGCCAGGACCGGCGGCTCGACGAGCTGGGCCAGGAGCTCCCGGTAGCCACCGGCGAGCGAGGCCCCGACGACGATGATCAGGGCCACGGTCGGGATCGCGACGAGCAGGCCCCGACGGATGGCACCGGCGAACAGCTGGCCGAGGCCCGGGAAGACCAATGACAGCACCGCGGCAAGCCCGGGTGATGCGCCCCGGGATGGCTTCGGCGGCGGAGCGACGTTCGCCCCGTCGCCCGGAGACAACGCAGGGGAATCGTCGAGCGTCTCGGTCAGTCCCATCGGCACGTCGGCACTGAGACGGGACTTTAGGGGTCCTGTGGTGCCTCTATGGTTACGATCCCGCAACCCAAGCGGCTGAGATTCCTGTATGGAGGAACGCGTGTACGGCAGGATCCTGCTCGTCGAGGATGACCCATCGATCCGCGAGGTGACGACGCTCGGGCTGCGTGGCGCCGGGTTCGAGGTCGTCTCCGCGAGCGATGGTCCTGCCGGCCTGGAGCGCTTCCTGACCGACGCGCCGGACCTCGTCCTGCTCGACATCATGCTGCCGCGGCTCGACGGGCTCGAGGTCGCCCGGACGATCCGGAAGACCTCGACGACGCCCATCGTGATGCTGACGGCCCGCGGCGACACGATCGACGTCGTCGTCGGGCTCGAGGCCGGCGCCGACGACTACGTCAGGAAGCCGTTCGAGATGCCCGAGCTCGTCGCCCGGATCCGAGCCGCGCTCAGGCGCCGGGGCGCCGAGGCCGGCGGCGCGCCCGTGTCGCGCATCCGCCTCGGGCCACTCGAGGTCGATCCCTCGGGTCGCACCGTGAGTCGTGGCGGCGACGAGATCGGCCTGACGCGCACCGAGTTCGACCTGCTCGTCGAGCTGGCCTCGCGACCCGGGCAGGTGCTCACTCGCGAGGTCCTGCTCGACCGGATCTGGGGCTACGACTACCTCGGCGACTCGCGGCTCGTGGACGTCGCCGTCGGGCGGCTGCGGGCGAAGGTCGAGCGCGACCCGGCCGCGCCGGAGCTGATCCTCACCGTGCGCGGGGCGGGCTACAAGGCCGCGCGTCCGGCCGCCGAGACCTGAGGTGGGCGGGATCCGGCGACGGCTCGCCGCGGCGCTCGTGGCGCTCGTCGCCGTCACCGTGCTGGGCCTCGGGGTCGGGACCTACCTCTTCGTCGAGGCGCGGCTGCGCGACTCGCTCCTCGCGGACGCGGCCCGGCAGGCCCAGTTCAACCTGTCGGTCCTGGTGCCCGGGGTGCTGACCCCGGGCACGGACGCCGCCACGTTCGAGGCAACCGGACTGCCGGCCGCCTTCCGCCTCCGGGGCGACGTCGAGGAGATCGTCGACTTCGGCTCGGGGCGGCCGTTCTACTCCACCGGCGCCCTGGATGGCGCGATCACCGCGCTGCCGACGTCGCTCCGTTCGGCGGTCGCGGCCGGGCAGCTTGCCTTCGCCTGGCAATCGCTTGGCGGCCAGGCGGCCCTGATCGTGGGAGGCCGTGCCCCCGTCCCGGTCGCAGCCGATGGCTCGAGTGACGCCGCCGGTCCGGCCTTCTACTTCGTGTTTCCGGCAAGCTCGATCGACGAGGCCCTCGCCCAGCTCCGGCTTGGCCTGTTCGCCGCGGCAGCCGTCGCATTGCTCCTGGCGCTCGCGACCGCCCGGCTGTTCGCCAACGGGATCCTGCAGCCGGTGCGATCCGGCAGCCAGGCTGCCGCCCGGATCGCCGCCGGCGACCTGTCGGCGCGCGTGCCGGGGGGCGGCCGCGACGAGCTCGGCGCCTGGGCCGCCGAGTTCAACCGGATGGCCGACTCCCTGGCGGCGACGATCTCCCGGCTCGAGGCCTCGGAGAGCCAGAATCGGCGATTCGTGGCCGAGGTCGCGCACGAGCTTCGCACGCCGCTGACCGCCCTCGTCGCCGAGGCGTCGCTCATCGAGGCCGGGGCGGCACAGCTTCCGCCCGATGCCCGACGGGCGGCCGAGCTGCTCGTCGGCGATGTCCGGCGCCTGCGGACGCTCGTCGAGGAGCTCATGGAGCTGTCGCGGTTCGACGCCCGGGCCCAATCCGCCGAGCTCGGGCCGGTGGACGTCTTCGCCGCGGTGCGCTCGATCGCCGGGGCTCGTCTGCCCGCCGCCACCCTCGACCTGCCCGCCGATCCCGTCGTCATCGACGCCGACCTCCGGCGGCTCGACCGGATCATCGGCAACCTCCTCGACAACGCCCGGACCCATGCGCCCGGGGCGCCGGTCGAGGTGACGGTCGCCGGGACGGACGACGGCCGGAGCGTCGAGATCAGCGTCGCGGATCGCGGCCCGGGCGTCTCCGCCGAGGCCCTGCCGCACCTGTTCGACCGCTTCTACAAGGCGGACCCGTCGCGGCGGAGCGGCAGCTCAGGTCTCGGGCTCGCGATCGCGGCCGAGCACGCCGCCCTCCTCGGGGGATCGATCGGGGCCGCGGACCGCGTCGGCGGCGGGCTCGTGTTCACCGTCAGGCTGCCCGTGACGCGATCGTTACCTGGTGGCGATGGTTCGGTGATGGCCGAGGCAGAGGCTTAGGGCGATCGGGGCCCACGCGATCCGGCTCGGACCGCGCCCGATGGAGCTCGAGGTCTCGCCGATGTCCGGTCCAACCCGCCGCCCTTCACGGTCACTCCGACCCACGTTCATCGCGTTGGTCACGGGCGCCCTCGCCGTCGCGTGCGCGCCGTCGAGCGGCAGCCTCGGCACGGTCGCGACGCCCCCACCGACGACGGCCCCGTCGATCGCGGCCCCGTCCGCGGAGCCGACGCCGATCCGGACCGTCGCGGGCTCGCCCGAGGGCTCGTCCGGCACGGGCGCGATGACGACCGTGCGGGCCTACTTCTATCTCGGCAGCTTCACCGGCGATTCCGGCCTCGTCCCGGTCCTGCGGTCGGTCCCGAAGACCGCTTCCATCGGCACCGCGGCCATGCTGCAGCTGCTGCTCGGCCCGAACGCCACCGAGCTCGGCGCCAGGCCCGCCATGTACACGTCGATCTCCGCGAGCGCTCGCTTCCTGGGCCTGAGCGTGAGCAATGGCGTCGCCATCGTCGACCTGTCGAAGGAGTTCGAGACCGCCAACGACAACGCCACCCTCGACCAGCGGATCGCCCAGGTCGTGTACACGCTCACGCAGTTCCCGACGGTGACGAGCGTCGCCTTCGAGCTCGACGGCCAGCCTGCCCCGGCGGACTTCCAGAGCAGCTACACGCGAGCCGGCACCGTCGGCCAGCTGGCGTCGATCGCCGTCGACGGGCCGGCGTGGGGCGGCGTCCTCCGGAACGGCGGTAGCGTCACCGGCACGGCGAACGTCTTCGAGGCGACCTTCCGGCTCGAGATCCTGGACGCCGCCGGCCAGAGCCTTTCGAACAACGCCGTCATGGCGTCCTGCGGCACGGGTTGCTGGGGCTCGTTCGATGCCGTCGTCGAGTTCACGATCGCGACCCCACAGTGGGGCGCGCTGCGGGTCTACGACCTCTCGGCCAAGGACGGCTCGAGGGAGCACCAGGTCGACTACCCGGTCTGGCTGACGCCGTGAGGGAGTGGGGTGGCCTATGGGGGTCGAACCCATAACCTGCGGATCCACAATCCGCTGCTCTGCCGGTTGAGCTAAGGCCACCGCGGGCGACGGGAGCCGTCGCGGCGGCGAAGTGTACCGGGAGCGGCCCGAACCCCGCCGCCGCGATGCGGATTCGGTGGTCGGTTGGGTGCGGTCGGGTGGGGTTCCCATGGGGTCGTGGTACTCACGGCCCGGACGGTCGGGACCATGGAGCCGAGGCCCGCGCGCACCACCGCGCGCGAGGATCGGCTCGATACGAGCTGGAGGCTCCCGTCGGGTCCTCCGCCGCCTGCACCCGGGAGCGCCTTGAACCTCCACCGACCGATCCGCAGCGCATCCGCCCGGGGCCGTTTCCGCCTCTCCCTGCCGCTCTCGGCGCTCGTGGCGGTCATGGTCCTGGCCGCGAACCCGGGCCTCGTCGCGGCGTGGACGGACCTGACGTTCTCGTCGACCGACGAGAGCACGATCGTGACCGACACGAACCAGGCGCGGGCCTCGGCCGGCGTCGCGTCCCTGACGGTCGACTCGGTCCTCCATTCGATCGCCGAGGATCGGGCCAAGTACATGTACATGAACAACTGCCTGACCCACAACTCGTGCACCGGCGGCGCGAGCCCGATGTACCTCGCGCTCCTCAACAGCGACGGCTATTGCCTCTCGAACACGGCGAGCCCGAACGCCGGCGAGAACATCGCCTGGAACAACTACCCCGACGATCAGACCACGTCCCAGGTCTTCAACTGGTGGATGAACTCGGCCACCCACAAGGCCAACATCCTCCAGTCGTCGTACACCCGGATCGGCGTCGGCGCTTTCAAGGGCGACGGCCGCTGGGGCAACATGGCCGACCGCGGCTACGGCGGCCAGGCCGACTCGACGACCTATCCGGCCCACATCTTCGTCCAGGTGTTCGCCCACCCCTGCGGCTCGAGCCCGACCCCGACGCCGAAGCCCACGCCGACGCCGACCCCCAAGCCGACGCCGACCGCGACGCCCCGCCCCACCCCCACGCCCACGCCGCGCCCGACGCCGACGCCCGGCGGCAGCGCGACCCCGCGGCCGACGCCGACCGCGACGCCCCGTCCGACCCCGACGCCAACGCCGGGCTCGAGCTCCGGCCCGACCGACACCCCGACGCCGGCAGACACTCCCTCGGACGTCCCGAGCGACTCGCCGACCGATTCGGGGCTGACCTCGCCCGACGCGACGTTCGACGCGACGACCGATCCGCGGTTCTCGCAGGGCGGTGGCTCCGCGGTCTGGACCGAGTGGAACCTCGAGATCCAGCCGGTCTACACGCCGAACCCGGACGGTCCGTTCCCGTTCGTGACGCCGGAGCCCACGCCGACCCCGGAGCCGACGGCTCCGCCCGACGTGAGCAACGGCCCGGACACCGGCCTGGCCGTCGTCGAGCCGGTCCCCGACCACAACCTCCTCGACGCGATCGTCGGCGGGGTCGTCTCGAGCTACTTCAACCCCTGATGTCGAGCCTGCCCTGGCGCAAGCCCGCGCCGTCCCGGTCCCTCACCGCGACCCTCGAGCGTCCGGCCACGCGCGATGGCGCGATGCCGGCCTTCCGGGCGCGGGCCCAGACCCGCTACTCGGGAGACCCGATGCAGCCCATCCTCGAGGCCCACGATCTGACCAAGGTCTACGACCTCGGCGGGACCCACGTCGATGCCCTCCGCGGCGTCTCGGTGTCCGTTGCCGCGGGCGAGTTCGTCGCCCTCATGGGCCCGTCGGGATCCGGCAAGAGCACGCTCCTCCAGCTGCTCGGCGGCCTCGACCGGCCGTCGACCGGCTCGGTCGTGTTCGAGGGTCGTGACATCGCCCGGCTGTCCGACGGCCAGGCCTCGCGACTGCGGCGCGACCAGACGGGCTTCGTGTTCCAGTCGTTCAACCTGATCCCGCTCCTGGACGTCCGCGAGAACATCGGCCTGCCGTTCACGATCGCCGGCAAGAACCCGAACCGCGGGGAGCTCAGGGAGCGCGTCCGCCAGGCGATGGAGCTGGTCGAGCTGACCGGCAAGGAGCGCAACCGCCCCGACCAGCTGTCTCAGGGCGAGCAGCAGCGTGTCGCGGTAGCCCGGGCGCTCGTGACCCGGCCGTCGATCCTGTTCGCCGACGAACCGACTGGCAACCTCGACTACACGACCGGCGGCGAGCTCCTCCACGCGCTCTGGAAGTCGTGCGACCAGGATGGCCAGACGATCGTCCTCGTCACCCACGACGCGCGAGCCGCGGCCTACGCCGATCGTGTGCTCGTCGTCGGCGACGGCCGGATCCGCGACGAGATCGTCCTCGGCCGGCGCCTCGACCACTCTGCCGCTCCGCTGATCTCGCGGCTGGCCCAGATCGGCCTGTAGTCCCATGGGCATCGACAAGCTCGCCTGGCGAGCGGTCCTCGCCCGGCCGTTGCGGTCGATCCTGACGATCATCGGGATCGCCCTCGGCGTCGGGGTGCTGTCCGCCTCGCTGACCCTGAGCGCCGCGCTCGACGCATCGGTCGACCGGACCGTCCACGACCTCGTCGGCCGGGCCGACTTGCGGGTCTCGGCGTTCCTCGACGGCGGGCTGTCACCCGACGCCGTACACACGATCGCCACGACCGATGGCGTGGCCACGGTCGCCCCGGTCATCGAGCACAAGACGTTCCTCTCCGGTCCGCCGGTCGGCGGCACGACCGATGCGGTCACCGTCCTCGGCATCGACCCGGCCTCGTACGCCCAGGTCCACGACCTCGTGCTGTCGGGCGGGCAGCCCCTGTCCGGCGACGACGAGCCGGTCGCGCTCGTCTCGGATCGGCTGGCCCAGGAGGACGGCTACACGCTCGGCAGCCAGCTGACGATCCTCGGCGCGGGCCAGGAGCAGCAGCTTCGGGTCGTCGGGACGATCGCCGGCGTCGGGCCGCTCGGCGAGCCCGGCCGGACGGTGGTGGTCCCGATCCAGATCGCCCAGGACGCGTTCGCCCTCAAGGGCGTGACCCGTGTCGACCTGACCGTCACGCCCGGCACCTCGCCCGATGCCGTGGCCTCGAGCCTCGCCAGCCGGATGACTGAGCCGTACGTGCTCGCCTCGCCGGCCCAGATCGCCACGAGCCTGCGGGCGTCGTCGGCCGACTTCCAGGCCACGGCCGCGCTCGTCGCCGCCGTCGTCCTGTTCGTCGGCGCGTTCCTCATCGTCAACACGCTGTCGATGACGGTCGGCGAGCGGGCCCGCGAGGTCGGGCTGCTGCGGGCGGCCGGCGCGACCCGCGGCCAGGTCGCCCGCTTCGTGTTCACCGGCGCCCTCGTGCTGGGGATCCTGGGCTCCGGGATCGGCTTGCTCTTCGGGACCGCGCTCGCGCTGGTCATGGCCGACGCGGTCAGCGCGGCCACGAACCTCCAGGCGTCCGTCCCGGGCATCGACCCTGGCGGATCGGCGATCGCGGCCACGATCGGCGTGGCCATCACGATCCTCGCCGCGATCGAGCCCGCCGTCCGGGCGGCGCGGATCTCGCCAATCGAGGCCCTCCGCGCCCGGTTCGACCTGCCGCGGGTGAGTCGCGAGCGATTCGGCTGGATCGCCGCGATCTTCATCGTCGTTGCGGCGCTGGCCCTCGCAGCCTGGCCGCCGGCACTGGCCACGACCGGCGCCCAGCGAGCCCTGGCCGTCTACTTCGTGCTGCTGCTCGCGACAATGCTCTCGCCGCTCTTCATGCGGCCGCTCGCGCGGATCCTCGGCTTCCCGATCGGGCTGCTCCTCCGGCTGGAGGAGCGCCTCGCCCGCGGCTCGCTCGCCCGTGACCGCAGCCGGACCGCCCTGACCCTCGGCTCGCTCGTCGTCGGGCTGGCGATGGTCGTCGCCCTCGGCTGGTCCGCCCAGGCGGCCCGCGCCTCGGCGTTCGCCTGGCTGAACGACGTGATCCCCGGCGACGAGGTCGTGACCTCGATCCGGCCGATCGTCGACACCGGCCAGGGCGGCGAGGAGGACACGGTCAGGCAGACGCTCGCGCAGGTCCCCGGCGTGGCGACCGTGACCCCGATCGGCTCGTTCGGGGTGGCCTACCAGGGCTACCGGCTCGACGCCGTCGCCGTCGACGGGGAGGCCATGCTCCAGGACGGCCGCCTGACGATGCGCGAAGGCGACCGCGTCGCGGCCCTGAGCGCCCTGCAGAGCGGCACCGCGACGATCGTGCCGGCGGCCGTCGCCGACCGGCTCGGCCTGCACGTCAACGACGTGATGACGTTCAACCTCGAGGGCGGCAAGCAGATCGCGCTGACGATCGTCGGGATCGCCGATCGGTCGATCCCCGGCACGGGCGGCGAGGCGATCCTCGTCGGCTGGAACGTCGCCGAGCAGTCGTTCGGCCTGACCGGCGCTGATGCGTTCGCCGTCCGGTTCCAGCCCGGGGCCGCCGCGATGGCCTCCGGGCCGCTCGAGGCGGTCGCCCGGTCCATCGCCCTCGAGGCCCACCCGATCACCGAGATCCAGGGGGCCGTGGCCGAGGCCCTCGCCAGGGTGTTCGGGGTGTTCGACGCCCTCGCGATCGTCGCCGTCATCGTGGCCGGCCTCGGCATCGTGAACACGCTGACGATGAGCGTCGTCGAGCGCATCCGCGAGCTCGGCCTGCTCCGGGCGATCGGCATGAGCCGCGGCCAGGCGGTCCGCATGATCATGGTCGAGGCGCTCGTCCTGGGCATCGTCGGTGTCGTGCTCGGCTCGGCGGCGGGGATCGCCGTCGGGGTCGTCCTGCTCGCCCTCGGCGGCGGGCTGGGGCCAGTCGCCGGCGTGCCGTGGCTGCCCGTCGAGCTCGCGGCGGCGCTGGGCCTCGTGCTCCCGGTGGTCGCCGCGATCTATCCGGCCCGGGTGGCGTCACGGGTGTCGATCACCACCGCCCTGCAGTTCGAGTAGGCCGGGCCCCCCGATCCCGCTGGTAGACTCCGGCCGATGACGATCGGCCTGCCGGGCATCGATCGATTGCCAAGCCTCGATCGCGCCCGCGCCGGTGAGCGTGGCATCACGATCGGGGACTTCCTCGTCCCGATCCAGATCTCCGAGCGGTTGAACGCCCGCGCGCGCCACCTCGCGCTGATCCTCCTCGGGACCCTCGTCATCTCGCTCGCGGCGCAGGTCTCGATCCCGGTGCCCGGCAGCCCCGTCCCCGTGACGGGCCAGACCTTCGGGGTCCTGCTCACCGCCGGTGCGCTCGGCTTCCGACGCTCGATCGCCTCGACGGTCCTGTACCTCGTTATCGGGATCGTCGGCCTGCCGGTCTTCGCCGGCGGGGCCCACGGGATGGAGTGGGTGTCGGGAGCGACGGGTGGCTATCTCATCGGCTTCGTCGTGGCCGGCGCCGCGGTGGGCCGGCTGGCCGAGCTCGGCTGGGACCGCAACCTCCTCGGCTCGGTGGGCGCGATGCTGATCGGCAACGTCGTCATCTACCTCTTCGGCCTGCCGTGGCTGGCGTACCAGGCGCACCTCGACGCCCCGACGACGATCAGCGAGGGCCTGACCCCGTTCCTCGTCGGCGACGTCCTGAAGCTCGCCCTCGCGGCGGCCCTCTTTCCGGCCGCGTGGTGGGTCGTCGGGAGGCGGCCCGGCGATCGATAGGCCGAGCGCGCCTCCGGTGTCGATCGTCGACGGGGGCCTCTACGGGCCCGGCAGCGAGGCCTGGCGGCTGAACCGCGAGTCGATGCTCCTGCTCGGTGCCGGCCCTCGGGCGCTGCTCCTCCAGATCGCCCATCCGCTCGTCGCCGAGGGCGTCGCCGAGCACTCCGACTTCCGCTCGGATCCCTGGTCGCGGCTCGCCGCGACGCTGCGGTCCTACCTTCGGATCGTGTATGGCACCGCGACCGTCGCGCGGGGCGAGATCCGGCGGCTGAACCAGCTCCACCGCGAGATCGGCGGCGAGATCCGGGACCCGAGTGCGCGGGAACGCCACGGATCCCGCTACGAGGCGCGCGATCCCGAGCTCTCGCTCTGGGTCCACGCCACGCTCGTCGACTCGACGATCGCCGCCTACGAGGCCTGGATCGAGCCGCTGTCGTGGACGCGTCGGGCCCGCTACTACGAGGAGACCAAGCCCGCGGGCCGGGCCTTCGGGATCCCGTCGGATCTGCTGCCCGAGGACATCGACGCGTTCGAGGCCTACCTCGCCTCGATGCTCGGACCGGGCGGCCCGATCGTTATCGGCGACACGGCTCGCGATCTGGCCAGCTCGATCCTCCGGCCGCCGCTCGGCCCAGCGGTCCCGCTCGGGCTCGGCGACGCCGCCGGCCGGCTCGCCGCCTGGCTCGACACGATCCCGGCCGGTGCCTACGAGTGGCTCATGTGGCCGGCCATCGGCCTCCTGCCGGACCGCCTTCGCGAGGGCTACGGGCTGCGCTGGGGCTGGCGGGAGCGGGCCGTGTCGGCCTGGCTGGTCGGCACGTGGCGGGCGTGGCGGCTGATCCTGCCGCGGTCGTTCCGGCAGATGCCACAGGCGCTGGCCGCCGACCGGCGGATCGGCGCACTCGAGTCGCCCGAGGTGGAGCGGCTCGCCGGGTGACGGTCGAGACGAACCGGGCCGCGGCGCTCGTCGACGCGATCCGGGTCGAGCTGCCTGGCGTCCGGCTCCTGACCGACGAGGTCGACCGCGAGACATACCGCCTCGACGAGACCGCCTACCTGACCGCCGGGCTGCCGGCCGCGGTCGCGCTGCCGGCGACGACCGCCGAGGTCAGCGCCCTGCTGCAACTCGCCTCCGCCCACCGCGTCCCGGTCGTCCCGAGGGGCGCCGGAACGGGCCTGAGCGGTGGCGCGGCCGGCATCGACGGCGCCCTGACGATCGCCCTGACCCGGATGGACCGGATCCTCGAGATCGACCCCGACAACCTGTGCGTCGTCACCCAGCCGGGCGTGATTAACGCCACGCTCAAGGCCGAGGTGGCGAAGCGCGGGCTCTTCTACCCGCCGGACCCGGCGAGCTACGAGAGCTGCTCGATCGGCGGGAACCTCGGGACGAACGCCGGCGGCCTGTGCTGCGTGAAGTACGGCCAGACACGCGACTGGGTGCTGGGCCTCGAGGTCGTCCTCGCCGATGGTCGGGTCATTCGAACCGGCGGCCGGAACGTCAAGGACACCGCCGGCTACGGCCTGACGCATCTCTTCGTCGGGTCGCAGGGCACGCTCGGCGTCATCACGGAGGCCACCCTCAGGTTGCGGCCATTGCCCGGTCCGCGGTCGACGATGCTGGCCTTCTTCCCGACCCTCGACGGGGCCGGCGAGGCCGTCGCCGCGATCACCCGGAGCGGGCTCGTGCCGGTGACCCTCGAGCTCATGGACCAGGTGACGATCCGCGCCGTCGACGACGTCCACCATCTCGGGCTCGACCGCGAGGCCGCGGCGCTCCTCCTCGTCGAGTCGGACGCGCCGGGCGCCGCGGCCGGGGACGAGCTCGACCTCGCCGAGCGGACCTGCCAGGAAGCGGGCGCGACCTCGCAGGTCCGGGCCGCCGACGCGACCGAGGCGGATTGGCTGCGCCAGGCCCGCCGGCTCGCCCTCCGCGCCCTGGAGCGGCAGGGGACCGTGCGGATGGAGGACGTCGGCGTGCCTCGGGCGCGGGTGCCGGACCTCCTGCGCGCGATCGAACGGATCGGTCGCGAGCACGACGTCCGCGTGGCGACGTTCGGCCACGCCGGCGACGGCAACCTCCATCCGAACCTCATCTTCGACCGTGATGACCCCGACGCGAGCCAGCTGACGCACGAGGTCCGTGACGACATCTTCCGGGCCGCGCTGGCCATGGGCGGGACGGTGACGGCCGAGCATGGGATCGGCGCGGCGCGCCGGGAGTGGCTGCCGATCCAGCGGGGCGAGGCGACCGTGGCGGTGATGCGGGCGATCAAGGCCGCGCTGGACCCACTCGGGATCCTCAACCCCGGCCGCGTCCTCTGAGCGTGGCTCTGGCCGGAGGGACACCCCGACCGCGGCTGGCAGCCCGGGTCGTTATCTGAGAGAATCAGTGGCCCCACGCGTGGCCCGCCGCGTGTCCCCCCAGCGCGGACCCAAGTGCCCAGGAGTCCTCGTGAACGGCAGACCGCTTTCCCTGTCTCGTCCGGCAGCCCGCAACGGCGAGCCCGAGCCGCTGCGCCACGTGATCGACGAGTACAAGCACCGCGAGCAGACCATCACCTGCGTCTGCGGCTGGCATGGCAGCTGTGCCACGAACGCGAGCGGCAGCTCCGACTGGACGACCCACCTGAACCAGTTCCGCACGAAGCGGAAGTAGCCCGCGGGCCGCACCCGAGCCGTTCCGCCGCCACGCCGAGTTCCTAGAAGCCTGGCGGTCCCTCGAGGCGCCGACCCCGGACCCACGCGGCCCTGACCATGTCCGGGTGGGACCGGAAGATCAGCCGGCTCATGACGTCGGCCGGGTCCACCTCCGTCGGCTCGTAGTCGAGCTCCCGCAGGGCCGTCGTCAGGCGCGGATCCACGGCGATCACGTCGGCCTCCTTGCCGGGTTCGAGCGAGCCGATCCGGTCCTCGAGCCCGAGCGCCCGGGCGCCGTCGAGCGAGCCCATCCGCAGCCAGTCGAGCGGCCCGAGCCTGGGGCGGGCATCGCCGCTGACGACCATCCGGACCGTCTGGGCGTAGGCGCCGACGCGCATCACCGAGAAGATCGACGCGTCGGGACCGCCGGCCACGTCCGAGCCGAGCCCGATCCGGAGGCCGGCTTCTAGGTAACGGGCGAGCGGCATCACCCCCGACGCCAGGAACAGGTTCGATGCCGGGCAGTGGGCGATCCGCGTGTCGGTCTCGACGAGTCGCTCGATCTCCCGATCGGTCAGGTGGATCGCGTGGGCCAGGACGGTTCGCGGCCCGAGGCCGCCGGCCCGGTCGTAGACGTCGACGTAGTCGAGGGACTCGGGGAACAGCTCGTGCACGGCCTCGATCTCGCCGACGTCCTCGGACACGTGCGTCTGCCACCAGGCGCCCGTCCGCGCGGCGAGGGCGGCGGAGTCGCGGAGCAGCTCGGCCGTGCACGTGACCGCGAACCGCGGCGTGACCGCGTAGCCGAGGCGATCGGCGTCGACGCCGTGCCAACGGGCGCACAGCTCCTCGGTCTCGCGCATCGAGCGCTCGAGGATCTGGCCCGGGATCATCCGCTCGTCGTAGGTGAAGCGATCCATCATCACCTTGCCGAGGATCGCCCGGATGCCATGCGCCTCGGCGGCCTCGAACGCCCCGTCCATCGAGGCCTTGAACACCGCTCCGTAGGCCAGGACTGTCGTCGTGCCCGCCGCCGCGAAGGCCCGGAACGCGGCCGGCGCCAGGCGAGCGGCGGCGTCGGCATCATCGAACCGGCGCTCAAGCGGGAACGTGTAGCGCTCGAGCCAGCTGAGCAGGTCGAGTCCGAAGCCGAGTCCCGCGTTGGGCAGCTGCGGCAGGTGTGCATGCAGATCGACCATGCCGGGAAGCAGCACCATTGGCCGGAGATCCAGGAGCGCGCTCCCGTCGTCCGCGGCCGTCGCCTCCCGGACGGCCTCCAACCGGCCGGCCGCATCGACCTCGACGACACCATCGGCGATGTGCCGCGTCCCGCCATCCAACAGTGGCGTGAGGACGGTCCCGCGGAGCGCCAATGGACCCTGGCTGGGCGGGGCGGTCACCGGCGGAACGCTAGCATCTGAGCGTGCGACCGCTCGACCTGCTGATCGCCGGCGGCACGATCGTCGACGGCACGGGCGCCCCCGGCTTCGCGGGCGCGGTCGGCATCGCGACGCCGGGCGACGCGAGCTCGGAACCGACCCTCGTCGTCCTGCGTGACGCCGCCGAGATCGCCGCCGCGACCGAGGTCGCGGTGCGGGTCGTCGACGCGACCGACAAGGTCGTCGCTCCGGGCTTCATCGACCTCCACAGCCACTCGGGCTTGATGATCCTGGCCGACCCGGTCCACGAGCCGAAGGTCCGGCAGGGCGTCACGACCGAGGTCATCGGCGTCGACGGGCTGTCGTACGCGCCCATGCGCGACGCCGCGACCCTGGCCGAGCTGGTCGAGATGAACGCCGGGCTCGATGGCCACCCGGACATCGACTACGACTGGGACACGGTCGAGTCGTACCTCGGCCGGTTCGACCGGGGTGTCGGCCCGAACATCGCGTTCGTCGTCGGCAACTCGGCGCTGCGCCTCGCCGCACTGGGCTGGGACGAGGTGGCGGCCGATGACGCCGCGATCCGGTCGATGCGTTCGATGCTCGTAGAGGCGATGGACGAGGGGGCGTTCGGGCTCTCGTCGGGGCTCGACTACCCGCCCGGGGCCTACGCCACCACCGAGGAGCTCGCCGCGCTTGCCGGCGTGTCGGCGAAGCACGGTGGCTTCTACCACACCCACGTCCGGTACACGCTCGGCGACCGCTTCCTCGACCCGTTCCGGGAGGCGATCGAGATCGGCCGGCGGGGCGAGTCGCCGGCCCACATCACCCACTTCTACCACAGGGCCACGTTCCCCGGAACGCCCGAGCAGATGCTCGGGCTCGTCGACGACGCCCGGTCCGAGGGTCTCGACGTCACGTTCGACGCCTATCCCTACGAGTGGGCCAGCACCCGGCTCCTGATCACGCTGCCGACCTGGGTCCAGGCCGGCGGCCCGACGCCGACGAAGGAACGCCTCGCCGATCGAGCCGTGCGAGACCGGATTCGCGGCGAGCTGCGCGAGCGCGGGCAGCTGTATGCCGGCGCCGGGGGCCTCGCCGACATCCGCCTCGGCTACTTCGCCAGCCCGGAGAACCTCCGCTGGGAGGCGCGGACGGTCGGCGAGATCTCGGGCGAGCTGGGTCTGGACGCCGTCGACGTCGTGTGCGACCTGCTCCTCTCGGAAAGCCTGCGGATCAACCAGGTCACGCCCGGGCCGCACGCCGACGGCATCCGGCGCTTCTACCAGCACCCCATCTCGATGGTCGGCACCGACTCGACGTTTCTGGGCGACAAGCCCAGCCCGCGAACCTACGGCTCGTATCCGAGGATCCTCGGCCAGTTCGTTCGGGACGAGGGCCTCCTCGGCCTCGAGGCGGCCATCGCGAAGATGACCTCGATGCCGGCTGCCAGGCTCGGCCTGACGACCCGCGGCCGGATCGCGGACGGGCTCGCCGCCGACCTCGTCGTGTTCAATCCGCGGGCCGTCCGATCCGACGCCAGCTACGACCACCCGCGCGAGCTCGCCTGCGGGATCGAGATCGTGCTCGTGAACGGGACACCCGTCGTGGAGGGCGTCCTGACCACGGGCGCGACGCCCGGCCGAGGACTCCGGCATGGCCGCGACTGACCGACCGGCGGGACCGGTGATCGCGCCGCCGCTCGAAGATGTCTCCCCGGAAGGGTTCCGCGCCGCGATCGAGGCGGATTCGATCGCGACGCGCGTCATCGCCGGGGAGCGCCCGCACACGAGCCACCTCGACCCCGACGCGGCGTGGGCCGTCGGCGACCCGATGGATCTGTTCGCGAACACGGTCGCCTCGGCGAACTTCGATCCGGCGCATGCCGATGCCCGGATCGCCGAGATCGTCGCGACGTACGACGCCCTGCCGAGCCCGTTCGTCTGGTGGCGATCGCCGTTCCACGGGCCCGCCGACCTCGGCGAGCGGCTCGAGCGGGCGCACGTGTCCCCGGTCGGCACGGGGCCGGCCATGGCGATGGACCTGGCGAACCTCGCGGCGCCGCGCGAGGCGGCCGACCTCGAGATCCGGGGCGTCGTCGACGAGGCGGGCTACCGCGACTACATGGCGGTCCTGTCGGCCGAGCCGGTGGCGCCGGGCGCGCCGCCGATGTACACGCCCGAGACGATCGAGCGCCGGATCGCCCATGTCGTCCCGGAGCTGGCACGCCAGCCCGCGCCGATGCGCCTCGTCGGCTACGTCGGCGGCCAGCCGGTCGCGACGGTCCGGCTCTCGCTCGCGGGTGGCAGCGCGGGGATCTACGCCGTCGCGACCCTCGTCGAGCATCGAGGCCACGGCTATGGCGGCGCCATGACCCACACCGCGCTGGCCACAGGACGGGATCTCGGCTACCGCATCGCGACCCTCCAGTCGACCGAGCTGGGCCATCGGGTCTACCTGCGTCTCGGCTTTGCCGACATCTTCGAGTACACGATCCACGTCCACCTCCCGGGTGGCGGGCGCCTCGACGCCTGAGCGCTCGAACTTGGTAGGCTCCCGGCGAGTCGACGCTGGTCGCGGGAAGGGAGGCCTGACGCCGAGATGCCGACGCGGACCGTGACGCCGGACGTCGAGATCGGCGCCGCCACCGCGCTCGTCGTCGCCCCGGGCGAGGTGACGACGGGTCGCGCTCGTGGGCTGCCGCTCCGACGGGAGGGTCCCGCGAAGCTCACCGGCGCCGCAAAGTATGCCGACGACCTCGTCTTCCCCGGGGCCTGGTACGGTGCGACGATCCGCTCGACCGAGGCCCGCGCCAGGCTCGTCGCGATCGAGCCCGACCCGATGCTCGACTGGTCGAAGGTCGTGCTGGTGACGGCGGCCGACATCCCGGGCGAGAACGTCGTCAGCGGCATCCAGGACGACCAGCCCGTCCTCGTCCCGATCGGCGGCGAGATCCGCCACCACGCGGAGCCGCTGGCCCTCATCGCGGCGCCCGACAAGGCGACGCTCCGGCGGATGAAGGCCGCGGTCAGGGTCGTGACCGAGCCCCTCGCACCGGTCCTCGACCCGGAGGCCTCGGATCACGTCTTCGCCCACTACGACATCTCGACCGGCGATCTCCAGGCCGGCTTCGCCGAGGCCCACATCGTGCTCGAGGGGGAGTACCGGGTCGGCCACCAGGAGCAGCTCTACATCGAGGGCCAGGCGATGATCGCCGTGCCCGGCGAGGCCGGCGAGCTCGCCGTCCACGGCTCGCTGCAGTGCCCGTACTACGTCCACCGCGGGCTGATGCGGTCGCTCGGCCTCACCGCGAAGCAGGCACGTGTGGTCCAGGCCGAGACCGGCGGCGCGTTCGGCGGCAAGGAGGAGTACCCGACGGTCATCGGGATCCACGCCGCCCTGCTGGCGGCGAAGGCTGGTCGGCCGGTCCGGATGATCTACGACCGGCACGAGGACATCTCGGCGACGACGAAGCGCCACCCGGCGATCGTGCGGCACCGCACGGGCGTCACCCGCGACGGGCGCCTCGTCGCCCAGGACATCGAGGTGATCATGGACGGCGGGGCGTACTGCACGCTCACGCCGGTCGTGCTCTCCCGTGGCGCGCTGCATGCCGGCGGGCCGTATCGCTGCCCGAACGTCCGGATCCGGGCCCGGGCGACCCGCACGAACACGCCGCCGAACGGCGCGTTCCGCGGCTTCGGTGCGCCGCAGACCGAGTTCGCGGCCGAGACCCAGATGAACCGGCTGGCCGAGCAGCTAGGCATGAGCCCGGCCGAGATCCGGGCCCGGAACGTCTATGCGATCGGCGATACGACCCCGACCGGCCAGGTCCTGCAGGAGAGCGTCGCCGGCGAGGAGGTCCTCCGGCTCGCGGTCGAGGGCTCCGGCTTCGAGCGGATCCGGGACGAGACGGCCCTCGAGCGCGGGACGCGGCTCGGCTCGGGCGCGTTGCCCGCCGGACCGCTGCTCACCGGACAGGACCGCGTCGCCTACGGGGTCGGACTGGCGCTGGCCTGGCACGGCGCGGGCTTCACCGGTTCGGGCGAGGTCCATCTCGCCTCGGTGGCCTCGATCGAGCTCACCTCCGACGCGCGCATCCGCGTGCTCATCGCCTCGACCGAGATGGGCCAGGGCACGAAGACCATCTTCCCGATGCTGGTCTCGGCCGAGCTCGGGGTCCCGATCGATGCCGTCGAGGTGGCACCCCAGGACACGGCCGAGGTGCCGGACTCGGGGCCGACGGTCGCGAGCCGGACGGCAATGGTGGTCGGCGGGCTGTGCATCGAAGCCGCGCGACGGCTGAAGGCGACGGTCGCGGAGGGCTCGGGTGGCCGGGCCTTCGCCGAGGCGTATCGCGAGGTCGCCGCTGCCCGGGGGCCGATCCGGATCGACCAGCACTTCGAGCCCTCCCCGAACGTGACCTTCGACGACGAGACCTATCGCGGAGATGCGTATCCGGCCTTCGGCTGGGCGGCGGCCGTGGCGAGCGTGGAGGTCGACCTCGACACCGCCGAGGTGACGGTTCGCGAGGTCCTCGCCGTCGACGACGTCGGCAAGGTCATCCACCCGATCCTGTGCGAGGGCCAGGTCGAGGGCGGGACGCTCCAGGCCGTCGGCTACGCGACGATCGAGGAGATCAAGCTCCGCGACGGCCGCTATCTGAACGACCGGCTGGCGACGTACCTGATCCCGACCGCGCTCGATGCGCCCTCGATCCGGACCGTTCTCGTCGAGGCGCCGTTCAGCGGCGCGCCGCACGGGGCGAAGGGCGTCGGCGAGCTGCCGATGGACGTCGGCGCGCCGGCGGTGGTCGCCGCGATCGCCGACGCGGTCGGGGTCTGGATCACCGACCTGCCCGCGTCACCGGAGAGGATCCTCGCGGCCATGGCCGGCACGGCCCCGTCGCCCGCGCCCTGGCCGAAGGAAGACCCCGACGCCGGCCGGCGGGCAGCGGCATGAGGACGAACCGAGGGTGAGCGGCTTCCGATTCCTGGTGAACGGCGCGCCGGCCGAGGTCGAGGCCGCCGGCAGCCGTCGCCTCCTCGACGTCCTCCGCGAGGACCTCGGGCTGACCGGCACGAAGGAGGGCTGCGGGGAAGGGGAGTGCGGCGCCTGCTCCGTCCTGCTGGACGGCCAGGTCGTCGACGCGTGCCTCGTCCCGATCTGCCAGGTCGAGGGCCGCATCGTCCGAACCGTCGAGGGACTGTCCCTGGCGGCCCGCGAGCGAGGCGGGCTCGACGCCCTGCAGGAGGCGTTCCTCGACACGGGCGGCGCCCAGTGCGGGATCTGCACGCCCGGCATGCTCATGGCGGCCCGGGCCTACCTGGACGGGGGCGGCACGTCCGACGACGGATCGATCCGCGAGGCGATCGCCGGCAACCTGTGCCGCTGCACCGGCTACACGAAGATCATCGAGGCGATCGCCCTGGTCGCCGGTCCCGCCGCCTGATGGCTCCCGACGACGCCGCCAGGAACCCCGAGGGTGAGCCGGCCCGCCGACGAGCCGACGCCGGGTCCGACCTCGAACTCGGGATCGCCTTGACGCCGCGCCAGATCCTCGGCGGCTTCGCGCTCCTCGCCGCGCTCGTTCTGCTCCTCCGCCGGCGCGGGCGCGACCGCGCCGATCGGGGTTGAGGTCCAGCCGATGCCGGTCGAGCCGCCGATCGACCTGCCGCGCCACCTGTTCGAGGCCTACGAGCTGCTGGCCCGCGGCGGCAGCACGCCGATCGCCGGTGGCACGGACCTCATGGTCCGCATCACGGGCGAGATCGGGCCGCCCCCGGACCGGATGCTCGACCTGTCGCGGGTCGAGGCGCTGAAGGGCATCTCGCTCGAGGCGGGCGCGCTCGTCCTCGGCTCCCGGACGACGTACACCGAGATCCGCCGCAGCGCCCTCGTCCAGGCCCACCTGCCGGCCCTCGTCGAGGCGGCGGCCACCGTCGGCGCGGTCCAGATCCAGAACCGCGGCACGCTCGGCGGCAACATCGCCAACGCCTCGCCGGCCGGGGACACCCTGCCGATCCTCCTCGCCGCGGATGCCACCATCCTGGTGGGCGGCCAGCGCGGGGAGCGCGAGGTGCCCGCCGGGGAGTTCTTCACCGGCTACCGCACGACCGCGCTCGCTGCCGACGAGCTGATCCTCCACGTGACGTTCCCGCTGCCGAAGGGCCGGGAGCTCGCGTTCCGGAAGGTCGGCACGCGGCGGGCCCAGGCGATCAGCAAGGTCGTGATCGCGACCGCCTGGCGCGACGACGGGCCCCGCGGCCTCGCCGACGTCCGCGTCGCCCTCGGCTCCGTGGCGGCCACGCCGGTTCGTGCCCGCGCCACCGAGGCCGTGCTCGAGGGGGCGCTGCCCGTCCCGGAGGTCGCGGATCGCGCCGCCGAGACGCTCGCGTCCGAGATCGAGCCGATCGACGACGTCCGCTCGACCGCCGACTACCGCCGGACCGTGGCCGGGCGCGTCCTCCATCGGCTGATCCGCGAGGCCGGCGGCTGGTGACGCCGGCCGGGGGGCGCCGATGACCTACACGGCGATGCCGATCGAGGAGCTCGACGCGCTGCCGGCGGCCGGCTTCGTCGAGGCCGTCGCGCCGCTGTTCGAGGGTGCTCCGGGCTTCCTCGCCCGTCTCGCCGGCGACCGGCCCTACGGCTCCTGGTGGAACCTGTTGTCGCGGGCCCGGACCGTCGCCCAGGCGATGCCCGAGGCCGACCAGCTCGAGCTCCTCAACGCCCACCCCCGGCTCGGGGCGCCGCCCGAGTCGGTCAGCTCGATGTCGTTCGGGGAGCAGGGCTACGACCGACCCAGCTCGACGCCGCTGGCCGACCGGGTCCAGCGGTCGCCCGCCCCGGCGCCGCCCGGCGAGCGGCCGACGTGGGGCAGCGCGGCCTCCGCGGGCGCCGCCCGGCCCGCCGGGCTCACGCCGACCGCGCCGACCGCGCCGGCCGGGCCTCGCGCCGGGGGCACCGACGACGGCGACAGCACTCGGGCGAAGCTCGCCCGCCTCAACGCGGCGTACGAGGACTGGTTCGGGTTCCGGTACTGTGTCTTCGTCGCCGGCCGCCCGCTCGAGGCCCTGGTTCCCGAGCTCGAGCTGGCCATGGCCCAGTCGCGCGAGCACGAGCTCCGCCGGGGGATCGACGCCGTCATCGACATCGCGATCGCCCGCTCGGGGACCGCCCGCTGACCGCTCCGCCACCGACCGCCAGGAGCCGCCCGTGACCTACGAGCTCGGCGAGAACCGCTACGGCAAGTCGCGCATCCGCCTCGTGACCGTGCGCCGCCACGAGTCGGGGATCCACGACCTCCGGGACCTCACGGTCGACGTCGGGCTCGAGGGTCGGTTCGAGGCCGCGCACGTGTCCGGCGACAACCGCGAGGTCATCGCCACCGACACGATGAAGAACACCGTCTACGCCTTCGCCAGGGACCGCCTGACGACGTCGCCCGAGGCGTTCGGGCTCGACCTCGCCCGCCACTTCGCGGGCCATGAGCAGGTGAGCCGGGCCGTCGTGACCGTCCGACAGCATGGCTGGGAGCGCGTGGGTGTCGACGGGATGCCCGCCCCGGACGCCTTCGTGCGGTCCGGCCAATGCACCCGGCTCGCGGTCGTATCGGCGAGCGGCGACGCGGTGAGCGTCGAGGCCGGCGTCGAGGACCTCACCGTCCTGAAGACGTCGAAGTCGGCGTTCGTCGGGTTCGAGCGGGACGAGTACACGACCCTGGCCGAGACCGAGGACCGACTGATGGCCACGAAGGTCACCGCGACCTGGGGCTACGGAGAAGCAGCCGCTTCTGGCGGCTTCGACTTCGACGTCGCGCACGAGCGGGCGCTCGGGCGCCTGCTGGCATCCTTCGCGACCCACGTGAGCCCATCGGTCCAGACCTCGATCTGGATCATGGCCACCGCCATCCTCGATGCCGATCCGGCGATCGACTGGGTCCGGATGGTCCTCCCGAACCTCCACCACTGGCAGGTCGACCTCGGCCCGTTCGGGCTCGAGAACCGCGGCGAGGTCTTCGTCGCGACCACCGAGCCGCACGGCCTGATCGACGCGACGGTCCGCCGCCACGCCTGACCCAATGGCCTGGGCGACGGGCCGACCGGCCGGCGTCGAGGTCGTCGGACCCGTGGTCGACGGCTCCGAGGCCGTCCTGACCGACGCAGCGCTGGCGTTCCTGGCCGCTCTCGAGCGGCGGTTCCGCGACGACCGGCGGCTCATCCTCGGCCGGCGCGTCGCGCGCCAGGCGGAGATCGATGCCGGCGCCCGGCTCGGGCTCCTCGCGGAGCGGGCCGAGGTCCGGCTCGATCCGTCATGGCGAGTCGCCGAGACGCCGCCCGACCTCCTCGACCGACGGGTCGAGATCACCGGTCCCGCCGAGCCGAAGATGGTCATCAACGCCCTGAACTCGGGCGCCCGCTGCTTCATGGCCGACTTCGAGGATGCGCTCTCGCCGACGTGGGCGAACCTCGTGGGTGGCCAGGCCGCGCTGATCGACGCAGTCCGCCACCGGCTCGCGTTCCGGTCGGCGGAGGGCAAGACGTACCGGCTCGGCGAGCGTGTCGCGCAGCTGCTCGTGCGGCCACGCGGCTGGCACCTGCCCGAGGCGCACATCCGGGTCGACGGAGAGCCGATGTCGGGGAGCCTCTTCGACGCCGGCCTGTACCTCTTCCACAACGCCCAGGAGCGCGTGGCCCGCGGCACGGCGCCGTACCTCTACCTGCCGAAGCTCCAGTCGCACGTCGAGGCGCGGCTCTGGAACGACGTGTTCCTGTGGGCCCAGGACGCGCTCGGGATCCCCCGGGGCACGATCCGGGCGACGGTCCTCATCGAGACGCTGCCGGCCGCGTTCGAGATGGAGGAGATCCTGTTCGAGCTCCGCGAGCACTCGTCCGGGCTCAACGCCGGCCGCTGGGACTACCTCTTCTCGACGATCAAGACGTTCCGCGGCCGGCACGACCCGACGCGCGTCCTGCCGGACCGCGGCCAGGTCACCATGACGGTGCCGTTCATGCGGGCCTACACGGAGCGGCTCGTCCTGACCTGCCACCGCCGCCGCGCGCCGGCGATGGGTGGGATGGCCGCCTTCATCCCGAATCGGCGCGATCCCGAGGTCACCGAGACCGCGATGCGCAAGGTCCGCGAGGACAAGGAGCGCGAGTCCCACGACGGCTTCGACGGGACGTGGGTCGCCCATCCCGACCTCGTAGCGCTGGCGACCGAAGTGTTCGACGGCGTGCTGGGCTCAGCCCCGAACCAGCTGGCGGCGCGCCGCTCCGAGGCGCCCCTCGCGGCCGAGGTGCCGGGCGATGCGGCGGCGCTCCTCGACCTTCGGGTCGAGGGCGGCCGGGTCACCGACGCCGGCGTTCGACTGAACGTCAACGTCGGGCTGCAGTACCTCGACGCCTGGCTCGGTGGCAACGGCGCGGCCGCGATCAACAACCTGATGGAGGACGCGGCCACGGCCGAGATCTCGCGGTCGCAGCTGTGGCAGTGGCGAACGGCCGGCGCCAGGCTCGACGACGGCTCGACGTTCGGCCGCGATCGGTACCTTGCGACGCGGGCCGAGGAGCTGGCCCTCCTCGGCGGACGGGCGAAGGGGCATCTCGCCGACGCCGCCGACCTCCTCGATCAACTCGTCCTCGACGACGAGTTCGTGGACTTCCTGACGCTGGGGGCGTACCCGCTCCTGGGTTGAGCCGTCTTGCGACCGGGTTCCGGCGCGCGGCGGATCGCTCAGGCCTCGAGCGGACCTCGCTCGACGAAGCGGCCGAAGCCGCGCTCGCCGACGAAGGCGCCGTCGCGGACGATCGGGCGGCCGCGGACGAAGACGGATCGGACGGCCCCGGTCAGCTCGAATCCCTCGTACGGGGTGTAGTCGCTCGTGTGGTGGAGGTCGGACGCGCGAAGGGTCCGGCGGGCGGCCGGATCGAAGAGGACGATGTCCGCGTCGCGACCCGCCTCGAGCGCGCCCTTCCCGCGCAGCCCGAAGAGGCGCGCGGGCGTCGTCGCCAGAAGGTCGACGAGGCGCTCGATCGACACGCGCCCCTTGGCCACGCCCTCGGAGTAAGCGATGGAGAGGAGCGTCTCGATCCCGGGGGCGCCGTTCGAGATCTGGTCGAACGGCACGCCCCGGGCCGCGCCGGCCTTCTCGACGGCCTTCCGGTCCGGGACGTGGTCGGTCGCGATCAGTTCGAGATCGCCCCGGGCGAGGCCCTCCCAGAGAGCGACCTGATCGGCCCGCGGGCGGAGGGGTGGCGAGATCACGCATTCGGCCACCGCCTCGACGTCGGGCGAGTTGTAGCGCGCGTCGGTGAGGGCGAGATAGTGCGGACAGGTCTCCGCATGGGCCCGGACGCCGCTCGCCTTCGCCTCACGGACGTACCGGAGCGCGCTCCCGCTCGAGAGGTGAACGACGTGGACGGGCGCCTCGGCCGCGCGGGCGAAGGCCATCGCCCGATGGGTCGCAACGGCCTCGGCCTCCGTCGAGCGAGTCACTGCATGGAATCGCGGAGCCGTGTCGCCGCGGGCGAGGGCATCGGCCACGGCCGCGTCGATGAGGACCGGATCCTCGCAGTGGACCTGGAGCATTCCGCCACGCCGGCCGAGGACCTGCATCGCCTCGAACAGGCGCCGGTCGTCGAGCCGGAAGTCGAACACCATGAACGCCTTCGCCGTCGGGACGCCCGCGTCGACCATCGCCGGCAGCTCGGCGATCGGGTCGTCCATCCCACCGAGGATCGCCGGGCTCAGGCCGAAGTCGACCGCGGCATCGTCCGCCGTGCCGTCCCGGAACTCGCGGATGCCGGCCAGGATCGAGCGGTGGACGGCCGCCGACGAGCCGGTGCCGGGGTTGTTGAAGGCGAGGAACGTCGTCGTCCCGCCGAACGCCGCCGCGACCGAATCCTGGAAGAAGCGATCCGGCTCGGCATCGCTCGCGACGCGGGTGTGGGTGTGGACGTCGACCGCGCCCGGCAGGACGAGGAGGCCGGTTGCGTCGACGCTCGCGACCGCGCCATCGGCCGCCATCGACGACAGGTCGGGCTCGATCGCCTCGATCGCCTCGCCGTCGACGAGGACGTCGGCCCGACGGGAGCCGCCGGCCGTGACGAGCGTGCCGCCCCGGACGAGGAGCCGGGTCAATCGACCTCTTCGATCCGGATCGGCTGCGCCCCGTCCCAGAGCGCCCGGCGCCCGACCTCGCGGAGGCGGTCCTGCCAGCCGTCGTCGGGCTCGATCGTCGCGAAGTGGTTGGCTGCGAGCTGGCCGACCTTCGACGACGTGGTACAGGCGCCATACGGGAAGAAGATCTCGCACTCGCTGATCCCGCCCGGATACATCGCGAGCTGGCCCGGCGCGGGGTGCGAGGTGTGGTTCTCGTGGTCGACCCCGGGCCGGAACTCGCCGTACGGAATCCAGGTCGACTCGCCCGACCAGCGGCAGTGGATGAGCTTCGAGTCGATCGGCAGCATCCGCCGGATCGCCTCGATCGTCGCCGGCGCGGCGGGCTCCCAGCGGGCGCTAAAGTGCAGGTCGCCCACGCGGATCCGCAGTCGTCCCATGATGCCCGGGAGGATACGTGCCCGACGCCCAGGCCGGAACGCCGCCGACGATCTCGACACACGTCCTCGACACCGAGGGCGGCAAGCCCGCCGCGGGCGTCCCAGTGGCGCTCTACAAGCTCGGCGAGGACGACCGGCCGATCCGACTCACCCAGGCGCTGACCGACGACGGCGGGCGCGTCCGCGACCTGCTCGGTCGGCCGATGTCGCCGGGGACCTATCGGCTCGAGCTCCGGCCCGACGGGCCGTTCTTCCGGCGGATCTCGGTCGACTTCCAGGTCGAGGACGTCTCCCGCTCGTACCACGTCCCGCTCCTGCTGGCGCCCTACTCGCTGACGACGTACCGCGGGAGCTGAGGCCGGCTCGTCAGCGGATCGCCTCGTAGCCGAGGTAGAACGCGCCCGATTCGAACCTGCGGGTCGCGACGAGCCGGAGGCCGATCGGCCGCTCGAGGTCGGGGAAGAAGGGCAGGCCGGCACCGAGGACCGTCGGATGCACGACGAGGTGGTAGACGTCGATCTGGTTGCGCCGAATGAGCGGCGCGGCGAGCGTCGGCCCGGCGACATCGAGATCGCCATTGAACTCGGTTCTGATCCGGTCGATCACATCCTCGATCCGGGAGCGTTCGAGCCGGCTGTTCCAGGCGACGGCCTCGAGCGTCGACGAGAAGACGATCTTCGGGGCCGCGGTCCAGATCCGCCCGAACTCGCGCGTTGTCGGATTCCCGTCGGGATCGGCTTCGGCGGTCGGCCAGTGGGCCGCCATGAGCTCGTAGATTCGCCGGCCATAGAGGTACGCCTCGGCCTCACGGATCCGATCGTTCCACCAGCCGTGGATCTCGTCGTCCACGATCGTCCACTCGAGGCCACCATCGGCATCCGCGACGTACCCGTCCAGCGACACGTTCATCCCGTAGACCAATCGACCCATCCCCGGATTCTCGGATAGGCCCGACGGTTGTGACAAACAACGTGTCAGGGCCCACGTCCAGCCTCCGCGACATGGAAGCCCGCATCGTCTCCTTCCCGAGCGGCCACGGTTCCGCCGTCCGCGTCGAACCCGAGCGCATCGTGGTCGAGCAGCTGGTCGTGCCGGATGCCGCGCTGGCGGCGTGGCTCGCGGCCCAGCCGATGGACGACCACGCCATCCTCGTCGAGCGTGCGGTCCGGATCGGGCTGACCGCGATCCAGAGCGTCGGCGTCACCATCAACGTGGACGCGGTGCGCGCCGAGTTCGACCGGTTCGCCGACCAGAACCGCGTCGCGAACGAGCATGCGGCCCAGGCCCTCGAGCTCGTCCTCCGATCGAACTTCGCCGACGGCGACGGCCGGTTGCCGCGCACGCTCGAGTCATTCCTCGGCGACCGGGGCAAGCTGCGTTCGATGGTCGACGAGCTGTTCGACCCGAAGCGAAGCGACTCTGCGATCGGTCGGATCGGAACGATGCTCGGAACCTACTTCGACGGCGACGGCTCGCGGCTGGCCCAGCTGCTCGATCCGACCCGCCTCAACTCGCCACTGCACCAGTTCGCGGTCGAGATGGAGTCGGGCTTCGCCGCCATCCAGGAGCGCCTCGCCGCGCTCGAGGCCGCCCAGGCGGCGCGCGCCGGCGAGCGGGCCAGGTCCGCCGCGAAGGGCGCGGACTTCGAGGATCTCCTCGAGACGCTGCTCGGCCACCTCGCTCGCGGCGCCGGCGACCTCCTCGAGCGCTGCGGCACTGAGGCCGGCGACGCCGGTCGCTCGAAGAAGGGCGACTTCGTCCTGACGCTCAACCCGGCGCAGACGCCGGGCTGCGAGCTGCGCGTCGTCGTCGAGGCCAAGAACCGCGGCGTCTCCGGCCGCGAGATCCGCGACGAGCTGCGAGCGGCCAAGGCGAACCGGGACGCGGCGGTGGGCCTCGTCGTCTTCACGCCGGAGCACGCACCGGCGGGGATCGCCCCGTTCGACGTCCGCGCCGGCGACGTCTACGCCGTGCTCGATCCGGCCGATCCGGACCCGGCCACGCTCCAGGCCGCGGTTCGCCTCGCCCGACTGCTCGCGTTCGCCTCGTTGCGCGAGTCCGAGGCGGAGCTCGACCTCATGGCGATCACGGAATCGCTCAGGACCATCCGCGAGGCGCTCGAGGTCATCCGCTCGCTCAAGGTCCAGCTCACGAACATCGGCACGACCTCGGCCGGCGTCGCGAACTCGCTCGACAAGCTTCGCGCCGTCGTTGTCGCGAGCCTGGATCAGGCGGACCGCGCGATGGCGTCGGCCCGCTGATCAGGGCCGCCCGCGGCGTTGCCGCCTCCGCGACTCGGCTCACGCACCCCAGTGCGCTCGCCATCGTCACCTCGGCGGCGCCTTACGTGGGGTTGCGTTGCGGGCGGGTGGTATCGTCGCGTCCCGCCCGCGAAAAGCCCGTGCGTAGCGAAGATCGCGAGTGGCAGCGAAAGAGGTCAGCCCGTGGCGCGCTCCATGTGGAAGGGGGCCATCCAGTTCGGCCTCGTCACGATCCCCGTGAAGCTGTACGTGGCGACCGAGTCGCGCGCCGGCATCAGCTTCAACATGCTCCACGCGACCGACAGCTCGCGGATCCAGATGAAGATCTACTGCCCAGAGGATGAGAAGATCATCGGCCGCGACGAGACGGTGAAGGGCTACGAGTACGCGCCCGACAAGTACGTCGTCATCGACGACGAGGATCTCGAGAAGCTGCCCCTGAAGACCGTCCGCTCGATCGAGATCGAGCAGTTCGTCCCCTCGGATAACGCCGAGGCGCAGACCCGGTTCGTGAAGCAGGCCTACTACATCGAGCCGGACAAGATCGGCCGGAAGGCGTTCCAGCTGCTCCGGGAGGTCCTCCTGGACAAAGGCCTCACCGCGATCTGCAAGTTCGTCATCCGCGACCGCGAGGCGCTCGCGGCGATGAACCCGTACGACCACACGATGCTGCTCTCGACCTTGTACTGGCCGGACGAGATCCGCGACATCGGCGAGCTCGACATCCCGAAGGACGAGGCCGAGCTCAAGCCGGCCGAGAAGCGGATGGCCGAGCAGCTCATCGAGGCGATGACCGGCGAGTTCGACCCGGCGCAGTACCACGACGAGTACCGCGAAGCCCTGATGCAGGTCATCGAGTCGAAGGTCGAGGGCCGCGAGACGGTCGCGGCCCCGGAGCAGCCGGAGAGCACGAAGCTCGTCGACCTGATGGCGGCGCTCCAGGCGAGCGTGAGGGCCGCGACCGATGCCCGCGACTCCAAGGCCGAGAAGCCCATGTCCGTCGCCGAGGCAAAGGCCCGCAAGGCCGCGACCGGCCGCGTGACGACCAAGCCGGCGGCAGCCAAGCCGTCCGCGGCCAAGTCAGAGGACGAGGCGGCTTCGGAGCGTCCCGCACGGAAGCGGCGGAGCGCCTGACCGCGCGTCGCGGGTGATCACCGAGCTCGGTCCGAGGGTCTTCCGCCTCGGCGATGACATCGTCAACAGCTATCTCCTCGTGGACGGCGAGGCGATCACGGTCGTCGACGCCGGCGTGCCCGCGTACTGGGGCGACCTGCCAGCCGCGCTGACCCGCATCGGCCGCTCGCTGGCCGACGTGAAGGCGGTGCTGCTGACGCACGGCCACTCGGACCACATCGGCTTCGCCGAGCTCGCCCGACGCGCGGGCGTCCCGGTCTGGGTGCATGAGCTCGACGCCGCGCTCGCGAGGTCGGAGGTGGCCAACCCGGCCCGAGGGCTCGGACCGTCGCGCGTCCGGCCGCTGGTCTCGTTCCTGTGGTGGACCATGCGCCACGGCGGCCTCCGGGTCCCGAAGCTCGCCTCGGTCGATACCTTCGGCGACGGCGCGACGCTCGATGTCCCCGGCTCGCCCCGGGCGATCCTCGTCCCCGGCCATACGCCGGGGAGCGCCGCGCTCCACTTCGGCGACCACGCCGCGCTCTGCGTCGGCGATGCCCTGGCGACGTACGCCGTGACGACCGGCCAGGTCGGCCCGCAGATCGCCCCCTTCACCGCCGACCCGGTGACGGCGCTCGCGTCGCTGTCGCGGATCGAGGACCTCGCCGCGGAGCTGGTCCTGCCCGGTCACGGCGCGGAATGGCGCGGCGGCGTCCACGACGCCGTTCGACGAGTTCGCGAGACTGCGGCGCTCGCGACGACCGCTAGCCGAGGCTGATCGCCACCGTCACCCGGATCCCGGTCGCGGAGACGTCGACCGAGCCGATCGTCCAGTCGCCGCCGGCTGGCGCGCTGAACACGGTCACCGCGGGGTAGGGTGGCCCGGCGTCGAGGCTCACCGATCCCGCCGTGACGACGACTCGAGCCGGGATCGTCCGTCCCGCGACGACGATGTCCACGCCGCCGCGGACGAGCTGGACGGAGTCGGCCGGGATGCCGGCCGCCCGCAGCCGGTCCCGCAGCGCGATCGATGCCTCCGCGGCGGTGAGATCGACCGCCGTCTGCAGGGATGACGACGAGCCCGAGACGGCCACCGACGTCAGCTGGATCGGGCTCCCGTCCGAGAGATCGACGCTCACGCCGGTCAGCGTGCCGGTCGCCGAGGCGAACGTCCGATCCAGGATCGAGACGTCCGCAAGCGTGATGTCGACCAGGCTGATTGTCGCATTCGGCTCGGTGACGTTGGCGCCGCCGATGGCGATCCGGTCCACGGAGCCATGGAGGAAGACGCCGGTGAGGCTCGTGTCGACCTGGACCGTGAGGTTCTGGCCGCGGGCCAGCGGCGAGCTGCGGACCGCGGCGGTCACGACGGCCGGGATGGCGTACTGCACGACGGCGTAGCCCAGCAACCCGACCGCGACGACGAGGAAGAGGAGGAAGCCGAGGCAGCCCCGCACGAGCGGCGATGGTAGACGGCGCCTCGGGCCGGAACGCCGTTGCGCAATCGAGCGGCATTCGGGCGACACTGGAGTCGATGCCCCTCCACGAATATCGGCGAAAGCGGGACTTCGCGAAGACGCCCGAGCCAGCCGGCCGCACCGACGGCCCGAAGGCGGCGGGTGGTCGCGGCGGACGGTTCGTCGTGCAGCGCCATCGCGCGACCCGCCTCCACTACGACTTCCGGCTCGAGATGGACGGGATCCTCGCCTCGTGGGCCGTCCCGAAGGGCCCGACGCTCGATCCGACCCAGCGCCGGATGGCGGTCCACGTGGAGGACCATCCGATCGAATACCTCGATTTCGAGGGCGTCATCCCGAAGGCCGAGTACGGCGGTGGCGACGTCATCGTCTGGGACTGGGGCACGTGGCAGCCCGAAGCGGAGACGCCCGATCCCGTGAAGGCGGTCCAGGACGGTGAGGTCAAGTTCTCCCTCCGTGGCGACAAGCTCCGGGGGCGCTTCACGATCGTGCGCACGAGCGGCCGGGGCGCTCGCCGCCGCGGTGCAGCGGCGCCCTTCGAGGGCGACGACGGCGACCAGTGGCTGCTCATCCACAAGCGCGACGACGACGCGGTCGACGGCTGGGACGCCGAGCAGTTCCCGCAGAGCGTGAAGACGGGCCGCACGAACGACGAGGTCATGGCCGACCGCGACGCGATCTGGATCAGCCACGCCCCGGCCGCCACGGCCGAGATCGACCTGAGCGCGGCCAAGGCCGCGCCGCTCCCGAAGTTCATTCCGCCGATGGCGGCCACCCTGACCGACAAGCCGTTCCGGAACGAGGACTGGCTGTTCGAGATCAAGTGGGACGGCTACCGCATCGAAGCCGTCGTCCGCGACGGCACCGCCCGCATCTTCACGAGGAACGGCAACGACGGCGAGACGTACTTCCCGGGCCTCCTGACCCGGGCCACGTGGATCGATGCGACCGACGCCGTCGTCGACGGTGAGGTCGTCGCGATCGGCGAGGACGGGCTCTCGGACTTCAGCCTGCTGCAGGAGCTGACGACGAACTCGTCGACCCGCCTCGTGTACCAGGTCTTCGACCTGCTCCATCTCGATGGCAGGTCGCTCCTGGGCGTCCCGCTCGAGGATCGCAAGGCCCTCCTCCGGACCGTGATCCGGGCGGGGGATCGGCGGGTCCGGTTCGCCGACCACGTCCTTGCGGAGGGGATCGAGTTCTACGACGCGGCCCAGGCGCAGCGCCTCGAGGGGATCATCGCCAAGCATCGCCGCTCGACCTACGAGCCGGGTCATCGCAGCCGGTCGTGGCTGAAGATCAAGATCCGGCCGGAGCAGGAGCTTGTCGTCGGTGGCTACACGCCCGGCGAGGGCGCGGCAGCCGAGCTCGGGGCGCTGGTCGTCGGCGTCTACGAGGGCGACGGCGGGACGCCGAAGCTGCGATTCGCCGGGAAGGTCGGGTCCGGCTTCACCGCCGCAACGCGAAAGAAGCTCCGCGCGCTCCTCGCCCCCCTCGAGACGCCCGACAGCCCGTTCGATCCACCGCCTCCGAAGGACTACCGCGGCCGTTGGGGCGGCGAGCTGAGGACCGTCGTCTGGACGAACCCGAAGGTCGTCATCCGGGCCGAGCTCGGCGGCTGGACCCGCGACGGCATCGTCCGGCAGGCGGCGTACAAGGGCCTCGACGAGGGCGGCAAGCCGTCGACGGAGGTCGTCCGAGAGCGGCCGGTTGGGGCGGCCGCGACAGTCGAGGCCGTTGGCGACGAGATAGGCGAGGAGAGCGACGCACGCCCAGGCCCGGTCGTGGCCGGCGAGGGTCCGGGGGCAGCGCGCGCCTCGCGCGGCCGCTCGAAGCCTGCCGAGGCGCCCACCCATGAGCTCGCCTGGTCGGCCACGCCCGAAGAGCTCGCGACCCTGGCATCGATGCCCGCGGAAGGCAGCTGGAGCGTCGGCGGCTTCGAGCTCAAGCTCACCAACCTCGACAAGGTGATCTTCCCGGCACGTGCTCCGGACCCGGACCCGATCACGAAGCGCGAGCTCATCCGCTACTTCACGCGCATCGCGCCGACGATGCTCGCCCACCTGGCCGAGCGGCCGCTGAACCTGCAGCGCTTCCCGAACGGCCCGAACGCCCCAGGGTTCTGGCAGAAGGACATCCCGTCGACGGCTCCGGCGTGGCTCCGCCGCTGGCGGGAGGTGGGTGTCGAGCAGCGCGAGGCGAACGAGCACCTCATCGCGGACCGGGTCGGCGCGCTGGCATGGCTGGGCAACCAGGCTTCGTTCGAGGTGCACGCCTGGACCTCGCGCCTCGAGGACCCGATGCGGCCCACGTTCGCCCTGATCGACATCGATCCCGGGTCGAGGACGACCTGGGACGAGACCCTGACCCTGGCCCGGCTCTACCGGACGGCGCTCGGGCACCTGTCGGTCCGCGGCTACGCCAAGACGACCGGCAAGCGCGGCATCCAGGTCTGGATCCCAGTCGAGCCGATGTACTCGTTCCGGGAGACGAGCGACTGGGTCGAGGCGGTGTCGCGGGCGATCGGCGCCACGGTTCCGGAGCTCGTCTCGTGGGAGTGGTCGAAGGATCGGCGAGGCGGGAAGGCCCGCCTCGACTACACCCAGAACACCTACATCAAGACGCTGGTCGCGCCGTACTCGGTGCGGCCCGCCGACGGCGCGCCGGTCTCGACGCCGATCGCCTGGGACGAGCTCGACGATCCCGACCTGCGCAGCGACCGCTGGACGATCCGGACCATCGTCGAGCGCGTGGCCAGGCTCGGCGACCTGTTCGCGGCCGCCCAGACGGACGCGCAGGCGCTTCCGCCACTCGACTAGACCAGCGGCAGCACCTCGGCGACGAACCGGTCGATCTCGCGATCGAGCGCCTCGGGCTCCCGCGACGGGAAAGCCAGGGCGAGATGGCTCACCCCCACGTCGGCGAACGACCGGATCTCGGCGGCGACCGCTTCGGGCGAGCCGTGCATCGTGTAGTAGCTCTCGGCCGGTTGGCCGAGCGCGACCCGGACGCGCCCTGACAGGCGGGGCATCGGCCGTCCGGCGGCCTCGGCGGCGGCCCGGATGGCCGGGACCCGCGTCCCGATCGAGGCCGGCGCCGACGCCGAGGCGTGGTACGCGTCGGCGAGCCGCCCGGCACGCCGGATCGCCCGTACGTGGCGACCGCCGAGCCAGATCGGGAGCGACGCGCCCTGGGCTGGCGGCGGCCCGAACACGAAGTCGTCGAACGAGTGGAACGCGCCGTGGAACGGCTCCGACGAACCCGACCAGAGGTGGCGGCACAGCGCGACCGTCTCCTCGAGGTAGGCGCCGCGTTCGTGGTACCGACCCGGGATGCCGAGGTTCGCGAACTCGGCCTCGTTCCAACCGGCGCCGAAGCCGGCGATGACCCGCCCGCCGGAGAGGTCGTCGAGCGTCGCCAGCTCCTTCGCCAGGATGACCGCGTTCCGATACGGCACGACGAAGACGCTCGCCCCGACACGGACCTTCGAGAACCGCCCGGCGACCCAGGCGAGCAGCGCGACCATCTCGTACGTCCGGCCGTAGTCCTCCGCGGCGCCGCGGTCGACGAGGAGGTGGTCGGTGCCCCAGACGTTGCCGAACCCGTGCCGCTCGGCGGCCTCGCACGCCGCGAGGATGCCTTCGCGCGACGCGTCGTCGCCGATCGACGGCAGCACGATCCCGTAGTCCACGGCTCGATCCTAGCGGCGGGGCCGGCCGGGACGCATGGCGGCTACGATCGACGCGGATGTCGAGCCCAGCGGCAGCGCCCCGGTTCACGAATCGGCTTGCGAACGAGACGAGCCCATACCTGCTCCAGCACGCTCACAACCCGGTCGACTGGTGGCCCTGGAGCCCGGAGGCGCTCACCCGGGCGAAGCTGCTCGATCGGCCGGTCTTCCTGTCGATCGGCTATGCGGCCTGCCACTGGTGCCACGTCATGGAGCGCGAGTCGTTCGAGGACGAGGCGACCGCGGAGTTCCTGAACAGCCACTTCATCCCGATCAAGGTCGATCGCGAGGAGCGGCCCGACCTCGACCAGGTCTACATGGGCGCGGTCCAGGCGTTGACTGGGGGTGGCGGCTGGCCGATGTCGGTCTTCCTGACCCCCGACGGGCGGCCGTTCTACGGCGGGACCTATTTCCCGAACGAGCCGCGCCACGGGCTGCCGTCGTTCCGGCAGCTGCTCGAGGGCATCGACCTCGCCTGGAAGACCCAGCGGCCGGAGCTCGAGCAGACGGGGGCCCAGCTCGTCTCGTCGCTCGTCGCGAACAATCGGCTACCGGCCGTCCAGGCGGCCCCGGCACCGGGTCTCCTCGACGCCGTGCTGACGATCCTCGAGCGGACGTTCGACTCGACCCACGGTGGCTGGGGCGGAGCGCCGAAGTTCCCCCAGCCCATGACGATCGAGCTGCTCCTGCGGCGGGCTGCCGCCGGCGACGCGCGCGGGCTGCCGATCGCTCGCCGCACGCTCGACGAGATGGCCGACGGTGGCATCCACGACCAGCTCGGCGGCGGCTTCCACCGCTATGCGACGGACGCCCGCTGGCTCGTGCCGCACTTCGAGCAGATGCTTTACGACAACGCCCAGCTGGCCCGCCTCTACCTGCATGCCTGGGCCCTGACCGGCGAGGCTCGCTACCGCGACGTGGCGACCGGCGTCCTCGAGTACCTGCTCCGCGAGATGCGGACGCCAGACGACGCGTTCGCCGCGAGCCAGGACGCCGACACCGACGGGGTCGAGGGCGGCACGTTCACGTGGACGCTGGCTGCGGTCGAGGCCGTGCTCGGCGACGGGACGCCGCTCTTCGCCGCCGCGTACGGCGTCGGCGATGCCGGCAACTGGGAGGGGACGACGATCCTGTCCCGCGTCCGGTCGACGTCGCAGCTCGCCACGGCGTTCTCGATCGAGCCGGCCGAGGTGGATCGACGGCTGGCGGACGCCCGCGTCCGCCTGCTCGCGGCTCGCGCGACGCGGCCCCAGCCCGCCCGTGACGACAAGGCCCTGGCGGCCTGGAACGGCCTCGCGATCGGGGCCTTCGCCGACGCCGCTCGCCTGACCCGGGGATCGGACGACGCCGACGCCTCGCGATATGCCGGGGCCGCGGCGGCGGCCGCGGGCGCGATCCTCACCGGGCTGCAGGGCCCGGACGGCCGGCTCGGACGCTCGTGGAAGGACGGCCGGGCGAGTGGCCAGGGCGTCCTCGAGGACTACGCCGACCTCGCCGAGGGCCTGCTCGCGCTGTACGAGGCGACGTTCGACGAGCGCTGGTTCGTGACCGCGCGGTCCCTGGCCGACCAGGTCATCGAACGGTTCGGCGATCCGGAGGGCGGCTTCTTCGACACGGCCTCGGATCACGAGCGGCTCGTGACCCGGCCGAAGGATCCCCAGGACAACGCGACCCCATCGGGCAGCGCGATGGCCACGTTCGTCCTGCTGCGACTCGCAGCGCTGACGGGCGAGGGCCGCTACCGGACGATCGCCGAGCGGGCCCTTACCACCATCACCCCACTTGCCGCGCGCTACCCGACGGCATTTGCCCAGTGGCTCCAGGCCATCGACCTCTCGCTGTCCGACATCGCCGAGGTGGCGGTGGTCGGGCCGCTGGACGACCCGGCGACGCGGGCACTCATCGCCGAGGCGTCCGAGGGCTATGCCCCGGCCCGCGTCGTCGCGGCGACGGGCGGCGCCGCCGATGCCAGCGCGGTCGCGCTGCTCCACGACCGGCCGCTGCGGAACGGCCGACCCACGGCCTACGTCTGTCGCGGGTTCGCCTGCCAGGCCCCGGTCACCGAGCCGGAGGCCCTGCGATCCCAGCTCGCCGAGCACGCCGGGGCGGTCTGAGCGATCGATGCCGAAGTCCGCCACCTTCTCGATCCGTGAGGCGGGGCCGGCCGAGTTCGAGGCGATCGGCGCCCTGACCGTCGAGGCCTACCGGTCCGCCGGCGAGACCGAGGACGGCTACTTCGACGAGCTCCGGGACGTTGCCGCCCGCGCCGCTGACGTGCCGGTCATCGTCGCGATCGAGGCGGGGAGCGGCCGCGTCCTCGGCAGCGTGACATACGTGCCCGGGCCGGGACCGTGGCACGAGGGCGAGTTCGGCGAGGCCGCCTCCTTCCGGATGCTCGCCGTCGCGCCCGATGCGCAGGGTCGGGGCGTCGGCCGGGCGCTCGTCGACGCATGCATCGCCAGGGCTCGTGCGGCTGAGCGCCCGAGCATCGGGATCTACACCCGACCGTTCATGCGGACCGCGCACCGGATGTACGAGCGCTTCGGATTCGTCCGCGCCCCGGAGCTCGACTGGGAGTTCGACCCCGGCGAGTGGCTGTGGGCCTACCGGCTGGACCTCCGATGACCGACGACGTCGTCGCTGGCGAGGTCGGCCGACCGGAGCGGGCGGAGCGGCGCCGAGGCGCCGAGGTCGTGGCGCCCCGGCCGGCGGCGACCCTCGTGCTGCTTCGGCCCGGGCGTGCCGGCCTCAGCGTCCTCCTGACGCGGCGTCATCGGAACCTCCGCTTCGGCGGCGACCTGTACGTCTTCCCGGGCGGCCGGCTCGACCCCGACGACGCCGACCACGCCGCGGCGGCCGTGCGAGAGACGCGCGAGGAGACCGGCATCGAGGTCGATGCCGCCCGGCTGATCCCGCTGACCCGCTGGGTCACGCCACCCGGGCTGCCCTCGCGGTTCGACACCCGCTTCTTCGCCGCCATCGTGCCCCCCGGGACCGACGTCACCGCGACCACCGAGGAGGTCGCCGAGTGGCGCTGGTGGAGCCCCTCGGAGGCGCTCGAGGCGGTCGCCGCCGGCGAGCTCGAGATGTGGCAGCCGACGGTCGTCACCCTCCAGCAGCTCGACGGCCTGGCGTCGGAGGACGCCATCCGGGCGGCGTTCGCCGCGGGGCGTGACACGCGGCCTCCCGTCCTCGACGAGCTCGACGTCGGGCTGACCCGCGTCACCCAGCCATGGGCCGAGGGGATCGAGGGCCGGACCGAGCCGGGCTGGACCGTCGGGGAGCGGGACTGGGTGATCGTCAACCCGTCCGATCCGACCGGCGAGACCGCCGATCTGATCGTGGCGTCGGCGAAGGCGGCCGGCGCGCGGATCGCCGCCGTGGCGGTGACGGATCTCGAGCCGCGACACCACGCCGGCGTCGAGGTCTACGCGGCCGGCATGGCGCTGCCGGTCGTCGCCGGTCGCGGCGCGGCGCCCCTGGCGCCATACCCGGTCACGGAGCTCGACGACGGCGAAGCGGTCCCGTACGGCGACGTGCCGCTGGTCGCGCGGCGCCTCGAGGGCGCGCGACCCGAGACGGTGCGGTACGCCGGGCTGGGCTGGTCGCTGCCGGATCGGGAGCCACCGCTCCCGGCGCGAGGCTAGGGCCCGGCCGGCTTGTCCTCATCGGAGCGGAGCTTGTCGGCCTCCTGACGGGCCTCGCGGACGCCTCGACCGAGCATCGCCGCGATCTGCGGCAGGGTCTTCGGGCCGCGCCAGATCAGCGCCACGATCAGGGCCACGATGAGGATGGCGGGCAGGTCCACGGGCGGATGGTAGTCCCTCGGACAACCCCGGCCGACGACCCGCGTATCGTGCCGGCGTGTCCGCCACGGGTCCGCTCCTCGTCTTCGGGCCGCGCTCGGCGACCTACGACTTCGGGCCCGATCATCCCCTGACGCCCCGCCGGTTCGGCCCGGGCATCTCGTTGCTGGAGGAGCTCGGCGCAACGCCCGGGCTGGCACCCGAGCCGGCACCCGACGACGTCCTGCGATGGGCCCACGAGGCCGATTACGTCGAGATCGTGAAGGCCTTCTCGGCGGATCCGGATCGGGCCTGGCAGGCGGGGATCGGGCCGGGCGACACGCCCGCGTTCGCCGGGATGCATGCGGCCTCCGCCGCGGTCGCCGGCGGGTCGGTGGCGGCGATGGAGGCAATCCTCAGCGGGGAGGTCGAGCATGCCTTCCATCCGGGCGGTGGCCTGCACCATGCCATGCCCAGCCGCGCCTCCGGCTTCTGCGTGTACGACGATCCGGCCCTGGCGATCCTCCGGGCCCGGCGCGACGGCCACCGGGTGATGTACGTCGATCTCGACGTCCACCACGGCGACGGCGTGCAGCGGATCTGCTGGGACGATCCGGGCGTGCTGACGGTCTCGATCCACGAGACGGGCCGGGCCCTCTTCCCGGGCACCGGGTTCGTCGACGAGCTGGGCGGCCCGCACGCCCGCGGCACGAAGGTCAACCTGCCGCTCGACCCCGGCACCGGGGAGACCGGCTGGCTGGCGGCGCTCAGGCTCGTCCTGCCGGAGCTCGCCGAGCAGTTCCGGCCGGGGATCGTCGTCTCGCAGCATGGCTCCGACTGCCACGCGTTCGACCCGCTCGCCCACCTCCAGGTCACCACGACGGCGATGGGCGAGGCCGCCCGCCTCGTGGATTCCCTGGCCCACCGCTGGGCGGGCGGCCGCTGGCTCGCCACCGGTGGCGGTGGCTACGCCATCTACCGGGTCGTCCCGCGGGCGTGGGCCCTCGTCTGGCTCGCCGGTGCGCACCGCGACGTGCCGGCCGCGCTGCCCCCGGCGTGGCGGGCTCGCTGGGCCCGGGACGCGGAGCGGGAACGGGGCGTCGAGCTGCCCCTGACGTTCGAGGATCCGCCCAACGCCGGGCTGCCGTACGGCTCGCGCGACGAGGCGGCGGATCGGCGGTCGCTGGCCGTTGCCGAGCAGGCCCTCGCGGCGGTCCGCGCAGCGGGCGGGCCGGCCGCCGGCAGACCCGCGGCCGACTGAGGTCCCGGAGACAGCGGGATCGGCCCGGGTGGGAGCCCCCGGGCCGATCGGAGAGTGGCGATGTCGGCGTGGCGGGCTGGCCCGCCGCGCGCTTGCCTCAGGACGCCATCGGTGCGGTGACCGGCCCGGCGGGTGCCGGAGCCGACGCCGAGGTCGTCCGCCACGGGACGCCGATCCGCGGGAACAGGTAGCGGTCGAGGCCGTAGTAGCCCGCGACCCGCCAGCCGAGGATGATCCCGATCTCGCACGTGAAGAGCACCGGGTTCGTGGACGCCGAGCCCGCGAGCAGGAACGACATGTTCATGAGCGCCCCGAAGAAGGACGCGAAGCCCGTCAGCACCCCGAAGACCAGGCCGAGCCCGACCGCCAGCTCCCCGAAGACGATCAGGTAGGCGAACCAGCCCTGGGCGTTGTTGTTGATCAGCACGTTGATGAAGTCGCGATACCACTCGAAGCTGATCGGCGGGTGGCCCGTCGGCGGGATCGCCGCGGCGCCCTTCCAGAAGCCGAGGAGCGCGGAGCCGCCATCCAGCCAGCCCTTGCCCTGGAACTTCCCGAGGCCCGCCTCGAGGAACGAGAAGCCGACGAACAGTCGGATGGGCAGCCAGAACACGCCGGCTCGGGTGTTGTGGAAGAGGTATCGGGTGAAGGCCGGGCCTTCGACCTCGACGACCTCGGCCCCGGGCTGGTGCCGATCCTGGAACAGGGTGACGACGACGACGATCGCGATGATCCAGAAGATGAACGCCAGCGCCGTCGAGACGTCGCTGGAGGGCGTCAGGCCGGACAGCCCGAGCTGCGACCAGGGCGCCTCGATGTAGAACACGATGAGGGCGCCGATGATCGCCAGCGGCACCACGTACCTGCGCAGAGTGGCCATTGGTTCTCCCATGCCTTTCGAGCTCGGTCCTTCCGTTGCACCCGCAGCGTGCGGCCGGCCCGAGGAGGCCCATAGGGCCGATCGGCCCGTGTCGGACGGTAAACTTGGCGCCCCCGTGCCCGTGCCCACCGGATCACCGACCTCGGCACGCCGTCCGGACGATCGCGGTCCGGCGGCCGATCCCCTCGCGCCCTTCTCGAACCCAGTGCGAGCCTGGTTCGAGAGCGCGTTCGAGACGCCGACTCCGGCCCAGGCCGGCGGCTGGGCGGCGATCTCGCAGGGCGCCCACACCCTCATTCACGCGCCGACCGGAAGCGGCAAGACCCTCGCCGCGTTCCTGTGGTGCCTCGACGGGCTCGTTCGCCGCCCGTCGCCGTCGCCGAGCCGCTCGGTCCCGGGGACGGTCCGCGTCCTCTACGTCTCGCCGCTCAAGGCCCTGACCTACGACGTCGAGCGGAACCTGCGGGCGCCGCTCCACGGCATCTCGCTCGCGGCCGCGCGCCTCGGTGCGCCGGAGCCGCGCATCGCGATCGCCAGCCGGACCGGCGACACGCCCCAAGAGGATCGTCGCGAGCTCGCGCGGCGGCCACCGGACATCCTCGTCACGACGCCCGAATCGCTGTACCTGCTCCTGACGAGCGTAGCGCGCGACACGCTCCGCGGCGTCGAGACGCTGATCGTCGACGAGGTCCACGCGATCGCCGGGACGAAACGCGGTGCCCACCTCGCCCTCTCGATCGAGCGACTCGAGGCCCTCCGGCCGGCTGGCGCGCCACGCCTGCAGCGGATCGGCCTGTCCGCGACGCAGCGGCCGCTCGAGACGATCGCCCGGTTCCTCGGCGGCGCCGGACCCGACCGGGAGGTGACGATCGTCGACGCCGGCAGCCGCAAGCCGCTCGAGCTGCGGGTGGTCGTGCCGGTCGATGACATGAGCCGCCTCGGTGAGGCCATCCCGCTCGACGAGCTGCCGGGCGGCCCGGTCGGCGGCCGGGGCGACATGCGGACGAGCATCTGGCCGGCGATCCACCCGCGCCTGCTCGAGCTCATCCGCCAGCACCACAGCACGATCGTCTTCACGAACTCGCGCCGTCTCGCCGAGCGGCTCGCGCAGCGGCTGAACGAGCTCGCCGGCGAAGAGCTGGTCCGGGCCCACCACGGCTCGATCGCCCGGGAGCAGCGCCTCCAGATCGAGGAGGACCTCAAGGCCGGCCGCGTGCCGGCGATCGTCGCGACCTCGTCCCTCGAGCTCGGGATCGACATGGGCGCGGTCGATCTCGTGGTCCTCGTCGAATCACCAACCAGCGTCGCGTCCGGGCTGCAGCGCGTCGGGCGGGCCGGCCACCAGGTCGGCGAGCCGTCCCGCGGGATCGTCTTCCCGAAGTTCCGCGGCGACCTCCTCGAAGCGGCGGTCGTCACCCGGCGGATGCACGAGGGTGCGATCGAGACGACGGTCCTGCCCCGAAACCCGCTCGACGTCCTCGCCCAACAGCTGGTCGCCATGGCCGTCATGGACCGCTGGACGGTCGCGGAGCTGCTCGCCCTCGTGACGCGGGCCGCGCCCTTCGAGACGCTGTCGCGGGAGGCGCTCGAGGCGGTCCTCGGCATGCTCGCCGGCGCCTACCCGAGCGACGAGTTCGCCGAGCTGAAGGCCCGCCTCACGTGGGACCGCGTCACGGACGTCATCGAGGGCCGCCGCGACGCGCGAGTCGTGGCCGTGACCTCCGGCGGGACGATCCCCGATCGCGGGCTGTTCGGCGTGTTCCTCGCCGGGGAGGCCGGGACACGCGGCCGCCGGGTCGGGGAGCTCGACGAGGAGATGGTCTACGAGCTCCGGGCCGGGATGCACGGCGACGTCATCGTCCTCGGCGCCAGCTCGTGGCGGGTCGCCGACATCACGCCGGACCGCGTGATCGTCGAGCCGGCGCCGGGGATCCCGGGCAAGCTGCCGTTCTGGAAGGGCGACGCGGTCGGGCGGCCCATCGAGCTCGGCCGGGCGATCGGGGCGTTCATCCGGGAGGCCGAGGCGGATCTGGCCCGGGGGGAACGCGGCCATCGGGCGCTCGAGGCCCGGCTGCAGGAGACCCACGACCTCGACGAGCTCGCCGCCCGCAACCTCGTGCAGTACCTCGACGAGGAGCGCGAGGTCGCGGGCGCCCTGCCGACGGATCGCCGGATCGTCGTGGAGCGGTTCCGCGACGAGCTCGGCGACTGGCGGATGGTCGTGCTGTCGCCCTTCGGCGGCCGCGTCCACGCGCCGCTGACGCTCGCCATCGAGGCCCGCCTCCGGGATCGCCTCGGCATCGAGGCCCAGACGATCTGGTCCGACGACGGCATCGCCGTCCGACTGCCCGAGGGCGAAGGGGACGGCGACTCGAGCCGCCTCGCCGAGGTCGAGCGGCTCCTGTTCCCGGACCCCGACGAGATCGAGGACCTCGTCGTCGAGGCGGTCGGCGGCTCGGCCCTCTTCGCGTCCCGGTTCCGGGAGAACGCCGCCCGGGCGCTGCTGCTGCCGCGGCGGCGGCCCGGATCGCGGACGCCGCTCTGGCAGCAGCGACAGCGGGCCGCCGACCTCCTCCAGGTCGCCTCGCGCTACGGCAGCTTCCCGATCCTCGTCGAGACCTACCGCGAGTGCCTGTCGGACGTCTTCGACCTCGAGGCGCTCCGGGACCTGCTCGGCGGCATCGCCCGGCGCGACGTCACGGTCCACTCGGTGGAGACGGTCAAGGCGTCGCCCTTCGCCTCGTCGATCCTGTTCGACTACGTCGCCGCCTACATGTACGAGGGCGACGCGCCGCTCGCCGAGCGCCGGGCCGGCGCCCTCGCCCTCGACCGTGACCTCCTGCGCGAGCTGCTCGGCCAGGAGGAGCTTCGGGAGCTGCTCGACCCGGAGGCGCTCGCCGACCTCGAGCTGTCGCTGCAGGGCCTGGCCGAGGACCGACACGCGGACAGCGTCGACCATCTCCACGACCTGCTCCGCCGGATC
>DATGGQ010000035.1:0-49945 GCA_035308445.1 Candidatus Limnocylindrales bacterium | reverse complement strand
GCTTGACACGGTTCCAGTCCTTGCGCCCCAGCACCAACTTGAGCCGCGGAGGCCGATCGTGGGAGTCGAGCCGCCCGAGCTCATCCTCGATCGTGTGGCCCGCCGGCAAGTGGCCGATGTCATGCAGGAGGGCGCCGAGTCGAACGAATCGTCGCTCGGTGTATGTCAACTCGCGGTCGAGTCGCCATTTCCCGGCAAGCTCGGTCGGGCTGGGCTGGACACGCGAGTTCCGTTTCAGAGCCTGGATCATCATCTCAACGACCGCTCGGGTCCCGAGGGCGTGCTCGAAGCGAGTGTGCGTGGCACCTCGATAGACGAGGCAGGTCTGACCCAGCTGATAGATGCCGCCAAGGTGCTGGAACGCTGGGTGATTCACAATCGGCAGCTCGTCTTCGGCGAGGCGGACGAGCCCATGAATCGGAATGAAGAACTCCTGTAGGTGCAGGGTATCGGGCGCTCGCCGCCGATCGTCCTGGTCGGGAGTCCAACCCTTCGTTGCCTCGAAACCAGCCGGGAAGGTTCGGGGGTTCGTGTCCAACTCCTCGGACGACGAGGGCTCGACGCGGGCCTTCGCTCGACGGCTGGGGGCCACCCGGAACTCCTTGGCACTTCAGGCCTGGCGCGCCTTGCGCCTTGATCCGTGCGGATCGTGCGGCAGCAGGGCCAGCGTTGTTACACCCTTTGGCCCCGGGCGTCAACGCTTCCATGGTGCAACGCGTCACCGCCAGACGACGTTCCTGCGAGGTCTACGCTGCCGGCGACGCCCTCCGGCCTTCTCGGCCGCGGATCGGGCTTAGACGCGTACCGCATATCGATGAGGACCGTCAACCCGGCGTGGATCCGACTCGCGGAAAGGGACTCCAGAGACGAACAGGTCGCTCGCGACAGGAGGTCGCATCGTGGCGATCGGGAGTTCTCCGCGCCGGCAGCGATCCGCGACGGCCCGGCCGAGCGTTTGTCGAGCCCCCGCGGATGCATGAGCCGCTGTCCGGCGCCGTAAGCGAGCAACCTCGGCACGGAGCTGCTGGACCCGGGCTGCCGGCAGTGCGACAAGCGGGGATCCGGGCACCGACGCGAACTCTGCGGTCATGCCGGACGCAGGACCCGCGCGCGGGGGGTAAGAACGGTCATCGACCTGACGGAAGATCGACCGTCGTATTGGTGAAAGAAGAATTGCCAGCAAGCCCTTGACGACGCGTCGCGCATGCCGAGAACCAGGGCATGACCACCTCAACGCTCTCTCCAGGAACCATCGATATAGACATCGCCAAGGCCGATGCCAGGCGGCTCATCACCGCGATCGAAGCGAGCCTGCCGGCCGATGAGCGGCCGCTGCGCTACGAAGACTGCTACCTCAATGGCCTCTGGCGTCGCCTGAAGGAGCGCAAGCCGCGAGTGGCCGCCAGCGTTCTCGGGGACTGCGAGGATCTGCTCGCCAGCGGCCACCGTGCGCCGGCCGCGTTGCAACCAGGCGAGCGAGACATCTGGCTCGACGACAGCGATCCGATGGAGCTCATGGGCCAGCTCATCGCCGCCCGGGTGACGCTCGCGCTCGACGGAGGTCGACTTGGTCTCGAGGATCAAGCTGAGGCCCTGGCCGTCCTCGACGGCGTGATCGGCGCCGTTTCAGTCGGCTACCTGCACTACGCCGGGGACATCGTCGACCGGCTCAAGGCCCACGGTTTGGGCGCGCTCATGATGTCAGCACCAGCATCGGCTTGACCTGTAGCCGGCGAATGCTGGCTGACTCCGCCGTCGGAGAAGCCCTTGGAAGACGAGCCCAGCTAGGGCTTCTGGATCTTCTCGATGACGTGCTCCCGCGGGGGTAGTGGTCCACCCTTTGCCATCAACTGCTGTCCAAAGTCCGGAGGACGCGGCGGCGGCGGCTCCGCGCCACGCATCCCCATCTGCTGCCCGAAGTCAGGCGGCTGGGGCGCTGTGGGGGTCGCCGGCGGGGGAGCGGCTGGCGCGGTTTGTGCGGGCGGCGGAGTCGCAGGGGCGGGTTGGGTGGGGGTGGACGGTGAAAGACTGCTGCTGCTCTGTCCGGGATCGTCGGCTGTCACCAATGGGCCTCAGAAGACGCGTGAGAGGACAAGGAACAGGATAGTGCAGCCGGCCAGTTCCATTGCCGTTCTCAGCTTCCTGGCCTTCTCATAGCTGAGCTGAGTCGCGGATTCGACCGACTTCGCGAGCGCCACCGCCGCACCCCAGTTGAAGTCAGCGACATGTAGCGTCACGTTCGAAGCGATTTTGGACGCCTCTGGTCCCAAGCCGACTTGGCTGGCGATGGCTTCATTGAACGCAATGACAGCGGACACGGCTCCAAAACCGATCGCGAGCGTCAGGAAGGTCGAGGCGAGCGGGTGGCCCATCGGCGGTTGAACTACGAGCGCGGCAAGGGCAACCAGAAAGCCAGGTAGCAAGGTCGCCTTGTTGTCAAGCGAGTCGAGGTTGTCGTTCGCCAGCGACAATTCGGCCTGAAGGACCGAAACCGCCGCCGCAGTGGTTTCCCGATCTGGCGCCATGTAATCCGAAGCCTCGTTTGTGCGAGCGTTCAACCGCAGCTCTCCACCTTTCCCGCAGACGGCTATTCGGCATTGTCAGCTTTCTCGTAAACGGAAGGACGAAACGCTTGGTCTATTGGGTCGCCAGCCGAAGGTTGGAGAGGCGATAGGCCATCGTTCTTGGCTGTCGCCAACCGGTTCAGCGACGCTTTGGCGTCAGGACGGACCGAGTCGGGCGGCATCAGCAGTTCGGCCGCGAAAGTGTTCGCTTCTCGCTCCTTGTGCCAGTCGTATCCCGGCGGATCACCCGCCGACTGCGCCTCGAGCTTGATGAAGTGCTGACTCTCATGGTGCAGGACGAACACATGGTTTTCTCGGGCGGCCCGGACCTCCCTTGGGCGAGCCACCGGCCGCGGCGCCGGCACGATGTGCGAGGGCGACTACGAACGAGTCCTACCCGGAATTCTCGGCCCGTCCGAGGAGATGCAAGTAGGGAAGGGCCCTTGCCTATCGTCGATGGCCGATTACCCGCCGCGCCGCCGTTAGCCTCGCCTCGCGACGGGCCGCAGCGGTCCAGGACCTTGAGCGCCGCGACGACGAAGGCGCCTTTGCTGGCTTCACGGCTGGCCACGGCGGCGTCGACCGCCTTCTGGTCGCGCGGGCGCTCGAGGTTGGCCCTCGCGACGTCGTAGATGGCGTTGTAGGAACGTGTTGCGACCCCGTCGAGCTCCGGGGCGGCAAGCCGGATCGCCGTGAGCGAAGCGTTGAGGCCAAGTAGGGCATCGCATCCGGGCGGGAGCTGAGTGCCGACGCCGATCACGCCTACGCCGGTGGCGGCCTCGAGCTGCTCGCCGAAGCGCTCGATGGCTACTTGTCGCTCGTGTCTCGCAGCCTCGGCGGCCAGCCGCGCCAGATCCTCGGCGCGCATCCGGTCATCTCGGGCTTGCTGCTCTCGAACGTCGATTCGCGACCACCGACGGCCCACATAGGCGCCGATCAGCCCGAGCAGAAAGCCTCCAACCGACCTGAATGGCGGTCACAAGCACGTCGCGTGCGTTCTAGTCCATGTCGCGTCCCTCGAACCTAGGCTTTCGGCCGCGATGGCAACTTCGACTATGGCTAAGTCGTTGGCTTGAGCCTCGGCGACGGGATCAGACTGAGGTCCTACTTCTCGTCGAAGAGAGGTTCCCTCAGGTCCGGCCGTACCGCCTGGTCGAGATCGACCACTTCTTCCAGACCTACACAGTGCACGAGGGGAAAGGCCGTCGAGGTCGATGGTTGGCGCGACGCGATTAAGGCCAGGCGCGTGCTTGTGGAGGATCGGTCGGGGTCCAGCCGAGGTAACACGCGCCACTGGCTGGTGTCGAGCATCCGTGTTACTGCCGCCCGTGCTCGGAATCGCCGAGGCCAGTTGGCCACACCCAATCCAGAAGTGGCGCCGTCACTCGACGGTCGCCGTGACATGGCTGGGTGACAGGCACACCGTCTGCCATGGGGTCGACCAACTGACTTGGATTGTTCCGGCTGCCAATGGAAAGAGCGCGCGAGTGACATCGGCCGTTGAGGCTTGGCACGGTGGCGGCGTGCGACCGGCCTGCGTAAAGGAGCTGGCGATGTACCAGAGGTCGCCAAGGACGATCTTCGCAGTCTTGCCACCCTTAACTGGAAACGAGGTTGCCGTACCGCCGTTCAAGACGCTTACGGCCTGGAAAGCCCCTCCGGCATTGGCGACGCCGATGAACTTAGGGAGTACGAGAACGCAATCCGCTCCCGTGTTCTGGATCGGGACCATGACGAAGACCACCCGTGTACCAGCCGCGCTGAAGTCGTAAGCGCTCGTGACACTCCCGACCGTGAGTTGCTGGCTCGAACATGTTCCACCCGGTTCCGGCAGCTGCAGGGTGGCATCCGACGGGGAGGCCCGCGGTGTTGGCGCCGCCTCGGATGGTGAGGTCGGTGCCGATGGCGTTGGCGAGCTCGTGATCGCGGCCGAACCCGGACGCCCGGCGTTACCGCGCAGCGTCCATGCGACGCCGAGGATAAGAACGAGGAGAAGTGAGCCAGCCACACTCGCAGCCGTGCCCATCCCCCGGCCGGCGTGAGGCGCATCTGGCGGCAGCACCGCGGCGTGGGCGAGCGCCCTCCACTGATCTAGGACACCGTCATCGCGAACTTCCGGCATTTAGGCCACTCCTAGCTTGACGCGCGCACGACTGACCGCAGCTCGCAACGCTCCGTCCGTCGTCTCCAACGCGTCAGCGATCTCGGCGTACGTCCAGCCCTCGACAGCTGTGAGGATCAGGGCCGCTCGTTCGAGCTGCGTCAGGTTGCGCAATGCCGCCCTAACGTCGAGCCAGCGATCGCGGACCGCCTCGTTCGAATCGATGGATGCGCGGCCCTGAGGCAGCGATCGCATCAGCGCTCGAAACCGATTGTTCGATAGCCGACGGGCCGTGACCAGAAGCCACGGCAGCATCGGTCTCTCCCAGTCGAGATCGAGACGATGTCGCCAGAGTCGGAGATACGTCTCCTGGGTCAAATCCTCTGCAGCAGCCCAGTCATTCGTCCACGCCAACGTAAAGCGAAATACGTCGGCCGCGAACCGGTCATAGGCCACTTGGTAGCGACGGTCGACCGGCTCGCTCATCGCCATCTCGGCTTGCATACCAGATTCACCCCCGGAGACGGCAAAACGCACGGTCCGATCGCGGGAGCGGAAATTGGGCGGCAAGCCTCGCGTTACGCCGAGGACGACGCGTGTGCGGGACGCGCCTCACCTTCGGGGCCTAGTAGCACGGCACTTGGTACCAGTAGTCCGAGAAGGAGGTGGTGCCGTAGGCGCCGGGTGCGATGCAGTAGTCACCTGAGGTCCCGTCGGTGCCGTCGACAAATTTGCTGGGGCTTTGGCTTCCGAGCGTGACCCACGTGCTGTTCGAGTTGAGCTCCGCGTTGGCGTCAGAAAACGCGAGGGTGCTGAACTGAATCGACTGAAAATTCGGTCCTTCTGCCTCCCAATCCGCCGTCGCGAGGTTGTACGACCACCCCGACGGCGGGGTCAGACTGCAGCTATGAGTAACTCCCGTCGTCTCGTCTTCAAGATAGAAGTTGCCGAGCCGATTGCTGACTTCGTAGCTCATGTTCTGATAGATCTTGTCGTTCGCGTTGAAGGTCCAAGAGCTCTGGCTGCAGAAGACCTTGGCATGGGCACCGCCAGGGCCGGCGAACTCCGTGAAGGGTCGGATGGCCGATCCTGACGCGACATTGGGGTCGCCGCATTCGATCCCCTGCTGCACGAGGCCCGTTCCTAGAGTGCCACCGAGACCGACCCAGAACCCGGCCCCGAGGGGCTGGGTGTTGAAGGGGTCACCACAGTGGAGCCCTGTCGGCGGGGTAATCGTCGGCACGTAGTAGACGCTTTTGATGGCGACATAGGTCCGACTGGTGCCGCCTACCGTACCGGCCACCCAGCCTCCCCACACGTCGTAGTAGGTGGTGAAATCGCTTGAGTCGGCCGGGCCCGAGACGAACTTCATGGGTCCGGTCGGGGCTGGGTCCGATCGATAGGCCGCCATCGCGTCAGTCCAGTCACTCGAGTCGACGGAGTCGGAGGGCTTGGGCGGGAATCCGAATTCGGCGAGCTGGTCGGCGCCGGCTGTAAGAGGGTCGAAGCCCGCAGGCGGGGTAACGCTAGTCATGACCTCGCCGTCGGGCATTGAGTAGGTTGTCTGCGTTGCGCCATCGGGCAGGCTGGTGACGGTTGGACTGATGTAGGTAGTCACACCTGCGGAGCTGGCATCTGAAGGGGTCCCGCCAAGGTCGTCGGCCGCCGCCCGTGTTCCGATGGGCGTCGCCGGTAGGATCAGGACGAGTCCGACAACCAGACTCATGACGGCTCTTCGCATCGCCGAGCCCCTCCAACGAGCCCTACCGGATTGGCGACGAGGCCACTGGTTTCCGTTACGGCGGCATCGCCGCGTACTCTGCCCCGTATTGTGTCGCGCGGGTCAATGCTGGCGGTCAACGAGCCTGCGGGCTGCGGATGACTCTCTGCGGAGCCTCCCGTCGGTGGCACTCGAGGCCGACAATCGGGAAGGACGTTGTTGCGAAGGAAGGCTGGCTGGCTCCTGGAGTCGGAAACTCTACGAATCGAAGTCCCCATGAACCGGCGAGCCGTCGCCCCTCCTTATCATCGAGCGGATACTCCACTCCTCCAGAATCCCAACCGCGGCACCGACTCCGCCGAAAGCGATCGCCATCCAGCCGCTGACCGGGATGGCATGCGGATCGGTGAAGGCATTCGCGATCCTTGCGGGCAGGGCAGTCGCGAGGAGCGCCCCGATCCCAGCAGCGGCGAAGCCCCAGGTGGTGGTCCTGACGACGTACGGCCAGACACCACTCAGCCAGGTCGTGGTGGCGCCACGATCGCGGGCGTAATCCGCCGCGAAGAGCAGCACCAATGCGGCGGCAAGGACGAGCGCGCATGAGACACCGGTTAGGATCGCGAAGAGTGCCTCCCAGATCGGCACCAGCACGATCGACTGCCCGACGATGCCGATCACGAACCCAAGTACTGAGATCCCCAGAAGCCGAAGCGCGATCCGACGAGGGGCCGCGATCGCCACTGAGCCAACCTCTCGCCCGACGTCAGCCATCGTCGTAGTCGGAAGGCTCGAGGTCGCGAGCGCCCGGGATGAAACCTGCGAAGCCGGCGAAACCCGGGTATCCCGGATAACCGGGATAACCCGGATACCCCGGGTAGCCCGGATAACCCCGGAACGGGTGGATATCGAAGTGCACCAGGCGGTTCCCAACGATCGTGCCGAGATAGTTGCCGCTTGGTGTGATGACGTCCGCGTCTCCAAACGCCCGCCAGCCCACCCAATCGCCGTCCTTCGACCACACGTTTCGTTGATCGACGCTGTAGGCAATCCAGTCCCCGCTCGTGTCGAAGTAAAAGTCGGTCACGAAGTCACCGTGACCAGCAAACGATCACGTTCACCCTGCGCCGAATCGGCGGTCCGATATCGACAGCAGTACGGCGATCGCAAGAAGCCCGGCGTAGAACCAGAGCAGTTGCTGCGGCCTCCGAGACAGGACGACCGGTCCTACGAAAAGCCCAATCGCTGCAGTGGCCCGGGCCTCCGGGTGCCGGCGCAAGAGGTGCGTGAGAAGGGACCCCTCGACCGCCGCCAGAGGTCCACAGATAGGGCAGGACATCTGCTCAGCCCTTCGGTGGGTACGGGTCGTGGCCGTGCGAGTCGCGCTCGCGGATCCGGCCGTCCTCCCCATGGATCAGCAGCTCTGAGTGCTGATTCCGGGCGATTTCCCGTGCGGCGTCGATAGCCTGCCGCTGGGTGTCGTGCACCGAGGTCAGGCGCTCGTTGCCTTCGCCTCGGACACCCCATCGATCACCGGCCGGGACGACGTGCTGGTTCTTGCTCATCTCGGGTTCCCTTCGAGGTCGGTGCTTAACCAGACTGCCTCATGGCGGCGGCGGTCTCGCTATTTGAGTCCGACGGTACCGGGTTGCCGCTCGATTGTCGAATCGAGCGACGCATGATCGGTGTCTGCATTCCTGACATGTCAGAATCTTGCACACGCCGACGAGGTCGACTGTTACGATGCTCGAGTGGCGGTTGCGGAGCAGGAGTTTGAGGCCGCCCTGGGCGAGCGGCTCCGCAAATATCGGGAAGCTCTGGGCCTCTCCCAGGCCCGCGTCGCCGCCGTTGTGGGCTTGCCGCGAACGTCTCTCATCCTCGTCGAGCGCGGCCGTCAACGGGTTAGCGCGTACACGCTCCTTCGCCTCTCCGAGGTGCTGGAGGTCGATCCAACGACGCTCCTTGTCGGCGATGCCATCACCACCGAGGTGGCGACCGGACTACCGGACACCGCCCCTCGGACGGTCCGCGAGTTCGTCTCGAGCGTTCGACTTGAGGCCGCGCGAGGGGGACATCGATGAGAATCCCGTCCGCCCGGATTCGGTCCGAGGTTCGGCGACTACTGGAACTACCAGAGGCCGCGGAACGACCAGTTGCCGTCGAGCGCATCGCCAGAGCCGAGGGGGTTGCCGTCATTCATCAGCGGTTAAACGACGGTGAAGACATCTCGGGGTTCTATCTGCGAGATGGAACGGAAGCGATCATCGGCGTCAACGCTGCCCATCACCCCCTCAGACAGCGATTCACTGTTGCTCACGAGCTTGGGCATGCCGTGCTCGACCGCAGCGACGGCATGCACATCGACCGGGCGTTCAAGCTCCGGAATTCGACCAGCGCCCTGGCTATTGATCCCGACGAGGTCGCTGCGAACGCTTTTGCGGCCGAGCTGCTCATGCCCGAGGACGAAGTCCGACAGGCAGTTGGAGAGGGCCTCGACATCACTGATGATCGCGTGGTCAAAGACTTAGCCAGGCGGTTCGGGGTCAGTCAGCAGGCATTCGCGTACCGACTCGCCAATCTCGGCTTGACGCTTGACGGCCAAGCCGACTTCGGTTGACCATCATCCACTCAGCAGCCCGCCGTAGCCCGATTCGCGCAATGGTGCCGATCTGCCGTTCGGCTTCAGACGGGGCCTCCCGTAAGGAACGGAGGATGTCCTCGATATCGACCGAGAAAACAGGTTCGGCTGTGGGTCAGCCTAGCCTGGGCCGCTCACGCAGAGTCGGGAGTGTCTCACTTGCGCAGCGCTCGCAGGACGCGGCGGCCTGACCAACGGTTCCCCACGAACGACGCTCGGAACATGCGGCTGGCTACCTGGCGCTAGCACCCCGACTGGGGGAGAGCGCCCAACGTGCCTCGTGCTCGTCGATCGCGGCATGCACGGCTTGGGGCGTCTCCTTCTTGACAAGAGCTCGTCCCAGCTCGGTCAGGGTGAGGCGACCGTCGGCATTCGAGACCGCCCCAAGGCGCTCCATTGATCGCAAGTAGACCCTGATCCCCCTCCGAAGATCGGGATCCGACAACTTCGAGTAGCCATTGGACAAGCGTTGCTCTACTTCCGCGACCGAGGTTGCGATCCCGCGATCGATGAGCTCGAGCGCCAGGAGCCGTGTGTACGGATACAAGCCAGTCACTTCGCAATCCCCTCAATGGCTCCGCCGACACTTGGGGGCGTCGGTGCGGATAGTACGGCGAGTCGAAATTCGGGATTGAGTAAGACTCGCGCCGCGGCGGCGGCAAATTCGTCGCGAAGTGTCGGCACGCGATGCGAAGGTATTTGGATCGCCTTCAATGTGGCCTCCTCCCCGCTTAGCGGGATCAGGTACGCGAATGACTGCATGTCAACCCCCCACGCTTCCTCGAGCCCGGCCACCTCGGCGGACAGCGTCACGAGTGGCACAAGTTCGTCGGGCTCCCGGCCAACCAAGCCGTAATCCTTCGGCGGACCTGCCCGAAACCGATAGAAGTAGGTGAACAGGACCTTGCCCGGACAGTTGCCCCAGGACGCCTCCACGGCGGCCTCAAAGCGACGCATGACGGCGAGAGAGCCGCCTTCCGCAGGCGCGTCGTCCTCCGGGGCCGATGCTTGTGGAGTGAGCTGGTGCCGGAGCAGGCGGTTGAGGAACAAGACCGGATCGACCCGCTCGAGTTTCGAGTCATCCGCTGGGCGGAGCGCGGCGTTGGCCTCGATTTCGAAGAAGCCCGTGCGCTCGGCCTCGACCCTGGCTGCAGCAAGGAATGCTCCGGCAAACGACCGGTAATCGGCCAAGCGCTTCCACAGGGGTAGGACCGTGGGCTTTTCCCGATCGCAGACGACCTGAAGATAGACGCGGAGGATGGCGAGCCGTCGTCCCAACTCAGGATGTACGACAGGAACTCCCCGGTGGACCGGGCTGAGCAATGTCGAGTCGAGCAAAAGGCCACACATGGCAAGGAATGCGTTCTCGTTCGCGCGATCCCAGCGCTTTACCACCTCGGCCGTGGCTTTCTCTCGGAACGGTTCCCAGAGGCCATCGACGTCGAAGCTCGCAACCAACGACACGAACGCGGCTTGATCGTCGGCGTCGAGCCCACCGTCGAGGTAGAGGGACAAGATCTCGAACGCCGCGCGCTCCAGACAAAGCTGAGCGCGCACGACGTTGTGATGGAAGACCAGCCAGCGGTAGACACGAAAGCGTTCGACAAAGAACGACTCCGCCGCGCTCAGAGCCACCGTCGTCGGCCGGAACAGGTACTCGTTATTGGGACCTCGACACAGTCGCATGCCCCTCGATAGGCGCTCCAAATCAAAACGGCCGAATTCAAAGGACGATGCCTGGCCATCGCGCTGGACGTAGTCGGCCCGATCCGCGTCGATCTCCCCGCTCACGATCGTGTGAAGCGCAGTCAGCGACGAACTCGAACCCGTCTCGCGAGCCCTCACGATGTCGCTCGCGAGCGAGAAACAGACAGCGGCGAAGTCGGCGCCCGGCTGCTCATGGCGAGCGCTCGCCAGAAGACGATCTGCCACCCGTAGCCCCAGTTGCTCGTGCAGCTGGTCGTGGCGCGAAGGCGCGACCTTGGCGACCTGCTCCAGACTCTCCGCGAACATTTCGCGCCGGTCTGTTCGCGAGGTTGGCCCCGCGGAAAAGAGCCCTTCGAACACGGCTTCCATCGTGTGGCTAAAAGGCAAGTGCCCGACATCGTGGATCACACACGCCAGACGCGTGGCCTCAATCATGGTGGCGATGTTGAACGGTCGAGCCCACGCCTCGGTTGAGCGGGTAAAGCGCTCCGAGACGACCGCCGCGTCGACGTAAAAGGGGTCTCCCATCTCGAGGAACAGGCCCTCCGTTCGGTCAAGGTCGAGCGCTTTCCCGACTCGCTCAACTTCAACTCGAAAGTCGCGGAGGAACCGTTCGATCAGTGGGCCATCAGAGTAACGAAGGGCGTTGAGCAGGAACTCGCCGCCCACGTGCATACAGCCGAGGCTGTGCACGAACCGCGACGTCCGGTTCGTTGGATACGTCTGGTGCGCCAGTGGATTCTGGCTGATGTACCGCAGGCGTTGGAACGCCCGTGAGTCGATGACGCTTTGGTCCAACTCGGAGAAGCTGATGTAGTTGTGGACCGAGTCACGGACGACGCGCGGCGATCTCAGCGTGCCCTCCTCCATGCGGCGATCCACCGTCGGCGTCAGGCGCGACGCACCACGGCGGCCATCGTAAGTGCCGGACGACGCGACACAAGTAGGGAACACCCCAGATTCACCGGGCTGGCCAACACCGTCACGACGCGCCCATGACGGCGGCCGACTCACCGACGAGGATCACGCCGAGGCGCTGGTCTTCCTCGATGGCGCGATCGGCGCCGTCTCGGTCGGGCTCCTGGACTTCGCCGGCGACATCGTCGATCGCCTCGAGGCTCATGGCCTACGGTCGCTCATGAGATAGCTTGACATCTCGACGAGTGCCAGCCGATCGAATCGCACTCGGCTCCTCGCGGGGATGCGTCCCTGAACTAATCCCGTTGAACGGTCGCGCGACGCTGAGGTCCATCTGGCCCTTCGTCCAGTACTCCCTCGTCCGAGAAGTCGGCGTCACCTGCCCGTAGTTCGGTTCCGCGGGTTGCATATTCATCGCGTAGTGCCGCGACTCGCGGATGAGGCTCAGCTTGCACAGCGCGGCCACGTGACCCTTGTCGCTCATCTTGCCGGACTCGGCGGCGTCGGACCGGCGCGACAGAGGGCAGATCGTCGTCCGACCACAGGGTCGGGCGCGCATCCGGCTCCATTTGCGGCGGCAGGATCCCGGATCGACGCCGCCGGTCCTCCTTAAGGAGCTCCGCTACCGGCTTAAGGACAATCTCGAGTCCGCGCGTTCGCTTGACCCGGGCGACCTCGTCGTGGGCGCCTTTCGTAAATCCGAAAGCAACGATGTAGCCCTTCTTCTTGTGGGAGCGTTCGACCGCGGTTTCGAAGGTGTCGACGATCTCTCGTCCCACCTTGTCCAACTGCTTTACCTGGATCGGCTCATGTAGGTACCAGGAATAGCCATCGACACCGCCGTCGCCCGTCTTCCTCGGGTTGTGGGCGCCGTTCATCTGATGAATGACCCAGTTCTGAAACTCGAACGGCTTCAAGGCCCGCAGGGACTCGTCGGTGTCTGGGAGGCCGACGACCTTGACCGTCACGCCCATCTTCTCGAGGCGCTGCTGCATAAGTTGAACCGCGGTGGGGCTTATGTCGATACCGACCCACCCGCGGCCAAGTGATTCAGCGGCGACGAGTGTCGTACCGCATCCGCAGAACGCGTCCAAGACGACGTCGCCGCGGTTCGTTGAACTCTCGAGAACCCGCCTGAGGAGGGCGACGGGCTTCTGTGTTGGATAGCCGACACGTTCCTGGCCTTGTGCCGAAACCGGCGGGATGTCCGTCCAGAGATCCTGGAGTGCAACTCCGGGCATCTCGTCGAGGTAGCGTTTCTGGCGTGGCACAGCGCCTGGGCGGCTCTGGATGATTCGTCCGTCGGCGACGAGCTTGTCCATCGACTCGCGGCTATACCGCCAGTAACGATCGATGCCCATGAACGAGTAGTGCGGGTTCCGCTTGGCGGGATCGCCGCCCCCGGGCGCCGTGATATCGCTGAGTGTGTACCTGCGACCGCTTCCCGCTTCGATGTGCCGGTAGAAATGCCTGACGTACTCGGGATCGTATGCCTGGTAGACGGGGTTCCATGTCCACGTCGACCCTTTCGAGTAGAAGAGGATTACGTCATGGATCCGACCGTGCTGTCGACGACCCTGTCGGGTGTCGCTGTGAGCGCTTGAGCGCTTCCAGATGATTTCGCTCTTGAAGGCAGCCCGTCCGAAAATGCCGTCCAACGCCACACGCAGGTAGTGGCTGGCCGATGGATCACAATGGAGGTAGAGCGACGCCGTCGCCTTCATGACGCGATAGATCTCGATGAGCCGTTCGCGCATCCAGTCGACGTAGACCTCAATGCCGCCGGCCCAGCGATCTTCGAAGGACCGCCGCTCAGCCTCGTCTCCCCAAATGACTTCGTAGGTTCGATTGGAAAAGAACGGCGGGTCGAGATAGGCGAGATCGATGGACTCGGCTGGCAGCTGCGACAGCCGCCACAGGTTGTCATCGCAATAGATGACGCCGGTCTCAATATCGGACATCGGAAGGGCAATCTGGTGCGGTCTAGGCCAGTTGACCCAGCCCCGGAGGTCCTGGCGAGGCCAGGAAACTCGTTTGCCCCTGACGCTAAGAAGGAAGTACTACGACGGCCCGTCGGAACCGCTCACTATGCGACCGGCGTCGCGGTATCGCCGCCGTCCGCTCAATCGATGGTCCGAGCCAGACGTCGGCACAGGATTCGCGAACTCAACATTCGGCAATTACGCGGGATCACGAACTACTCCCACTCCCCGGGCGCGTCCTCGGGTGGCTGCCGGCGGGTGATCTCCCAGACCGCGTCGGTCCAGAGCGCCATGATCGCCCAGCCAATGCGTTCCCGAGGAGTGCCCGGCCGGGCTGGCGGTCGGTAGATGAGGCCCGTGTCGCGTACAGGTCGAAGGGCGAGTGCGTTCTCCAACTGATCCGCCTTCGCCTCATCGAGGGTCGCATCGAGATCATGCGCAACCCGATTGCGAAGCTCGTTCACGAGCAGCCAGGCCGCACGAGCTGCCGGATCGATTAGCCCGGTCGCGATCGCCAGATCGACACGGGCTGGGAACCGGAGGTTCTCGAGGTTTGAGAGCCCCTTCGGCAGGGCCACCTCGAGCAAGGTGTTGAGCGCGTTCTCCAAGCCCAAGTGACCTCGAATGACAACGCCGACGTCATCCTCACCGCGGAGGTGCCGTTCCAGCTCTTCGCTATCGATCCGCCAGTTCCCGCGTCGCATCTCGGCCGCCTTCTTCACGGACGAACGCTTAGATCCGCCTATTCCGGCTCCGTGACTCGGGCTCGGCCCCGACGCACAGCTGAGTCGGACTTCCAGCTCGGATTCGCCCGGACCCACGAGGAGTCGCCCCACTTGATCGCATGCAAAGCCCGTTCAGCCACCTCGGACGAAGCGCACCAGACCTCGTCGACGAGTCGGCTGAACGAGAGGACGGCCAACTCGCCGTCGCTGTAGTTCGCACGATTCACGAACTCGACAAACATCGCATCCCGATCAGACCGGCCCCCAAATGTCTCTTCCGTGACCCAAACGACTGAGAACGGCGCCATCCAGGTGATTGGCGGGCGAAACTCCACGCGCCCGTAGTCGACGGCCTCGCGGTGACTATGGCGATTCCGGAGTTCGCGCGTTGCGCGGAGGAATGGTTCCCGCGATGCCCCCGCGAGCCCGTGACGCATCTGCCTGCTTGCTGCGCCCTCCCAGTCCTTTCCGCCGCGATGAAGCCTTCCATAACTAATCTCGCTCGCCGGTCCCGGATAGGCATCGATCGTCGCCGCAATGTGTGCCAGGCCGTCCCCGATCGAGTGCGCGGCATCAAGGGCCGCAGTCAAGTGGTAGGCAAGCGAGGTGGTTAACTCGTTTCCAGACCGAGCGGGTCTCTCGCGCGTCGAAGGGCCGCGGGGTCGCGCGCGCGATTCCATTCTCGTAAGCCGGTAGATCTCGTCCCGTGCTAAGAGGAGTTGGTTGAGGCGCGCACGGACTCCGAGGAGGAAAGGCACGGTCGCAGCTAATGGTTCGGCCTCGTTGCCCACGGCCCCCGCAATGGCTGGCCCCAGGCTCGGGACCCAGCGAAGGACGGCCATGTCGTAGATCCGCCCCGGCGTCGTCAGGATCGCCGCATCGGAGTCGTGCTGAATGCGGAGCATTCCGGACATCCGGGCCTTCGTGCCCGCAAGTCGCAAAGCCTCCGCGGCGGTCGCCAAGCCATCGTCTCGAAGCCATTGATGATCAGGTGAAGCCCGGAACGCAGCCAATTGAGGACTGACAAGGTAGTCATAGCCGAGGGCATCGAAAGCGGCGAGTTCCCTCGTGATCCGGAAGGCGCTTGCGCGATCGACCGACAGTCGGGCAGCGACGAAGTCCTCAAACCCTTGCTGCGGAAGTCCTGCCCATTGGGTGTTCGGTCTCCGCGTCGTAGTTACGGCTTCGCCATTGGCGCTCCAGCCCACTTGTTCGCAGTCCCCTTCGAACGTCGGCAGGCCGGGCATAACGTCCACGGTCACGCCGGGAAGGCGCCCAAGCGTTCCGAGAGCCCGAAGCACCGGCGCTGGGAGGGCGACGCAATCCCCGGCCAGGGCGAGGTGCAGAGGTCGGGACCGGTCCTCGAAAGGGTCGCCAGGATCAAACGCCAGGATCCCCAACTTCGGGCGCGGGTCGAGCGCCGTCTCGAGTTGAGGTCGCCCAGCTCCGTCGATCAAGAGAAGTCCGTGGTGCCGCCCATAAGTAACGGTCGCGTAGGGGTCTCCGACCCACACGCCCGAGGTTGACTCCACCGGCCTCTCGCTTAGTTCCCGCGTCCCTTTAGCTCCGCCTTAGGGGCCAAGGGAGTGACTGCGCATGCCAGCTCAAGGCATGCTTGAAGGAATGCGCGCCAAGCCGTCTGATCAGACCCGGGAAGGTTCCAGCCGGGTCGCGGCTCCAGAAGGTCGACGTGAGGATGCCCAATCTCTACCCTCCGCCGCGGCCGTCGGTCGGCTTCCTGCGCAACCCACTCGGTTCCAACCAGGACAGAGAGCCCCTTGACCTCCGACCAGGGGACAAACGACCCATCGATGTTCCAAGCTTCGGCTGGAGGGCCGTCGACGGGCGTGAACGGCTCGTTCCAACCGGCGCTTGCCTCGTACGTCAGGAGCCCGCAATCGGTCGCCACGTAAAGGCTGAATCCGGTCCACTGGACCCTCTGCGCTGGATTTCGGTGCGAAATCCAGTAGCTCGCGACTTCCGTGGCTTGCAGTACCCGGAGGTCTTCCTGGATGTATCTGAGGTGCGGCGTGGGAATGGCGTTGTCGGTTCCGTCGAGGATGCGCACCACGGATGGCCTCTTTTGGGCGGACGCGTTCGTGGTTGGGATGTGCATCGCTCAGCATGGCGGCCGGAGTCGTGCTCGGCTAGGGCTCGATTTGCCGGACGGCACGGAGTCGACGGCAACTTCCGCCCGGGGTTAACGCCGAAAAGCGTCCCTGAAGGCTAGGACTAGCCTCGCTCCCAACTCGCGGCCGATCTCACTGGCGGCGGCCGCAATCGTGGCGGCCGACACGGTGTCGCGTGGTTCGGCTAGGGCGGACTTGTCCTGGCCGAAGCCGGGCAGGGAGGCCGAGTTGCGATGGCCGAGATCTGAGGCCCGTCCTTCGACGACTGATCCCAGGTGGTGCAAGCCGATTGCGAGGGCGACGGGGGAACGAGGCGGCAGCAGACCGCTCGCCAGCCGAAGCATGGCGGCGATGCGCTCGGCGACGTCGGCCTGATCGAGGATGACGCCAAGCATGTCCGAGGGGAGTTCCTGCCAGACCACGACGGCACCCGATGCTGTCACGCCAAGAGCGCCGCTGGGCACGTTCCGATCGGGTCGAGAGGCGGCGTACGCGGAACCATGCTCGAGTCCGGTGTCGAGACCGTGCGACTCATCGAAGAAGCCATGTTCCCGTCCGGTACGTGCGAGCCGAGCGGGAAGAGCGGAGAGCACCATCGCCGTTGGCATGGCCGGGTCGATCGGGATGGCCACGAGTTCAAGTGTGGTCGCGGTCGAGCGCCAACCGTGCCGCTGGAATGCCCGCCACGGGACTTCGACAGGCGTCGTCAGTCGCTCAAAGGTGAGAGCGGTCGGCGCGTGCTCGAGTTCCCGGATCGCCCGCGCGACCTTGGGTAGCAGCTCCGTGGCGTTCGAAAAGACCTTTCGGAACCAGCCGGTCGAGTAGTCCTCGACCCGCTTGATGAACGCTTCCTGGGCGGGCTCGAGGGTCACTCCTTGCTTCCGGAAGACGAAAATCGGGATCCCTCGTCGCATCGCGACGGCGAGCTCCTCCTCAGTCGGTGCCTTTCCCGTGTCAGGGAGCGGATCGCCGTAGTGCTCGCCGAGCAGCAGGACGTACGCATCGGCGTCCTCAACCCCGTCGAGGCAGGCCTGCCTGGATGGCACGAGCTGCGCTGTGTAGTCCTCAAACCTCCGAGGTTCGTGGCCGAGCGCTTGGATGATTCCGGGCACGGCGCGCCGCTCCTCTTCTAGGCCGCGTCGAACTGAGCTGATGAACACTTTCACGCCGGAAGTTTCCCACCGGCTGTCGGACTGCGGCCGGGCTTCGGGGACAGGGCGCCTGAACTGGCCGTGCGCGGTTGAAGGCTTGGAGACCCCGCGGCAAACAGAGGCCTATCGAACAGTCGTTAACCGACGACCCCGCCATCGCGCTTACAAGGCGTTGAGCTTGAGGATCGTATACGGCCGACTAGCTCGTTTGATCATGGCCTCGACCTTCGCCTCGGCGAACCCGAGGTCGGTTAATAGACAGGCCTCGACGAGGACCGAAAGTCGCTGAGAGAGCCCGATCAGCTCCCAGGTGGTCTTTGCTACCGGAAGCGCGTCCGGGTCGTGATGAGTTCGATAGTTGCGGGCCCTGGCGGCTCTGCCCGCCCATCCCTTGTAGGCCTTCGGGACGACGTCGCCGATCAGCCAGCGGTGGAGAGCGATCAGCCCCGAGATCCGCTGTGACAGTTGGTACTCACCCTCGTGCCGCAAGGCGTTTCCCAGCCACTTCCTGTGTTCGGCCGGGATGGCGGCCAGCACCGCCGTTACGCGAGCCTGATGGGCGGCTTCGTCCGGTCGACCGCCCATGCGGCGCCGGTGGTAACCCTCGATCGCCTGGACAAGGTTCGAGAACCGATCTTCCTCGTACATTGGCTGTTCAGCCCGGGTGGCGAAGAAGGAGTCGAGGACCGGCTGATAGGACTCGGTGACGCCAAGCCACGCGGCGAGCCCAGCCGAAGGATCGCTCCCAAGATCGCCCAGCCAGAACAGTAGGTCTCCGGCGAGGAGAGCCCGATCCGGCAGATCCGCGGCGAGGGCGTGCGGCCAGATCACCTCGACCTCCGCGCCCGCGCTATCGCGCACCACGACCCGTTCCGCCGCCAGGACACGTCCGGCTGAGAGCGAGATCAACCGCGCCAGCGGGCCGACGAAGCGGTCGAACCACTCGGCAATGGGTAGGCCGGTAGGCAGCGAGATCCGAAAGTGCGCCGCGCGGGCCAGGCCGCTCGTCAGCCGGTGATCGCCGGTCCAGGTCACAGTCTGGACAACCCCGATCTTGATGTCGTCATCAACCTGGGCGACGACCAGCTCGGGAACCTCCGCGGTTAGCTCGACCCGGCGGGGTCGAGCCAGCGATGGCTTGACCCCGAGCTGGATCGCGGGACCACCGATCCAATCGACCATTCGCTGGATCCCGAGGTCCATCTGCGTGTACCGAGCCGTCGCTGGGTCCAGATGCCCACTGAGATAGGCCGTGGCTCCTTCGATCTGGTACGTGGCCTCAGCCGGACGGTCCCATTCCATCTCGTCCAGCGTGAGTCTGGCGTCGCCGATCGAGACATCGAGCCCGTCGGTGGTGTGACCGTGGACGACACCCACCGCACGTTCCTGACCAAACACGCCGCCGAGCAACTCAGCTTGGTTGCCGATCTCGAGGATCGGGCCACTGATCGAGAGGCGCGGGCGTGCGTTCTGCGCCAGAACCCAGGATCCCCGGGGCTGCGCGACTCGGGGTGGCAGGGAGCCACCACTGACCCTTGAATTCGCCGGTGCGCATCGCGGTTCAGTCTGACGTGTGAGGACAACTCTAGATTGCGACGAACCGGGCCAGGTGAGGAGGGCGGGTGTTGATGATTGCGGTCCTCGGAATCCTTCTCGAGTGCGACGGCGTTCTTGTGCGACAACTCGACCATCCGCACCCCTGCGGATGGCGCATCGAACTCGAGCAGCCGCGCCGCGAAGATCTCATCCCGCGTGAGGGCGTGCGGCTCCTGAGTCGGCTCAGGCAGCTGCTCGTCGTCTGCCATCGGTTAGGCAACCAATCGAGAGACGAAGGCGGTTGCATTCATCGCTCCATGATGGCGGACGCGTGGGCGCGCTCAAATCGCCCGGGCAGGCTAGAGGGGCGGCCCCCGTCACCCAGGGCCGGGATCCGCAACCCCGAGCTTGATCAGGCCTGCGATATCGCAGTCGTGGAGGGGGACCCGACACTCGCGCGACGCCGATGGGCTGGCGAGCGATTCAGGTCAGGCGCGACACCGGATCCAGATCGAGATACCGGCTGCCGGCTTCGAGCAGGGCGCGAGTGCTCGGCGGCTGCCGACTCGAGCAGCCGTCAGTGCAGTCCCAGATCCTGCGCTGCGGGCCGACCGGAACCGGGCCACCGAGGTCGATCGAGGTGTAGTTCTGGCGCCCGTCTGCCAGTTCGCCGTGCGAGAGCCGAACAAGCGCCGCGTTGAGCATCAAGCCGGCCGTGGCGGAGAGCGCCGGCACCGCGGCATCGACGCTCGCGCCTCCGTCGTTCGTGACCGGCGCCGTGGCGCAGCTGAAGGCGGGCAACTCAGCGGGCAGGCGACAGTTGATGCAGTCGTCGCGGCCGGCGATGTGCCGGTGGAATTGCGCCTCCCAGCTGGAGCTGGTCGTGGCGTGCAGCAGCACGGTCGGCTGTCGGCCCTGCAGGAATCCGCGCACGCCTCGCTCGTTGGCAAGGGCAAGGACGACGTCGTATGTCGCCTCGACCGCCGCCTCATCCTCGCCCCACCAGCACCCGGATGCCATCGCGCCGGCACCCAGGATCTCCGCGGCACGCAGGGCCTTGTTCGCGGCCGGCGGGATCGGGAAACCGGCGTCGGCGGCGCCGAATAGCAGCTGACGGTTGAGGTTACTTTACGTCGACATCGTCGCCATCCACGATGGTCCAGGCCGGACGGATGCCAGAAGTGAGCGCAACGAAGTAGTCGAGCGCGGCGCCCACTCCGCCCGCCCCGACCTGCAGGACACGACCCGCGTCCAAGGGCTCGACCACGTCGGGGCCCTGCAGCATCGTCGGCTTGAAGTGGTCCCACGCAGAGGACACACCGCTCGGAACCTCGCGCCGCCCCAACGCACGGTGAAACGCGACGTTCGCGCCGAGGATCGCCGCGAGCACCGCTCCGTACGGCGCGCCCTGGCGGTCGACGGCTATGGCATCGGCGCCGACGCTCGCGATCCAGCCGCAGAAGCCAAGCGGGACCTCTACTCGAGCGCTCGAACCGACACCCAGCATCAGGAGCGCCCGTTCAGGCTCCGACCGCTGCCAGCGGAACTGCCCGAACGGGTTGATCGCCTGCATCCGGCCTGTCGTCGCCGCCTCAAGGTCTCGCTCCCCGAACACATCCGGGCAGAGCAGCTCGCGCGGCGGCGAACCCACGAATACCACGTCGCTGTGGGCGCGGGCGAGCAGGTTCGCCAGAACGACGAGGAGGGTGTGGCCGGCGCGGTTGTGGGCCGCATCGCCGACCCGGACGGCGACCGGCTCGCTCGCGTCCGGGAACCCTGGGGCGTAGGCCAGGGTGCGCGACCGGAAGGCGGCCTTGAACTCGTCGGGTGTCATCGGAGGTCAAGCTTCGACGGAATCACCCGGATCCCGTCCCGGATCGACTCTCGTCCGCAGGCGACCCAGCGGCCATCCTGCCACTGATGCACGCCGAGGCCGTCGATGGGCCGCAGGCCAAACCTTCCGTAATGCGGCGCGACGAACGAGAGCATGCCCTCGAAGGGCATGAGGACCTTGTCATCGTCGCCGACCGAGTGCTCGGTCCAGCCGCCCGGATGGCTGTGCAACTGGCTAAGGACGGCGAGGCCGTTGCGGTGCGCCTCCTGTGTCATGGCCAAGATCGCGGCCTGGCTGGCGCGGACCCACCGCGGCCCGTGGTCGGCGTCAGGTGCCGCCGCGGCGACGAGCAGCGTGTCGCGCGGGCGTTCGACACCGAGAAAGTAGATGAGTCCCTCGTGGTCGCCGTCCGGTCCGCGGAAAGTCGGCAAGAGGGACTCGGCCGCTGACAGGGCGGCGTCGGACAGGGCGAAGCGGCCCTCCAGCGGCCGGACTGGCAGCCGCGCCGGGAGCCGCTCGTCCTCCCAGCTCGTGGTCATGCGGCCACCGGCAAGGCGGCCATCCGACCGGTGCTCGCGCGCGTCTCCCGGTACAGCCGGTCGAGCTGGTCGGCGATCGTCGGGGCGAAGGTGTACGGGGGCCGGGGCGTCTTCCAGTCGGTGAGGTCCTGCCAGTCCGAGTGGATCCCGCCCTCGACCGCGTAGGCGAGCCGGCTCCACGGCGCGCAAATCAGCCCGTTGCCGTGCAGAACGGAGCTGCCGGTCGGCCGCGGGTAGGCCGCCACGCCGATGTTGGCGCCACTGCGGGGGTCGACGTAGCGCCAGATGATCGGCAGGACATCGAAGTCCTCAAGCAGACCGCTGATCCGGTACGGCTCGGGGGGCGCCTCGGTTGTTGCCCCTGGCCCGGTCAGATTGAGTTCGAGAGCCAGCTCCTCCTCGTCGAATCGGAGCTCGAGGCCCAATCGCCGGGCCCAGGCCAAGGCGGCCGGGAGGTGCTCGGGCTGCTCGAGGATGGCCCGAGTCACCGCCCGCGGTAGCCGGCCCACTAGACGCCGCCGCCGACGTCGACCAGGGTCAGGGTGTCGCCGTCGCGGACGCCGGCAGCCACCAGCTGCTTCGCGCGATCGAGGACCTCGTCGCCCTTGGCGAGCGACGGCGTACCGGACGCGTACCCGAAGGCTGCGGCCGCCTCGGCGGCAGCCTCGCCGACGGCCAGGTGCTTGCTCCAGTCGAACGTCTTCGGCTCGGTCGACTTCGGCGCGTAGACCGTGAGGTGCAGGGTCTGCTTTTCGGCCCGCTGGCCGTGCTCTTCGCTCATATCCGGTCCGCTCCTTCATGTACTCCGGGTACGTCGGCTTCCTCCCCATCGGAGTGGCCGACGATCTCTCTCACCAAGTACATGTCTGAGCGGTGACATCCAGGCCGCTAGACAGGGATCTCCCTAGTTCCGAGTGGGGCCGGCGAGTTGCTAGCGTTCTCCCGATGCCACGCCGGACCCGCGTCGAGCTGTACCGCTGGTTGCTGACCGCAGACCCGCCCATCTGCGTGCAGGGCGGCAATCCGGTGGCCGTGCTCAACAGCTGCTCTCGGCGGCGTCGCGGCGAGGAGTGCTGGTGCCGCTTTGATGTCGTCGAGGCCGCCGATGACCTCGAAGGTGTGGGCGCGGATGACCTTATCGAGTGGCTGAATGACGACCTCGAGCCCGAGGACGTGAGCGATCTGGCCGAGAAGCTCGAGGCACACCTGCGCCGCGCCGACGCGGAAGGCCCCGAGGCCGACCAGGCGCAGCGACTGCGTCGTCGCCTGAAGCGCGTAGCCGACCGCGGTTCGGGGCTGTCCGGCGCCTACGCGGACGACGTCGATGAGTGAAATGTCACACGACACCCATGTACTTGATACCAGTGATGCAGCACCAACCAACTGACGCGGAGCTACATGAGCTCGTTGCTGCCGGCGATGAGCCGGCGCTCGCGCTGTGGCAGGCCCGGACCGGGTCCGAGATCCTCCGCCTGGTGGCCAACGCCGGCCTCGGACCCGCCGATGCCGAAGAAATCTGGAATGAGGCGTTCTTCGCGACCTGGGCGCGCCTGCAACGAGAGCCGGCGCTCGTGCCCATCGGCGAAGGGCTGCGGGCCTACGTCTTCAAGGTCGCGAACAACCTCATCGCACAGCGCCGCGCTCAGTCTGCCCTGCTCGAGACGGTCGAATTACTCGAGGAGCACGATGAGATTCCGAGTAGGCCCGGATCAGAGCCGGCATCCGAGCTCGTCCAGGCCCTGCGGCGCTGCCTGGAGAGCGCGCCGGCTCGCGTTCGCTTGGTGGCGGAACTCCTCATGGAACAGATCTCGCGCGAGCAGTTCGCCACCGCCCTGAACATCGCGGCGACCAGCGTTGGCCAGACGGTTGCCCGAGCCAAAGCCAAGTTGATCGAATGCGTTGAGGGAGCTCGCTCATGAACGACCTGGGAACCATCCGGCGAGAAATCGCCGCAGATCTAACCGCGACAACCGAACGCGAAAGCGTCGCCGACGATGGCACGCTGGACGCGGTCTTGAGGCTTCTCAGCCGAAGCTGGCAGCCCTCGGCGCTGGCGATCGAGGCCCTCACCGCGGACGCCCCCCAACTCGAATACCCGAGCGAGCACGAAGAGCGCGACCGGCAGCGGCGCCTTGAGGTGTTGCGTGCGTTCCGCGCCGTGACACCGACGATTGGAACCTTGCTGCGTACGCGTCGCGGCGCGGCCGCAGCGCGCACGCTGGCAGATCAGGCCGGGGTGGCTCCAGCGGTCTGGGCGCTCATCGAGGAAGACCGAGCGCCGTCGGCTATTCTCAACATCGATCCCCATCGGCTGCGACGCGTCGCCTTCGGCCTCGGCATCCCTCGCAAAGCCGTAGTGGCCGCGCTCGAACGATCGCTCGCCGAGGCTTCGGCCGGGCACTACGCCTTCGGGCACCGGCCACGCCAGCCGGTCGACGAAAGCGAGCCGCTGTCCTTCGAGGCGATTGACGAGACGGAGCGGGTCTGGGCGTGGGTGATCGACTTCCTCGCCGAGGAGGGCTAGGCGAGGCTGATCTGGTTCAACAGCCGGTACCGCTCTGCGGCGATGATCAAGACGGGCAGGTTGACATCGAAGGTGTCGAGCAATTCGTCGCGCGACAGGGACCGAACGCGGTCGCGAAGCCAGCTGCGCGGTACCAGGAGCCGCCCGGCAAAGTCATCGGCTTCCGCCTCTTCGTCGATGCGGACGTCGGCATCTTCGAGCGCAAAGGACCCGACTGATGGCTCGCCCTCGAAGCTGCAAGCACCGCCATGGTCCAGAACTAGGTGGCCAAGTTCGTGAGCGAGCGTGAACCGCTCCGCCCGGACGCCGAGCGTGGCGACGAGGATGGTCCGCGACGCCGGGTCGTAGGCACCTCGGACGCGAGGCTTCAGCTTTGCGTCCGGCAGCACTCGGACGGCCAGATGCTTGGCGAGAATCTCGAGCGGTACCGGTGGCCGAATCACTCCAGCTGAGGAACGCAGCTGGTCGGCACTCGCCTCGGTGAACTTCGCCCGGATCATTGCTCCCTGACGCTACCGTCGGTAGCTCGCGACTGCATAGCCTGCGTATTCTTTCCCGGCGATCCTAGCCAAGCGGTCGTCTGCGACACCGCCCCCGCGTAAGCCGAACTCTGGCCGAACCCGACAGGTCGAAATCAAACGCTGGCCGTAAGACGATCGCTCGATCACTATCGAACTGCGGACGGGCCGCGCATCCTTCGGCAGAACCTAACGTTGGCCGAGATTCACCTCGCTGCGAGGGTCCTTGAGCGGGTCAGGACGCCGGTTCGGATCAGTCCGCAGTCTCCGGAGGCGTTCCATGAGGCCCATTGTTGGCCATAGTTTCTTAGCAGGCCCGGCCATCATTTGGCATTAGGGACAGGACCGCCGAATCGCGTACGCAGACCTGTGCCCTGATCGCTCTCGCCCATCGCCGTCATCAGGGATCGGCGACGACCCAGCTCCCTTGGACGCTCGCCTAGCGCCAGCCGAGCTGCGGCGCGACGTACTTCAGGATCGACTCGACCGCGTGTGTGTTGTAGTCGACGCCGAGCTGGTTCGGGAGGGTCAGCATGAGGGTGTCGGCGGCCTGGATCGCGGTGTCCTTCGCGAGCTCCTTCACGAGGGCATCGGGCTCGGCGGCGTAGGACCGCCCGAAGATCGCCTTCGTCTGGGCGTCGAGGTAGCCGACCTGGTCGGACTCCTGGTTGCTCCGGCCGAAATAGGCCCGATCCCGCTCGTCGACGAGGGCGAAGATGCTTCGGCTCACCGAGACGCGGGGCTCACGCTCGTGCCCGGCCGCCTTCCAGGCCTCCCGGAACAGGCGAATCTGCTCGGCCTGCAGCTCGTGGAACGGCACGCCGGCGTCCTCGGTCATGAGCGTCGAGGACATCATGTTCAGGCCCTGCTTCGCCGCCCACTCGGCCGTGGCCCGCGAGCCGGCACCCCACCAGATCCGATCTCGCAGGCCCGGCGAGTGCGGCTCCGGCCGGAGCAGCCCCGGTGGGTTCGGGAACATCGGGTTCGGGCTCGGCTGGGCGAAGCCGGCGCCCGTGATGACCTGGAGGAAGACGTCAGTGTGCTGGCGGGCCAGGTCGGCGCCTACCGGATCGTCCTCGGCGGGCTGATAGCCGAAATACCGGAAGCCGTCGACGACCTGCTCGGGCGAGCCGCGGCTGATCCCGAGCTGCAACCGGCCACTCGCGATGAGATCGGCGGCGCCGGCGTCCTCGGCCATGTACAGCGGGTTCTCATAGCGCATGTCGATGACCGCCGTCCCGATCTCGATGCGCTTCGTCCGGGCGCCGATCGCGGCGAGCAGCGGGAACGGCGAGGCGAGCTGCTGGGCGAAGTGGTGGACTCGGAAGTACGCACCGTCCGCGCCGAGGTCCTCGACCGCCTGGGCGAGATCGATCGACTGGATGAGGGCATCGGACCCGGATCGAACCTGCGAGTAGGGCGACGTCGACCAGTGCCCGAACGAGAGGAACCCGATCCGCTTCACGCCCGAAGTCTAGGAGGGCCGCCCGACGCGGCCCCGCTGGCGGCCGATTCGCCCTGGAGACGCCCGATCCGGCCGCGATGGCCTCAGCCCACCGAGACGACGACCTTGCCTCGGGCCTTGCCAGCCTCGACGTAGGCGATTGCGGCGGGCACCTCGGCGAGCGGCACGACCCGATCGATGACGGGCACGATCCTGCCCGCGGCCGCGAGGTCGGCGAGGACCAGGAGGTCGTCCCGGTTGAGCTTCGCCAGGAAGTGGCGCATGTCCTGGTGGCGAAATCGGGATCGCAGCTTGGACTCCACGATCCCCCAGACGAGGTGGCGCAGCGTCGAGTCGCCCGCCCCGACCGAGACCACGACCCCGCCAGGTCGGAGGATCCGGTTCAGGTCGCCGAGCCGGCCATAGCCGCCGACGTCGAGGATCGCGTCGTACGGTCCGCCACTCGTTGCGACGTCGGTCCGGGCGTAGTCGAGCACCTCATCGGCACCGGCGGATCGGAGGGTCTCGAGGACCGCGGCGTTCGCGGTCGCCGTCACGTGAGCGCCGAAGGCCTTCGCGATCTGCACGGCGAACGTCCCGACCCCGCCGCCGGCGCCCATGACGAGGGCGCGCTGGCCGGCCTGGATGTGCGCCTGATCGCGGACCGCCTGGAGGGCGGTCACCGCCGCGACCGGGATCGCTGCCGCCTGTTCGAAGGTAAGGTTCGCCGGCTTCCGCACGAAGTTCCGGACGCGGCCGGCCGAGTACTCCGCAAAGCTGCCGTTGCGTCCGCCGAACACCTCGTCACCGACCGCGAGCTCTGTCACGTCCCGGCCGACGGCCTCGACGACGCCCGCCAAGTCCACCCCGGGCGCGGTCTTCGGTCTCCGCCAGCCCTCGCTCAGGCGGACCAGGAACGGGGTGCCGCGCAACATGTGCCAGTCGAGCGCGTTGACGGACGCGGCTCGGACGCGGACGAGCACCCCGTCGTCGCCGATCTCGGGCTTCGGGACCTCGCGGAGGTGCATGACGGCCGTCGACCCGTAGCCGTCCTGGACGATCTGCTGCATGGTCGCCACCTGCTCCATCGTCCCCGACACGGGCCTAGCGGTCGCGGTCATCGTGCACTCCTCGGTGCGTCATCTCGCCTTACAGCGTAAGAGTACGGCGTAAGGTAGGCAGACGCCGAGCTCCTGTCAAGCCCCAACCTTACGGTGTACGATCCACTGGTGAGCGCCGCCATCAGCCGAGCCCGGACAGGTCGCGAGCCGCTCAGCCGCGAGCGGATCCTGGCGGCCGCCCTCGAGCTCGCCGACGCCGAGGGCCTCGAGGCCCTGTCGATGCGCCGCCTCGCGCAGGCGCTCGGCGTCGAGGCGATGTCGCTCTACCACTACGCCGACGGCAAGGACGACATCCTCGCCGGCATCGCCGATCTCGTCGTCGAGCAGATCGAGCTGCCGTCTCCCGAGGGCGACTGGCGCTCCGCGATGCGGGCCAGCGCGATCTCGGCCCACCACGTCCTGCGCGAGCACCCGTGGGCCTGCAACCTGCTGATGAGCGCCAACCGGATCTCGCCGAACCGGCTGCGGATGATCGATGCGATGCTGGCCCGCCTCGCCGACGCCCATCTGCCGGGCGAGACCGCCGATCTCGCCTATCACGCGCTGGACAGCCACATCCTCGGGTTCACCCTCTGGGAGGCCGGCTACTCGCGCGGCCTGCGAAGCATGCCGGACGACCCCGAGGAGATCGTCCGAACGCTCGGGCTGCAGGCCCACCCGCACCTCGTGGACCACATGCACTTCCACCTCGAGCCACCCCCGACCGTCCAGCGCAAGAAGGCGTTCGAGTTCGGGCTGGACCTCATCCTCGACGGGGTGTCGGCTGGCTGACGGATCGGCCCCCTGCCGATCGCTACCCTGTCGCGGCGCGCCCCAGGCACGCTCGTCGCGCTCCTCCAGGCAGCAATCCTCCTCCGAGCCGTCCCATGCCGACCGTCCATGCCCCGCGCTGCCTTGTCGCGGTCGCCGTCCTCCTCATCGGGGGATCGGCGATCGTCGCGCCATCCCCGTCGCTCGCGATCGGGCCGAACGGGTTCACGGTCGCACGAGCGGCGACGGCCTTCGATGCGATGCTCGCGGCCTACTGGCAGCCGGCGAGCCAGACCTTCTACGCCCGCAGCGACCACCAGGTCCGGCCCGGGCACGCGGCCACGGCCGACTTCTGGTGGACGGCCGAGCTCTGGGAGGCGGTCATCGACGCTGCGGAGGCCCACGTCCCGGCTGCGGACCGGATGCTCCTCGACGCGACCTATGACGGCTTCGTCGCAGGCTCGCCGACGCTCGATTCCGACTTCAACGACGATCGCGGCTGGTGGGCTCTCGCCGCGATCCGGGCCTATGCCCTGACGGGGGAGCTGCGCTATCTCGCGCGGGCGGAGTCCCTGTCCGACGACCAGTGGCGGTCGTGGGACAGCACCTATGGCGGCGGCCTGTGGTGGCGGCGCAGCGTCCACGACCAGAAGAACGTGGCCACAAACGCGCCGGCGGCGATGACCGCGGCCCTGATCTACGCGGCCACCGGATCCGAGGCGTACCTGGATCGGGCGACGCAGCTCTATCGCTGGCTCGCGTCGCGGCTCCGCTCCGGGAGTGGCGTCGCGGATCACGTGTCCGGCGGCGGCGACGGGACGGTCGACGGCTCCAGCTACACGTACGACGAGGGGGCGTACATCGGCGCCGCCGTGGCGCTCTACCAGGCGACCGGGGAGCCCTCGTATCTCGACGACGCGGAAGACGTCGCCTCCGGCGTCATCGCCGCGACGCCCGGCCGTGTCCTGCCCGATGAGGGCCAGGGCGATGGCGGCGGCTTCAAGGGAATCCTCGTCCGGGACCTCGCGGCGCTCGTGACGGTGGATCGCAGCGGCTCGCTGCGTGCGTTCCTCGCGGCCAACGCCGATGCGGCGTGGGCGCATCGCCGAGGCGACGGGCTGTCCGGGCCGAGCTGGTCCGCCACGCCCGGACCGGGCTCGATCGACAGCCTCACCGATGCCTCCGCGGTTGCCCTCTTCTCGGTCGTGGTGGTCATTGGGGCGACGCCCGGCCACCCGACGTCGGTCGTCGATCCGGGGCCGTCCAGCGTGTCGACCACGATGGCCGCGAGCCGATCCCGTCTCGCCTCGTGGGCCGCTACGGGAGAAGCGCCGAGCCAAGTCGCACCAGCCAAGGCGCGGGACCCCCGTCTGGGCCCGGAGGTGGGGGTGGGATTCGTCATCCTCGTGGCCGCGCTGGTTTGCCTCATCGGCCGCTGCAGGCTGACGCTCCGTCGGCCGGGATCGAGCGTGGTCCATACAATCCCACAGCAGGACGACATGCGCGCCCGCCGGCGCTGAGATCTGATCGTCCCAATCAAGGTCGAACATCAGCGTGTGAGCTCTCCGGGACTCGCCAGGCCTCGGGGGAGCGCGCCCATGACGCGGTTGGTCACTGCGGTCGACAGTGCTGCCGATCGCATGAAGGCCGCCGGTCTCGGGTTCCCGCTCATCATCGGAGTCCTATCGCGGCTCTACTCGTCGAGCCTGATCCTCGCGGCGGCCACCTTCAACGTGCGCAACCCGCCCCTTCTGGGCGCCCAGAAGTCACCATTCGTCGCGTGGGACGGGCAGTGGTATCTCGACATCGCAGCGCACGGCTATCACGCCTACGCGATGCAACCGGGCCCGCACGGCGGGCATCACGACTTCGCGTTCTATCCAGGCTGGCCCTCGGTGATCCGCGCCGTATCACTCACTCGACTGCCGCCGGTAGTGGCGGCTGTCGTTGCGGCCAACGTGTTGTTCCTGTGTGCTGTCGTGGTCGTGTTCCTCGTCTTGCGCGGGGAGTTCGGGGGGGACGTCGCCCGACGTGGCGTCCTCCTTCTCGCCTTCAGCCCGGCCGCGTACGTGATGTCGATGGCGTACAGCGAGCCGCTGTTCCTGTTGCTGTCGGGCTCGTACTTCCTGCTCCGGCGCAGCAAGTCCAGCCCTCTGCTGGCAGCGGCAACGATGCTCACCCGCGTCAGCGGTCTGGCTATCGGAGCCTCCGCGGCCGTTGCATGGCTTCGTGATCGTCGTGACTGGCGTGCGTTCGCGTCGGCCTGCGCAGTTGCTCTCTCGTTCGCGGGCTGGTGGGTCTATCTGTGGTGGCTCACGGGAAAGAGAACGGCATGGCTCGAAGGCTCGGCCAGCTGGGAATCCAGCTTCGGCCCCGGCGCAATCCTGTACGCGTTCCAGCACTTGGCCTGGGCGTCGATCGTGAAGGTCACGGTCATCGGCACGGTGGCGATCGCTGGGATCACGCTGCTCCGCCGCCGCCTCGAGCTGGGCGTCTATTCGATCGTCGCGCTCGGGCTGTCGCTGATCGGAGCCCCGGTCACCTCGATGCCCCGACATGCGACCGTCGCTTTCCCAGCGTTCGGCGCCGTTGGCGAGAAGCTCGGTCATCGGGGCACCCTCATCCTGGCCGTTGTGTTCGGCGCGTTGCAGGTCTGGTTCGTCTGGTTGTCGTTCGCGGGACAGGCGACCGCCGCCCCATAGCGCTTCGCCCGTAGGCCCAGGCGCGATCGAGGAGTTCACCAACCGTCCCGAACCGGAAGCCACGAGGCCGATATCCCACGTTGATCCGGGACAGGCCGCGGCGGGCGAGCCGGACCTGCGTGCGTCGGAACGTGCGGGCCAGCTCGAACCGGCCAGGCCAACCGCTCGACGGTCCCGCGCCAGACGGCCGCAACCCCACCAAAGGGATCAGGACTGTCAGCCTACTGTTATGTCCTTCGCCGATCTGCAAGCATCGCCGCAAGCGTCGGTCGCAGCGCTCCCACGGGCTCCCAGCTGCGACGGAGGAACCATGCGGCTACAACCACGCCCCCGGCCGGCGCTCCCAGGCGTCGCTCTCGCCGCCTCGGTGCTGCTCAGCGCGACGATCGGTTCCGGCATGGCTTCGGCCGCCAGCACGAACTACCTCAGTCAATGCGCCGTCAACCTGCGTGCGTCAGCATCGACTGCCGGGACGCTTGTCGCCACGATCGCCACCGGGACGACCGTGACCGCCTCCGCTTCGGTGTCGGGGGGCTCGTGGTCCGCGAGCTGCGGCGGATCGAGCGTGTCGGGGTCGACCTGGTACACGATCACCGCCGTCAACGGCACGTCGACCTCGTCCCTGTATGGCAAGACGTCCGTGTATGCCGCGACTGGCCTGTTCAAGGTCGCGCCGCCACCGCCGCCGCCGGGCAGCTTCCTCGAAGGCATCGACGTCAGCCATTGGCAGGGGACCATCAACTGGACGAGCGTCGCCGCCGCCGGTAAGACCTTCGCGATCATGAAGGCGACGGAGTCGACGATCTACGCCGATTCCATGTATGCGACCTGGCACGCCGCTGCGCGTGCCGTTGGAATCCGTGTCGGGGCCTACCACTTCGCCCAACCGTCAACCACGTCCGGTGATGCGGTCGCCGAGGCCGACTGGTTCGTGGCCCACGCGAATCTCCTCCCGGGCGACCTGAACCCGGCCCTGGACCTCGAGGTCAGCAACGGCCTCGGGACGACAGCGCTCCAGAACTGGGTCTTGGCGTGGCTCAACGAGGTCTACGCGAAGACCGGAATCCGGCCGATGATCTATACGAGCCCGTCGTTCTGGCGGACATACATGGGCGACACGAGCGCGTTCGCGAGCGCCGGATACACCGTCCTCTGGATCGCCCATTGGTTCGTTTCGAGCCCGAGCGTCCCTGGTAACAACTGGGGCGGCCACGGCTGGACCTTCTGGCAGTACGACGACTGTGGTTCGGTGGTTGGCATCGGCGGCTGCGTCGATCTCGACCGATACAACGGCACTGACTTCACGAAGGTTACCTATGGCGCTGACTTCAGCTTGGCCGCGTCGGGCAGCGCGGATACCTCCACGAGCGCCTCGGTCAAGCAGGGCGGCTCGACGGATTTCACCGTGACCATCAACAGGACATGGTTCACGCTGCCCGTGGCCCTCTCGTTCTCAGGGCTGCCGACCGGCGCCAGCGGGTCTCTCAGCGTGACAAGCACGGCGGGAACAACGGCGACCCTGCACCTGTCGACCTCGAACATCGGCACGGTCACCCCGACTGGTACCTATCCGATCACGATCTCGGCTACGTCGAACGGGCTCACGAAGACCACGGTGGCCAGCCTCGTCGTGACGGATGGCATCGGTCCGGCGGCCAGTGTCAGTACGCCTCGCCTGTTCTGGTTCGCCACGCAGGCGGGCTCGAGCACACCCGGCCGCACCCAATGGAACGCCATGGATCCGAGCGGCATTGCCTCGTACACCGTCGAGAGCCAGATGAACGGCGGCTCGTGGTCCGCTATCGCACTCGCCAACCCCATGACCGTGTCGTGGACCGCTAACCTAGCATTCGGGACGACGTACCGGTATCGCGTGCGGGCAACGGATGGCGCCGCGAACGTGGGCTCGTGGGCCTATGGTCCGTCCTTCGCCGCCACGTTCACCCAGGACGCCAGCTCCTCGATCACCTACAGCTCAGGCTGGGTGACCAGCACGTTGACGACCGCTTACGGCGGCGCGCTCCATGGCACTGCGAAAGCTGGTGCCTGGGCGCAATACACATTCACGGGTGCGTCGTTTAGCTGGCTGGCCTATCGGGGCCCGAACCGGGGATCTGCAAAGGTCTACATCGACGGCGTCTACGTGACCACCGTCAGCCTGTACGCGACGACCTACCAGTCCAGGCAGGTCGCGTTCGGGAGGAACTGGTCCAGGAACGCCACCCATACGGTCAGGATCGTCTGCGTCGGGACGGCCGGCCACTCCCGGATCGACATCGACGGATTCGCCCGGATCAACCTCAGCTAGGTCTTCCCGAGGGCGAGCGCCTCGCGCGACAGGCGGTAGGCGCCCTTGTCGTCGCCGAGCTCCGCGAGGATCTCGGACCACTCGGTCAGGACGTCCCTCAGCTGCTGGGGCCGGCCGTGCTCACGGGCCAGTGCGGCCGCTGCCTCCATGCGGACCGACGCCCTCGAGAGGTCGCCGCCCCGACGGGCGATCTCGGCCAGCGTCAGCGCCGCGCTGATCGCTGCCTTGCGGTTGCCCTGGGCGTTGGCCAGGTCGAGGGCCTCGTTGCCGATCTCCTCGGCGGCACGGAGGTCGCCGGCCGCGAGCTCGATCTGGGCCCGGGTCTCCACGATGTGGGCCCGCCCGCGCTCGTCGCCGATTGCTCGCATCTGCGCCTCGCCCGTGGCCGCGTGGTCCCGGGCCCGGTCGAACAAGCCCATGCCCGAGTAGGTGAGGGCGAGGTCGTTCTCCAGCAGGGCGACCTCGCGGTCAAGGAACGTCTCGCGGTAGCGAGCCAGGGCCTGGTTGGCGAGCCGCATCGCCGCCTCGAAATCGCCGCGCTCGCGATACGTGTAGGCAAGCCCGGTGAGGAACACGGCGCGCCGCCGATCGCTGACCGTGTCGATCAGTGCGCGGGCCTCCTCGAGGTACCCGGCGGCCTGGGCGTCGTCGCCGCCTCGGCTCACGGCCGCCGAGAGGGCCATCAACACTCGCGCCTCGAAGTCGGGCTCGACGCTGACGCCGGCCCGAATCCGTTCCAGGACGCCCCGAAAGATCGAGGCTGCCTCGGCCTCGTCCTCCCGCTGGTAGAAGGCTGCGGCCAGCCAGTACCTGGCCATGGCTGCCTGGGCGGCTTCGCCTGCGGAGTCGAAGGCTGCCGCCGCAGACGACGCGACTCGGATCGCCTCGTCGACCTGATCGAGACGGCAGAGGGCCTCCGCGAGGCCGGTCTCGAGCTCGGCCCGACGGACGGGCTGTGATTCCACCTCGAGCAGCGAGCGGTAGGCGTCGGACGCCGCCTGCCAGTCACCGGCGGCGAGCCGGAGATCGGCTTCGACCCGCGACCAGGTCGGCCCGGCGAGCCCCTCCGGGTCACCGAGGAAGTGGGTGACCGGGAGGCTCAGGCGCCCGGCGATGAAGTTCAGCGCCGCGAGGCTGGGCTTCGACAGCCCGTTCTCGAGGGCGCTGATGTAGGCCTTCGTATAGCGGCCCTCGGCGAGCTTCGACTGGGTCAGCCCCGCGGCCAGTCGTGCCGTGCGGATGCGGGCCCCAACGGACTCGGCGATCCCCCGATCGAGGACGGCCAGCCGGCGACCGAGCGACTTGTGCGGCACGGGCGTGAGTGTAGCGGGGGGCGCCTCGCTGACAAGTCAGGTTTGACGGCGTGCTCGTCCGGCACGCGAAAAGGGGTATAGGAATAGTTGACACGGGACCCCGAACCTCAATAGGATCGGGTGGTGCGTGGCGCGCTCCGGGCGATGACGGGAAGAGGAGGATCCCGTGCATCGATCCCGAAGCCATCGGCTCGCCCGTCTCCGCGTTCTCGCGTCGTCCCTCCTGCTCAGCCTGGCGCTCGCGGCGATCACCGCAGCCGGAGTCCTGGCTGATGGCGGAGGCTATCCAATCCCGCACTGACCGAACGACACCGCGTCAGGTCACCGCGCAACTGGCCCCAACCAGCAACCGCCACCGCGTCGCGCCCGGGGCGCGCCAGGCCATCGTCCCGACGAGGGGCGCCGACGCGCAGCCCGAGATCCTGTCGTTTCGAGCCGCGATCAATCTCGGGAGCTCACTGCGAATGGCCGAACACCGCGTCATCGGGGTCGGGGTCGAGGTTTCCGGCAGTCACCCGCCCGATCCCCATGTCTCGCTCATCTGCCTCGACGACGGGCGTCGCATCCCACGGGCGCGGGCCATCACGAACCTGCGCTACGGCGTCGAGAGCTACTTCACCGAGATCGATGGCGTCCGGGCACGACTGCGGGTCGTCGACCCGTGCTCGCGCTGTGGCCAGGCCTACCTGCGGGCCGACGAGGACGCCACCCAGGCGGACAGCCTCATGAGCCTCCCGCCCTGCTCCGAGGAGCAGCCACCATCGCCGTCGGGGTCGGAGGCGACGATCCTCCCGCCGCTGGAGCCCTGACTTCGCGGGCGGGCGGGCGTTCGCGGTGCGCCCGCCCGTGCCGCTCCCGCGCTCGAGCCGCCTACGGGCGGGGCAGGACCACGATCCGGCGGTTCGGCTCCTCGCCGATCGACTGCGTTGCGACGTCCGGGTTGTCCCGCAGGGCGATGTGGACCCACCGCCGTTCGAGCGCCGGCATCGGCTCCAGCTGGAGCATCTTGCCGGTCTCGATGACGCGCTTGGCGGCCCGGTCGGCGATCTCGCGGAGCTGGCGCTCGCGCCGGCCGCGATAGTCCTCGACGTCGACGAGGACCCGGGTCCAGGCACCCATCTGGCGCGACAGCATCAGGTTCACGAGGTGCTGGAGCGCCGAGAGGCGCTCACCCTTCCGCCCGATCAGGGCGCCGAGAGCCTCGCGCTCCTCGCCGTCGCCCAGCACGTTCAGGCGGCTGGTCTCGCCCATCTCGAGCTCGACGCGGACGCCGAAGCCCATGTGGACGAGCAGCTGCTCGAGGATCACCTTGCCGGCCGCGAGCGCCTCGGGCGATGCCTCCGCCGCCTCGAGCTCGGCGCGCTCCGCAGCGACGGACCCGCGGGCCGCGGCAACCTCGGCCGCTTCGCCCTCGGTCAGGTCCTCCGTCGGCCGAGAGGGCCGGGCGCCGTAGCGTCCGCCGCGGTCGTCGCGGCGCGGGCCGCGATCGCGGTCGAGGCCGCGCCCGCCTCGGTCACCGCGGTCGCCGCGGTCCTCGGGATGCGTGCGCTCGGGGCGCTCCGGGCGCTCCCTGGCGACGTCGGCCTCGGCGGCGACGGGCACGCGCTCGGGCCGGTCGTCGCGGCGGGGGCCGCGATCGTCGAACCGTGGTCGATCGTCGCGACGAGGACCACGATCGTCCCGGCGCGGGCCGCGGTCGCGGTCGAAGCCGCGGCCACCTCGGTCGCCCCGATCGCGGTCGAAGCCCCGGTCCCGGCCGAAGCCCCGACTGCCGCGATCGTCGTCCCGATCACGGGCCGGCGGCGCCGGCAGCGGACGCTGGGCGGCCGTCTCGCGCTTCGGGGCGGCGCCGCCGAGCTCGGATCGCGGCGCGGCGAGGACCCGGGCGGGCTCGGCGCCCATCCCCAGCACGCCCCGGCTGCCCGGGGTCAGGATCTCGAAGTCGAGGTCGTCGAGGCCGACACCGAAGGCCTCGCGGGCGAGCCGCAACGCCTCCTCGACGCTCTTGCCGGTGAATTCGCGGTACGCGTCTGACGCACTCATGTTCAACGACGTCTCCCACGCCGGCCCTGGCGACCGCGCTGCTTGATCGTCGCGTTGGCGGACGTCGCGCGTTCGATGGCCGAGCGTTCAGGTGTGGGCCGCGCGGGCGCTCCCGCCGCGCGAGGTGGGGAAGTCGGCGCCGCGGGCGCGGCGACCGGGAAGCGCGGCTTGTGGTCGACGGCGAAGCCCGGCGTCCAGCCGAAGAGCGGGAACAGCGAGCCGAAGCCGATGATCAGGTACTGCTGGACGATCCCGAACAGGGTCGAGACGATGTAGTAGATGTAGAGCCCCGCCGGCAGGAAGCTGGCGAAGAACACGAAGATGAACGGCAGGATGACCAGCGTCTGGCGCTGCGTCCGGGTCGTCGGGTCGTCGAGCTTCGTGTTCGTGGCGGGCAGGGTCATCTTCGACTGCACGAGCTGGAGCAGGGCCGAGAAGATGGCCAGGAAGCTGATCCCGAAGCCGAGCACGCTGATGTCGACGTGGGGCTGCCCGGCGTTCAGGCCGAACAGCCAGCCGACCGTCGTGTTGATGCACGGGACCACGATGCTGTGGCCGGCCGCGTCGGTCGTGAACTGCGGGGTCGTGGCACACGGCAGGCTGATGAGCTGGACACCCCCGACGTTCAGCATCTGGTTGACGTTGAAGTTCGTCAGGCCGTCCCGGATGACCTGGTACATGACGTACAGGAGCGGGGTCTGCAGGAGGAGCGGCAGGCAGCCGGAGGTGGGGCTGACCCCGCGCTCGCGGTAGAGAGCCTGCTGGGCCTGGTACTGCCGGTTGCGGTCGCCCTTGTAGCGCCGGGCGATCTCCTGGATCTCCGGCTGGATCATCTGCATGTGCCGCTGGTTGACGAGCTGGCGCCGGTACAGCGGGATGAGGATCGCCCGGATGATGATCGTGAGCAGGATGATCGCGATGCCGATGTCGCCGGTCACCTTGTAGAAGCCGGCGAGCAGGATGAACGCGAGCTGGAAGATCGGGGTGAAGGTCCAGCCGATGAGGCTGCCCGGATCGGGGGCGAGGGCCGCCGGATGGAGCGGCGTCGGCTGGGGCGTCGGGCTGACGCTCGGCGAGGGCGCGGCCGATGCCCCGGACGAGATCGCGGCGCCCACCGACGCCGGGGCCTCCGAGCCGCTCGCTGGAGCCTCCGAGCCGCTCGTCGGCGGCGTGCACGCGGCGACGAGGAGCGCGACGAGCACGATGAGCCCGATCGCGGCGAGGGCCCACAGCGCGGGATGGACGCGCGGTCGCGACGGACGAGGCCGCATGGGCCGGCCGGGCATCGGGGAGCGGATCGGCTCAGCGGACAGGGTCGTAGCCTCCCGGGTAGCCGGGATGGCAGCGGGCGATGCGCTTCATGCCCATGAGACTCCCCCGGACCAGCCCGTATCGCTCGATCGCCTGCTCGGTGTAGTGGGAGCAGGTCGGCTCGTAGCGGCATTGGGACGGCAGCCACGCGAACGCGAAGCGGTACGCGTGAATCGCCGCGATCCCGACCCGTTTCACGAGCCCTCGCCCTCCACGACGCCTCCCCGCGTCAGCAGCCGCCGCAGCGTCATCGCCACGGTCCGATAGTCGGCCTCGACGATCGCGGGTCTGGCGATCACGAGGACATCCCAGCCGGGCTTCGTCGCCGGCCCCATTGATCTCAGCGCCTCCCGCAGCCGCCGGCGGACCCGGTTCCGGACGACGGCCGAGCCGAGTGCCCGACCCGTCGCCAGGGCGAACCGCGTCGGCCCGTCATCGGTCCGAAGGACCCGGGTCGCGAGGAGCGGGTGGGACCGGACGGTCCCTCGCTCCTGGAGCGCCACGAAGTCCTGCGGACGGGAGAGCATCACGAGCCGCGGCCGCGGACGGCCGGCTGGATTCGGCCGGCCGGGTGTGGCCGTCAGACCGTCAGGCGCTTGCGACCTCGGGCCCGGCGCGCCGCCAGGACCCGACGCCCGCCCACGGTCTTCATCCGGGCGCGGAAGCCATGCTCCTTGGCGCGGTGGCGCTTCTTGGGCTGGTAGGTCTGCTTCATCGAGCCTGCTCGGGATCCTCTCCATCGGGCCTCGGGGTTCCGTCCGTCATCGACCCCAGAAGGCACGCAAACGCGCCGGGCGCCCGATCAGGGCGTGGCGCGTTCAACGTCCGGGGGATGATAGGTCGGGCTCGGAGGGGGTGTCAAACGGGGGTTCGACCGCCGAGCGGGCCGAATCCGGCAGTGCCGGCTGATACTCCTGGGGAGTATCGCGGTTTCGCCTTGCGAGGCGCCGGCAGCGGTGCTACCGTTCGCCACCCGAACGGCCCGGCGACCCGAGACATCGACACCGTCGCGAGCCCACGGACGACCTCGCGCCAGTCCCGGAACGTGCGCGTCGCAAGCCTCCGCGCCGCTCACGAGCGTGCTCGACACCCGTTCGCGAACACCTCGCCACACCCGTCCACCCAGCCCATCGGATCAGAGAGCCCACATCGACCGTATGGATGCGAAGCAGGTCTGGCGCGCTGCCCTCGGCGAGCTCCAGGTATCACTCTCGCCGGCGAACTTCGAGACGTGGCTGCGCGACACCGAGCTCGCCGACGTCGACGACAACCGCTTCCGGATCTCGGTGCCCAATGGCTTCGCCAAGGACTGGCTCGACAGCCGCTACCGCTCGCTGATCTCCCAGACCCTGGCCCGCATCGTCGGCTACAGCGTCCAGGTCGAGTTCTTCGTGGGCCAGTCCACGGATCCGGCGGTCGGCGCGGCGTCCGACGAGGCCCGCGGCAGCGAGACCGAGGCCGGCCACGAGGGTCGCGCGCCCGTCGGGGTCATGGCCGACGGAGCATCGGCGCCGCGCCCGTCCGGCAACGGCTCGACCTCCGTCCGCATCGAGTCGACCCGTGTCGGCGGCGAGGGTGGGGCGAGCAACATCAACCCCCGCTACACCTTCGCGAACTTCATCGTCGGGTCGGCCAACCGCCTCGCCCATGCGGCGTCGCTGTCGGTCGCCGAGCGACCCGGCCACGCCTACAACCCGCTGTTCCTGTACGGCGGCGTGGGCCTCGGCAAGACCCACCTCATGCACGCGATCGGCAACCAGGTCGCCGCAAAGTTCCCGCGCAAGCGCGTCGTCTACGCGACCTCCGAGAAGTTCACGAACGAGTTCATCACCTCGATCCAGCAGGGCAAGATCGACGAGTTCCGAGGCCGCTACCGCCGGATCGACCTGCTCCTCATCGACGACATCCAGTTCATCGCCGACAAGGAGCGGACACAGGAGGAGTTCTTCCACACCTTCAACGCGATCCACGAGGACGGCAAGCAGATCGTGCTGTCCTCGGATCGGCCGCCGAAGGCCATCCTCACCCTCGAGGAGCGGCTGCGGTCCCGATTCGAGTGGGGCCTCATCGCGGACCTCACCGCGCCCGACCTGGAGACTCGCATCGCGATCCTCCGGGCGAAGGCCGAGGAGGGCGCGGTCCCGATCACGTCCGACGTCATCGAGTTCATCGCCCGCAAGGTCGTCTCGAACATCCGCGAGCTCGAGGGCGCCCTGAACCGGATCGTGGCCTACGCCTCGATGGGCGCGATGCCGATCTCGATCGAGCTCGCCCAGGCGGTCCTCTCGAACGTCCTCTACAACCCGAAGAAGCGCCAGATCACGCCCGAGCGCATCGCCAGGGCCGTGTCCGAGTACTACGGCGTCGAGCTCGACGCTCTCCGCGGGCAGAAGCGCGACAAGGCGATCGTCGTCCCGCGCCAGATCGCGATGTTCCTGATGCGCGAGGAGACCGACGTCTCGCTCCTCCGGATCGGCGCCGAGCTCGGCGGGCGGGACCACTCCACCGTCCTCCACGCCTGCGACAAGATCACCCGCGAGTCGGCCGGCAACGACGAGCTCCGCCGCGAGATCGCGGCCGTCCGGGAGCTCATCTACGCCGAGTGACCTCGAAGCCAAGTTGGCCGGGGCAGGGACGGCGCGGGCGGATCGGTGGGGAAGCCGGATCGGTGGGGAGGCGGCACCCGGCGGGCCGGGGCCCGGCGGCGGTGAGATTGGCGCCGCGGAATGGCCCGCCGGAGGCTTGAGGCCCGCAGGTTCTGCCAGATGTATCCCGTGGTGATCGTTGGCCCGTGTTCTGAGCACTCCGTCAGGCACCTGGTCGCGGAATCCATCCCGGCATGAGCGTGGCTCGGGATGAATTCCGGCCCGGGCTGGGCGGCGCGAGGCGTCGAGGCGGCCATGCGACCGCAGGAGCGCGCATCTGGCAGAACACGGCCGACGGCGCGACACGGCCGACGGCGCGGCCCGGCCGACGCTGCGGTGCGGAGGTGAGATTCGCGACCGCATCGGGGTCCGGCGTCGGCCGCTGCGTATCCGGAGTTGTCCACCGAACCGGCGAGCCGTGGTGCATCTCTGGTGTCGTTGCAAGGTTCGAGCCACGCGTCGCAACGTGGATGCAATGCCGGACAACCTGGCACGCGACGTGGAGAACGTCATCGCGGCCCACGCCGGACGGCGACCCGACATTCGAATCGTCCACCGCGGCGTCCCGCATCCGTCCGCCGTCGGCGAGTCGCCGTCCACGTCCCCGGCCCGGGCGTCCACGGCCCGCCCGATCGCGGCCGAGCACGGGCGTCCACGCCGCCCACAGCGTGATGATGATGATGACGGGACTAGAGGAATCGACGAAGATACACACCGAACGACCGGGCCCGGGATACGCCGGTGCGAACGGGCTGAGCGCTCTCGGGGCCTCGACATCCGCCCCGCCCGTTGAGTCTGGAGTGAACCTGCCGTGAAGCTCTCCGTCATGCAGGAGAACCTCGCCCGGGGCCTGACCGTCGTGAGCCGGGCGGTCTCCACGCGAAGCACCCTGCCCGTGCTCGCGAACGTCCTGCTCAAGACCGAGGACGGCGGCCTCCGCCTGACGACGACGAACCTGGAGATCGGCCTCGTCTACTGGGTCCCCGGGAAGATCGACACCGACGGAGCGACGACCGTGCCGGCGAAGCTCCTGACCGACCTCGTCCTGTCGCTGCCGGGCGGATCCCGGATCGACCTCGAGACCGGCGCCAACGAGACGCTGCACCTCAGCTCGGGCCCGTTCCAGTCGCACGTCAAGGGCATCGACGCGGACGAGTTCCCCTCGATCCAGGCGACGGGCGAGCGGCCGACGACCCGCATCAAGCAGGGCGAGCTCAAGCGGGCGCTCGAGCAGACGGCCTTCGCCGCGGCGACCGACGAGGCCCGACCGATCCTCACCGGCGTCCTGTGCCGGTTCGAGGGGGAGACGGTGACCTTCGCCGCCGCGGACAACTACCGGATCGCGGTCAAGACGATCCCGATCCTGGACACGGTCTCCGACACGAGCGTCGTCATCCCGGCCCGGGCCCTGAACGAGCTCATGCGGATCCTGGGCGACGGCGAGGAGCCGGTGGACGTGGTCCTGGCCCAGGGCCGGAACCAGGTCCTCTTTCACCTCGACGGCGTCGACCTCGTCAGCCGCCTGATCGACGGCCAGTTCCCGAACTACCAGTCGGTCCTGCCGAAGACGCACACGACGCGCGCGATCCTCGATCGCGAGGAGCTCCTGCGGGCGGTGCGACCGGCAGCCCTCATCGCCCACGAGTCGGCGAACATCGTCAAGCTCCAGATCGGCTCGAACGGCGAGGCGGGGATCGTCGTCAGCGCGAACGCCGAGGTCGGCGACCACGTCGGCCAGGTCGAGGCCGCGGTCGACGGCGACGGGACGTCGATCGCGTTCAACGCGAAGTACCTCGCTGACGTCCTCGAGAAGGTGACCGCGGACCAGTTCGCGCTGGAGCTCCAGGGCCCGCTGGCACCCGGCGTCTTCAGGCCCGTGGGCGACGACGACTACGTCCACGTGGTGATGCCCGTCCGGACGACCAGCTGACACTGCTCCGCTCACTCGGGCTCACGGACTTCCGGGGATACGGCAGCCTCGTCGCGACGTTCGGATCCGGTCCACAGCTCGTCTGGGGACCCAACGCCTCCGGCAAGACCAGCCTCGTCGAGGCGATCGTCGTCCTTGCCTCGGGCCATTCGCATCGGACCACGACCGACGTCGAGCTCATCCGCTGGGGCGCCGACATCGCCAGGGTCGAGTGTCGTCTGGCCGACGGCGAGTCGGCCGTCGAGGTCGTCCTCGTCCGGCCGGGATCCGCGGCCGCGGCGGGCGGTGGCCGGAAGCGGATCCGCGTCAACGGCGTCGCCCGGCGGCCGGCCGCGCTGGCGGAGCACCTGCGCGTCGTCGTCTTCGCGCCCGAGGACATGCTCCTCGTCGCCGGATCACCGGCCCTGCGCCGGACGGTGCTCGACCACCTGGCGTCGAGCCTGTACCCGGGCTACGCCGCGGACCTGGCGACCTACGGTCGAGCCCTCCAGCAGCGGAACGGGCTCCTCCGCGCCATCCGCGATGAGACCGGCTCCCGCGACGAGCTGCGGTACTGGGATCGGCCGTTCCTCGACGCCGGCGGGTCGATCGTCGCGGCCCGCGCACGCCTCCTCGAGGCCCTCGCCGGGCCTCTGGCCGCGGCCCATGCCGAGATCGCTCCGGAGGAAGGCTCGCGAGCAGCGCTCGGGCTGCAGTACCTGACGAACGCCCCGGCCCTGGGGTCCGAGACCCCCCGCCAGGCCCTCGAGCGACGCCTGGCCGACACCGCCGAGAAGGAGCTGTGGAACGGCACGACCCTCGTGGGACCGCATCGCGACGACATCGCCTTCACGCTGGAGGGCCGGGACCTCGCCGCGTTCGCGTCGCGCGGCCAGCAGCGGACCGCGATCCTCGCCCTCAAGCTCGCCGAACTCGACCTCCTCGAGGCCCGCGACGGGCGGCCGCCGCTGCTCCTCCTCGACGACGTGTTCTCGGAGCTGGACCCGACGCGCCGCGCCCACCTCGTCCGCCGGATCACGGCCCTCCCGCAGGCCTTCGTGACGACCACGACGCTCGCCGACCTCGATCCGAGCCTGCGGGCGATCGCCGCAAGCTGGGAGGTCCGGCCGGACGAGGCCGGCGCCACGCTCAGCGGGCCGTCCGCGGTGGGCGCCGCCGGATGACGAGCCGGCGCCGGCCGATGCAGCGGATCGGCGAGCTGATCCCGAGCGCGGCCGCGCGGCTCGGGCTCGCCGACGAGCTCCGCCGCGCCCGGGCGATCGCCACCTTCGACGCGATCGTGGCCGAGCGCGCGCCGGCGGCCCACGGCGCCTGTCGGGCCATGCGGATCGACGGCGATGCCCTGGTCGTCGAGGCGGACGCGCCGATCGTGGCCCAGGAGCTCCGGCTGCGCTCGGTGGCCCTGCTTGACGCATTCCGGGCCGCGCCGGCGGGCGGGCCGATCTCCGAGCTCCGTATCGGGGTCAGGCGCCGCTGACAGGCCCGTAACCCGAGGCCGGCGCTCGACGTCTACGTGCGGAGCTCCGCGGAACGCGTGCGATAATCCCCGCCCCACCAGGCATCCCAGGCAGAGGCTCGCATTGGCCCACCGCCTCCAGATGAAGCTCGGCGTCGTCCCCGAGGCCGATCGCCTGCCCGACTCGCCCGACACGGTCCTGCATGTCGAGCCCACCGTCGGATCGCAGGCCCGATCGAAGGGCCACCTCTACCTGCTCGTGACCTCGCAGGCCGGCGGGCTGAAGGCCCGGGAGGCTACCCGGCTCGTCGCCGACGCGATCCGGAGCGAGTACTACTACGACGAGTCGGCCGGGATCCGGGTCTGCCTCATCAAGTCGATCCAGGCCGCGAACAAGCGCCTCGCCCACGCGCGCGAGCGGTCGATCCTCGGTTCGGCCGATCCGGGTCCGATCGGCGTCGCCGTCGCGGTGGTCCGCGACAACGAGCTCTACGTCGGGACCGTCGGCCCGGCCGAGGCGTACCTGAGCCGCGGCGCCCGGCTCTCGACGCTGCCGGATCCGCACCGCGATCGGGGCCTCCCATCGGCCGATCTCGAGCCCGACGTCTGGCGCGGCGAGATGAACGTCGGCGACCAGCTGGTGCTGGCCTCGCCGAACCTGCTGGCCTCACTGGGACCGGATGACCTGAAGGACGCGCTCGTCACGCTCCATCCGCAGTCGGCGATGGACCATCTCCATGCCCGGTTCGTGACCAACGGCGGGTCGGGTAGCGACGGCGCGATCGAGATCGAGGCGGCCGAGGTCCAGGCCTCGCGTGTCGGTCGGGCGCCCGTGCCCGTCCGGCCGCCCGAGCCGCTCGCCGGCGTCCCGGACAAGTCCCCGATCCCGCTCGCCGATTCCGTGGCTGGCGGCGTCTCTGCGGCCCAGGATGGCGCCCGTCGGGCCCGGGATGCCGCCGGCGGCGTCGCCGGCCGCCTGTTCGCCGAGGCCCTCGATCGGCTGCCGAGCCGCCGGCCGGCCTCCCGGACTGTCTCGTCCGCGCCGGCCCGCCGCGAGACCGAGCGCCGCGCCGCGCTCGCGATCCTCGCCTTCGTCATCGTCGTCGGCGCGCTGGGGCTCGGCGTGTTCCTGCTCGGCGGCAAAAGCCCAACCGGCCAGGTGATCTCGTCGTTCGCGGCCGGTCAGGACGCGCTGACCGCGGCCCGCAACGACCTGTCACAGGTTTCCGGGCCCGGGGTCGACCTGGTCGACAACGACCCGACGAAGGCGGAGCGGCTGCTCAAGGACGCCCTCACCCAGCTGGCCACGGCGAAGGCGGCCGGCATCGCCGCCGTGACGCTCGACCCGCTCCGGGCGCAGGCGGTGGCCGGGCTCAACGCCCTCTACAAGATGGCCGACGTCACCGACGACCCGATCTTCACGTTCCCCGGGTCGACCCCGGTCGATCTCAAGGCGATCGTCCAGGGCCCCGACGGGGCGCCGTACGTCATCGACGGCGCGAGCTCGACCGTCTACCGGATCGATACCGCCCACAACAAGGCCACCGCGATCTTCAAGAAGGGCACGATCGTCAAGGGCGTGACCGAGGGCGATCCGAGGCTCCTCGCGCTCGGTGGCCGCGACCTCGTGATCGTCGACTCGAAGAACAACGTCTGGAAGTGGCGGCCGGCCAACCTGACCGGCCGCGGGACCATGAATCACGTCAACGTGAGCGGATCGGCGAGCTGGGGCAGTGATGTCTCGGCGATCGGGACGTTCATCCGGAATCCGGACCTGAACCTCTACAACCTGTACGTGATCGTCCCGTCGGCCCAGACGATCCTGCGCTACTCGCCCGCGGCCGACGGCAGCGGCTCGTACCCGGTCCGGGGCGACCACTGGCTCGCGACCGACCGGCCGGTGAACGACATCACCTCGATGTACATCGACGGCGACATCTTCGTGACCGAGGCCGGCCAGCTCATGCGCCTCGTGAACGGCAACAGCGAGGGCTGGTCGGCGACCGCGCCGCCCGACTCGGTCCTGCGATCCGCCCCGAGCTACACGCTCGTGACGTCGGGCGCGCCTCGCCGGGCCGGCACCCTCTATGCCTTCGACGGCCCGAACCTCCGGGTGATCGCCCTGACGAAGGCCTCGGGGTCGTACATCGGGGAGTTCGAGCTCGCCGACGGCTCGGAGGCCTGGAGCGACCTCCGGGGCTGGTACGTCGAGCCGGGTGTCTCGGACGCGCCCGACGCGATCGTCTGGATCAGCGGCACCGAGATCCATCGCACGATCCTCGCGACGAGCACGAGCGCCACCGGCTCTCCGGCACCGAGCGGCGGCACCTCGCCGGCGCCGTCGGGCTCCACGGGCGTGACGTCCCCGGCTCCGTCACACTGAGCGCCGCCCAACCCGCTCCCGAGGCTCGCCCGAGCCGGTGATCCCGCTCTACGACCGGAATCCCACGCGCCGCTTCCCGATCGTGACGCTCGGGCTGATCGTCGCCTGCTTCGCCGTCTTCGGCCTCGAGCTCACGGTGTCGATGGGCGGCGGCGACCAGGCGCTCGAGACGTTCTTCGAGCAGTGGGGCGCCGTGCCATCGAAGATCACGGCCGCGATCCAGCACGGTGACTGGCTGTCCGGCGCCATCGTCGGGATCTTCACGAGCCTGTTCCTGCACGGCGGCTGGCTCCACATCATCGGCAACATGCTCTATCTCTGGATCTTCGGGAACAACGTCGAGGATCGCCTCGGCCGGCTGAGGTTCCTCGGCTTCTACCTCGCCGGTGGGGTCGTCGCGGCGCTGGCCCAGGTGGCGATCGACCCGACCTCGACGCAGCCCCTCGTCGGCGCCTCGGGCGCGATCGCCGCGGCGCTCGGGGCGTACATCGTCCTGTTCCCGGGCGCTCGCATCCTGTCGCTCGTGTTCCTTGGGTTCTTCTACCAGCTGCTCGAGGTCCCAGCCCTGATCATCCTCGGCTTCTGGTTCGTGCTGCAGCTGATCAGCGGCTTCGCCTCGCTGGGCGTCCAGACCGCGCAGGGCGGGGTCGCGTTCTTCGCCCATATCGGCGGGTTCGCGCTGGGCGTCGTCGTGGGTCTCGCGGCCCGGGCCATCGGCGGTCCAGGCCGCGCTCGCCCGCCCCGGGGAGCGATGGGATAATCCGGCCATGGGTCGGCTGGTCGAGATGGTGGTCGAGAGCGTCCGGGTCCACATGCTCTCGAACCGGCACGTGGTGATCCTCAAGGACGCCGAGAACGACCGCTACCTCCCCATCTGGATCGGTGCCTGGGAGGCCAGCGCGATCGCCATGCGCCTCCAGGGCGTCGCCGCGGAACGGCCCCTGACGCACGACCTGTTCATCGCCGCGGTCGAGCAGCTCGGCGCCCGCGTTGACCGCATCGTAATCTCCGACCTCGCCGACGAGACGTACCACGCCCGGCTGTATCTCGTGCGCGACGGCGTCGAGGTCGAGGTCGACGCCCGGCCCTCCGATGCGCTCGCGCTCGCGGTCCGCTCGAGCGCCACGATCTTCGCCGCCGAGGAGGTCCTCGATCAGGCCGCCGTCAGCGCCGATCCGGACGCCGAGACGGGCGAGGACGAAGGCGAGGCGGAGGGCTCGACCGATGCCGGTGCTGGCGGCTCGGGCGAGAAGCGCCGGCGCCGCCGGATCCCGCTCGAGTCGGTCGGCGGCGAGAGCGCGGACCCGCGGCTCGACATGTTCCGGGACTTCGTGAACTCGCTCGAGGTCGATCCGGGCGCCGGCGGCGAATCGGGGCCGAGGAAGCACTAGGCGCGAGCGCCGGCGGGCGCCGGCGAGCTCCGGCGCGCTACCTTCCGAGGATCGGCCGCCCGCGGCGGAGCGCGCTGCCAGGCGACAGCCAGAGGCGGATCCGGAGCGACCAGAACTCCCGCATCGCCCGGAACACCACCTGTGGCTTCGCACCAGTCGGGCTGCCGGCCGTCCGGGGGTAGTGCGGGACGCCGACCTCGCCGATCCGGCGGCCGCTCGCCCCGAGCTTGATGAGGAGCTCGGCCGAGAAGAACGCCCCGCCCGACTCGACGTTGATCCCCTCGAGCGCCGATCGTCGGAAGAGCTTGCAGGCGCAATCGACGTCGCGGACTCGCAGCCCGAAGAAGATCCGGTTCGCCAGCCGGTAGGCGCGGGCGTAGAGCGTCCGCACGAGCGGGTCGGCCCGCCGGATCCGGAAGCCGACGACGGCGTCGAGCCGCTCGGGACCGTCGGCCGGCGCGGGGGCCAGCCGGTCGATGAGCCGGCCGAGGTCGTCGACATGGAACTGCCGGTCGCCGTCGGTGAAGGCGATCGCGTCATAGCGCGCGCTCGCGAAGCCGGTGCGGAGGGCGGCACCGTAGCCGAGGTTCGTCGGGTGGTGGACGGCGCGGACGGCGGGATGGGCGGCCGCCAGGGCATCGGCCATCGCCGGGGTCGCGTCCTTCGAGCCGTCGTCGACGATGACGATCTCGAACCGGTCCGCGAGCGTCGGAACGACCTCGAGGGCCTCGGCCACGAGCCCACCGAGATTCGCCGCCTCGTTGTGCGCCGGAAAGAAGTACGTCAGCTCGGGCAGGCGCGGGCCGGTGCGCTCGCCCATCGGGACGGGCGCGGGCGCGATGCCCGGGGCGCCGGCCGCGAGCGGTTCCAGGGTCGTGATCATCCGTTGACCGGCCGCGTGCCGACGACCTGGAACAGCTGGGTCGAGCCATTGCCGATCGGCACGCCGTCCGGTGTCAGGACGACCTGGAGGTCGTACAGCTTCAGGACGAGGCCGAGGTCGCCCGGATTGGCCCGGATGACGTAGACGGGGCGCTGGCCGAGGTACCTCCCGATGACGTCGGTCGCGCCGCCGAGGTCGAGATCGAGCATGGTCCGATCATCCACGATGAAGACGTCCGGCCGCTGGCCCTCGACCTTCTGGGCGTACCACATGGGTGTCGAGGTCGCCCACCAGCTCACGATGACCGCGTCCTGGGCGACGGCAGCGAACGTCTCGCTCGTCCAGGACGCGGCGTCCGTGTTCCCGGACTGGTCGGCCAGGATCCGGGTGCTCGGCGAGGCGATCACGCTTGGCGCCAGGAGCGCGGCGGCGACCACGACCGCCACGGCCGCCGGAGCCCATGCCCGGATGCTCGGGCCCGGGGTAGGAATCCCGGCGCCGGCCGGAGCTGTCCCGCCGGCGTCCTCGGGGTCGCTTGCCGGCTCGCGCAGGCCGGCGTCGGTTGCCGAGTCGCGCGGCCCGAGCAGCCAGCCCAGCTCGCGGACGACGAACGCCCCGAGCATCGCCAGCCAGGTCCAGGCCCACAGCACCGGCCCGAGGTAGTAGCGGCTGATGTCGGCGTTGATATAGGAGGCGTTGAAGACGAGCGTGATCACCATCGCGGTGCCGGTCAGGAGCGCGTAGCGGGGCGCATACCGGATCGTCGCGAGGAACCCCGGGACGATCAGGATCGCGAGCAGCCCGAACTGCTGGCTCGCGAGGTCGGCGACGTCGCCGGCCTTCGTGCCGAGGCTTCCGAGTGGATCGACGAGTGAGCCCCGGAACTGCTCGGCGAGGGCGATGTACCAGAAGCCAGACCACGTGTCGGGGCTGGCGTAGACGATCGGTGCCGGCAGGAGCCCGGCCCGGATCGGCAGCTCGAGGTAGACGAGCGTCACGGTCAGCACGAGGGCGATCGCGCAGGTCAGCACGAACCGTCCCCGGAGCACGATCCGGGGCTCCGTGGCGAGGACGAAGAGGCCGACGGGAATCGCGAGGAGCAGGGTCAGGGAATGGTTGCCCATCGACAGCCCGAAGACGACGGCCGCGACGACGAGCCAGCGATCCGCGTGGGCGTCGCCGCGGCGGTGCTTCTCGCCCCAGGTCACCAGGACGAACAGGAGGATCGCGACGAACGCGAGGTGGAGCGGGTGCGGATCGGCGCTCGTGGCGTGGGTCCAGACGACCGGCGTCAGCGCGAGCCCGATCCCCGCGGCAATACCGAGGATCGTGGAGCCGGTGAGGCGCCGGACGAGGGCCACCGCAACGGCCGCGGCGGCGGCCACGCACAGCAGGGACAGCACATTGATCCGGAACGCGGGCTCGCCGAGCGGTGTGAGGACCAGGTTCGCGACGTAGCCGAGCAGGACGTAGGTCGGGTAGCCGGTCGGATGGGCGGTGCCGAGCAGCGGCAGGACGGTCTGGAACTCGCCAGTGTCCCAGTAGCCGACGCCGGGCATCAGCCCGCCGGCCGCATTGGCGATGACCAGCAGCGCGACGAACGTGGGCACGCCCCAGCGGACCGCGAGGTCGGCGAGCCCATCGAGCCGGCCGGGGGCGCGGCTCATCGCGAGGTCACCAGC
>DATGGQ010000034.1:0-105258 GCA_035308445.1 Candidatus Limnocylindrales bacterium | reverse complement strand
ACGATGGGCGCGGGGATTGCCCAGGTGGCCCTCGAGGGCGGCTGGGCGGTGGTGCTCACGGACGCCGCGCCGGCGGCGCTGGATCGGGCGCGGGTCCGGGTCGCGGAGGGCCTGGCCCGCCGGGCGGAGAAGCGATTCGCGGACGACGGCGCCGCGCGGGCGAGGTGGGAGCGCGACGCGCTCGCGCGCCTGACGACGGCCCCCACCGCCGGCGCGGCCGCGGCCGACGCGCAGCTCGTCATCGAGGCCGCGCTCGAGGATCTCGACCTGAAGCGCTCGATCTTCCGGGAGCTCGATGCCGCCGCCGAGCCGGACACGATCCTCGCCACGAACACGAGCGCCCTGTCCGTCGGGAAGATCGCCGAGGCCGCGCGGCGACCGGAGCGCGTCGTCGGCCTGCACTTCTTCAACCCGGCACCGATCCTGCCGCTCGTCGAGGTCGTGGCAACGGCCCTGACCACCGAGGACGTCGTCGCCCGGGCGATCGCGATCGTGGACGGCTGGGACAGGACGCCGATCCGGTGCGCCGATTCGCCGGGCTTCATCGTGAACCGGGTCAACCGGCCGTTCACCCTCGAGCCGCTCCGGCTGCTCCGGGCCGGCGTCGCCACGATCGGGACGATCGACGCCGCGATGACCGCGGCCGGCTTCCCGATGGGCCCCTTCCGGCTGATGGACCTGATCGGGATCGACGTCAACCTCGCCGCCGCGCGCGGGCTGTGGGAGGGCTTCGAACGGCCGCCGCGGTTCCGCCCCTCGCCCATCCAGGAGGAGCTGGTTGCCGCAGGGCGTCTCGGCCGCAAGACCAGCGAGGGCTTCTACCGGTACGACGAGGGCGGGCGGGTCGTCGGGCCGGCGACGCGGTTCGCCGGCCCATTACGGTCCCAGCCGGGCGTCGAGCCGATCGATCCGGACGCGATCGCGGAGCGCGTCGTCCTCGCCATCGTCAACGAGGCGTATCGGGCCCAGGGCGACAGGGTGGCCACGGCCGACGACATCGACCGGGCCATGCGCCTCGGCGCGAACCATCCGTTCGGGCCGTTCGCCTGGGCCCGCGACTACGGGCTGGCCGAGCTCGCGGCCGCGCTCGATGCCCTGAGCGGCGACGACAGCGACACGTTCCGGCCGGCCATCGGGCTGCTCCGCGAGGTCCGCTCCCTACAATCCCGGTGATGCGAGCCCTCGATCGACCCCTCCGCGAGGCCTGGATCGTCGACGCCGTGCGAACGCCGATCGGGCGGTACGGGGGAGCGCTGGCGAACGTGCGGCCGGACGACCTCGCCGCGCTCGTGATCAGGGCGATCGTCGAGCGAACCGGGCTCGATCCGAGCCAGGTCGAGGACGTGATCCTCGGCTGCGCGAACCAGGCCGGCGAGGACAACCGCAACGTCGCCCGGATGTCGCTGCTGCTCGCCGGGTTGCCCGTCGACGTCGCGGGCCAGACCGTCAACCGGCTCTGCGGATCGGGGCTCCAGGCGATCAACACCGCGGCCCACGCCATCGGCGCGGGCGACGGCGACGTGTTCATCGCCGGCGGCGTCGAGTCGATGACCCGGGCGCCGTACGTGATGGCGAAGGCCGAGTCCGCGTGGGATCGCGGCCCGCGCGAGCTCCAGGACACCACGCTCGGCTGGCGGTTCGTGAACCCGAAGCTCGCCGCGGCCCACTACCCGTACTCGATGGGCGAGACCGCCGAGAACGTTGTCGAGCGCTACGGCGAGCGGTTCGACGTCTCTCGCGAGCGCCAGGACGCGTTCGCCCTCGAATCCCACCAGCGGGCCGTGGCTGCCCAGGAGGCCGGCTACTTCGCCGACCAGCTGATTCCGGTTGCCGTGCCGCAGCGGAAGGGCGATCCCGCCGTCGTCACGCGCGACGAGCACCCGCGGGCGGACACCTCCATGGAGGCGCTGGCGAGGCTCCGGCCGGCGTTCCGCGAGGGCGGCACCGTCACGGCCGGCAACTCCTCGGGGATCAACGACGGCGCGTCGGTCACGCTGGTCGTCGAGGCGCGCCGGGCCCGCGAGCTCGGGCTCGAGCCGATGGCACGGATCCTGGCGACGGCGGTCGCGGGCGTCGGCCCGGCGATCATGGGCGTCGGACCCGTGCCGGCGACGCGTAAGGCGCTGGCACGGGCGGGCCTCGAGGTCGGCGACCTCGACCTGATCGAGCTGAACGAGGCGTTCGCCTCGCAGTCACTCGTCTGCATCGATGAGCTCGGGCTCGACCCGGCCAGGGTCAACGTGAACGGCGGCGCGATCTCGCTCGGCCACCCGCTCGGTGCGAGCGGCGGACGGCTGATGACGATGCTCGTCCACGAGCTCCGTCGCCGCGGCGCGCGCTACGGCCTCGCGACGATGTGCATCGGGGTCGGCCAGGGGATCGCCACGATCGTGGAGCGCATCGAGGGCTGAGGGCCATGCGCGGCGTCCCGGACGCCGGCGTCAGGCCGGCAGGACCACCACGTCGACCTTCTCGGACTTGCCCTTGAGGTCGAGCGACCGGTGTTCGAGGGCGGCCGTCTCAAGCTTCGCGAACTCGACGGATGCCTCCGACACGAGCACCTCGCCGGCCCCGGCCGCCGCGGCCAGCCGAGCGGCAACGTTCACCGGATCGCCCATCGCGGTGAAGTCGACCGCGAGATCGTCGCCGACCGCGCCGACGTAGGCGAGCCCCGAGTTCACCCCCGCCCCGACCGGCAACTCGACGCGCTCCCGCGCGTCGCGCACGACCCGGCGCGCCGCGGCGATCGCGTTGGCTGCGTGCTGGGCTCCGTTCAGGGCCGGGATGAAGATCCCGACGATCTCGTCGCCGACGAACTTGTCCACGATGCCGTCGTTCGCGATGACCGCCTCGGATGCGGCCCGGAAGAAGCCATTCATGCGCGAGCGGAACTCGGCGGGGCGGATGCGCTCGGCCAGCGCCGTGGAGCCCCGGACGTCGGCGAACAGCAGGCTGGCGGTGACCTCGGCCCCGAAGCGTTCCTTCACGAGCTGGCCGAAGCACTGCTTGCAGTAGTTCGGGTTCTTCGGCCAGCGGCCCTTCCCGAGGAGCCGCATGATCGGGTAGCCCGGCAGGCCGAAGGGGCTGGCGCACATCTTGCAGCGCTCGCCACCGGGCAGGGCCCGGAGGAGATGCCGGCCGGCCCGGAAGGCCGGATGCACTCCCTCGAGGATGTCCTGGGCTTCGTCGGCCTTGGGCGGCACGGCGGCAGCCTACTCCCCCCCCGAGGGTACGAATGGATTTCCAGCGGGATGGTTGTCGGAATCAGTTGACGTGCGTACGATTGCCGCATGATCGAGCAGCAGCCCATCGTCGAAACCCCCCACGTCGACCAGCCCACCGTCCTGTCGCTCAGCGACGCCGCCGCGGCCAAGCTCCGCGAGCTGACGAAGGAAGAGACGAATCCCGACATCGGGCTGCGCGTGTACGTGTACTCGGGCGGCTGCTCGGGCTACCGCTACGGGATGATGCTCGAAGACCAGCCGACCCCCGACGACAACCTCCTCCTCTCGAACGGGATGAAGGTCTATGTCGATGCCAAGAGCATCCCGCTCATCCAGGGCTCCGAGATCGACTACGTGGACACCCTGATGGGCGCCGGCTTCACGGTGAACAACCCGAACGCGGTCGCGGCCTGCGGCTGCGGCTCCTCGTTCCGGACCGCGGATGACGCCGGCACGGCGAGGTCCTGCTCGCACTGAGGCGCTGACCCGCCGCTCCTGACGAAGCCGCCGGGCGACCGGCGGCTTTTCGATTCCCTCGGACTCCGCGCGGCTCAGCGCGCCTCGAACGAGCGCTTCGAGAGCCCGTAGGCGAAGCCCTCGATCGCGTACCCCGGCCGGTCCTCCGGACGAGCCACCGCGCCCAGCGTCACGAACAGCGGTGCGAAATGCTCGACCGTCGGGTGTGCCCACGGCATGCCGGGCGCCTTCTGCCGAAAGTCGAAGAGGCTGTCGACGTCGCCGCGATCGAGGGCTTCCCGGGCCCACTGGTCGAAGTCGACGGACCACCCTGGGGCGCCGGGCTTGCCCATGAAGTACTCGTGGACGAACGGCAGGCCGTGCGTCAGGAAGCCGCTGCCGACGATCAGCACCCCTTCGTCCCGGAGCGGTGCCAGCCGCTTGCCGATCTCGAAGAGATGCTCGGGATCGAGGTCGGGCATCGACAGCTGCAGGACCGGGATGTCGGCCTCCGGGTACATCGCCTTCAGGGGAACCCAGGCCCCATGGTCGAGGCCGCGCATCTCGCGCTCGAGCACCGGCTCGTCCTCCGGCATCAGGCCCTTGACCTTCGCGGCGAGCTCGGGCGCACCCGGCGCGTCGTAGGTCATCTCGTAGTAGTGCTGGGGGAAGCCGTAGAAGTCGTAGACGAGCGGCACGCGGCGGGTCGCCGAGAGGGCCATTGGGGCGGTCTGCCAGTGGGCGCTAACGATCAGGATCTGCGTCGGTCGCGGCAGCCTTGACGTCCAGGCCCGGAACTCGGCCATCCACGCCTCGTCCTCGAGGAGCGGCGGAGCGCCATGGCCCAGGTAGAGGGCCGGCATGCGGCCGGCGACGGGCGGGCCCTCCGCCTCCCGGCCCCGGTCTGCGGCCTGCGGGCCTTCCACCCGTGGCCCGATCGTTGTCATCGCAACCAGTCTAGGCCGACGGGACGATTCGAGGTCCGGTGTCAGACTTGCCTGGTGACGGAGCGGACGAACGCCGTCGATCGCCTCCAGGCCTGGTTCGACCCGATCGACGCTCGGATCACCCGAGGGCTCGCGAAGGTCGGGATGCCGGTCCTCCGCATCGGGCTCGGCGTCGTCTTCGTGTGGTTCGGCGTCCTGAAGTTCTTCCCGGGCCTGAGCCCGGCCCAGGATCTCGCGGCTCGGACCATCCAGCAGCTGACGTTGGGACTCGTCACCGCGGGCGTCGCGCTGCCGATCCTCGCGGTCTGGGAAACGGCGATCGGGCTCGGCCTGATCACCCGGCGCTTCCTGCGAGCGACGTTGGCCCTGCTTGCCCTCCAGATGCTTGGCACGATCACGCCGCTGTTCCTCTTCCCGGCCGAGGCCTGGACGGCGTTCCCCTACGCGCCGACGCTGGAGGGTCAGTACATCATCAAGAACATCGTGCTCATCGGGGCGGCGATGGTCGTCGGGGCGACGGTCCGCGGCGGCGGCCTCGTCCCGGACCCAGAAGGGCGAACCGTCAGCCGATGAAGTGGGTCACGCGGGAGCACCCGCACACGGATCGAATCGCCTGCCCCTGGCTGATTCGCCGGTTCATCGACCCGGACGCGGAGATCGTCTACGTGCCCCGGGACGAGGTGCTCGCCTATGCCGAGCGAGAGGGCGCGACGAGCTTCGATGCCCCCGGCGCCCGATACACGCACCGCGACGGCCTCTGCACGTTCGAAGTGCTCGTCGACGACCACCGCCTCGGCGGGGATCCGGCGCTGGCGCTGATGGCCCGCGTCGTCCACGGCGCCGATGTCTCCGAGGACGCCGATGCGACGCTGCAGTCGCGCGGCCTCGAGGCCATCGCCCGCGGTTTCATGGAGCTGGGTGTCGACGACCTGGAGCAGCTGCGCCTCGAGCTCCCGGTCTACGACGCCCTGTACGCCTGGGCTCAGCGCGAGATCGCGGCCAGGGCCTGACCGAGATCGCGGCAGGTCAGCCCCGCCGCCGAGGGGGCCCTGACCCGGCACGACGGGACGACACGACCGCTCGCGCGGGCGTGCCGTCCGTTCGATCTCCGCGCTGACCGTCAGCGCGCTGATCGTCAGCCGATCGGCTGGGGATCCCCGAGGACCGGGCAGCGGAAGTCCGCCGTGGGGTTCCGGGTGATCGTGAGGTCGCCCGCGGTGGCGAGGTCCTCGAGCTGGTTCCAGCTCGTGACGAGGGTGGACGAATCACCACCGGTCCAGGTCACGGAATAGACGGCCCAACGGCCGCCATGGCTGTCGCCCGGGTCGCCCGGCGCGAACTCGGCCACGCCGAGCTGGCTGGAGTTCGTCGAGTTCGTGAACTTCGCGAACGGGTCGGTGCCCGTGCCTTCCGGGACGCTGGCCGGGTTGCCGAAGACGCGGAAGATCTCGTCGTGGGCATAGACCGCCCCGAACGGCTGGCCGACGGCCGCGACCGGACCGGCGAATGCGGCCACGGCGACCATGGCCGTGGCGGCGATGAGCAGGAGACGCTTCATGGATTCCTCCAGGATCTCGACGGTCGGCGAGCGCCGACTCCCGGGAGGATCGGCCGGGTCGATGTCAGCCCGACGACGGCCCGATGACGGCTCGGTGACTCAACCGGCCCCGGCAGGCAGGCTGAACCAGAAGGTGGTCTCGCCGACGCTCGAGCTGGCACCAACCCGGCCGCCGGCGTCCTCGACGATCCGCTTGACGATCGCGAGGCCGATGCCGGCGCCGCCGGTCGCACGCGTCCGCGACTTCTCGACCCGGTAGAAGCGCTCCCAGACCCGCGGCAGCTCGGCCTCGGGGATCCCCGGGCCGCTGTTCGTGATCCGGACCCGGGCCTCCCGCGTCGGCGTCACGCCGATCGCGACCTCGACCGACCCGCCGACGGGCGTGTAGCGGTTCGCGTTCTGCAGGAGGTTGGCGAGCACCTGGGCGATCTCGTCGGCCCGGGCGATGACGCTCACCTCGTCCTCGACGGTCGTCGTCACCGAGATCGATCGCCGGGCGAACCCGGGGGTGGCCAGCTCGACCGATGTCCTGACGGCGGCCGCGAGATCCAGGCGACCCGGGGTCTGCCGCTCCCCCGCCGTGCCGACCAAAAGATCGAGCGACGCGGCCAGCCGGCTGAGCCGATCGACCTCCTCGCGAAGTGAGTCGAACGTCGCCGGATCGGGGGCGATGACGCCATCGCGGAGGGCCTCGAGGTAGCCCTGCAGGTTCGTCAGCGGGGTTCGCAGCTCGTGGGAAGCGTTGACGATGAACTCGCGCCGAATCGACTCCTGCTCGGCCAGTCGGTCGACGAGCAGGTTGTACGCGGCGGCGAGCTCGCGCAGCTCGCTCGGCCCGTCCTCGGGGACGCGGGCCTCGAGGTCGCCCGTCGCCGTGCGGCCGGCGGTCGCCGCGAGCGACTCGATCGGCCGGGCGATCCGCCGCGCCAGAACGATCGCGGCCACGATGCCGGCCAGGGTGCCCGCGGCCGCGGCCAGCCACAGGACCAGGGCCACGCTCGAGTCGAACATCTCGTGGGCGTGCTCGGCCGAAACGCCGGCCGCGGCCATGAGTGTCGCGAAGGCATCGCTCCCGACGCGCATGACCCCGATCGCGACGATCGCGAGGACGAGGCCCGCCACGAACAGGGCGGCCAGGGCGATCCGGACGGCGATCCGGTCGAGGTGCATCGGTCCCTTCACCCCTCGACCGGCGAGGCGGCCCGGTAGCCGACGCCTCGGACGGTCGCGATGAAGCGCGGCCGGATCGGATCGTCACCGAGCTTCCGGCGGAGGCGCTTCACGTAGACGTCGATCGCCCGGTCGAAGGCATCGCTCTGCCCGATCCCGTGGATCGCGTCGAGCAGCTGCTCGCGGGTCATCGTCCGACCTTCGGCCTGCATCACGGCCGCGAGGAGCCGGCGTTCGAGGACGCTGAGGTCGATGTCCCGTCCGCCCAGGGTTGCGCGATCGCGAGCCATGTCGAGCTCGAGTCCGGCCATGCGCAGCGGCCGTCCGGCCGCGTGACGCCCCTCGGCGCGACGCAGGATCGCGCGCACCCGGACGACCAGCTCGGCCGGCGAGAACGGCTTCGGCAGGTAATCGTCCGCGCCTTCGGCGAGCCCGACGATCCGGTCGCCGGTGGTGCCTCTCGCCGACACGACGAGGATCGGGATGTCGCCGAGGTCCCGGGCCTCACGGATGATCGAGAGCCCGTCGAGACCGGGCAGCATCAGGTCGAGGACGACGAGTCGGGGCCGCAGGTCCTGGATCGCGCGGAGCGCGGTGTCGCCTTCGGCTGCGGTGGCGACCCGGAATCGTTCCCGCTCCAGGTACGTCCTGACGAGCGCGACGATCTTGGGGTCGTCGTCGACGACGAGGATCGGAGCGTCGAGGGCCGGCATGGTCGCGATCATCTGCCGACGTGACGGTGCCGGGCAAGCGTGTCGGGTCGATGACACGCCGATCGCGGCTCGGACGGCGGTCCTACTCGGCAGGCGGGATGTTTGCGTTGAATCGGAACCGGTTCGCGGGATCGAGGCGCCGCTTCAACTGCCGCAGGCGAGCCCAGGAGTGCGGTGGGTAGGCGGCCGCGACGCGACCCGCGGTCTGGTCGAGCTCCGGGTAGTTGAGGTAGCCCCCGCCCCGGAGCGACCGCGGGGCGACGCGATCCGCGAAGCGACGGGCCCAGGCGATCTCGGGTTCGTCGTCCGTGGCGTCCGACCAGATCGCGAGCGCGGTCACATTCGCGACCGCGGCTCGACCGCCGAATGCAGCCGACTCCGCGGCGATCCGATGCGCCTTGCCGTGGATGAGCTCGACGAGGACGAACGAGTCACTCGTCGCCTCGGACGCCGCGGCGATGAGTGCGTCGGCGATCGTGCCGTCGAGCCGGCCGACGAGATGACCTTTCCAGTACTGGCGGAGCCCGAATGGGATCGGCTGGTAGAGGGCCTCCTGCTGCAGCCAGCTCATCGTCTTGAGATCGGATTCGTACAACGCGCGATGGCGGATGAGCGCGCCGATCGCGGCGGCCCCGGCGTCCGCGTCCCCGCGCCATCCGACGTTGACCGAGACCCGGGGCGAGCCGTCCTCCGCCCGCCAGCCGACGACCGCGAGGACGAGCTCGTCCGGCGCTCCGGCATCGAGCTCGAACACGCACAGGATCGCGTCGCGCAGCCCATCGCCCGCGAACCGAAGGCGTCCGCCGTACATCGCGGGCACCGCTGCGAGGGCATATCGGAGGTGGGTGGCGATCCCGAAGTTGCCGCCACCGCCCCGAAGGCCCCAGAGCAGGTCCGGCTCGTGGCGATCATCGACCTCGAGCACGTCACCGTCGCTCGTCACGAGGCGCGCCCCGATCAGCGCATCGCACGCGAACCCCTCCGAGGAGAGGAGCCAGCTGATCCCGCCGGTCAGGGTCAGGCCGCCGATGCCGGTGTCGATGAACGTGCCCGACGGAGCGGCCAGGCCGTGGGCGAATGTCGCGGCGTCGAGGTCCATGAGCCTGGACCCCGCGAGGGCGTCGGCGGTACGGTCGACGGGGTCGACGCTCGCTCCACGCCATCGAGACAGGTCCACCAGCAGCGCGCCGTCCGGCGACGAATGCCCGGCGACGCTGTGGCCGCCACCGCGGACGCCGATTGGAAGGTCGGCCTCCGCCGCCCATCGGACCGCGGCGACGATGTCCGACTCGTCGGCTGGGCGGAGGATCCAGGCGGGACGCCCCGTCGCGAGCGCGTTGTACGCGGCACGAGCCGGCTCGTATCCGTCGTCGTGCGGCTGCAGCACCTCGTCTCGCGTCCGCGCTCGCAGCTCGCGAGCGGCGTCGTTCATCGCGCTCCTCCGATCAGTCGAGACCATCGGTGGCGGCGGTCAGGATCGCCGGCGGGGAGTCAGGCGGCAGGGGTCGTCGGGCCTCCGGAGCGCCGAGCGCCGCCGATAGTCGCTCGCCGGCATCGATCAGGGCCTGTCGCTCGCGGTCGCTGTACGGCCGGCCGCGCTGATGGGCGTCCAGCTCGAGCCGGCCGGCTCCGTCCGTCCCCAGGGCGATCGGGAGGCTGAAAGCGGCCGGGCCGGAGCCGCCGCCCGTCTCTCCAATGACCCGCTCGCCATCCGCCGCGGCGAGGTAGACCCGGCCGCCGCCGGCGCCCGTGGCCCGAACGGCGACCCGGAGGAAGGCCCGGAGCGTTCGGCCCGTATCGACCGCTAGGGCTTCGGCGACGCTGTCCGTGAATCGCGTCAACCTCCGATCGATGTCCTCGGCGTCGCGGAATCGGCGGTCGACGACGCCCTGGAGCGCGTTCTTGATGGGCGTGAACGTGGTCGCCAGGATGAGCGTGCTGAGCACGATCGCGCCATCGGACGGATTGCCCGTCGTGGCGATGAACAGACGCTGCAGGAGCCCGACCGCGGCCGCGTAGATGCCGGCCAGGAGGGCCGTCAGCGGGACGTACACGGCCGTCCGGCGAATGACGACGTCGATCTCGTAGAGGCGGTATCGCAGGATCGCGATCCCGATGGCCACCGGCATGAGGATGCTGGCCACGAGGGCGATCACGTACGCCACCGCCGAGACCCCCGACCAGATGTTCCCCGAAGCCCCGCCTCCGGTTGCGACGCCCACGGCGAAGCCGGCGATCGCCGGTGTCGCCGCGAATGCGAACCACTTGAACTGCTGGCGCTCGACCCCCGATGACCGGCGGTATCGCTGGACGACGGACGCCAGGATGAGGACGAGCAGCGGCACGCCGATGACCTGGAACACCGAGCTCAGCGCGGTGAGCAGCGCCTGGATCTGGTCACTGGCCAGCAGCGGGTTGCCGACGCCGACCGGCACATTGCCGGGCGAGAACGGCGTGAACGCGCCGTCGGCGACGCCGGTCGCGATCGAGGCCCAGCCGATGATCGCCACGGCCCGCCAGCGGCGGCTGGGCAACCGTCCCGACGGGTAGAGCATCGGCAGGAAGCCCGCGACCAGGGTGGTCACGGGGCTGGATGCCCATTGCGCGACCCATTCGAACCAGACCGCCCCCGGGATGGTCCCGGGATGGACGTTGAGGCCCTGATCCGCGATCGCGCCTCCCCCGAGCCCGACGGCGACCAACGTCCCGGCCGCGGTCAGCAGCCAGCCGATCCGGTTGCCCGGCACGCGAACGACCAGCACCACGCCGACCGAGGTGAAGGACAGGGCCAGCAGCGCGACCACGACATCCTGTCCGAGGTCGATCGGGCCACCCGGGCGAACGGCGGCGACGCTGATCGCGAGGAGCGCACAGACGCCGACCCACAGGAGCCCGACCAGGGCCTGGAGCCACCGTCCGGAGGACACGACCGGGCGCCTAGGAAGGTCGTTGGAGCCGGCGGGGGGCGGAGCCCTCGTCAATCCCGGCCCCGACGCTCAGATCCGTCGTGGCGAGACTCCGAGGACGCACCCGCGCACGCTACTCCCGCCATGGGGAGCGGACAAGATCGCCCTACTCGCTGTAGCGCTCTTCCTTCCACGGGTCGGCGTCGTTGTTGTAGCCGTAGCGCTCCCAGAAGCCCAGCTGGTCGTGATCCAGGAGCTCGAGTCCGCGGATCCACTTGGCGCTCTTCCAGAAGTAGCGCTTCGGGACGACGAGCCGGAGCGGATAGCCGTGCTCGGGCGCGAGCGGCTCGCCGCCGAACGTGTCGGCGAGGATCACGTCCTCGTCGTCGAGGACGCTGAGCGGCAGGTTGGCGGTGTAGCCCTGCTCGCAGTGCTCGACGACATGGGTCGCGGTCGGGCGGACCTGGGCGAGCTGCAGGATCTCCTGGATCGCGACGCCCTCCCAGTCCGTGTCGAGCTTCGACCAGCGGGTCACGCAGTGGATGTCGGTGTGAACCGTCTTGCGCGGCAGCTGCTTGAACTGGTCCCACGTGATGGTGAACGGCGCGTCGACGAGGCCGTAGACCTTGAAGTCCCATCTCGCGAGGTCGACCTTCGGGACCGAGCCGTAGTGGAGCACCGGGAACTTCTCGGTCCGGTACTGGCCGGGCGGGATCCGGGCGGCGAGCGCGGGATCCTGCTCTCGATTGCCGAAGAGTCGCTCGAACATCGGCTAATCGTGATCAGGCGCGTCGCGCTGTCAAACGTCGGCGCCGCCGAAGCCTCAGCCGACGCGTGAGCCGACGCTTCGGCCGACGCGCCCGTCCGGTGCCGCGCCGGACTGCCAGGCCGCACCTGGACGCGCCGCGCGTCGGAGTCGGACTGTCGGTCGATTTCGACGCCATTTGCACCGGTGGAGCAGCGGAAGAATGTCGTGTCCCTGCGTGCGCGTCCGGGATCGTTGCATCGTGGGGCGGAGTGCGGACCCCGAGTCCGGTTCAGCCCGGCGGGGCCGATGCGCCCGCGCCCGTGGAAGACCCGCGCGCGGCGCACGCGCGGCAACACGCCCGGGGCACGCGCCCGGAGAATCGTCGAGCCCCCGGCCGATGGCCGAGGGCTCGATCTGCCCAACGAATGAATGCCGCCCGCGTGAGCGGCTGGTGTCAGGACGAGGTCGCGCCCCCGGGGATCAGCCCCACGGACTGGAGCCACGCCTTGGCGACGGTCGCGATGTCCTGGTTGTCCACCGAGACTTCCTTCCCGAGCTGGGTGAGGGTCGCGGTGTCCATCTTGGCCGAGACGTTGTTGAGGATCGTCTCGAAGGCGTCCTTGTTGCTCCCGAGGGAGGTGAGCAGCGAGTTGCGGACGAGCGGCGCGATGTTGTCGGCCGGCTGCGTCTGCTTGTCGTCGGTGAGGACGACCCAGTTGTTGACGACGATGTCCGGCTGCGTCGAGCAGAGCTCGCCGACGTCGATCGTGCCGGCCTTGAGGGCCTGGACCATCGGCGTGTCGCAGGCCGAGAGGAGCGTCGCGTTGGTGATGTCGATCCCGTAGGCGGACTTGAGGGCCGCCCCGCAGACCGGGTTGGTCGGGCAGTCGGTGGCGACGCCCAGCTTGAGCTGGCTCGCGACCTTGCCCAGGTCGGACATGGTCTTGAGGTTGTACTTGGTCGCGATCGCCTGCGTCGTGACGAACGCATTCTGGTCGGCCGCCGGCGAGTAGTTCAGGACCGTGATCCCGCCCCCCTTGCCGTTCAGGACGTTCTGGAGCTCCGTTTCATTGGCGGCCGGGTCGCCGGTCTGCTTTCCGGGCTCGTAGTACGCCAGGCCCGAGCCGATGTACTCCGGCTTCAGGTCGAACTGGCCGCTCTCGAGCGCCGGAGCGGAGACCTTGCGAGCGCCGATGCCGATCCCGGTCCGGTCGACCGTGTAGCCCTGGGCCTCCAGTGCCTGGGCATAGATCTCGGCCATCAGCTTGGCCTCGTAGAAGCCGTCCGATCCGATCTTGACCGTCGGCTTGCTGCCCCCTCCCGCCCCGCAGGCGCTCACGAAGAGCACCAGCGCGGACGCCCCGAGGGCGAGCCCGCGGTGTAGCCGCATTGGGTCTGCCTCCTGATATTCCTCGCGTATCCGAGGTGGATTGCGTCGGGCCGGGCGACTATATCAACGGGTGGCGAAACGGACTCCGGGCGACGTCAGCCGACGCTGGACCAGGGCGAGCGAGCCCTCGGCGAGGAGCGCCAGGGACGTCACGAGGACCACGCCGCCGAACAGCTTGCCGTCGTCGGCCTGGGCGATGCCCTCGGTCAGGTAGCTGCCAAGGTCGGTGAGCCCGTAGATCGCCCCGAGCGTCGCCGTGGCGATGACCTGGATCGTCGCCGACCGGATGCCCCCGACGATCACGGGCATGGCGAGCGGCAGCTCGACGCCCCAAATCAGCTCAATTTCGCGCAGGCCCATGCCCCGGGCCGCCTCGACGAGGTCCCGATCGACCTCGCGGATGCCGGTGAAGGTATTGACGAGGATCGGCGGGACGGCCAGGACGACCATCGCGATGACGGTCGGATAGAGCTTGAAACCCTTGTCCGGATCGATGAGGGTCGTGATCGGCACGACGATTGCGATCGCGGCGAGCGACGGCAGGGCCCGGCCGAGGAGGGCGAGGTTGCTCGCGAGTCGCTCGCCGCGGCCGGTGTGGCCGATCCAGATGCCGGCCGGGAGGCCGATCGCCCCGGCGATCGCCAGCGACACGACCGAGATCGCGACGTGGAGGGCGAGGCGGGTCGGGATCCCGTTCGGGCCGGTCCAGTGGGCCGGGTCGGTGAGCCAGGCGACGAGGACGTCCACGCCTGCCCGCCTACGTGATCGGCGGCTGTGGGAACGGGATGGCCCGGCCGCGTGCCTCGAAGAGCTTGGGCGTCGACCACGGCGTCAGGCGCCGCTCCAGCCGCGTGAAGAGGACGTCGACGCCGACCGCGATGGCGATCGAGCCGACCGCGCCCACGAGCACCTCGGTGAAGAAGAACGGCCGCTCGAACAGGAAGAAGCCGAGGCCCCCGAAGGCGACCCCGAGGGTCGCGGTGATCGTGACGAGTGCGATCGTCGAGACGCTGGCCAGGCGGACCCCGGCGATGATCAAGGGAACCGCGATCGGGAGCTCGACCCGCCGGAAGCGCTCGGCCCGGGAGAAGCCCATGCCGTTCGCCGCGTCGATGACGTCGGCCGGGACCGACTCGAACCCGAGGACGATGTTCCGGACGTAGATCAGGAACGTGTAGAGGACGAGCGGGATCTCGGCCGTGAGCAGGCTCAGCCCGGTGATCGAGACGAAGACGAAGAAGAGCGCGAGGCTCGGGATCGTGTAGACGATGCCCGACAGCACCGTCACGAGCGCGTAGACCCGCGGCCGCCCGAGGGACGCCACGGCGAGCCCGAACGAGATCACGAACCCGACGATGAGCGCGATCGCGGCGAACTCGAGGTGCTGGCCGATCCGACCGGCGATCGCGCCGACGTGATCGGCGATCCAGCCGAAATCGATCACGCGCCCGGCTCCGACATGGCGGCTGGCGCAACGTCGCGCACGGCCGGGACCGATGACCGCATGAACTCGGCAATCGTGTCCGCGGTCACGAGCCCCAGCAGCGCGCCGGTCCGGTCGACGACGAGGCCGGCCTGGACGTCGGCATCGAGCAGCATCGAGAGCGCGTCCTTGAGCGTCGTCCGCCGGTTGAGCAGGGGAGAGGCCGCGACCCCGAGGTCGGCCTGGAGCGGACCATCACGGGGGATCGAGCGCTCGTCGACCCAGCCGATCGGGCGGTTCGCGGCGTCGAGGAGCATGAGGTAGCGCATCGGGTCGGTCCAGACCCGACGGCGGGCGTCGGCCGCGTCGTCGCCGGGATGGGCGGTGATCGGCATCCGCAGCTCAAGCTCGCCGACGCGGCTCAGCGACAGGCGCTTGAGCCCGCGATCCGCGCCGACGAACCGCGCGACGAAGTCGTTCGCCGGGTTCGCCAGGATCTCGGCCGGCGGCCCGACCTGGGCGAGGTGCCCGCCGACCTGCATCACCGCGACGAGGTCGCCCATCTTGATGGCCTCGTCGATGTCGTGGGTCACGAAGATGATCGTCTTGGCGAGGTCCTCCTGGAGCCGCAGCAGCTCGTTCTGGAGGCGCTCGCGGACGATCGGGTCGACCGCGCCGAACGGCTCATCCATGAGCAGGATCGGCGGGTCCGCGGCGAGCGCCCGGGCGACGCCGACGCGCTGGCGCTCGCCCCCCGAGAGCTGGCTCGGATAGCGGTCGCGGTACGTCGCCGGGTCGAGCCCGACGAGGGCGAGCAGCTCGTCCGAGCGCTCCCGGAGGCGCGGCTTCGACCAGCCGAGGAGCCTCGGGACGGTGGCCACGTTGTCGGCGATCGTCTGGTGCGGGAACAGTCCGACCTGCTGGATGACGTAGCCGATGCCCCGGCGGAGCTCGATGACGTCGCGGGTCATGACGTCGACGTCGCCGACGAGCACTCGCCCCGACGTCGGCTCGACGAGCCGGTTGACCATCCGCAGGCTCGTCGTCTTGCCGCAGCCCGATGGGCCCACGAGCACGCAGACCTTGCCGGCCGGGATCTCGAGGCTCAGTCCCTCGACGGCACCGCCGCGATCCGCGGCCGTCCCCGGATAGCGCTTCGTGACCTGGTCAAAGACGACCCGTTCGCCCCCGCTCACCGAGGCGTGGTCACCGGCGCAGGAGCACGTGGACGTCCGGCTCGCGACCCCGCCAGCGGGCGTACTCCTCGGTCTGGAGACGCCCGAACCGGTTGATGAAGTGGCCGCCCGCGCCCGTCAGGCCCGCGACGGCTCGGCGGGTCGTGGCCGCGTCCCGGGTCCGGACCCCGACCACGAACCGGCCTTCCCGGAGCGCGGCCTCGTACCAGGCCAGGTCCGGCATCTGGTCGGCCAGGGAGAACTCGAACGCCCGCCGGATCCGGGCCAGCGGCCCGTGGACCGCGCCGGTGCCGTCGAACCCATCGGCGGCGCTGGACCCGGCGAGGACCTCGATGTCGCGATCGGCGATGCCGATCGACTGGAGCGCCTCGGTCGCGTGCTCGACCGCCGCCTGATCGTCGAGGACCGCGAACAGCCGGTCCCTCGGATCGATGGCGGCGCGGGTCACAGCGGCAATGTAGCGATGTCGTCCTCGATGTGCCCTCGGTCGAGCTCGTTCTCGACCTTGGCGATCGCCGTCTTCGCCCGGTCGCGCCAGGCCTCGGCCTCGGCTCGATCGCCGGCCACGGCGTGCGACCGGGCAAGCGCCTCGTAGGCGCCGGCACGATCCCAGTCCTCGGCCTCGCCGGCCTGCTCGGCCGCCTCGACGAGGGCGAGGCAGCGCTTCGCGTGCCAGACCGCGGGCTCGCCGCGGCCGAGCACCGAGTAGACGCGGGAGCACTGCCACTCGCCGCGAGCCAGGTTCGCGATCGTCGCGCCCTCGGCCTTCGACCAGTGGTAGGTCGAGGCGTGCGCCGCATGGATCATCTCGTCGATCTCGGCCGGCGTCCGGTCGGCCTTCTCGATGAGCGTCCAGGTGAAGTTGAAGAGGTCCCTGCCGAGGCGGCGATGGGTCGCCCCGTCGAGGTCGGTGGCGGGATCGATGGCGGTGCGGGTGGCCACGAGGGGCTCCTTTCCAGAGCTCAGCTGGGTGAGGACGTGCATGCGGTAGTGCAGCTGGTCCGCGCGGGCCTGGGCCCTTCGGCGCTGCTCGGCGATGAGCCGGCGTTGCTCGGCCGGATCGTCGGACGCGAGGACGTCGCGAATGTCCTCGATCGGGACCTCGAGATCGCGGAGCCTGGCGATGACCCTCGCGGTGTCGAGCTGCGCCCGCCGGTAGCGCCGGTAGCCGGTGAATCGGTCGACATCCGCGGGATGCAGCAGATCGAGCTCGTCGTAGTGCCGGAGCGCGCCGATCGAGAGCCCCGACAGCCGGGCGAATCGCCCGATCGTGATCAGCTCGTCGTCGGTGTCAGCGGGCATGCGCGCATCGTGGACCCTCGGGTCGGTCGAGAGTCAAGAGGTCGTCCGGAGAACCGTCCCGGCGCGGCCGTCGACAGCGACGGCGGAGGCGACGGCGGCCGCGCCAACCGCGAGGCGACGACGGCGGCAAGCGCCGGCCGCGGGCCGTTTGCCACTTAGGATTGCAGTGACTATGGGGCAGAGGGTTTGGTGCCACGTAGTCCCTCGGGACGGGTTTGGCGACCGTGACCGGGCCGCAGGGCGTGACGCACGTTCAGCTCCGCGGCGACACCGACCGGAGTGACTGACCGGTAGTCACCAAGGGACTATCAGGCGAGAACTGCGGCGTCGTGCGGCAGCAAGGCCCGTGGCATGGCCCGGCGGGCATGGTCGGCGCGTGGGCTCGTGGCGCGGCGGGCCCGCCCGAGGCTCCGAGGCTCGGCGACGAGCTCCGGAGCGGGCGATCATCGCTCCGGTCCGGCCTCAGGCGTTGTCGAGCTCGGCGTCGATCGCGCGCAGGATGAAGCGCGCGGCTTCGGCGCTCTTGCCGCCGAGCTTCTGGCCCTCGTCCTGCTCGAGCGCCGGGCCGAGATCGGCCAGGAAGAGCAGCAGCTCCGGCGTCCGCTGGAGGTGGCCGGCGTCGAACGCGGCCACGAGGCATGCGACGGCGGCGCGGGCGTTGTCGACGGTGTGGCCCCTGGCGTTGATGAGGGCGCGGATCTCCTGGCGGGCTCGCAGCGCGTCCGGCCCGGGCGTCACCGGCTCGTCGGCGCGGGTTCGCGTTCGGCGGGCGCGGCCGTCGCCTGTCGCGCCGTACGAGCCCCGCGTTTCCGCGCCTGCCACTCGGGCGCGAGCACGCTCATCGAGATCTCGTCCCACCACCGCCCGTCGCGCCAGACGGCCTCGCGCGCGCGGCCCTCGATCATGAAGCCGACCCGGGCGTAGGCGCGGATCGCACGCTCGTTGAACTCGAACACCGAGAGCGCGACCCGATGCAGGCGAAGCAGGCCGAACGCGTGGTCGACCATCAGCTGGGTCGCCTCGGTGCCGTAGCCGCGGCCCCACACATCCTTCTCGCCGATCGTGATGTGGTACAGGGCCGAGCCGTTCTCGCCGTCCATCTGGCTGAAGGCGCAGGTCCCGATGAGCCGGCCGGTCGAGCGCTCGTGGATCGCCATCGTGAGCGACTCGGGCCCGAGCGCCCGCACCTGGAAGAACCGGTTGACCTCTTCCTCCCGCATCGGGGTGTCCTGGTAGCGTGCCAGGCGAGCCACCTCGGGGTCGGAATACCAGCGCCGGAAGGCAACAATGTTGTCGGCCGAATGACGCCGCAGGACGACCTTCCGACCCTCGATCTGATCGGGAAACCAGCGTCCGGCGGGTTCGGGGGCGGCCACGGAGGCACGGTATACCATCGATCGCATGCGGCGCTGGAGCGAGCTCGCCGAGCGCGTCGCCGCCACCACCCGAACCTCCGAGAAGACCGGTCTGCTGGCCGATTACCTGCGCTCGCTGACCGAGGAGGAGCTCCGGATCGCGGTCGTCTTTCTGACCGGGCGACCCTTCCCCGAGGCCGATCAGCGGGCGGCCGGCATCGGCTGGGCGGCGATCTCGAACGCCGTCGCGCAGGTCGTGCCGACCGACGCCGCCGACCTCGGCGCGGCGTACGACCGCTTCTCCGATTTGTCGATGGCGATCGGCGACGTCCTCGCCCGAGCCGGCCACGACCCCGACCAGGCCGGAAGCCCGAGCCTGGTCGAGGTCGCGACGACGTTCGAGGCGATCGAGGCGGCATCCGGGCCCGCCCGCAAGGCGGCCCTGCTCGCCACGCTCCTGGCCCGCGCCGATCCGCGCACCGCCCGCGGGATCATCCGGGTCCTCTCCGGCGAGCTCCGGATCGGGCTCCGGGAGGGGTTGGTCGAGGCTGCGATCGCCAGGGCGTTCGATCGCCCGCTCGACGCCGTGAAGCGGGCCGGCATGCTGACCGGCGACATCGGCGAGACGGCGGTCCTTGCCCATCGCGACCAGCTCGACACCGCGTCGCTCGCGCTGTTCCATCCGCTCAAGTTCATGCTCGCCTCGCCGGCCGAGGATGCGCGCGAGATCATCACCCGCCTCGGGCCTGTGGTCTGGGTCGAGGACAAGTACGACGGCATCCGCTGCCAGCTGCACCGTCAGGGAACGGAGGTCCGCCTCTACTCGCGCGACCTCCACGACATCACGAACCAGTTCCCGGATATCGCGGCGGCGGCCCGGCCGCTCCACTGGGACGGCATCCTCGACGGCGAGATCCTCGCCTGGCGCGACGGGGTCGTGCTGCCGTTCATCGCGCTGCAGGCGCGGCTCGGTCGGAAGGACCCGTCGGCCGAGGTGATGGCCGATGTGCCGGTGATCTACGTCGCGTTCGACGTCCTCGGGCTGTCGGCCGGCCAGTCACGCAACGGAGCGGAGCGCGACACCGTGGCGCCACTCCTGGAAGCCCCGCTCGAGGAGCGCCGCCGCCGGCTCGAAGCCCTCGAGCTGCCGCTCGCCGATGACGGCGGCGGCTTTGCGCTCGCCCACCTGTCCACCGCCGACTCCGAGGACGCGCTGGAGGCGGCGTTCACCGAGGCCCGCGGCCGTCGGAACGAGGGCCTCATGGTGAAGGACCCCAGGAGCCCGTACTCGCCGGGCCGGCGGGGGTACGGCTGGCTGAAGATGAAGAAGGCGCTGGCGACGATCGACTGCGTCGTGGTGGGCGTCGAGGTCGGGCACGGCAAGCGCCACGGCGTCCTCTCCGACTACACGTTCGCCGTCCGCGACGAGGCGAACGACCGCCTCGTCACGATCGGAAAGGCCTATTCCGGCCTGACCGACGCCGAGATCGCGACGATGACCCGCTGGTTCGAGGAGCACACGATCAGCCAGCACGGCCGGTATCGGGTCGTCGAGCCGATGGTCGTCGTCGAGGTCGCCTTCGACGTCATCCTTCGGTCGAACCGGCACAAGTCGGGCTTTGCTCTGCGCTTCCCGCGCATCGCGCAGCTGCGCCTCGACAAGCCCGCCTCCGAGATCGACACGCTCGAGACCGTGACCCGCCTCTTCGAGGGCCTCCAGGCCGGCGCCGAGCACCTCGTGACGGCCGGCGCCCGCAGGTCACCCGCGACGGCACCTTGACCGGGGGCTCGTCGATCCCGTCGCTCGGCCCGAAGGGCGAGGGCTGGGTCGTCCTCCAGGTCGCCTGCTTCGGGCTGATCGCGTTCACGACCGAGTTCCGGGCCGAGGTGCCGGCCTCGATCCGGGACGTGACGATCGCCGTCGGGGTCGCGATCGCGCTCGTCGGGCTGGCGGTCGTCGTGTGGGCTGCCCAGAGCCTGGGACGGGCCGGCTCGTTCACCGCGGTGCCGCGCCCGCGATCGGATGGCTCGCTGGTGAGCGACGGACCGTATCGCTGGGTCCGCCACCCGGTGTACTTCGGCCTGATCGTGATTGGGCTCGGGGTCGCGATCGAGCGCCGATCGCTCGCGACCCTCGGCGCGACCGCCCTGTTGTTCGTGATCCTCGACCTGAAGCGTCGCCGCGAGGAGGCCTGGCTCCGTGCGCGATATGCCGACTACGACGCGTACGCTCGCGGCCGACGCGCCCTCGTGCCGTTCGTGTACTGAGTCCCGCGATGGCCGGTGCGCGCCTCTCCCTCACCCGCGACCAGGTCCTGAGGCATCGACAGCGCGCCGGTCAGCTCGACGCTCGACGGCCGCTCACGCCGGAGTCGCTGCGGCACGCCGCGTGGGCCGGCCTGCCCGACAGCATGCCCCGCGCCGCGCTCCTGTCGCTCCACGCCCGGGTCGGCGGGATCGAGCCGACGAGCTGGGAGCACCCGTCGCTCGTCCAGGTCTGGGGCCCGCGGTTCAGCGACTACGTGATCTCGGCCGACGACATCGCGCCGTTCACGCTCGGCCGGATGCCCGACGATGCCGCGGGTCTCCGCCGCGCGGAGACCGCCGCCGACCGGCTCGAGGCCCATCTCGACGGCCGACGGATGGGCTACGGCCAGGCCGGCCACGGGATCGGTGTCCATCCGAACTCGCTTCGCTATGGCGCGACGACCGGGCGGATCCTCATCCGCTGGGAGGGCGCGCGGCAACCGATCGTCTGGACGATCCCGGCACCGGCGATGCCGGTGAGCGAGGCCCGCGCGGACCTGCTCCGGCGATACCTGCACGTGCTCGGACCGGGCTCGATCGCGGGGTTTGCCCGCTGGGCCGGCATCAGGCCGGGCGGCGCGAAGCGGACCTTCGAGACGATGGCCGGCGAGCTCGTCGAGGTCGACACGACCGTCGGCGAGCGGTGGATCCGGGCGGATGACGAATCGAGCGTTCGAGCGGGTTCCAATGACCGTGCGTCGGGCATCCGCTTCCTCCCCAGCGGGGATACCTACGTGCTGCTGTGGGGCGCCGATCGCGAGCTCGTCGTGCCCGATGCCGCGGGCCGCGCGGCCGTCTGGACGTCGCGGGTCTGGCCGGGGACGGTGCTCGTCGACGGCAAGATCGCCGGCACGTGGCGCCGAGCAGACACGGACCTAGCCGTCGAGCCGTTGCGGCCACTCACGGCCACCGAGCGCGCGGCCATCGAAGCCGAGGCGACGTCGCTGCCGCTCGGCCTCAGCCGACCGATCCGCGTCCGCTGGTCGGGCTAGCGGCCGAGGAGAGCGCTCCGCGAGGCGCGGCTTCAGCAGTGGGTCGCACCCTTCGTCGCCTGGTACGGGCAGCCGGCCATCTCGATGAGGTAGAGGACGGCTGCCCTGTTGCGGCTCAGCTCGGGCGCGATCGCCGATGACGGCTGGTAGGTGCCGGTCCCGAGCTCGAACGTGAACGCGTAGATCCCGTTCTTGCCGTAGTACCAGTCGCGGGCCGTGCCGCTGTCGATGTACAGCGAGCTCGCCTGCTCGGGCCTGTAGCCGTTCAGCGACGCCATGTGCCTCCCGAGCGCGACGAAGATCGAGTGGTCGACGGCCGTCATGTCGGAAGGTATCGCCGCCGTCGTGTAGCCGTAGGGCCACATGACGAGCCGGCCCGAGGCATGGAACGAGATCGAGGCGCGGATCTCCTGCCGCCCGCCGAACACGAGCGACTGGACGAAGTGCTCGACCGCGGCCGCTTCCGGCGTCGAGAACGGCGCGGTGCCCTTGTAGTAGCCGCTCGACGGGTTCGAGCTGACCAGCCCGCAGCAGCCCCAGTGGTCGGCGTAGTTGCGATTGATGTCGGTGCCGATGCTGCCGTTCGCGTTCGGCTGCCGGTTCTTGCGCCACTGGTGGAAGACCCCGCCCGCGATGTCGTACGCCGCGCCGTCGGGGTTGACGTCGAAGACGATGAAGATCGCCCGCGTCCGGACGAGGTTCGTGATCGTGGTGCTCGAGCCGTAACCGTTCAGCAGCCAGCCCATGATCGCGAGCGGCATCTCGAGCGACAGGTGCTCGAGGCCGTGGGTCAGCCCGTCGAAGAGGACGCCCGGCGGATGCGTGCCGTCGGTCAGGTGGGTGCTGATCTCCATCGCCCAGATCTGGCGCCCCTTGTCGCTCGTGCCGATCGAGAAGAGTCGGGAGATCGCGGGGTGGGCCCTCGCGGCGGCGACGATCGCCTCGCAGAGCTCCGTGTAGGTGTGGTAGGCGGTGTAGCCAGCCGGGAACTGCTGGGTCTCGGCGGGGCACGTGGGCAGTGCCGGCGCCACGCCGGCCGGCGCCGGCAGGTCCATGCCAGATGCCGCCGGCGACGCGGCGGCGGGCGAGGCGATCGAGGTCGACGGTCCCCCCGGGGCGGCGCCCGTGCCGGTCGCGCCGGGCGACGAGCCAGGCGTTGCGCCAGGCGCCGCGCCGTGGATCGACCAGGCCGCGATGTCGGCGCTGACGAGGGCGACCAGCAGGAGCGCGGCTCCCAGCGCGATCGGGCGGCGCCGGGCTCGCACGCCGGCCATGACGGCGCGAGCCTACTCCTGGTCCGGCCGACCGGGTCAGATTCCCGCGGCGGCTCCGAAGAAGTCGTTCGCCCAGCGCGACCATTGGTCGGGGCAGGCGGTCACGGAGCTGCCGTGCGTGCCGTCCTGGCAGTACTCCAGCTCGGCGGGGACGCCGGCGGCCAGCGCGGCCCTGAAGTTGAGCTCGGCGCTCGTGGCCGGATAGTCGACCCGGTCGGCCGTCCCATGGATCAGCAGCACGGGGCGGTTGCCGAGCTCGCCGATCGTCCGGACGGGGTCGATCGAGGTCACGTCCGCCCCGATGCGCCACGAGGTGAAGGTGATGATCGCCCAGCCGGTCGGCTGGGCCGGATAGCCGTGCTCGTTTTCGGCGATGTTGCCGCCCGAGGCGATCAGGGTCGCGTGGGTCGACTCGAGGATCACCGCCCGGATGCGCTGGTCGTGCGCCGCGGCCGCGAGGACGGTCGCACCGCCCATCGAGTTGCCGACCGCCCCGATCCACGATGGCTGCTTCGTCGCCACCAGCCAGTCGATCATCGCCTCGAGGTCGGTCTGCTCGCGCAGGCCCATCGTCACGTCCGCGACCCCGCTGCGGCCGTCGTCCCGGAGGTCGATGAGCACGAGGTTGAACCGGTCGTGGAGCGGCTTCGCATAGGGGAGCATCCCGCTCTTGTTGCCGTGCCAGCCGTGGACGAGGATCACGGTCGGGCCCGTCGGTCCGGAGCCGTCGGCCGACGGGATGTACCAGCCGGCGATCGGCACGCCGTCGGGGCTGCGGACGAGATTCCCGGCCGTGGCGCCTTGGCTCGAGCAATGGGTGGGATCGGGGTTCGCCGCGGCGAGCTTGGCGTCGTCGGCGATGTCGTAGTTGATGGCTTCGTACGTCCAGCCGTAGGCCTGCGCCGGCGTGGTGCAATTCGGATCACGATCGGGATGGAGGAATGTCTCCGATCCGACGACGCCGGCGTAGGTCACGTAGCCACCGAGGACAGCCAGCGACAGCGCGAGCGCGCCGAGGACGACGGCCCGCTGCCGGGTCCCGGCCTCGGCCCAGGAGCTCCGGGCGACCAGCCACGGACGGCGGTCCGGGCCGATCGTCCCGCCGAGCGCGAAGCCGAGGCCAAGGACGAGCCCGGCGAACAGCCCCTGCAGGAACCACCACGGGCCGAGACTCGGCGCGAGCCCGAGTCCGACGATGGCCGGGTAGTAGATGAATCCGGCGACGAGCGCGAGCCACGCCCGCCGGGCATGCCTGGCGATCGCCCCGGCCGCGACCCCGAGCGCCGGCCAGACGACGATCAGCTGGTCGACGTCGCCGAACAGCGCGCGCAGGACGAGCAGCCCGCCCAGCAGCAGCACGAACGCGAGCGCGGATCGCCTGGACATCGCCCGGTCATCGCCCTCCGGGTGGACGAACGCCCACCCGGCTCGAACGTTACGCCGCTTCGCCGCTGACCTCGGTGAGCATCTCCCAGGCGATGTCGGCGGCGCCGACGAGCAGCACGAACGTCACGAAGATCAGGTTCGCGATGACGTTGGCCTGACCCTGCGTGTCCCAGATGCGCCAGGCGGTGAACAGCAGCACCAGGTCGGCGATGGCCGTCCAGCCGACCCGGCGGAGCGTTGCCCGCAGCGGCAGGGTCTGGCTGCGGCTCTGGCGCATCGATCGCACCGAGCTCAGGTTCTGGACCACCCGGACGATCCCGAACGCGCTCGCCATGACGAGCCCCGCCGCGATCCAGTTCGGGTCCGGGCTCGGGATCAGCATCTCCAGCGACACCATCAGCACCATCACGAGGTTCGTGAAGGCCTGAGCGGCCCGAGCCTTGAGATCGATCCGCTCGTCCGCTGTGATGGCCGAGAGGTTGATCGACACGCCGACGAACAGGAGCCCGAGCAGCGCGGCGGTTGCGCCGGCGGTGGCCAGGAAGAAGTCATGCCAGGGCAGGAGCAGCCCCCCGAAGTCCTGGGCCGTCATCGGCGGGCCGCTCAGCGCTCGACGGGGAGGTCGAGGCGGTCGCCCCACTCGGCCCAGCCACCGTCGTAGACCGCGACGTCGTCGTGGCCAAGGAGCGCCAGGACGAACGCCAATCGCGCCGCGCCGATGCCCGAGCCGTCATACGTCACGAGCCGGCGGCCGCGGGCCACGTTCGCCTTGAGGAACTGTGCCCGGAGCACTTCGGGATCGCGGAGGCGCTGCGAGCCTGGCTTGTGGGTCGAGCCGACGGGAATGTTGATGGCGCCGGGGATGTGGCCGAGGCGCCGGGCGTTGCCCTCGTGGCCCCTGTACTCGGGGACCGCACGGGCATCGATGATCTGGGCCTCGGTCGAGCCGAGCAGGCCCCGGACGTCCGGCGTGGTGAGCCGGAGTCGAGGGTTCAGCCGGGGCGTGAAGGACGCCTCGGCATGCGGCAGGTCGGCCGTGGAGATCGGCTTCCGCTCGTCGGCCCAGGCCGGGAAGCCACCGTCCAGGACGCGCGCGGACTCGAACCCGTAGACCCGCAGGCTCCACCAGACGCGGGAGGCGTACAGGCCGATCGTGTCGTCGTACAGGACGACCGTCATGCCGTCGCCCACGCCCGCCCGGGACAGCGCGGCGGCCACCTGCTCGGGCCCGGCGATCCGCAGCGACGGGCCCTCCTCCTCGGCCGTCGGTTCGGCGAGCTCCGCTCGCCAGTCGAGGTGGACGGCTCCCGGGATGTGCCCGAACTCGAACGCCTGGCGGCCGGTGCCGTCGGGTCGCCAGCGAACGTCGAGGATTCGAACCTCGCCCCGGTTCATCCCGGCCGCGACCCAGTCGGTCGAGGCCAGCAGCTCGGGTCGGGCGAAGCCGGCGGCGGGACCTCGATACGCGGCCACCGAACCGGGCCCGGTCACGGGCGGAGCCAGCCGAGGCGGGGGCCGGCGGTCGGGACCTCCATCGCCGGTATTCTAGGGACGTGGTCTCCCCGTTCATGCCCGATGCCGAGAAGCTCGCGGCGGTCCGGGCGGCGCTGCCGTCGCTGGCGTCGGGGATCCAGCTGAACACCGGCTCCTGCGGGCCGATGCCGGTCGACGCGGTCGCGGCGATGACCCAGCTGGTCGAGTACGAGCGGGACATCGGGCGGGCCGACGCCGCGTACTACGAGGAGCTCCTCGTCCGGATCGACGAGGCGCGAGCCGCGGTCGCCGCCGTGATCGGCGGCGAGCTCGACGAGGTCGGGCTCACCCACGCGACGACCGACGGCATGAACCACGGCACGTGGGCGATCGACTGGCATCCCGGCGACGTCGCGGTCACGACGACCCACGAGCACGCCGGCGCGCTGGGGCCGCTCTACGCGATCCGCGACCGCCTCGGCGTGGAGCTGCGGTTCGCCGACTTCGACGGCTCGGCGCCCGAGGCGGAGATCCTCGCCGCGTTCGACCGGGCGATCGCGCCCGGGACTCGCCTCGTGTCATTCTCCCACGTGCTCTGGACGACCGGCACGGTCCTCCCCGTGGAGCGGATCGCGGCCCTCGCCCACGAGCGGGGTGCCGTCGTCATCGTCGATGGCGCCCAGGCCGCGGGCGCCATCCCGGTTCGGGTCGCCGACCTCGGGATCGAGCTGTACGCGGTCCCGGCGCAGAAGTGGCTGCTCGGTCCGGAGGGGATGGGCGCGCTCTGGGCGTCGCGCGACTTCATCGTGGCTGCCGAGCCGTCGTTCGGCGGCCACTTCGCGATGGCGAGCTACGACTCGGAGGGATCGGTCCACCTGTTCGACGACGCGCGCCGATTCCAGGCGTCGCCGTTCCACCGCCCGTCGGTGGTCGCGATGGCTCGGGCCATCGGCTGGCTGACGATGTTCGTCGGCCTCGAGTTTGTCTTCCGGCGCGGTGCCGCCATGGCCCGCCTCGCTGCCGACCGGCTCGCGGCGATCGACAACGTGACGCTGCTGACGCCGCGCGACCGGATGGCCGGGCTCGTGTCGTTCCGGATCGGCGGCTGGCCGGCCCAGGCGGCGCTCGAGGAGCTGGCCGCCCGGACGTTCGCGGTGGCCCGCGTCGTGCCACTCGTCGATGCCCTGCGGATCAGCATCGGCTGCTGGACGACCGAGCACGAGCTCGATCGCTTCCTCGACGGCGTCCGCCTCCTCTCCACGCACACGCCCGAGCAGCTGCCGGCCCGGCGGGTCCTTTCGGTGGTGTCCTGATCGACGCGCAGCCCCGCCGGAGGGGCTGGCTCGAGATCCGCTGGCGCCAGTTCCGGAACGCGCCGCGCCCGGTCGTGCGCTCGGTCGGCTCGAGCGTCGGGGTCTCCGCCGTGCTCGGCATCGTCCTGCTCGCCTACGACGTGGCGCTGGATCGGGGGGTGGGCCTGCCCGGCGGGGACCTGCGGCTCCTCGCCCTCGCGCTGGATGTCGCCCTGATTCTCGTCGTGGGCTCGGTGGTCACCTATCTCGTCGTGCCGCTCCCGCGCGGCTCCGGTGAGCGATCGACCCGCACGGCCTGGAGCGCCGCCCTCGGCCTGTTCGCCGCGATCCCGATTGCCTACCTGCAGCTCGTGATCGTCACGCAGATCCTCGAGCCACTGCTGAGCTGAACTGGCGGCCGGGTCCGGGGCGGGCTCAGGCCCAGGTGCCGGTGGGGCACCTGTCGGGGCGAAATCGGCCCTGGCGCGGCACGCAACCGCGGGAAACCGCACGAATGCCGTGCCGGATGCACATTCGGGCCCGGTTGGGACGCCTCCCGCCCGTCCGATCCCCGATTCGCCGGGATCAGGTGCTGGGGGTGCACATGAGGCCCGACATCTGGCTGGCACAGGCCGTCTCGCGGGAGGCCGGTGCTTCGGCGGGCGGCTCGCCTCGGCGTGCGGCGTACGATGGGGCGGGGGAGTAGCCCAGTCGGTTAGAGGCGCCGAGCTTATACCTCGGAAGTCGGAGGTTCGAGTCCTCCCTCCCCTACCACTGCCGATCGCCGGGCGGCCGGGTCAGAGCGCGGCGCGGACCAGCTTCAGGATGCGATCGCGGCGATGGGCGTCGAGGGAGCGCTGTGGCGGCAGGGACGCCAGCCACTCGACGAGCTGGTCCGGCGCGAGGACCGCGCAGCTCGGCGTGCGCTCGACCCGCGGATCGGTCCCCACGACCGCGGAGTAGACCTTGAGGACGACCTCGGTCTCGTCGCCGGACAGCCACGTCCGGACCCGATCGCCGTCGCGCGTCGCGCGCTCGAGCGGGCTCTCGACGGTCCGGACGCGGCCGACGCCCGACCGGACCTCCCACGAGCGGACGCCACGGGACAGGACCTGCGAGGCCAGTGGCAGCTCCTCGATGACGGCCGCGCCGAACGGCCCGATGACGAGCTCGGGGACGATCCGCGAGCCGTCCGGCATCCGGACGCCCGTCGCGACGATGTGGTCGTCCCCGATCGCCCGGGCGAGGCGCACGGCGGGGGTGATGCGCGGCCGGCGAGCGCGGTACCGCTCGATCGCCGTCGTCAGACGCAGGAGGCCCAGGAGGCCGGCGCCGGCCGGCGCCGTGAGGGCGAACGCCCACGCGAGCGCGCCCGAGACGACCTGGAACGTCGAGGGCCTGCCGGCGGGCGTGAACTGGTCGAGGAAGCCGGCCACGAACACGAAGTAGACGAGGGTCAGGGAGAGCGTCAGCAGGATCGCCGCCCACGAGAAGTCGGCGACGACGCGGAGCCTGGTGGGCCGTCCGGGGATGGCGCGCTGCGATGCGATGACCTGCATGGCGGACATCCTTGACCCCCGTCCGAGCTCGAAACATGACCTGTTCGGGTCAGGTACGTAGAGCCGACAGAACCATCGACCGGCTGGGACCCACCTGCACCACAGCCTCCGTCTCCGATCCGACATGACCCCCGTACCATTGCCGCGCCACTCTTTTGGCGACCATCCTCGGCCCATCAGTACCGGGTGCCCACACCCGGCGGGAGAGACGGATGGCCGGACTCATCAGGGCTTTCGGGCGACTCATCCTCATGGCCGCGGTGATGGGCGTCGTCGTCGTGACGTCCATGTACGCGGGTCTCGCCGCGACCGTCACGGTCGGCCTGGCGATCGTCCTCGCCGGCCTCGTCGGGATGGCCGGTGTCGTTCGACGGCGACGGCAGGTCGAGCTGCCGCCGGTCGAGCATCCCACCGTCGTGGCCATGGCGCCGCAATCCGCCGTGGCCGCGGCGGCCAGCAACGACCCCGAGGCGAACATGCCCCGCTGGCGCCGCCCGTCGGTCCAGGCCGCCCGCTTCTCCGATCCGGCCAAGTTCGGCTCCGCGTCGCGAGCGCCGAGCCGCTTCGGCCCCGCCACCGCGCCGACGACGGCCGAGCTGCGGGTCGTCCGCTACGCGATGGTCCCGCTCCTCGACCGTCCGGACGAGGTCCTCGGGATGCAGATGGCCGACCTCATGGCCGGCGACGAGCTCCAGGTCGTCGAGTCGAGCGGTCCGTACTGGGAGGTCGTGACCGCCGAGGGCGAGCGCGGCTGGGTCCATCGGACGACGCTGGGCATGCCCGCGACCATCGGCCGCGAGACCGTGGCCGCCGAGGAGCCGAAGATCGAGGTCGAGGATGCGCTGAGCGCGCTCCTGGCCGCCCGAGGGCTCAACTAGACAATCATCCGGCACCCGCGCAACGGACAGGCCCGAACCAGCCCGGGCCCGTCCCCTCCTCTCAACAGGCGCCGCGCGAGCGGCGCCTGTTGTCGTTCCGGAGGACCAGCAGGTGCTGGTGGGCGATGTTCGGGACGAAACCCGTCGGGTAGCCATACGGCCGCAGCCGCGTCCCGGCCTGGTACCAGATCAGGTCACCCTTCGGGACGAGGCCGACGGATTCGGCCCGGGCCGCGAGATCGGCGCCCGTGAACACGTAGCGGCCATTCTGGTAGGCGTCGCGGACGATCACGACGGCGTAGCGCTTCGGCCTGAGGACGCGGGCGAGCTCCTCGAAGACCTCGGTCATCGCGCCGAGGAAGGCCTCGTACGAGCCGCGGTTCGCGAGGTCCGCGGGATCGTCGGTGACCATGGCGTAGGCGGTCCGACGGTTGGCGAAGTCCTCGGCGAGCGAGCCGCCCGACATCGTCATCGGCAGCTGCACGTTGTAGGGCGGATCCGTGGCGACGAAGTCGATCGACGCTGGCGGGATCGTGGGCAGGATCGCCAGCGCGTCACCGACGCGCAGCTCCAGGCCGCGAGGGTCGAAGCCCCGCTCGCCGCCCGGGTCCTGGGCGCCGAGATCGGCGAGGCTCGGACCCCGGCCGTCGTTGGCGGCGATCGCCTCGGCGACGACCTGCGCGTAGACCTCGACCCACCGCGGCGACAGTTCGATGCCGAGCGCCCGTCGCGGACCGCGGGAGATCGCGGCGCCCAGGAGCGTGCCGCCGACGCCCGCAAACGGATCGAGGACCAGCTCGCCGGTCTTCGTGAAGAACTCGATCAGCCGGGCCATCAGCCGCGGCGGCTTGTTCGCCCCGTGCTGCTTCCGGAGCCCGTGCCCGAGCTCCGACGGGTAGGCCGTGGTCCACAGCGACTTCGTGAAGTAGAGCCATTCCTCGCCGGTGAGCTCGTTCAGCGTGTTGCGCGGATGCGGCGCGGAGCGCTGTCGCGGAGCCGGCTTCGCCTCGGTCATTCGGTGACCGGAACCTCTTCGAGCGTTGGGGCGTGCGTTGCCAGCGGTGCGGGAGCCTCGCGAATGAGGCGCGCCGGCGAGAACCAGATGAACACGATCGCCGTCGCCCCGGCCACCACCCCGAATGCGATCGTGGCCCGCAGCCCGAAGGCCTCGGCCAGCACGCCCCCGAGGATCGCGCCGGCGAGGGCCGTGACCGTCGTGAACGTCGACACCGTGGCGTCGACCCGCCCGAGGACGCGACCGTCGACCAGCGACTGAGTCAGGGACGTCTCGACGATGTCGTAGAGGATGCCCGTCCCGTCGCCGAGGAGCTGCTGGACGACGAGCATGCCCGTCGCGACCAGGACGGCGCCGCTCGGCGCGAGCGGGATCAGGGCGCTGCCGATCGTGAAGCCGACGAGCCCGAGGATCATCGACCGCCCGGCCCCGAGCCGGTTCACGACCCGCGTGGCGCCGGCGGCGCCGACGAAGGCGCCCAGGCCCCCGAGCCCGGAGATCAGCCCGATCGCGGCCGGTCCGAGGCCGACGTCCTGGACCGCGAACAGGATGTAGGTGGTGCTGAACACGCCCCACAGGACGTGGTTCGCCGCGTGGGCCAGGGCCAGCGCCCGGAGGACCGGCGACCGCCGGACGACGCCGAGGCCCTCCCGGATCTCCTGGACGATCGGTTCTCGCTCGGACAAGGCGGGCCGTGGCGGCTCCGGTCGCCGGATCGTGAAGAGCAGCACCGCCGAGACCACGAACGTGAGCGCGTCGATCCCGATCGCGATCGGCGCGGTGAGCAGCTGGACGAGGAAGCCGCTGGCGCTGAAGCCCGTGAACTCCGAGACGGAGTTGCCCGCGGACAAGGCGCCGTTCGCCTGCACGAGGCCGTCCCGATCGATGACCGTCGGCAGGAGCGCCGTGCTCGCGGAGTTGAAGAACGGGGTGAGGACGGCGGCCAGGAAGGCGACGACGATGAGCTGGGCCAGGCTCAGGACGCCGGCGATCGCCGCGATCGGGATCGTTCCGAGGAGGATCGCCCGGCCGATGTCGGCGCCGATCATCACGGGCCGCCGCCGGAGCCGGTCGACCCACGCGCCGGCCACGAGCCCGACGAGCAGCCAGGCGACGAACTCGACGCTGCGGATCGCGGAGATCTCGAGCGGGCCGGCGCCGAGCGTGAGGATCGCGGCAAGCGGCAGGGCGGTCCGGGTGATGAACGAGCCGAAGTACGAGATCGTGCTCGCCGACCACACCCGGACGAACGCGCCGTTCTGCCAGATCGAGCCCGGGGCGCTCAGGGGCGCCCTCGGGGAGGTTGCCGGGGCGGTCATCGCGCGACTCTAGCGGCCCGACGTATGGCACGATGGCCTCGATGGCGACGCGGTACGTCAGCGAGCGCTTCGTCGGTCGCGAGCGCGAGCTCTCGAGGCTTGCCGTCGCGCTCGACGCGGCCTCGGATGGGCGCAGCCCGCGAGTCCTGATCGCCGGTCCGGGTGGCGTCGGGGTCTCGAGGCTGGTCGACGAGACGGTTCGCCGGGTCGGGCGCCTCGATCTCCCGTTCCGGGTCGTCCGCTGCACCGCCTTCGAAGCCAGGCGCTGGGCCGCCTACGGTCCGATCGCCGCGGGCCTGCGGCCCTGGCTGGCCGCGCTCGACGACGCGGAGCTCCGGCGGGTGGTCGGCCCGGGCGCCGAACCACTCGTCACGCTGCTCCCGGAGCTCGCGCCGCGGCTCGGCGATGCCGTTCGACGTCACCGCCGCGAGGGCATCGCGCCGGAACGGCGTGCGGCGTGGATGAACGAGGCGATCCATGGCCTCCTCGAGCGGAGCGGCGAGCGCCAGCCCGTCCTGTTCGTCCTCGAGGACATCCACGATGCCGACGCGGGGACGCGGGGCCTCGCCACGTTCCTTGCCCGGGTCACGCGGCCTGCCCGGCTCTGCCTCGTCGTCACCTACGGCACCGACCGGCTGGCACGGGGCCACGCCCTCCTGCCCGATCTCGCCCAGATCACGACCGCGGCGGATCCGCCCGATCGCCTCGAGCTCGGCCCGCTCGACCGCGCCGACATGGCCCAGCTCGTCGCCGAGATCGAGGGCGAGCGTCCGACGGCGGCCGCGCTGCTCCTGGTCGCCGAGCGGTCGGGCGGTCTGCCGCTCCTCGCCGAGGAGATCCTGGCCGCCCGCCGCGAGCTGCCGGGCGTCGCGCTCGGGGCCTCGCTCGGCGAGCTGGTCCTCGCCCGGATGGCGCGCCGCAATCCGGAGTGCCGCCGGATCCTGCGGCTGCTCGCGTCGGCCGGCGAGCCGCTCGACCGGGCGGCCGTCGCCGCGGTCGCGGCAACATTCGAGACGCTCGCGGACGGCATCCCGCCCCGCTCCACGACCGCGCCCCGACGCGGCGACGGCGTGCTCGACGCCGATCTACGGGCGGGCGTGGCCGAGGCCATCGAGCACGGCTTCGTCGTCGAGGACGGGGATGGCCGGCTGTCGATCCGGCACGAGCTGATCGCCCACGCGATCGAGGACGACCTGCTGCCCGTCCAACGCCGGCGCCATCGGCTCGCCCTGGCGGCCGCGCTCGGACGCACCCCGAGCGCGGCGCTCGTCCACTGGCTCGCGGCGTACGAGCCGGGGCGAGCCCGGCACGCGGCGCTGGACGCGGCCACCGAAGCCGAGCGCCTCGACTCTGCCGCCGACGCGCTCGCCGCACGGGAGCTGGCCCTCGAGCTCGGGCCGGGCACGGCCTCGGAGCGGCCGATGACGGGCCGGCTGCTCCTCGAGACGGCCGAAGTCGCGCTGGCTGCCGGCCGGCCCGATCGCGCCCTGGCGTACCTCGAGACGGCCGCCGGCCGCTTCGGCGAGCGCGAGGACGCGGAGGTTGTCGCGGGCCTGCACGAGACGCTCGGCCGGACGACGCGGACGCTCGGCGACCACGATCGCGCCCTCGAGGAGCACCGTCGCGCGGCCGCGATCATCCCGCCCGACGACTCCCTCGCTCGCGCCCGGATCCTCGCCTCGCTTGCCCAGACGCTGATGCTCCTGGGCCACTTCGCCGAGGCCGCCCGGGTCGGGAACGATGCGATCGGGGTCGCGCGCCGCGTCGGCGAGACCGCGCGCAGCGTCGAGGCCCACGCCCTGTGCACCGTCGGGGTGGCCCGGGCCTGGGGCGCGGACGGGTCCGATGGCATCGAGCTCCTCGAGCGGGCCCGCGACCTCGCCCGCGAGCTCGATGATCCTGACGTCGCGTTCCGGGCGACGCTCAACCTGACGACCTCGCTCGCGCTCGTCGGCCGGCGTGACGAGGCCATCGCGGTCACGACCGCGGCGATCGCCCAGGCCCGCCGCGACGGGCTCGAAGTGGCGTACGGCAACCCGCTTCGCGGGAACATCGCCGAGGCGCTCTTCAATGCCGGCCGCTGGGCGGAGGCCCGGGACACGATCCGCACGGCCCTCGAATGGAGCCCCGATGCGGTCGCCTTCGCCGACGCATCGGTGACCGCGGCGATGCTCGAGGTCGAGACGGGCGTCGACGAGCGCGCGGCGTCGCTCCTCGGCTGGCGGCCGCTCGAGGTCGATCACGCGCCTGATCCGCAGCTCGAGGTCCCCGCCACGCGGGCCGCGGCCGCGTTCGCCCTGTGGCGCGGGGATGTCACCGACGCGCGCCGCGCCGTCGAGCGCGGCTGGGCCCTGGTGCGGCGGGCCGAGGACTGGGCCCTGACGGCCCGGATGGCCTCGACCTACCTCGAGGTCCAGGCGGCTGCAGTCGCCGACGCGCACGAGCGTCGCGCGCTGCCGGAGATCACCGGCGCCCGACAGCGAGGCCGGCGCGTCCTGAACGAGGCCGAGGCCGTCCTCGTCGCGAGCCGGATCCAGCCGGGCTCGCCGAGCCGGCGGGAGGCCGACGCCCAGATCGCGACCGCCCGGGCCTATGCCGCCCGCCTCGACGCCCGCGACGACCCGGTTCTCTGGGACGCGGCGGCCCAGGCCTGGGAGCGGGCAGGGGAGCCCTACCAGCTGGCTCGATCCCGGTGGCGCCAGGCAGAGGCCGCGCTCGCCGCCCCGGCCCGCGACCGGGACGCGCGGGTCGCCCGAGCTGCCGCCCGGGGGCCCATTCTCGAGGCCGTCCGCATCGCCCGCGAGCTCGGCGCCCGGCCGCTCCTCCGGGAGCTGCGCGAGCTGGCAAGTCGGGCTCTCATCACGATCCCCGAGCCGGCCGGTTCGTCGCCCTCCGCGTCTCGCGCGGCCGTCGATGCCGACGGTCACGGGGCGGTTCGATCGGCGATCGCGGCAGCGTTCGCCGCGAACGGGGGCCCCAAGGCGCCGGCCGAGGCGGCCTTCGGCCTGTCAGGCCGGGAGAAGGAGGTCCTCGGGCTGATCGTCCAGGGCCGGACGAACCGCGAGATCGGAGAACGGCTGTTCATCAGCCAGAAGACCGTCGGCGTCCACGTCGGCAACATCCTGGCCAAGCTCGGCGTGTCCGGCCGGGTCGAGGCCGCGATGGTCGCCGTGCGCCTGGAGCTCGTGCCCGCGGTCGCCGCGGAGCCGGCGCGCTAGACCGCGCTCGAGTTCCACGCTGCGCTCGAGGGCTACTCCGTGCCCGCGCGCCAGAATCGGAACGAGACCCGGAGGAGAATCCGGGTCTCGTCCAATTTGCTGGGCCGGGCGGGAGGAAGGAGCCGACCGGTCCGTATGAAGTTGGGCGCTGGGTCTACCAGCGCCGCATCGCACCTTCGACGAGCGCGATGGCCACGAACGGAGCGACGGCCATGACCAGCTGCCAGGCCCGCTTCACTCGATCAGTCATTTGATCTGGGTCTCCTCGAGTCCGTCCCACACTCCCCGATTGGCCCCACCGTACGAACGGGCTATGGGCGAGTCGATGCACCGAAAGTCCCAGTGGGCCCCAGGACCATCGGGGTGCTGGACCGCACCCGAGCGTTCCCGACCGCTCCGGGCTGCAGCCAGCCGCCGACCCGACCGTAGGCCGCGACGCTTACCGGGGGCTTATTTACGGTGCCGACCCGCACCGGACCTCGGTACTCTCCGGCCATGGGAGCGCAGCTCTGCTACGAGGATGCCTACCGACGGGAGGTCTCGGCGCGCGTCGTCGCGGTCGAGCCCGGGCTCGACGGAGCCGGCGCGCTCGTGACCCTCGACGCGACGGTCTTCTACCCGGGCGGCGGTGGCCAGCCGGCCGATCGCGGCTGGCTCCGGGCCACCGACGCCGACCGGACCTGGACCGTGACCTCGGCGCGGAAGTCGAGCGGCGAGATCGTCCATGAGCTCGAGCCCGGCGACGAGCCGGGGGTCGGCGACACCGTCGTCCCCGAGATCGACTGGCCGCGCCGCCACCTCCTGATGCGCACCCACTCGGCGCTGCACACGCTGTGCGGCGTCGTCTGGCGCGACCATGGGGCGCAGGTCACGGGCGGGAACATGGAACCGGGCTCGGGCCGGATGGACTTCGAGTTCGAGCGCCTGTCCGGCGAGCTCGTCGGCGAGATCGAGGCCAGGGTCAACGCCGAGATCCGGGCCGGCCACGACATCCGGGTCCGGGACCTGCCCCGGGCCGAAGCCTTCGCGATCCCGGACCTGATCCGGACGAAGGTCAACCTGCTGCCGCCCGGGATCGAGATCGTTCGGACCGTCGAGATCGTCGGGCTCGACCTCCAGGCCGATGGCGGGACCCATGTCGCGAACACCGCCGAGATCGGAGGCGTCCGCGTGACCGGCTACGAGTCGAAGGGTCGGATCAACAAGCGCATCCGGATCGAGCTGACCGATCCGTGACCGAACATGACCGATCCGTGACCGAACATGACCGATCCCCGACCGAGCCGGCCGAGGATTTGCCCGCCATCCGGGCCGTCATGGCGTCCGGTGCGGCCCATCGCGTTGTCCGGACGGAGGCCGCCGGGAGCGCCGGAGAGGCCGCGTCGCTCCAGGGCATCCCGCTCGAGGCGTTGCTTCGGACGATCGTCGTGCGGCGGGGCGCGGACGACTACGTCTTCGTCCTGACACCCGCCGGTCGCCAGTTCTCGTGGCCGAAGCTCCGAACGGCGCTCGGCGTCAACAGGCTCTCGCTGCCGGACGCGGACGAGGCTCAGCGGGTCACCGGCTACGTCCGCTACACGATCACGCCATTCGGCTCGACGCGGGCCTGGCCGGTGTACCTCGATGCCGAGGTCATGAGCCAGCCGATCGTGTCGGTCGGCGGCGGGATCCGCGGGTTGAGCATCCACCTCGCACCCGCCGAGCTGGTCCACGCGCTCGACGCCTCGGTGGTCGACCTGACGGCCTCCGACGGATAGGTGCGCCGGCACACCGGGCTGGTTGACAGCCGAAGTGGGCGGCCCACAGGATCGGCTCGCCGCGACACCGCCCCATCCCCGACATCGATTGGAGGACGATCACCGTGACCTCGCCCTGGCTCCGCCGCGCGATCGGCCCGATCGCCGTGGCGTCGCTGCTGTCGATGGCCCTCACGGCCGGGACGACCGCCGGCGTGCTTGCGCGCTCGACCGGCGACTTGGCGCGCTCGACCGGCGACTCGGCGCGACCCGCCTCGACGCGTCCGATCGGCCACGCGAAGCCGGGGAGCGGCCCGTCGAACCTCATCGACCACGGCGGTCCGGTGCTGCTCCACTCCAAGACGGTCGCGATCTTCTGGGGCCCGACGAGCGCGTTCGACCCGCAGCTCCAGCCGGCGATGGTCTCGCTCCTCGGCGGCATGGACGGGTCGGCCTACCTGCAGGTCGCGCAGCAGTACATGCGAACCGCGAGCCAGATCAGCTCGAGCGAGGGCATCGCCCTCCACGACACGAGCACGCCGCCCAAGACCGCGCTCTCGACGAGCAACCTCGGCGCGGAGGTCGCGAAGCTCGTCGCGACGCCCGATCCGGACACGATCTACTTCGTGTTCACCAGCAACATGCCGCACATCAGCTATTGCGCCTACCACTCCGATGCGACCGCCAACGGCGTCCTCGTCGAGGTCGCATACGTGCCGCTCCAGCCGGCCGGCTGCAGTCCGCTCGGATCGGTGAACCTCCACGCGAACAGCTACGACGAGTCCGTCCAGGCCTCGGCCGACTCGGCCGCCCACGAGTTCATGGAGGCCGTCACCGACCCGCACCTCAACGCCTGGTACGACAAGAACGGCTCCGAGGTCGCCGACAAGTGCGAATACAACTACCAGGGCGTCGTCCACCTGGCGAACCACAGCACCTGGCAGATCCAGTCCGAGTGGAGCAACGCGATCAGCGCCTGCGACCCGGCGCTCGGGTCGTAGCGGGGACGGTCCTGGGACGGTGCGGGGACAGTCCGGGGCTCGTTCCTGGGCACTCGGATGCGCCGACGTCGCCGCGGGCGTTGCTCAGAACGCGCGGACCCCGCTGGAAACGGGTCAGCCAGTACCCAGGCGACTGCGGGTCACGGCTTCGGACGCAACCGGGCCGCGAATCGTCCCGGCCTGATCGGGGCCCGGGCTGATTCTCGGGGCTCTAGGCGGCTCGAACCGACGGAAACGGCGACGCGTGGTCACCGGAGTCCTACGTGGCGAGAAGTCGCCCTTGGCGCCGACGATCAGGCATCTCCGCAAGAGCCCGCCCTGTGAGGTTGGCGCCGAGGACTGCTACGGGGTCGGCGCCGGGGACTGGTAGACCTTCTGGTAGCGGTACTGGTAGTAGCCGGTCGTGTGCAGGGTGGTGATCACGTAGAAGTGGTAGTAGCCGCCGCTGTCATGGAGGGTCAGGCCGCACGCGAACGGCACGATCGCAGGGCCCGTCGGGCCGTAGTCGGCGTAGCCGTAGCCGTAGGCCGTGGCGGCGGTCGGCGGGTCGATCGAGATCCGGACACCGGTCACACCCGTCGCCGTCCAGGAGATCGAGATCATCCCGATCTGGCCGGTCCCGTTCTCGCCGTTGCAGTCGGCCTTGTGCGGGATCGTCGCGGTCACCAGCGTCGGCGCCCCGGTGCCCGCCGGTGATCCGCTCGGGAGCGCCGTCGGGGCGCCAGTCGGCGCCGCCGTGGGCGCCGACGTCGGGGCCGAGGTGGCCGGCGGGGCGGTGACCTCGGGCGTGATCGCGGGTGTCGGCGAGGCCTGCGCGACCTCGCTGGGCTGGATCGAGGCCGCCTCTGACGGCCCGAGCGTCGGGGTCGAGGTGGCATTCGCCAGGCCGCCGGTGCCGTTGCCCATGAGCAGGACGATCGCGAGGATCAGCGCGGCGATGAGCCCCAGCAGGAGCGCGATCAGCCCGTAGGCCCACGTGGGCGTGCGGGACGGCTGGTCCCAGCCCCGTCGACCCGAGCCCGTCGTCCGCCTCCCGCTCATCTGGCCCTCCCTGCTCCGCCCTGCTCTCCTGCGCCCTGGCCCAGGTGCCTTGACCTTCGGTGCGCCGGCTTACAGAGCCTTGACCGCCGCGGTCAGTGACGCCAGCCCTTCCTTCGCGTCGGCGAAGAGCATCCCGGTCTTCGGGTTCACGTACAGCTCATTGTCGATCCCGGCGTAGCCGCGGCCCATCGAGCGCTTGATGACGATGATCGACTTCGCGTGATCGACGTCGAGGATCGGCATCCCGGAAACCGGCGATCCCGGCCTGCGGGCCGCGGGGTTTGTGACGTCGTTCGCCCCGACGACGAGGGCCACGTCGGCCCGTTCGAACTCGGGGTTGATGTCGTCCATCTCGCGGAGCTGCGGATACGGGACGTTGGCCTCGGCGAGGAGCACGTTCATGTGGCCCGGCATCCGGCCCGCGACCGGGTGGATCGCGTAGTTCACGTTGACGCCCTTCGCCTCGAGGACGTCGGCCAGCTCCCGGACGGCGTGCTGGGCCTGGGCGACCGCGAGGCCATAGCCCGGGACGACGATGACGTTCTGGGCGTACGCCAGTTGGATCGCGGCGTCGTCGATGCCGATCGCGCGGACCTCGCCGCCCGGGCCGGCCGTGGCGCCGGTCGTGCCCTCGCCACCGCCGAACCCGCCCACCATGATGTTGATGACGGAGCGGTTCATGGCGTCGGCCATGAGCTTCGTGAGGATCGCGCCCGAGGCCCCGACCAGGGCGCCGGCGATGATCAGGACGGGGTTGTCGATCACGAAGCCGGCCATCGCCACGGCCGTGCCGGTGAAGCTGTTCAGGAGGCTGATGACGACCGGCATGTCGGCCCCGCCAATCGGCAGGACCATCGTCACGCCGAAGACGAGCGCCGCGGCGATGACGACGAACAGGACCGGCACGCTGGCGTTGCCGGCCCAGAGGTAGCCCGCGCCGAGGACCGCAATCGCGGCGAGGGCCGCGGTGACGATCCGGCCGCCGGGGATGAGGATCGGCTTGCCGGCGATCAGGCCCTGGAGCTTGCCCGAGGCGATCAGCGAGCCGGTGAACGTGACGCTGCCGATGACGACGTCGAGCACCGTCGGGATGCTCACCTCGAGCGGGATCGGGTTGCCCGGCGCGAGGGTCTGGCTGCTTGCGAGGCGGATGTAGTCGTCGATCGCGATGAGGGCCGCCGCGCCGCCGCCGACCGCGTTGAACAGCGACACCAGCTGGGGCATCGCGGTCATCTTCACGGTCCGGGCCGTGTACAGGCCGAGTCCGCCGCCGGCCGCGACGCCGACGATGATGATCAGCCAGCCCGTGCCGTTGATCGAGCCCTCGGCGGCGAGCAGGACGAGCGTTCCGGCGATGGCGACGGCCATGCCGGCGGCCGACACGAGATTGCCGTTGCGGGCTGTGGCCGGCGAGTTCATCCGCATGAGCCCGAGGACGAACGCCGCGCCGCCCGCGAGCCAGAGCAGCCGGACGAGGGTCTCGAGGAGGTCCACGCTCAGCCCTTCGACCCGGCGCCGGCGCCTGCGGCCCCGCGGGCGCCTGCCGCCCCGCCGGCGCCTGCCTCCCCGCCGGTTCCTGCCGCCCCGCGCTCGGCGGGCTTTGCCGCGACCGGCTTCTTCCGGAACATCTGGAGCATCCGGTCGGTGACCACGTAGCCACCGACCACGTTCATCGTCGCGAACGCCACGGCGACGAGGCTGAGGAGCTGGCTCAGCGGCTCGGTCGCGCCCGCGGCGATGACCATCGAGCCCACAAGCACGATCCCGTGGATCGAGTTCGCGCCGGACATCAGCGGCGTGTGGAGGGTCGCCGGCACCTTCGAGATCACCGCGAAGCCACACAAGATCGCGAGGACGAAGAACGTCAGGGCGGCGAGGAGCTGCTCGCTCACGACCCGACCTCGGTCATGCCTTCGCCTCCGCGGGCTGGAGGAGCTTGCGGACGGCGTCGCTCCGGATCTCGCCGCCGTGGGTGATCGTGACCGGGCCCGCGATCTCGTCGGCCGGATCGAGGTTCAGCGCGCCGTCCCTGATGAGCTGGAGCAGCAGCGCCGAGAGGTTCCGGGCATAGAACTGCGATGCGCCCACGGGCATCGTCGCCGGCAGGTTCTCGGGCGCGAGGATCGTGACGAGGTTGTCGGTCACGACGTCCTGGCCGGCCTTCGACAGCTCGCAGTTGCCACCGAGCGTCGAGGCCGCCATGTCGACGATGACCGAGCCCGGCTTCATCTTCGCGACCGCGTCCGCGGTCACGAGGACCGGTGGCTTGCGGCCCGGGACCTGGGCCGTCGCGATGACGACGTCCATCCCGCCGATCACCTCGTTCAGCTCGGCCTGCTGGGCGGCCCGCTCCTCGGGGGTGAGCTCCCGCGCGTACCCGCCGGCGCCCGTCGCGTCGATCTGGGTCTTGAGCCGGACGAACTGGGCGCCGAGCGATTCGGCCTGCTCCGCCGTCTCGGGCCGGACGTCGTAGGCCTTCACGACCGCTCCGAGCCGCCTCGCCATGCCGATCGCCTGGAGCCCCGCCACGCCGATCCCGAGGATCAGGACGTTCGCCGGCTTGGCCGTGCCCGCCGCGGTCGTCAGGAGCGGGAAGTAGCGGCCGAAGCTGTTCGCCGCGAGGAGCACCGCCTTGTAGCCGCCGACGTTCGCCTGGGACGAGAGCGCATCCATCGTCTGGGCCCGCGACAGCGTCCGCGGGATCGCGTCGAGGGAGATCGCGGTCACGCCGGCGCCGGCCAGCTGCTCCATGAGCTTCGGGTCGAGGAGTGGCTGCAGCAGGCCGACCACCGCCTGGCCGCTGCGGAGGCGCTTCGCCTCGTCCGGGCTCGGCTTCTGGACCCGGACGACCATGTCGGCCGAGCCGTAGAGCTCGTCGCTGGACACGATCTTCGCGCCGGCCTCGACATAGGCCTGGTCGGGGATCAGGGCGCCTCGGCCCGCGCCGGCCTCGACGACGATCTCGGCTCCGGTGGTGGCCAGCCGGGCGATGGAATCGGGGACGAGCGCCACGCGCCGCTCTCCGGGCGCGGTCTCCCGCGCGACACCGATCCTCATGGGGCGGCAAGCATAGCGGAGCGGGCTTCTCCGGCGGGCGGCGAACAACAACGCTGCAGCCGTCCAGCGGCGCTGCGAGGGAACGCCCGCAACGGAGTGACAGCCCAAGCGTCACTCGCGTGAATGTGGATCCGGGGCCGTGCGCCGAGGAGCGCAGGGCCGAACCGGTGGGGAGGGATGGTCGAGATGCAGCGCCTGCGCGCGTTCCTGTTTGGCGTGGCCTTATTGCTGGCGGCCTGCCAGTCGAGCCCGGCGACGCCGGCCCCGACCGGCGTGGCGTCGGGCCAGCCGTCCGCGGCGGCCTCCGCGGCCCCGACCGAGACGGCCAGCCCCTCGCCGACCGACGTGAGCCAGGCCTTCACGGCCCAGATCGTCGCGGCGACGAAGGGCTCGATGAAGCTGACCGGCCAGCTCCAGCTCGGCGAGCAGATTGGCGATGTCTCCGGTTCGCTGACGTACGTGGGGGGTGACAGCGACCAGCTCACGACGATCACGCTCGCCGGGGTCACCTCGTCGACACACAGCATCCATGTCGGCGGATTCGGCTACACCCAGATCGGCGATGGTCCATGGTTCCAGGACGCGGTCGCGCCGAAGGTCGGCCAGGACATGTTCAGCGTCCTGAAGGGCCTCTCGTCGCTCGTCGACAAGGGTGTCGAGCAGCACGACGGCGTGGCCGCCCATCGGATCGAGCTGGCGCCCGGCGCGGCGCTCCCGGCCGCGGCATTCGGCCTGACGGATCCGAAGATCGTCAACCCGACGATCACGCTCGTCTTCTACGCCGACGACACCGGCAAGCCGCTCGCGATGGTCGTCACCGCGACGTGGAGCCAGACGGTCGCCGGCCAGGCGGTGCCCGTGACGATGACGCTGGACTTCACGTTCACCCAGATCGGCGGGACGCTCACGGTCGCGATCCCGGATCACGTCTGGCAGACATACACGTCGAAGCGCTTCCACTACAAGCTCTCGTACCCGGATGACTGGGACCTGTACCTCAAGGACAAGCACTTCGACTACTTCGACAGCCCGAGCATCACGTACGTCGCCGTGGAGCGGTTCAAGTCGAGCGGCATCGCCCTGAACATCTGGGCCCAGGTCGCGATCGCCTACGACAAGTCGCACTACCACGGCACGGGGATCTCCAACGTGGCGTTCAAGCTCGCCGGCGTCTCGGGCCGGCTCATCACCGCCTACCTCACGGTGAGCGGCAAGAAGGTCGTCACCTACGAGGTCATCGCCATCAAGGGCGGGTACCTCTACGACGTCGTCTGGGAATCGCCGAAGGGCAACGAGGCCACGGACCTCGGGACCTTCAAGGAGATGCTCGCAACCTTCGCCTACGCCTGATCCGTTTCGAGCCTGCGGCGCGGCGGCCCCACGGGTCGCCGCGCCGCTCAGCTCGTGGCGCCGACCGCCACGAGCATGAGCGTCAGCACGAACAGGTGGCCGAAGGCCGACCAGACGATCGAGCCCGTCCGCCAGTCCAGCCAGGCGAAGACCGAGCCGCCGACGAACGTCGACCACAGCTCGAGCTCGGGCTTGCCGATGTGCGAGAACACGAACGGCACCTGGACGATGACGAGGGCCAGCGGCCCGACCCGTCGCCAGAGCGCGAACATCAGGAAGCCCCGCAGCAGGAACTCGGCCGGGAAGAGCTCCAGGACGTTGTTCACGATCGCGTCGGCAAGCGGCAGTGGCCTCGCACCGTAGTAGTGGACGAAGGCCGGCGTGCCGGCGAGGAAGAGGATGATCGGGGTCATCACGATCATCCCCCCGGCGAGCAGCCCGATCCCCCAGCGCCAGTCGCCGAGTCGGAGGCCGTAGCGGGCCACGTCGTCCCGGAACAGCACCACGACGATCGCCACCGGCACGAGCCCGAACAGCACGAACCGCTCCAGAGAGACGCCGCGGGCCGACGGGTCCCACCGGAGGAGACCGGTGTAGTCGGCGAGGAGGAGCGCCGACGCCGCGAGGATCGCGACGCTCGCCCGCAGCGGCAGGTCGAGGCCGAACACGCGGACGTCGCGGCGATCAGCCGCGTCGGGCGGATACGCGGGGCCCGCGGTCGCCCGGGCGACGAGCGCCGGGAGCGCGGCGATCGAGGTCAGGCGGCCGGCTCTGGCTGCTGGGGCGGCTCGAAGCCGCCGGTCCAGTGGGTCGCGCCGCCGCGCGCGACGAGGTGCACGTCGCGTCCGGCCGCGTCGAGGATGCTGGCGGCCATCGAGGCCCGGGAGCCGGACTTGCAGAGGACCGTGACCGGCCGGTCGGCGGGGATCTCGGCCAGGCGCCCGGGCAGGTCGGCGACGAAGATCCGCTGCGAGCCGGGGATCGCTCCGTCATCACGCCACTCGATCGGCTGGCGGACGTCCAGGATCACGCGGTCGGCCTCGGCGCCGGCGTTCACGGCGTCCATCGTCGTGACCTCGTAGCTCGCCAGGTCCCGGCCCGCGGCGGCCCACGCCTCGACGCCGCCTTCGAGCCAGCCGAGCACCCGCTCGTAGCCGATCCGCAGGAGCTGGGTCGTGGCCTCCTCGAGCGCGGCCTCGGACGGCTCGGGCAGCACGAGGACGAGTGGCGCGCCGAACGGGACGAGCCACCCGACGTAGGCCGCGAACGACTCGTCGAGCTCGACGTTCAGCGAGCCCCTGACGTGGCCGGCCGCGAACGCCGAGCGCGATCGGCCGTCGACGATCGTCGCGCCGCCCGCCGCCGAGGACGCCGAATCCATGGCCGACGGCCCGAGCGCCGGCGGCGGGCGATAGCCCCGCAGGATCCGCGGCCCGCGTCGGTTGAGGGCCGCCATGTTCGCGTAGTACGCGGGCACCAGGCCGAGGCCGCCGAGGAGCCCGTCGCGGAACGTCGCCTCGTCGGCGGCCGCGCCGGCGAAGGTCGGGTTGTGGAGCTTCTCGTCGCCGATCGTCGTCGTCCGCGCCCGCGCGACCGGGCCGGCGCTGCAGAAGCTCCCGGCGCCGTGGGTCGGCAGGATCCGGACCGAGTCGGGCAGCTCGGCGAGGCGCCGCAGGGTCCGCTGCTGGTCGATGGTCAGGGCGTCCGCGAGCGCGGGCCCGAGGAGGTCGGTCCGACCGACCGAGCCCACCAGCAGGCTGCCGCCGGTGAACGCGGCCACCGGCGCGAGGGTCCCGTCGGGGTTCGCCGGCGCGCGCGTCTCGGCGACGAGCCAGGCCAGATGCTCGGACGTGTGGCCCGGCGTGGCGAGGGCCCTGATCGTGTACTCCCCGAGCCCGATCTCGTCGCCCTCGTCGGCCGGGCGATGCTCGAACTCATAGCGCCCGCGAGCCGGGGCGACGATCTCCGCGCCGGTCGCGGCCCGAGCCTCGAGGGCGCCGGAGAGGTAGTCGTTGTGGACATGCGTCTCGAGGACGCGGACGATCCGCCAGCCCTTCGCCTTGGCCGCGGCGACGAACCGCCACGCGTCGCGCTGGGGGTCGACGAGGACGGCCTCGCCTCCGCTCGCCAGGAGGTAGGAGGTGTCGCCCAGGCCGCGGGTCACGAAGAGCTCGAGGTCCACCGCGCCCAATCGTGACACAGGGGCCGCGAGGCGGTCCGCGTACCATGCCGGCGTGGCGAAGATCGGCTACGCGGTCGCCCTCGAGCAGTTCCATCCGACGCCGATGCTCGACTGGTGCGCCCAGGCCGAGGAGTCAGGCTTCTCGGCCGGGTTCATGGTCTCGGAACACTTCCATCCGTGGGTCCCGTACCACGGCCAGAGCGCCTTCGCATGGGCCTTCATGGGCGCCCTCGGGACGCGGACTTCGCTGCCGTTCGGGACCGGCGTGACCTGCCCCGGCTTCCGCTACCACCCGACCGTCGTCGCCCACGCCGCGGCGACCCTCGGGGCGATGTTCCCCGGCCGCTTCTGGCTCGGCCTCGGCGCTGGCGAGGCCCTCAACGAGCACATCGTGGGGGGCTACTGGCCCGAGATCGGGACCCGCTCAGCCATGCTCTTCGAGTCGATCGACATCATCAACAAGCTCTTCACCGGCGAGCAGGTCCGGCATCGTGGTCAGCACTTCACGGTCGAGAGCGCCCGGCTGTACACGATCCCCGAGAAGAAGGTCCCGATCTACGTCGCGACCGCCGGCCCGGTCAACGCCCGGCGAACCGGCCGGATGGCCGACGGGATGATCACCGTCGGGGCCGCCGACGCGAAGCTCAGCGAGCTCTGGGCGAACTGCGACGCCGGCGCCCGCGAGGCGGGCAAGGATCCGGCCACGATGCCGCATCTCCTCCAGCTCCACGTCTCATGGGCCCGGACCGAGGAAGAAGCGACCGAGAACGCGGTCAAGGAGTGGCCCAACGGCGGGATGTCGTTCCCGAAGCAGGACATCCGCAACCCCGAGGACTTCGCCGCGATGGCCCGCCTCGTCCGGCCCGAGAACTATGTCAACCGGATGCTGATCTCCGCCGATCTCGGGAAGCACGTCGAGCACATCCAGCACTACCTCGACCTCGGCTTCGAGGAGATCTACCTCCACAACGTCGCCCGCGATCAGACCGAGTTCATCGACGTGTTCGGCCGCGAGGTCCTGCCGCACCTGCGCCTCACGCCGCCGGTGGAGGCCACGGCAGCGACGCCCGCCTGAACCCTCGCCACGTGACGTCGCGCTAAACCGAGCCGCACGCGGACGGCGAACCCGGACCCGGACTAGGAGAGGGGTGAGGCGAACCGCTCCACGAACGGCGCCCGCCACTCGGGCGCTTCGAACGGAGCGGCGTACCAGGTGGTCATCCGGGCGATCTTTCCGGCGCGGAGCTCGATGATCGCGATCATCTGCCACGTCTGGCCGTTCGCATACCGAACCGTCCCCACGTAGGTGTAGACGTCACCCGAGCCTTCGATCCGCAGGGCCGTGAACGACGGGGTCAGCACCCACTTGTCCTCGGCACCGACCAGCCGCGAGCTGTCTGCATCCACGGTCCCGACCCCGCCGGGGTAGCCTCGAACGACCGCGTCTCGATTTGCCCGGCCGCGCACCCGCTCACCCGACTGCGGCATCTCCTCGACGTAGTCGTCCGAGATCAGGGCTTCCTGGGCATCGAAGTCCTTGTCCTGGATCGCTTTCGCGAAGCGTTCAATCACAGCTCGTCCGCTGGGCTCAACCATCGAGTCCTCCATGTGGGGCCGGCCGGGCTCTGGCCGACCGGAGACGTCGGTATCCTGCACCGTTCGGACGAGGGTGCGGACCTCTGCGCGTCGATGGACCTGCAGCTCTGGCAGAGCCGGAGGTCGCCAAGGGCAACTGCCGTCAGCGCGGCGTCGGACGCGAGCGGGCGATCTGGCGGGCTCGGCGGGTGACGGCGAGGAACTCGCGCAGGTGGCGGCGTCCGTCGATGTGGCTCTCCTCGTCCCCGTAGATCGTCCGGATCGGGATCCAGTCGAGCGGCCAGCCCTCGCGGAGGCAGACCGCGATCATCTCGACCTCGAACGCGAAGCCGTCCTCCCGGCTGGGCAGCATCGCCCGCATGAGCCGCCGGCCGATGAGCCGGTAGCCCGACTGGTTGTCGGGAATCCACTCGCCGAGGGCCGCCGAGAGCGTCACGGTCCCGAGTGAGTTCGCGAGCCGCCGTGCGGCGGGCATCTTCGAGAAGTCGCGCCGCCCGACGATGAGCTCGGTGGGGAAGCCGGCGACCGTCCGGTTGGCGTAGGCGCCCAGGAAGGCCGGGATCTCCGACGCGTCGTGCTGGCCGTCTCCGTCGAGCGTGATCACGGCTTCGAAGTCCCGCTCCAGGGCCAGCCGGAAGCCAGCTCGGAGGGCGGCGCCCTTGCCCTGGTTCGGCTCCTGGCGGAACACGTCGGCCCCCGCCGCCACAGCCCGGGCGCCGGTGTCGTCGGCCGAGCCGTCGTCCACGACGAGGACCGGCCCATGGCGGGCGGCGGCTCGCACGACGGCCTCGATCCGGGGCGCCTCGTTGTGGGCCGGTACCAGGGCGAGGACCCCCGAAGTCGCCATTGCGTCACTGTAGGCCCGGCGTACCCTGCGACGTCGAGGAGGGGTATGACCCCGAGCCGACGAGCGCACCCGTTCGCTGCCCTGCTCGTCGCAAGCATCGCCCTGGCTCTTGGCGGGCTCCTGGCCATGCCGGCCCTGCCGCGGATCGTCGCCGGGCCAGTCGCCGTCCAGGCCGCCCAGATCCCCGTCCAGCTGGCCCGGACCACCGACGTCACGTTGCCGTTCCCCGCGTCGGACGTGTCGCTCCACTGGCATGGCTCGCCGCAGGCGAGCGTGACGGTCCAGTTCGCCACCGATCCCGGCGCGTTCGGCGATCCCGTGCCCGTCGGCGCGGACGAGGACGGGCTCGGTGGTGCGGGTCGGGACGGCGACCCGACCCCGGACCCGGCGACGGCCGAGTCGTACGGGCCGGTACTGTGGGCCGGCGATGCTCGCTATCTGCGGGTCACCTCGGACCTCCCGATCGCGCAGCTGACCGTGGTCGCGTACAAGACCGACGGCCCGCCGCGGATGGTCCTCGCCACCGATGGGTCCGCGGATTCGGGCAGCGGCGGCAGCGTGGCGAACGCCGCGGTGAACGCCCCGGCGATCATCACCCGCGCTCAGTGGGGAGCCGACGAGAGCCTGCGGTTCGACTACGCCGGCCACGAGACGTGGCCGCCGAGCTACTACCCGCTCCAGGTCTTCATCGTCCACCACACCGCGGGCCGCAACAACGACCCGAACCCCGAGGCGACGATCCGGGCGATCTACTACGACGACACGATCATCCGGGGCTGGGGCGACCTCGGCTACAACTTCCTGATCGACGCCCAGGGCCACGTCTACGAGGGCCGGCACGCCCGCAACTACGCCTCGGGCGAGCTCCACGACGAGGAGGATCTCGCCGGCAACGTTGCCCGCGGCGCCCATGCCAAGGGCTACAACAGCGGCTCGCTCGGGATCGCCGTGCTCGGCACGTTCGACACGGTCCTGCCGACGACCGCGGCTCGCAACGCCCTCGAGCAGCTGATCGCCTGGGACGCGGCCCGCCACGGGATCGACCCGACGACGAGCTCGCTCTACACGAACCCGGACACCGGGACGTCCAAGGTGCTGAACCACATCTCCGGCCACCGCGACGTGAACGCGACCGACTGTCCCGGAGCTGCCTTCTACCCGACGTTCCCGAGCCTCCGCCAGGACGTTGCGAGCAAGATCGCCGCGGCCACCGGCCCGAGCGTCGATCACACCCCACCGACGGTCCAGGACTTCGTCTCGCTGGCACCCGATCCGACCGGCGGCTCGTCCATCGACTTCGGCCTCCGCTTCAGCGAGCCCGTCACGGGCCTGACGACCAACGACTTCGCCGTCGGCGGGACATCGAGCGGCTGGGCCGTGACCGCGATCGCCGGCATCGGCGCCGGCTACACGATCACCGTGACCTGGACCGCGCCACCGGCCACGCCGACCGGGCTCAGAGCCCCGACCGGCCCGCCGGACGGGACGGTCGAGCTCGATCTGGCGGCCAACGCCGTGACCGACGGCGGCAACAACACGGGCCCGGCCGATCCCGCCGCCGCCACGGCGACGTTCGCCACGGACACGACCCCGCCGACCGTCGGCCTGACGTACACGCCCCGGGGCTCCGCCACGACCGCGACCTCGATCGACGTGGCGGTGACGTTCAGCGAGCCCGTCAAGGTGATCACCGCGGCGGACATCCAGGTCGGGGGGACGTCGAACGCGGCCACGCCCTGGACCGTCGACCCGGTGGTCGGCTCGGGCACGAGCTACGGGTTCACGATCCAGGCATTGAATCCCGCGGACGGGACGCTCACCATCGCGATCGCCGCCGGAGTGACCACCGATGCGGCCGGCAATCAGAACGTTGCGTCGGCGGTCCACACGGTGATCATCGACCGGACCGCGCCGAAGACTTCCGCCCCGACGGTCAGCCTTCGGTCGGGCATCGCCTTCGCCACTGCGCTGCCGATCGTCTTGACCTGGTCAGGGTCGGACGGAGCCGTGGGCTCCGGAATCGCATCGTACGACGTTGCCCGGAGCATCGACGGCGGAGCCTTCATCGTCATCAGATCCGGGCTGACCAGCCCGACCTACGGGACGAGCGTCGCTCCGGGGCACGCCTATCGATACGAGGTGCGCGCGCACGATCGGGCCGGAAACGTCAGCCCGTGGGTGCCGGGCGCCACGGTCAGGCCGACGTTGCTCCAGCAGACCAGCACCTCCCTGCGGTGGTCCGGTGTCTGGGTGTCCACGATCTCGAGCGTCTGGTCCGGAGGCTCGGATCGGTACTCGTCCGCGACGGGGGCGAGTGTGAGCCTCACGACCTCGGCTCGGGCCTTCGCGTTCGTCACGGCTCGCGGGCCGGGGCGCGGCCAGGCGAGGATCTACGTCGACGGCGTCCTTCGGGCCACCGTCGATCTGAGCGCAACGACGGTGCAGTATCGGTTCGTCGCCTGGGCGACAGGCTGGTCGTCCGTCGCCACTCACACGATCCGGATCGTGGTGGTCGGGACCGCCGGCCATCCAAGAGTGGACGTTGACGCCCTCGAGATCCTGCGCTAGAGGTCTACCAGGTCAGCTTCGCGAGGTCGACTCCGCGGAGTTGATCGAGGTCAGTGCACCGGGACGGGATGCCCGGGACATGGCCGCAATCGGAGTATTGCCACATCGTCCAGCCGCGACCGCTCCAGCCGGCCGCCGGGACGGTTGGGCTCTTCGTGGCCCAGCGGGCAATCCAGAGGATCGTGTAGCCGTGCTGTGCGAACCAGGTCGTGTTGGCCATCGACGCTCGCCAGAACGGCTGGTTCGTGTAGATCATCGCCCGAAGGCCGGTTCGGTCGTAGACGCGCTCGAGCCACGCCCGGACCCATGCCTGCAACTTCAGCGGGGATAGCCCGCCTGCTGTCTCGAGGTCGAGGGCTGGCATCAGCATGCCCTTCTCGAGCTGGGCCACCGCCAGGAAGTGATCGGCTTCGCGGATGGCGTCGTAACGGCTCGGATCGGGCAGCGCGAAGTGATACGCCGTGAAGGAGAGCCCGGCCTTCAGGGCACCTGCCCGGTTGCGTGCGTAGGCCGTGTCGGTGATGAGCCGGCCGACCGTCGCTCGGGCGATGACGAAGGTGCGACCCGAGTCCGCCACCTTCGTGAAGTTGACCCGGCCGTTCCATTGCGAGATGTCGACACCGTATTGCGTCGGTGGCGGCACGTACCGGAACAGGCCCGCTGCTACGTACAACATGGCGACCCCGTACAGCGACCGGACACTGTGGCCATCGATCGCCGACACGGCGAGCCACGACCGACCCGAGACCCAACCGCCGCAGCTCGTCCCGTAGTTCGAACCCTGCACCGTCCAGCTCACCGTCACGACGGTGCTCTTCTCGATCCGGGTCCGGATCCAGGCGCTGGTCGAGGGGCGGCTGCGGACATTTGCCCAGCAGTTCGCGGCCCAGCTCGTCGGAGCGGCCGCGTCGGCGAGTCCGCTCCCGACCGGGACAACCGTGACGAGCAGCAGCGCGAAGAGAGCGGGAAGCGTCGCGCGACTGAGGATGCGCATCTCGCCCGGACCCTAGGTGTGCGGTGCGGTGCAGTCCGTAGGTGAAGGGTCATGTCCGGTTGGCCCTTTTGGCCCACCGAGACCTCACGCGGTGTCGCCTACCGTATGGGCCGGTTGCTTGACGGTCAGCCTCGAAGTCGGTGCGTATACTCCTCGTCCCTTGAGCCCTCGCTCAGCCGTCTCCCTCGCCGTCGTCGCCCTGCTCGTCGCGTCCTGCATGGGGTCGGGTGGTCCCGGATCGACCGCGTCTGGGGGTGGCGCATCCGGGGCATCCCCGTCCGTCGGGGCGACGAGCGCGCCGATCTCCGCCCCGCCGGCGACCGAGAACGTGCCGCAGACCGAGGCACCCACACCCCTTGAGACCCAGGGCCCGACCTCGGCCCCCACCCCGGCGCCAACCTCCGCTCCGACCTCGTGGCCGCCCGTGCAGGTCTACGCCGCGACGATCGGCGGCGTCGTCCCGGCGAAGTGGGCGGCGATGCCGGAGCGCGTCTACGTCCCCGACGAGAAGTCCGCCAACGTCCTCGTCATCAATCCCGCCACGTTCGGCATCGTCGGGAAGTTCAGTGTGGGCTCGTACCCGGAGCACATCACGCCGGGCTGGGATGGCCAGGCGCTGTTCGTCGAGAACATGCTAAGTGGCTACCTGACCGAGATCAACCCGTACACCTCGCAGCCGAACGGGGTTCGGATCTCGGTCCCGAATCCGTACAACCTGTACTTCACGCCCGACGGGACACGGGCGATCGTCGTGGAGGACGAGGTCCACGGCTGGCCGACCAACCCGAACGGGCTCCTCTTCCTCGATCGGACGACGTGGAAGAAGGTCGGCTTCGTGGGCATCCCGTGGCCCGGAGCGAACCACCTCGACTTCAGCGCCGACGGCAAGGTCCTTCTCGTCAGCACCGAGTACGGCGGGCGGATCGTGGCCGTCGACGTCAACAAGATGAAGATCATCAGCGCCCTGGACGTCGGCGGTTCCCCGACGGACGTCCGGCTCTCGCCCGATGGCGAGGTCATCTTCGTGGCGAATCAAGGCCGTAACGGGATCGACGTCGTCGATGCCCACACGCTCCAGTACCTGTCGTTCATCAGCTGCGGCGCGGGCGCTCACGGCCTGGCGCTGAGCCGCGACGCGACCAGGCTGTTCGTCACGAACCGCTGGGCCGGCACGCTCAGCGTGATCAGCGTCGCGACCCGCAAGGTTGTGGCCACCTGGGACATCGGTGGGACGCCCGACATGATCGCGGTGTCGCCGGACGGCTCGCAGCTGTGGATCTCGAACCGCTACAGCGGCAGCCTCACGGTCGTGAACTCGGCGAACGGGGCGGTCATCAGAGTGATCGCCACGGGGATCAACCCTCACGGGCTGGCCTACTGGCCGGAGCCGGGTCGCTATAGCCTCGGGCACAACGGGAACATGCGCTGACGACCCCTTGAGGGGGTTGACCGCCCGGAGCATCCTTCGCGGCGCCAGCGCCTCGCTGCGCGATCGAGGAGACGCCCGTGCCAGGGATCGACACCGGCAACACCGGATTCATGCTGCTGTGCACCAGCCTCGTCATGCTCATGACGCCCGGGCTGGCGTTCTTCTACGGCGGGCTGGTCGGCCGGAAGAACGTGCTGGCGATCATGATCCAGAGCTTCGTGTCGATGGGCTGGACCACCGTCATCTGGTTCGCCGTCGGCTACTCGCTGTGCTTCTCGGGCGGCCACGGCGCGATCATCGGCAACCTCGACAAGGCGTTCCTGAACGGCATCACGCTCACGACGCCGGCCCCCCAGAACCCGTCGATCCCCGAGTTCGTGTTCGTGGCCTACCAGATGATGTTCGCGATCATCACCCCGGCCCTGATCACGGGCGCGTTCACGAACCGGGTGACCTTCCGGGCTTACATGCTGTTCCTGACGGCGTGGCTGCTGTTCGTCTACTTCCCGTTCGTCCACATGATCTGGGGCGGCGGGCTGCTGGCCCAGTGGGGCGTCCTCGACTTCGCCGGCGGGATCGTGGTCCACAACATCGCCGGGCTCGCGGCCCTCGCCTCGGTCCTCTACGTCGGTCGCCGTCGGGTCGTCGACCCCGGCCCGCACAGCATCCCGCTCGTCGCCCTCGGCACCGGCCTGCTGTGGTTCGGCTGGTACGGGTTCAACGCCGGCAGCGAGCTCCGGGTCGACGCGGTCACGGCCGTGGCATTCCTGAACACCGACCTCGCCGCGAGCTTCGCGGCGATCGCCTGGCTCTTTACCGCCTGGATCCTCGAGAAGCGGCCGAGCTTCCTCGGGCTGCTGACCGGCGCCGTCGCAGGCCTCGCGACCGTGACGCCGGCGGCGGGCTACGTCTCGCCGGTCGCGGCGGTCGTGATCGGGCTCGTATCAGGCGTCGTCTGCTACGGCGCGGTCGCACTGAAGAACCGCCTGAGCTGGGATGACGCCCTCGACGTCTGGGGCGTCCACGGCGTGGGCGGGTTCCTCGGGATCGTGCTCCTCGGGGCCTTCGCGACGACCGCGTTCAACCCGAACGGCGCCAACGGCCTGCTCGCCGGCAACGCCGACTTCTTCGTGAAGCAGGTCGTGGCCGTCGTCGGCTCGTCGGTATGGGCGTTCGCCTTCACCTACGGGATGCTCTGGCTCATCGACAGGGTCACCCGGGTGCGCGTGAACGCGGAGGTCGAGGAAGCCGGCCTCGACGCCGGGCTCCACGGCGAGGAGGCGTACGCAGGCGGGCTGTAGGCCCGCGGGTCACGCGCCCTGCTCGACCTCGTAGAGCTTCTGGGCCACGAGCCCATGCGCCTCGGCGTGGACCTTGTTCGCGGCGTCCTTGCTCGGCGCGTCCACGAGGCAAAAGACCTTCCCCGCGGCCTCGTCGACCCAGTAGTGCTTGTACTCGACGCCGTACTTGGCCTGCACCCTCACGTCGGCCTCGTGAGCGCCGACGACGTCGCCGGCCTTCACGCCCGGCAGGTCGTGCTCATCCATGTAGAGCGGCATGTCCGTCCTCCTTGCTCGAGTTCCAGGCGAGCCTAGCGTCGTCGAGGCAGCGAAGGATGGCATCGGTCGAACGACCGATGTCCTCGGTCGTCGTGTTCCAGCTCGTGACGGAGACCCGCATGCAGCCGCGGCCGTGCCAGACGCGGCCGCCGAGCCAGGACGTGCCGTCCCGCTGGACCCGGTTGATCACGTCCTGGGTGAAGTCGTCGCCCGCCGCCCGGGCCGCGGCTTCGTCGCTGCCCCCGCCTGGCGGACTGAACCGCACGAGCACCTGGTTCAGGACCACGTCGGCGAGGATCTCGACATCCGGCGAGGCCGAGAGCCGCTCGGCCATGAGGCGGGCATGGGCGCAGCAACGCTCGATGAGGTCGATGAAGCCCTCGCGACCGAGGGCTCGCAGCGCCGCCAGCACGACGAAGCCGCGGGCTCGCCGCGACGACTCCGGCACGTAGTCGTACGAGTCGCGGCCGCCGGCCACGTGCTCGACGCCGTGGCTGCCGAACGACATCGCCGCGCGATGCGCCTCCGGGTCGCGGGTGAAGACGACGCCCGAGTCGTACGGCACGTTGAGCCACTTGTGGGAGTCCGTCGTCCACGAGTCGGCGAGATCGAGGCCGTCGGTCAGATGGCGGAGTGACGGCACCGCGGCCGCCCACAGCCCGATCGCCCCGTCGAGGTGCAGCCAGCCCCCGCCGGGGTGCGAGCGGAGGGCCATCGCGATCGGTCGCATCGGGTCGAACGCGCCGGTGTTCACGTTGCCCGCCTGGGCGCACAGGATCACCGGGCCGTCGAGCGCGGCGAGCGTGGTCACGAGCGCATCGGGCCGCATCCGGCCCTGGTCGTCCGTGGGGACCCGGTGGACCTCGTCCCGGCCGATGCCGAGCATCTGGAACGAGCCGAAGACGGTCGCATGCGACTCGTCGCTGGCGACGGCATGGATCGTCGGCGCGCCGCGGAGCCCATGCGTCTCCACGTCCCAGCCGAGCCTCGCGAGGAGCGCATGGCGGGCGGTCGCGAGGGCCGTGAAGTTGGCCATCGTGCCGCCGCTCGTGAAGCCGAAGCTGACGCCCGCCGGCAGGCCGAGGAGCTGGCGGAGCCACTCGCCCGCGACCTCCTCCGCGACGGCGGCCGCGGGCGATCGAACGAACAGGCCCGCGTTCTGGTCCCAGGTCGAGGTCAGCCAGTCCGCCGCGAGCGCCGCGGGCTGCGCCCCACCCATCACGAAGCCGAAGTAGCGCGGCCCGCCGCTGGCCACGAGCCCGGGGTCCGCGGCGGCGGCCAGCCACTCGATGACCGCGCGCGGGTCCTCCCCGACCTCGGGCAGCGGGCCGACCAGGCGCGCGCGGATCTCGTCCGGCCCGACCGGCAGCGCGACGGGCCGCTCGTCGACCTCGGCGAGGTACGCGAACGCCAGCTCCTGGGCGCGTCGGAACAGGCGGTCGTCGGGCATCGCCCGTAACTGTGCCAGCCTCCGGCGGCCCGCGCCGTGGAATACGATGCCCGGCAACACGCTGGGGCAGTCGGCTGGAGGGAGCCACGACGGGTCTGCTCGTCCGCAACGCGCGGGTGCATCCGACCGCGGGCGCCGACGCCCCGCTCATGGACGTCCGGGCCGAGGGCGAGCGGATCACCCGGATCGGCCCCGCCGGCTCGATCCGGATCGACCGGCACGACGACATCACCGAGCTCGACGCCGACGGCCGCCTGCTCTCACCGCCGCTCGTCGATCCGCACGTCCACCTCGACGCGGTCCTGACTGTCGGCGAGCCCCGCTACAACGAGTCGGGCACGCTCATCGAGGGGATCCTCACCTGGGCAGAGCGCAAGCCGTCGCTGACGCACGAGGATGTGAAACGCCGCGCGCGCGAGGCGATCCTCTGGGAGGTCGCCCAGGGGACAGGCCTGATCCGGAGCCACGTCGACGTCTGCGACCCGAACCTCGTCGCGCTCAAGGCGCTGCTCGAGCTCCGCGATGAGGTGCGGGACATCGTCGAGCTCCGGCTCATCGCCTTCCCGCAGGACGGGATCCTCAGCTTCCCGAACGGCAAGGAGCTCATGCGCGAGGCAATGCGCCTCGGCTGCGACGTCATCGGCGGGATCCCGCACTACGAGTGGACCCGTGACGACGGCGTCGAGGAGGTCCACTTCATCTTCGACCTGGCGAGGGAGATCGGCGCCCCGATCGACCTCCACTGCGACGAGACCGACGACGAGCAGAGCCGCTTCCTCGAGGTCGTCGCCGCCCGGACGATGCGGGACGGGATGCAGGGTCGGGTCGTGGCCGGCCACACGACGGCCTTCGGCTCGTACAACGACGCTTACGCCTTCAAGCTGCTCCAGATCCTGAAGCGGGCCGGCGTGACAATCGTGGCCAACCCGCTCGACAACATCACCCTGCAGGGCCGGTTCGACACCTACCCGAAGCGGCGCGGGATGACCCGGGTGAAGGAGCTCGACGCCGCGGGCGTCAACGTCGCCTGCGGCCACGACTCGATCATGGATCCCTGGTACCCGCTCGGCCGCGGCTCGATGCTCGACGCCCTCTCGATGCTCGTCCACGTCGCCCAGATGACGGGCCGGGCCGAGCTCTTCCGCGCATTCGACATGGTCACCGTCAACCCGGCCCGCGCGGCCGAGGTTCCCTGGGGAGTGAAGGAGGGCCTGCCAGCCAACTTCGTCGTCTTCGACTGCGCCGACGAGGCCGAGGCGATCCGCCTTCGACCGGCCGCCCGCTGGGTGGTCCGGGCCGGACGAGTCGTCGCCGAGACCGCGCCAGCCCGGAGCGTGGTCCATCAGGCCGGGGTGACCACCCCGGTCACGTTCACGCGGTAGCCGCGGACACGCGGCAGGAGGAAGGATCCGGATGACCGCCGACTCGATGCCCGGCATGATGCCCGCGCCCGGTGCCGGGGCGATGCCCACCCGCGAGGGCGACTTCACGGTCGAAGCCCATGGCATGGAGCCGATCCCGGAATCGGCCCGCTACGGCTCGATCGGGCGGGTCTTCACCGTCTGGTTCACGCCCAATCTCGTGCCCGCGGCGTTCTTCATCGGGACGCTCGTCACGGCCAACTTCCTGAAGCTCGGATTCCTGACATCGCTGCTGGCGATCATCGTCGGCAACGTCGTCGGCTCGTACTTCGTCGCGCTCCTCAGCACGATGGGCCCGCGGCTCGGGCTCGCCCAGATGCCAGCGGCCCGACTGCCGTTCGGCAAGTCGATCGTCGTGCCGGGGCTCCTGAACTGGCTCAGCACGATCGGCTGGGACGGCATCAACAGCGTCTTCGGCGCGATCGCGATCACGATCCTCGTGCCAGCCCTGCCGTTCTGGGGCGCCCTGCTGATCATCATCGCCGTGCAGGCGCTCCTCGGGATCGTCGGCTACGAGGCGATCCACACCTTCGAGAAGTGGATGGCGATCGTCCTCGGCGTGATGTTCGCGGTCCTGACGGTCTCGATCTTCACCGGCGGACAGGCCGACACGAGCCTGGCCGACGGGATGCAGGGCCTCGACCTGATCGGCGCGTTCATCGGCTACGTGGCGATCGTCGCGAGCTTCGTCCTCGCGTGGAGCCTGTACGCCTCGGACTACTCGCGCTACCTGCCGGCCGACGCCGATACCGGGAAGATCTTCTGGTACACGCTCGGCGGCATGGCGATCGCCTCGGGCTGGCTCGAGATCCTCGGCCTGCTGGTCGCCGGCAAGGCGACCGGTGGCGAGTCGAGCGACACGATCAACCAGATCCTCGGCGGCAGCGGGAACATCGTGGCGATGCTGGCGATGGTCGCCATCGCGATCGGCACGATCGCCGTCAACGCGATGAACGACTACACGGGCTCGCTCTCGCTGCAGGCCGCCGGCATCCGGATCCCGCGGGTCTACTCGGCCGCGGCGGTCGCGGTGCTCGGGTTCCTCTTCACGCTGTACCTCCAGTACAACGGCGACTTCGCCAACAACTTCATCAACTTCATCCTGTTCATCAGCTACTGGATCACGCCGTTCGTCGGCGTCGTCCTCGCCGACTGGTGGCTGCGCGGCCGCAAGGCCGACGCCTGGTCGGTGGTCGACTTCGGGAAGCTCCCGACCGGGACCGTCGCCCTCGTGGCACTGGTCGTCGGCTTCGCCGTCGGCATCCCGTTCCAGAACTCGACGCTCGGCTACAACGTCGGCGGCGTCTTCAACTACGTCACGGCCAACTACCTGCATGGCGCCGACCTTGCCTACTACGTGGGCGGAGCCGTGGCGTTCCTCATCTACTGGTTCGGGGCTCGCGCGGCCGTCAAGGCGAGCTGAGCTCGAGGCCTCTCGCGAACAAGGAGGCCCTGGCCCGCCGGTCAGGGCCTCCGTACGCTCCTGCGAGACCCAGGCCCGGCTCCGGCCCTAAACTCTCGCCATGCCGTACGTCACGGCTCCTGACGGCGTCCGCCTCCACTACGACATCGAGGGCGTGGGCCCGCCGCTGATCCTCCACCTCGGCGCGGGAGCGGACGCGAGCGTCTGGCGCGACGCGGGCTATGTGGACCGGCTTGCGCCGAGCCGTCGCTGCGTCCTCTTTGACCATCGCGGCCACGGCGCCAGCGATCACCCGTCCAGCCCGTCGGCGAACACGATCGACCGCTATGCGGCCGACGTCAACACCCTCATCGAAGCGCTGGATCTCGATCGGCCCGACTTCCTTGGCTGGTCGAACGGCTTGACCGTCGGCCTCCGCGCCGCAGCCGAGCACCCGGCGCTGTTCCGACGCCTCGTGCTCTTCGGTGGCATGGCTCGACGCCCCGCTCCCGAGCAGCTCGTCGCCTCCACCCAGGCGCGCCTCGAGGGCATGCGGGCGAAGGGCTGGTGGTACCTCCTCGACGAAATGGTGGCCGCCGAGCGCTCGCCCGTGCCTCAGTGGTTCCTGGACCGGGTCGTGGCGACGGATCAGGGGCCCTGGTTCGCCTACACCGAAGCCCGCCCGACGTGGGACTGGTCGCCATGGGACGTGCTGCCAACGATCGGCAACCCGACGCTGATCCTCGTCGGCGAGCTCGAAGACCCCGAGGACGTCATGGGCGACGTCGCGAATGCCATCCCGAACGCCAGGCGCATCCGCATCCCTGGGAAAGAGCACATCCTCGCGTTCCTCGACGTGGAATTCGCCGCGCCTAGGATCCTGGAGTTCCTCGGAGCGCCCAAGGAGGAGCCGTCCGCCGCTGGCCGGCACCACCCCGGCTAGAGGTCCGGAAGCACGGGCCGCGTATGAACGACGGGCTCCAGCGGCAGCGTCTCGACGTGGGCCGCGATCTCCGCGGCCGTGGCGATCCACAGGCCGTCGATCGACTTCGCGTGGACGATAAGCCGCTCGAGGCCGACCGCCCGTGAGGCCCGGCCGCTCACGAACGGGTGGTTCGTGAGCATGAAGAGCCCGCCCTCGTCGACGAGCGCCTCGAGCTCGAGCGTCCAGCGGGCGATCACCTCGGCGGTACTGGCAATGACGCCTGACCCGCTCAAGCCGGGGAGGTAGACGTACGGCTCCCAGTCGTCAAGGGCCCAGTGACCCGGCAGCTCGATCAGGGACGCGGCACCCGGTTCGCCGGAGACCGCGAGCCGGTACGGATGGTCCGAATCCATCAGCCCGCTGTCGTACCGGAAGCCGTGCTTCGCGAGCAGCGCCGGCGTGTCGTACGTGAGCTCCCACATCGGTCCGCGATAGCCGACGGGCCGGATCCCGGCCACGGCGTCGAGCGCCTCGAGCCCGCGGAGCAGCCGCCGCTCCTCCTCGCCGACGTCACGGGCGGTGTGGGCGCCCTCGTGCAGGTAGCCATGATGGGCGATCTCGTGGCCGGCGTCGCGAATCGACCGGACGACCTCGGGCCAGCGTTCGGCCGAGTAGCCCGGCACGAAGAACGTCGCCCGGACGCCCTGGCGATCGAGCAGTTGCAGGATCCTCGGCACGCCCACTCGCGGGCCGAATGCCTGGTGGCTCATCGTGTCGAGCCAGCCGGCCGTCTCGGGATGCTCGAAGAGCAGCGGGCTCTCGGCGTCGAGATCGAACGTCAAGCACGCCGCCGCACGGACACCCTTCGGCCAGGCGAACCCCGGCGGCAGCATCAGCCGTTCGCGGCGGGTCCGGGCCCGGCCAGGCGCCGCAGGGCGACGAGCGACAGCATCTCGTAGGCGAGGTTCGCGGCGAGCGTTGCCGTCTGGCCCGCCGGGTCGTAGGCCGGGATGACCTCGACGACGTCGAAGCCCACGAAGTCGATGCCGGTGAGCCGCCGGAGGATGGCGAGGAGGTCCCGCGCGGATGGCCCGCCGGCCTCGGGCGTGCCGGTTCCCGGCGCGTACGCCGGGTCGACGACATCGATGTCGAAGCTGATGAACGCCGGCCCGGAACCGACGCGCTCCCGGATCCGTGCCGCCACCGCCTCCGGCCCGAGGGCGAACACGTCCTCGGTCGTCAGGTACTCGAGCCCGAGCTCGTCCCGCAGGCCCGTCCAGTCCGCGCCGTCGTACAATGAGCCTCGCAGTCCGACCTCGATCGACCGGCCGACGTCGACGAGGCCCTCCTCGATCGCCCGCCGCATCCACGTCCCGTGGTTGTACTGCTCGGCGAAGTACGCGTCCCAGGCGTCGGTGTGGGAGTCGAAGTCGATGACCGCGACGGGCCCTCGCGAGCGCGTCGCGCGGAGGTGGGGGAGCGTGCACGCGTGGTCGCCGCCGATGAGGATCGGCACGACGCCGGCGTCCACGATCGGCGCGACCGCCGCCTCGATGGCCTCATAGCTCCGGATCGTGTAGCCGGGCACGATCGCGATGTCGCCGTGGTCGACGCAGGACAGGACCTCGAACGGCTTCACGTCGAGGTTCGCGTTGTACGGCCGGAGCATCACGCTCGCGGCTCGGACCGCGTTGGGCCCGAAGCGGCCGCCGACCCGATAGGTCACGCCGGTGTCGAACGGGACGCCGACGATCGCGACGTCGACGTCCTCGAGCGTCTTCACGTACGGCAGCCGGGCGAAGGTCGACGGGCCCGTGAAGCGCGGGCTCAGCATCGAGTCCTCGGGCACGTAGCGAGGCACGTCCCGCAGTCTAGGGAGCGGAGGGGCGCCAAGGGCCCGCGCCGCGACGCCCGCCCACGAGGGTCAGGCCGGGATGGGCTCCGGGAGCACGTCGCCGGGCGTCAGCTCGATCGCGATCGTCCGGGCCCAGGAGCGGATGTCGCCCCAGTTTCGGAAGTCGCCGTACGGCGCGCGGGCGATCCCGATCGCGAACCGCTCGCCGAGGCCGACGTCGTCCCGGTCGAGCGCGCCGTCGAAGACGCGATGCTCGCGGGCCCCGATCGCGGCGGCGTGCTTCTCGCCCTCGACCGCATCGGCTCGATCGTGCAGGTCGCCGAGCGGTCCGCTCGAGAAGAGCCAGACCGGCCGGGCGCGCAGCTCGTTGGCGTGGCGCGTGACGAGCTCTCGGGCAGGCTCCATCCAGCGGCCGAAGAACACGGCGCTGCCGATGACGCAGGCGTCATAGGGCTCGATCGCGTGGACGTAGTCGGGTGCCTCGAGGTCGACGGTGTGGCCGTGCGTCCGGAGCTCCTCGGCGATGCCCGCGGCGATGGACGCGGTGCTGCCGTGCTTCGAGGACGCGCTGACGAGAATCTTCATGTCCGGGCCTCCTTCCCGCAGGCGGATCGTCGCGCGAGGCCGCGCGCATCCCTAGGGCCGTCGGTCACGAAGAAGTCGCATGAAGAAGGGGTGACGCTCGAGGCGCCACCCCTTCTTGGGTTCGAGTTGGAACGCGGCTCAGGCCGGCGTTGCCGTGCAGGTGGTTCCGATCGACGTGCCGGTCGGGATCGGATAGAAGCGGAGCTGCGCGAGGCGGAGCCCCTGGTTGTCGTAGGTCCAGAAGTAGTTGTAGAACGCGTCGGCGAAGATCGCCGCCTGCTTGCCAGTGGCGTTGTCGCAGATCTGGAGCAGGCTCTTGCTGACATCGTTGAACTTCTGGTTCTTGGCGAGGGTCAGCGTCAGGCTGGTATTGCAGTAGGTGTACCCGGTCGTCGTGTCCGTGTAGCAGGTCGTCATCTGGGCCGAGCCCTTCGGGCTCATCGCCCGGGCCCAGACCGAATACGAGAACATGCTGGGACAGGTCGTTGCACCAGTCGCGCTGACGCACGGATCGGGCAACGTGAATGCGGCGTTGCCGTCGTTCACGCAATTCGAGTCCGTCACCGAAAAGACGCCATAGGATGCGGCCCTCGTCAGGTCGATCGTGCACTTGCCCCACAGCGGCACGAAGATGTCGTTCTTGTTGTTGCCATTCCAACCCTGGCCATTGGCGACGCCGTGGATGTTGAGGTTGTAGTGGGGGCCGCTGGGCGCGCCGTTGCCGGTCGTCCCAGTTGCAGCCAGCGCGCCGCCGGCGATGACTGTTGCGAGCAGGGCCGCGATGAACAGGGGCGCGAGGAACCGTCGCAAGTGCGCACCTCCGGCCCCGGACCCCCCGCTCCGGGACGTCTCCGTGCGGGGAGCAGCCCAGCCTCCCGCGATATGGCGACGCTAGGCCGACCGGGACTCGCATGCAACCGTCCATCTGTCATGGCTCGATCGTCCGCCGTTAACGCTTCGCGACGATGTGCAGCGATCAGTTTGCTGCCACCCTCTTGCGGGGGGCCAGCGGCCGGCGTAGCGTCCGAGCCTCCGGGGCGGGGCAGCGCGAGTGAGGGGCTCGGGCATTGATGAGCGATCCGGTCGATCCCATGAAGGACCTGCCGAAGGAAGACGCGCTGAGGTCGCGTTCGCGCATCCGCCCGTGATAAGCAGCGCGGCGCAGTTGAGCAGCGAGGCCGCCGATCGATACCTGCTCCTCGCCGACATCTCCGGATACACAACGTTCCTCGACGGGGTGGCCCAGGCCCACGGCGAGGACTTCAGGGGTGGCCTCCCGGCGGGCTATCGGGTGCTCGGCGAGCTGATCCAGGGCCTCATCGACGGACTCCCCAACGGGTTCGATCTGGTCAAGGTCGAGGGCGACGCCGTCTTCGCTGCCGCGGCTGCCGACGAGCTCGACGGCCAGGGTCGAGCCGTCCTCGACGAGCTCGGGCAGGCGTATCGGGCGTTCACCGCGCGTCGCGACTTGCTCGCCCGGACCGCGAGCGATGACAAGTGCGACGCGTGCTTCGCGGTTGCCAGCCTCGACCTCAAGGCCGTCCTGCATCGCGGCTTCGTGGTCCGGCAGGCGGTCGCGCAGCAGGCAGACGTCGTCGGGCCCGCAGTCAACGTGGCCCACCGGCTCCTGAAGAACTCGGTGCGCCAGCGGATCGGCCACCGCCCGTACCTTCTCCTCAGCGAGCCGGCAGCGTCGAAGCTGGGGGTCCCGGATCTCGGCATCGAGCACCGAGAGGCGTACCCCAACGTCGGGGTCGTCGACACACGGATCGTCGATCTCGCGGAGCTCGCGGGACTGACCTCCGAGGAGTTCCAGGGCCCGCCGGGTGCGAGCGCTTCCTGGCCCGAGATCCGGATCTCCGGGAGCTAGGAGCAGGGAAGCGTCGAGGTCAGGGCTCCGCCAGGACCTCGGCGGCGGCCCGGAGACCGCTCCGGAGTGCGCCGTCCATCAGGGCGTGGTGCGCTCCCGCCGTGTGCTCCCCCGCGAAGTGCAGCGGGCCGACGCGCGCGGCGAGCGCGTGATCGTCCATCGGTGATTCGAGCGATCGGGCGGAGTAGCCGCCCGCGGCCCACGGGTCGTCCGCCCAGGTGCTCAGCATGGCATCGGACGGTCGGATCGGAAGGTCCGGTCGAATGCGACGGACGGCCTCGATCCAGTGCTCGACCCCCAGCTCCGGCCGGAGCCGCCGCATCGCGGCCGCCGACCCGGCGAACGAGCTCGCCGTCCGCTGCCAGCCGCCTTCGGGCCGGCGCTGGGTGAAGGTCCAGAACCGATCCGGGACGGAGAGCGTGGCGCTCGGTGCGGCGGGTTCGTCGAGCGGCAGGAACAGCTTCGCGGCCTGGCCGTAGCGCACGGCCGCGAGCGCCGCCGCCTTCCAGCCGGGGAGCGGCGGGTCGAGCTGGAGCCGCCCGATCACGCTCGCCGGCACCGCGATCACGGCCGCATCGGCGTCAAGGTCGAGGCCGCCGGCGCGGACGCGAACGCGGCCGCCCTCGCCCCAGGTGACCCGCTCGGCCGGCGAACCAAGCCGCACCGCCGGACCGAGCCGGCGGGCCAGCTCGATCGCGATGCGCTGGTTGCCGCCGACCACGCTGTGCGTCGCGAACGGCCCGACATCGGTTCCGGCTTCGGCCAGCACCGAGGCATCCTGGTCGTCGGCCTCGTAGGCGGTCGAGACCTCGATCCGTGCCCGGATCGCCTCTCTCGCGCCGGCCCCGATCGGCAGCCCGTCGAGCGCCGCCGCCACGGACGTGCCCGGAGCCAACCCGGGATCGGCGGCACGGACAGCGTCGTAGGCCTCCACCAGCTCGTCTCGCGTGACCGGCGGCCCGCCCCGCGGCTCACGGTCGCCGTAGGTCGTGCCCTTCTCGAAGAGCCGAAGTCCGAGCCGCTCGACGGTGGCGCGGAGGACGTCGTTGCCGGGCAGGATGAACTCGGCGCCCATCTCGATGACGTCGCCGTTCGGCAGATCGCGCGACCAGACCCGCCCGCCGACCCGATCGCGCGCCTCGAGGACGACCACATCGACCCCGGCCTCGGCCATGGCCTCGGCGGCGGCCAGCCCGGCGAACCCGGCACCGATCACGACAACGCGCATCGGACCATTGTCGAGGGCAGTCGGCAGCTCGTTTGGCCGGTCCGTGCTGCAATCGGGTCCTGTCGACGCGGCCCGCGCCGCGAGGAGGAGCCCATGGATCCGACCGACTTTCCGGCCCCGCAGGGCGACGGCTTCGTCCTCACCCACTTCCTGGTCGTGTCGGACCAGGATCGATCGCGCGAGTTCTACCGCCGGATCTTCAACGGCAAGGTCCTGTTCGAGCGGGACCCCGTGATCATGAAGGTCGCCAACACGTGGCTGATCCTGAACGACGGCGGTGGCCCGACCGATGACAAGCCGACGGTCACCCTGGAGACGCCGCCGGATCCGAACCGGACGAGCGCGTTCCTGAACGTGCGGGTCGGGGACGTCGCCCGGATCTACCGCGAGTGGTCGGCGCTCGGCGCCGAGTTCCTGACGGAGCCGAAGGACCACGGTCGTGAGATCCGCGCCTACGTGCGCGATCCGGACGGCCACTTGATCGAGGTCGGCCAGACGGTCATGCGCTAGTCCCGGCGCCCTGTCCTGCCCGGCTTGTGAGCCACCGCGCGACGCGACCCCGGCGAGCATGGACGACCCGCCGGCTCGACGCGGCCGAAGCGGGCGCCGCGCTGCCGGCCCTGGTCGCGCTGGCCGTCCGCTCGAAGGCCGCCTGGGGCTACGACGGCGCATTCATGGCGCGGTTCGAGGCCCTGATGGCTCGGACGTCGGTCGAGGTCCCCGGGCGAGTCGTCATCGTCGTCGAGGACGCAGGCTCGATCCTCGGGTTCGCGATCGTCGACGACGTCGGCGATCGGGCGTGGCTCGAGGATCTCTGGGTCGAGCCCGCGCGGTTCGGAGCGGGCATCGGTCGGGCGCTCTGGTCGGCCGCGGTGGAGGCTGCCCGGGGGATGGGCCAGCCTTCCCTCGACTTCGAGGCCGACCCCAACGCCGAGCCGTTCTACCGGCGAATGGGCGCCCGAACCGTCGGATCGCGAAGCTCGACCATCGATGGTGGCCGCGTCCTCCCGATCATGCGGCGGGCCGTATGACCTCGCGCATTGGGCGGCGGTCCCCCAGGCCTTCACCGCCGCCGGAGCCATAATCGGCTGGCCGTGGATCAGCCACACCCGCACGCCGCCCTCGGCCTGGAGCCCATCCGGACCATCTCCCGTGACGACCTCAAGGCCGAGCTCGATCGCGGCCAGGACATGAAGCTGATCATGGCCCTCAACCGCTGGGCGTTCGAGGCCAAGCACATCCCGGGTTCGCTCCACTTCGACACGCCCGACGAGCTGTACGCCAACGTCGGCGTGGACGACGAGGTCGTCGTGTACTGCTCGCACGTCGACTGTCTCTCGAGCGTCGCGCTGTATCGCGACCTGGTCCGACGCGGCTATCGCAACGTCCGGCGCTACTCCGGCGGGCTGCTCGACTGGGAGGACGCCGGGCTGCCGTTGGCGGGCGAATTCGTCACGCGCCGATGAGCTCTGCCCCCGCGGACCCAGCGTCGTCGCCTGATCGCCAGCCCTCGCCCGACCACCCCTATGCGACCGAGATCGAGGCCGAACGAGCGGGCTGGTACGAGCTGGCCGGGCTCGTGCGCAGCCTCACGCCCGAGGAGTGCCTGGTCCCGGGCTACTACTCGGATCCGCCATGGACCGTCCGCGAGGTGGTGGCCCACCTTGGCACCTGGCTGGCCGAGGCCGAGGTCCAGTTCGAGCAGATGGTCGCCGGGACATACAAGGCTCAACCGGTCGATGTCGACGCGATGAACGCCGAGTTCCTGTCGGCCATGGCCGGCCAGCCCTGGGAGGTAGCCTGGGTCCAGGCCACTGCCGGCCGCTCGCTGATGATCGGGGGCTGGTACCTGCTGGCGACGCCCTCAGAGGAGGCCGCGTGGTGGGTCCGGAAGTCAGGCTCGGACCACTATGCCGAACACCTGGCGCGCCTTCGCGACTGGGTCGCCGAGCTGGTCAGCAGGCGACCGATCGAGGCTGGGTCCGACACCAGCTGAGCAAGGTCAACTTGCCCCATCTGCCAGCCAGGCGAAGTCCTCGTAGCAGAGCCGGACACCGTCCGACGCGGTGAGATACGGCATGTGTCGGGGAATCGAGGCCGCTCGCGACGTGGCGGACTGCCGGGGCGGAGGCGGCGGCGTGAGCTTGGTTGGCGCACGTGGAGGAGTCCGGCGCGCGGCGAATTCGGGCCGGGGCGATGTTGTGTCTGTTCAAGCGCACGACCGGGCTCAGCACTGCTGCGTACCGTCGAAAGTACGCGCGGATCGTGGCGGCGCCCAGACTCGATCAGAACCGCCGGGTCAGAGGCCTTCGCGCTGCAGCTGGAGGCACTTGCCGTACGCCTCCCGCGCGTCCTCGTACGACTTCACCGCCGAGTCGACGGCAGCATCGGCTGCCTTCGCAGCCGCCCGGGCAGACGCAAAGGTCGCCTGCGCCTGGGCGAGATCGGCCGCCGCCTGATCATCGGCCCGCTGGGCCTCGCCGACCGTCATCGCGTGCGAGAACGCGTTGTCGACGTTCTTGACATCGTCGGCCGTCGGCGCGATCGGGTTCCCCGCGTTGTCGGTGCGCCGCACGATCTGCCGCAGCGTGCCGCCTTCCTGAACCCGTGGCCCCGGTAGGCCCGGCGTCGGGTGCTGGACGGCGTCCAGCTGCCGATCCGCCATGTCCTTGGCCGTCTCGGCCGCGGCGAGCGCCTCCTGCGCGGACGACAGCGCGGCATCGGCGGCCCGGGCTGCTGCCCTCGCTCGCTGCAACGCGCGGTCGGCGCGATTCATCGCGTCGAGCTCCAGCTGGCAGCTGCGCTTCTTCTTCGGACCGCCGACCGGCATGATCGGCCTCGGCGAGGCCGGGGTGTCGACCGATGGGGCCGAGGTCGCCAGCAGCCCTGAGCGAGTCGAGTCGGGGGCTGCGTCCCGCCGCGGGCCGCCGCCGGGCAGGAAGAGCCCGGCGAGCCCGATGCCGAACAGCGCCCCGAGAAGCCCTCCGAGGATCGCGCCTGGTGTCGACGGTGAGGCCGGAATCGTCTGGCTCACGAGCGTGCTGCTCGGCAGGCTTGTCGTACCGCCCTGTCCCTCGTTCGGGGCCAGCGTCGGACCGCCACCCTGGCACGACGCCGGCGGGCCGGTTCCGGCCAGCGATCCGGAATACGTCGCGGTGCACCGGAAGCCGCTGCCGTCGGCCACCCTGACCGTGACCATGCCCGGGATGCTGGCTGAGGATCCGGCGAAGGATCCGCAGCCATCGGCGGCACCGTGGTGCCAGGTTGCCGCCCCGGACGCCATCGTCAGGTGGTTGCAGTCGGGGGCTCCGGCCGGAGCCGTGACCGACCAGCTGGTGCTTTGGAAGCCGAGGACGTTCGACACCGTGACCTGGTAGGTCGTGCTCTGCCCGTCAGCGGCAAGCGTCGCGGCGATCGGGGTGATCGTGAGGGGACCGGTCACCGGCGGAAGCGTCACAGCCGGACCAATCCCAGGAACCTGGATCACGTGCGCCGGCGTCGCCAGCAGGTTTGCGCCGCCGAACGTACCGAGCACGATGGCCCCCGTGGCCACGAGGAACCCCATTGGCCGACCGACACCCGCGAACCCGCGAGCTAGGAAAGCGAGACCGCCGAATGGCCCCGCAGCGGACGGGGTATCGAACGAGACGGGCGTGACGGCGGCCTGGCCGCTCGAGGCGTCGCCCGCGCCGGTCGATCCACCGGCCGAACCGTCGGCCTGCGGCAGCGGCTGCGTGACGGTCCCGGGCACTCCCAGCGGCGGGTTGGGCGCCACGGCGGGTGGCAGCGGCTGCGTGACGGTCCCGGGCACTCCCAGCGTCTGGTTGGGCGCCACGACGGGTGGCGGCGTCTGTGTGCCTCCGTCCGGCGTCGCGGCCGGGGCGCGCTGCATCGGTTCGGTGTACTCCTGGGTGTCCCCCGCAACGGCCCCGTCGCGGCGGAAGCCCTCCCGCAGGGAGGCATCGAGCTCCTGTTTCGTCATTCCCGGCCCGGTCGACGTGGCGGGGGGTCCGGGAGGCGATGGATTGATCTGGCGGTTGAGGTCGATCGCCTGCTGGGTGTCCTTGAGGTCCTCCGCCTGGAGGCGTTCCACCTCCGCCCGAAGTGGGCCGCGTTCCGACTCGATCTCGCGGAGGCGGCCGTCGGTGATCGCTCGGTCGCTGTCGTAGCTCGGGTCGCCCGGGAGGCGCTGCCGCTGAGCGCTGAGCTTGCTGGCCTCCTCGTTCAACGCGTTGAGCCGTCGGATGCGCGGATTGATCTCATTCGCCCGTTCGTCGATCCGCTGGATGACCGCCTGATGCTCGGCCTCGAGCTCGGGTCGCGTCTTCGTCCCGGCGGGGGCTGCCGGTTCCGGCGATGCCGCTCCGCCGCGGCCCGGCCGCGGCGCCAGTTGAGGGATTCCCTTCCCGCCAAGGTACGTCTTGGCTTGTCCCGGCCTTGACTTCAACGGCTGGACGGCCCTCCCGGGCCTCGGGGCTCTGGGCTCGATCCCCCGCTGTGTCATGTACTGCTTGGTCGTCCGAGCCCGCGGGACGACGGTCTGCGAGCCACCCCCGCCCGCCCCGATCGTCTGGATGTGCGTCGTGGCCGCCTCGATCGCGCCGCTTGCCCCTGTATCGCCGGCCATCTCGCCGATCGTGGCGTCGAGCTCGAGGTTGCCCTCGAGGTCATCCTCCTGGGCGGCATCATCGACGGCCGTCGAGCCACCGTGGACGAACTTCCCAGCTTCGTCGTAGTGGTCGTCCCAGAACGAGATGTACTTCTGGGTTCGAGCGATGTGGCCGTCGACGATCGCAATCTCGGCTGCCGTTGCGCCCTCGCGGACCATCTGGTCGCGCAACGCGATCGATTCCTCGAGGTTCTGCACGTCCTTCTCGTAGGCGCTGGCCGGCCTTCCGGTCGGGACGGATTGGTCGCCACGCGTCAGCGCCATGAGCCTCGAGCTGTAGGCCGAGTCGTGGGCGATCGTCTCGGGCCCGGGCGTGGGCGTCGGCCCCGCCGGGAGAGTGACCCGCCCCGCGGCGTCACCCGTGCCAGGTCGCTCCACCGTGCTGACGTTGAGCGGCTTGTAGGCGTCCCAGTCGAACCATCCGCCAGTCCGCACGTCGTAGACGATCGTGTGGCCCTTGGCGTCGACGTAGAAGAAGCCGGTCCGACTTGGCGGCTGTGAGAGATCCGCCCAATACCCGGGCGGCGGTGTCGGGACCTGCCACTGCCCCGTCGCCGGATTGAACCAGGCCGTCCGACCCGACTTCGGGTCGTAGTGGAAGACCGGCGGCCGATGGTCGTGCGGATCGACCCACGTGTCGTAGCCGTAGTACTGAAGCTGTTGCCCGCTCACCGGGTTCACGTAGGTCAGCGGGCCCGGCGCCGACGGGTCAGGCACGAAGCCAAACAGCGGTTGCTCGACGGTCCAGGCGCCGGTCAGGGGATCGAGAAACGCCACCTGACCGGTCGACGCGTTCTGGGCGAGGACCAGGTCGCTGCTCGCGGTGAACCCGCTCGGGGGCGCCGGTGACGCGCTTCCGCTGGGAGACGACCCTGGACCCATCCCGTTCGCCTTTCTTCCCCGGGCTCGGTGGAGGTCAGCCTAGTCGCACGGCCGCGCCGGTCAAGAGGAAACGGGCGCACATGGCACCGGTTTCCACCTTGCCTCCGCGGGCGACAGCGGGTAGCGTGGCGGCCCTCGACGGGAGTTGCCTCCGGGGGAACTGAACAGGCCGCAGCCGTCGCGAGGTGCCGAGCGAGGGCGAGCGATGGGCGATCCGGTCGATCCATCGGCGGGGCTGCCGAAGGACGCGCCCGCAGACCTGCGCGCCTTCCTGAACTGCACCGGCGCCAGCGTCACGATCAAGGACGGGAAGCTGTCCTGGGCGGCAGGCTCCCCGACCATCACGATCAGCCCGGACTCGACGACGAGCGCGACGGTCACCTTCTCGAAGTCCGTGCTCTCCGTGTCCGTCCCCGTGTCGATCGCCAACGGCCAGCTCTCACTCGACCTGTCGGGCTATCCGGACGCCATCGCGAGTGAGGTCCGTCAGGCCATCGACGTCGACAACCTCAACGCCTGGTTCAAGAAGAACGGCCAGCAGCTCGGGCCGGCGTCGTTCGGCAAGGGCCAGGTCACGCTCAAGAAGGTCCCGATCCCATCGATCGCGGCGACGCCACCTGTCGGGCTGGGAGGCCAGGCCGCGCCCCAGGGCAAGGCGGCCGCTCCGCAGGGCCAGGCCGCCCCCCAGGGCAAGGCGGCCGGTCCGCAGGGCCAGGGTGGCCAGGCCGGCCCGCCGCAGGGGCAGGGACCCCAGGGTCAGGGCCCAAAGGCGCCGCCGGCGCCGAACGGCGGAACACTGCCTGCCGGCGAGAAGCCGAAGAGTGTGAGGATCGCGACCGCGGGCGTGCCTGGCGTCAAGGTCGAGGACATCTTCAACGTCCCGTCGACCGACCCGCCGCCGGCACGGGGCGGGACGTCAGGACCATCGCCTTCGGGGACGCGCACCGTACCCCCGGACAGTGCGCCGGTCCGTACCGGGACGAGCGGGGCGTACATCCAACGGGCGGCGGGTCCGGAGGACGGAAGCCCGCCGCCACGGAACGAGGTCACCCTGCCGCCCGAGTTCGGCGGCGAGCCGCCATCGACGATCCTGTCGGGCGCCGCGGCCGTCGGTGCCGGGTCGGTGGCAGCGCCACCCGGCACGGCTCCCTCCCAAGGTCAATCAAGATCCCTGATCGGGGTCGGCGGTCTACTCATCGTCGGCGTCATCGCCGTGATCCTCTCGACCGGCGGCGGTTTGCTCGCCAGCGCCCAGGCAACGCCGACACCGCCGGTGCCCCAGGGCGGTCTGGTGGGGCTCCCCGAGCTGTCGGCCAAGCCCACCGAGACGGTCAGGCCCGGCGGTGGCCCTGGTGGTCCGGGCGGCAGCGGCGAGGTGACCGCGCCGCCTCCGATCGCCACGCAACCGCCGCCGCCGCAGTTCGTGATCATCGCCGGCAACACGATCACCTTCGGGCCCGAGGCGCTGCTCGACCAGCAGAAGGCCTGCAAGGATGGCTGGACGGTGACGATCACGGTCCGGATCGCGGGCATTCCGAAGGGCACCCCCGTCGTCGTTCAGGCCAGCGGCCCGGGCGTCCCACCGTCGCTGACGTTCATCGCCGATCCGGACGTCAACGAGGCGCAGTCGTTCGCCTTCGGACCCGGCGGCGGCTCCTGGGCGGACCACATCGTTACGATCGGGGGCAAGGCGCCCCCGACCTCCGGCGCCACCGCGGCGACCGTGTTCCAGTGCTAGCGGCTCCCCCCGGCTCTCGTCCGGCATCCCGGTGGCCCGCTTGAAGAGTTGGTTCCGCAGCGGCTCCGCGATATCGACCGGGCCGTCTTGACAAGACTTGGCTGCGAGTGCCGCGAAGGCCACCAGGTCAGTTCAGGACGAACCAGCTGACGAGGGTCGACGACAGGACAGTCGTGTTGAGGTAGATCACGAACGAGACGCTGCCGGCGACGACGGCACGGACGTAGCGGCCGCTGCGATTCGAGGCGAGGACGGCGAAGACCATGCTGGCGCTCGTCACCCCGGCGAGGGACACGGTCTTGGTGCTCGTCCCGGCCGCCATCGTCGCGTGGCCGCTCCGACTGAATACGACCTTGCCCGACGTCTTGAGGGCGACGCCGGCCGCGGGAGCCGTGGCGTAGACGCCAATCCCCGCCGCCGTCGCCTCGCCCCGAACCCTGGCCGACGCTGGATTTGCCGTAAACGCCATGCGACCCGCTGTCGGTGTCGCTCTCGCCGAACACCCCCGTCTTGGCCGGCGCGGCCGGCAGCCCGCCAGAGCCGCTGAAGCCAAAGGCGCCGGTGCCCGACGAGCTGTCGCCCAACAGTCCCTTTCCGCCGGTGAGATCCCGTCCCTGGACGCCGATCCCGCCTTCACACAATCCGAAGACGCCGCGGCCGCTCGCGCTCCGACCAGTGACGGCGGTGCCCGTGTCGCTGCTTCCCATGGCACCCGATGAGTTCGCACCAGTAGCGGTGCCGGCGATGGCCGTTCCGTCGGCGGTCGTATTCGAAAATGCTCGTCGCGGCGGTTCCGGTGAATGTTCCGCCGACGGTCACCGTGTCGCCGTTCGCGGCCCGAACGGGTACGGCGCGGCCGAGCCCGGCCAGAGCGGACGCGGCAGCCGCGCCGAGGGCGGCGGTGAGGATCGCGCGCCGAGACTGGGAGGTCGATGCCTGGATGGCCACCTGAGCCGCTCCCTTCTGGGGCGCACAGCGCCGCAGCTATCGGGGCGGTCTCGCCATTGGCCCAGCGCCGCGAGGGGCGACCGCGGTACCGCTGCGCTGGTAGCCCCCCGGTTCAGTGCCTCCCGAGCCGAGAGTATGGACCCGCGGGTCGACCGCGCACAGGTACCCGTGCTCCGAATCGAAGGCGTCAATCCCTTGTCAACACCGCTTGCCACGCGTACCGTCCGGCCACGGAGATCCTCCTCAGGGCAACGTCCCGGCCTCGACGATCAGCCGCTTCAGCGACCGGTTCCCGGTGCTGTTCACGCCGGTCTCCCGTCTAGAGGACGAGGCCCGCGCCTTCACCCAGGCCCTTGGTGGAGGCAAGGACAACGAGGGTGTCGTCGCCGTGGAAGGCTCGACTCTCGTGGCCATCACAGCGACCCGGACGCCGGCCACGCTGGCCCAGGTCGAGGTCCTCGTCGGCGACTTGCTCTAGGGGCCGTTAGCCGCGGATCGGAGGATTGGGCATGACCGGCTCAGGATCCAGAAACCAGGCTCTCCTCGTCATCCTCGGCGTGACCGCGATGCTCTGCCTCGCGGGCTGCGCCTCCGCTCCGCAAGCGGCTTCGACAGGGCCGCTCAGTTCGAGCCCTGCGTCGAGCCCTGGGTCGTCCGTGGCGCCGGCGGCATCCGGGGATGCAAACAGCGGTGGTGTCGCCGACACGCCATCGAATCCTGACCGGACGTACCTCTGCGCCGCTGTCGCCAATGGCAGCGGCGGCCAGCCCATCGCCTATGTGACGGTGGCCGGCTCGGACTCCGCTGCTGCCCAGACCGAGTGTGCAGCGCTGGCCGGTGGTTCGGGTTGGAGCGCTGTCGCGACGAGCCCATACAACGAAAATCTGTATACGCCCGTCTGCTTCATCACCTTCGACGCCGGTCAGCTGACGGCGCGCGTGTATGCCTCCGACAGCGCGACCTTCGCGGAGGGTGTCGGCATCTGCAACCCGATCCTCGCCCAGTTCGCCGTGCCAACGCTTCCGCCAAGCTGAGGGCAATGGACGTCGCGGTCCCCGGTCGCGGGCGTTTCAGCCACGTCCTGGCTCTGGCCGGCCGTTGGTGTTCTGGCGCGCCCGGAGGGATTCGAACCCCCGACCCTGTGGTCCGAAGCCACATGCTCTGGTCCACTGAGCTACGGGCGCGCGGAGGCGTAGGGTAGCGCAGGGCGGCGCGTCGACCGACGACTGCGGCGCGCGAGCTGGCGAGCGAGGGGGCGAGCGATGGCCAAGGGCAGCGGCACGAAGTCGGACCCATGGGTCCTCCAGACCCCACCCGGGACCTCCGAGTACCTGATGTACATCGACGACGCCGGCGATCCCACGGCGATCGTCTGCGTCGTCGGCTCGACGACCCTGAAGTACGACAAGCGAGCGATCGACGACCTCCACGCGATGCTCGAGCAGCACGGCGACTGGATGGACCTCGGCGCGGCCGACGAGCAGAAGGACGCGAAGCCCGGGACGGTCGAGGCCTGGGGTCGTGACGCCTCGAACCCCGTCGGCGGCTGGTATGGCCTCCGGAAGGGCTATCGCGGGCGGTTCGGGATGTACATGCCGCCGCTGATGGAGGCCCTCGGGCTGGCCGAGCTCACCCACGACGCGAAGAACAACCGGATGCGGGCGAAGTAGCCCAAGCCGCAGCAGCCGCGCCCGGCACATCGCCACGGCCCGCGACTGACGGGCCTTCGCTACCCTGTCGGGCGTGCCCCCCGGTAGCTCCCGACCGCGCGTCGCGCACGCCCATCCGCTGACGGCCGACGCCCGGGCGTCGCGGGCCGCGGTCGCGTTCAGGGTCGAGGAGCGGGCGGCCCGCCATCGAGGCGGCCCACGGATCTCGCTCGCCCAGGCGCTCGCGGTGATGCTCGTCGTCGCCGTGCTCGTCGTTGGGCGGACGCTCGTGCCGGCATCGACGCCGGCGTCGGCCGCGGACGGGCATGCCGCCATGGACCTGAGCCTCGCCCAGAACCCGGGCTCGACGCCGGCCACGACCCCGAACCCGACGCCCCGCCCGACGGCGCTCCCGCTCGTCGCGACCTCCATCGGCCGCGCGGTCGTCGACGACGCGATCCCGTACCTCGGGGGCTATCGCTGGCCCGTCGAGCACGCCCGGATCACGCAGGGCTTCGGACCTTCGTCGGCCGGTCTCTTCACGGTCGACGGCGAGCGCTTCCATGACGGGATCGACATCGCGAACTTCTGCGGCGCACCGATCCTCGCCGCCCACGACGGCATGGTCATCGCAGCGGGCCGGCACGTCGTGACCGCACTTGGCTGGACGGGCGACACCGCCGCCTACGACGCCTACTACACCTCGAAGAACCTGTGGGCCTCGGCCGCCCGGATCATCGTCATCGACGATGGCAACGGCTATCGCAGCGTCTACATCCACATGCACCGGATCGACGTCCAGGTCGGCCAGCTCGTGAAAGCTGGCCAGCAGATCGGCCTCGAGGGCAACTCCGGCCACGCGACCGGATGCCATCTCCACTACTCGATCTACAGCCCGACCGATCCGACGATCTGGGAGACGACCCCCTCCGAGGCCACCACGTACCACCTGCCGTCGGGCGAGATCGCCCGGGTGGATCCGCTGGTCTTCCTGCCGCCGCTCGCCGCCGGCTGGATCACCTGGGGCTGGGGCTCCCTGCAGCCACAGGACTAGGCCCGGCGGTACCGCCGGGCGATGAGGGCCCAGCCCGGGACGCGGGCGATGGCCTCGCGGAGCGAGATGGGCCGCCCGTCGCGGGACTCGATCGCGAGGGTCCCGTTCGCGTCCGGCCGAGCGTCGACGACGGCCCGGTCCACGACGACCGACGGGTCACCCGGCCGCTCGAGCGCTTCGACGTCCGCCTCGGGAAAGCCGCCGGCTTCGTACGTCGCCCGGAGCTCGGCCTCGCTGCGCCAGCGCGGCCGGCGCAGGAGGATGCCGCGCCAGCCATCCGCGACGACCGCGGCCACGCGCCCGTCGCCCGGCATCTCTCGCTCGCCGCGGGCCAGGACGTCCTCGCCGCGGGCCCAGCGAGCCGCCTGGTGCAGGAGCGCGTACTCGTCGAGGTCGGCGTAGCCGGCCAGGCGATCCGCCGGCGAGTCGGTCCCGAACAGCGCCTGGATCGACGGCTCGAAGACCTCGCCGAGGTCGAGGTCGATCGCCCGGACCGTCCGGTGGAAGTACACCGCCTGGTACAGCAGCAGCCGGGCATTCAGGAAGCCCTCGAGCGCGGCGACCCCAGGCTCGTAGAGCGTCAGCCCGCGCTCCGTGACGAAGGCGTAGCGCCGCAGCCGCTCGACGTCGATCCCGACGCGGACCCCGGTGAAGAACGCGTCGCGCTGGACGTAGTCGAGGTTGTCGACCGTGAAGACGCCCGAGAGCAGCGGCTGGAGCAGGCGGACCCAGGCCGGCATCGAGTCGTCGCGGAGGGCGGGTTTCGAGACGAGGAACGAGACCCAGCGCGGGTCGATCGACTCGCCTTCCGCGAAGGCGTCACGCTCGGGCGTGGCGCCCGGCGCCCGCCGCAGGCCACGGATCAGTGGCCCGAGCTCGCGCTCGATGATCAGCTGCGATAGGTCCTCGTGGGACAGGCGCTTCGCGCCCGCCCGGCGCGCATCCTCGGGTGCCGGGAAGGCGGCCAGGACCCGATCGTCGAAGAAGTGGGCGAACGGTCCGTGCCCGACGTCGTGCAGCAGCCCCGCGACCCGCAGCGTCTCGACGACGAGCCCTTCCGACGGCAGCTCCTCGCCCGGCGCGATCGTGCCCAGGGCGGTCCGAAGAGTCGGCTGCAGCGATCGGGCCCACTGGCCGGCGAGGTGCATGACTCCCAGCCCGTGGGTGAACCGCGAGTGCTCGGCCGTCGGGAAGACCCAGCGGGCACTCTGCAGCTGGCTGATCCGGCGCAGGCGCTGAAGCCAGGCGGTGTCGAGGAGATCGTCCTCGCCCGCGTCCTCGTCGGGCAGCCCCGCGGCGGCCGACTCGTCTCGGGCGAGCCGCTTCGTCAGCTCGACGTAGCCGTGGATCGGGTCGCTGATGAGGTTGACGGCCGCGAACGGGTGGCGGGCCACCCGGTCAGGATAGGCCGCGGTCAGGGTCCGACGCGCCTCACGGCACCGACATGCCGACGGCCGCGGTCCAGCCCGACAGGTTGCCCCGGTTGTCGCGGGCACGGACGCGCAGGTAGTAGGTATGGCCGCTCGCCCGCCCGCTGAGCGTGATCGACCGGGCCGTGGTTCCCGAGCGGATGACCACCCAGGAGCCGCCGTCGAGCTTGTACTCGACGTCGAAGTTCTTCAGCCCGGCGGTATGGGTCTGGAGCCGCACGTCGGCGCCGGTCCACGACCAGTACAGGGTCGAGCCGCTCCGCGAATGGGAGACATTCTTGGGGACGGGCGCCGTGTGGTCGACGGATTCGGTCAGCACGAGCGATGCCCAGGTCTTGCCGTTGTCACTGCGATGGACGACCCCGAGCCCGACGTAGTTGAACATGGCGCTCATGAGCAGTGGCCAGTGCTCCTTGTCGTGCCACAGCTGGAAGATGATCTGGGCCGCCTCGGTCGGGTACGGATAGCTGTCCCAGGCGATGCACTCGCCCTCCGAGTACCACTGGATGCCGCGCGAGGTGAGCTCGCACGAGAGGCAGCCGGCGATCGTGTGGCTGAGGGTGTTCGTCGTGGCCATGATCGTGGCCCGGTACTCGGCGAGGTCGCGCAGCCGCGAGTCGAACCGGAGCGGCACGAGGCCGTGCGAGACTCGCGCGCTGTTGATCCAGCCGAGGATCTCGGACTCGACCGTCGGACCGGTCGTGATCGTGTAGGCCAGCGCGGGACCCGGTCGGGCGAGCGGCGTGAGGCCGGTCGCGACGACGGCCGCGAAGACGGCCGCGAGCAGGAGGCGGCCGACGGTGCCTGGGGATCGGCGCATCGGCGGCACCCTACCCGCTCCGGACGTCCCTGTCGACCGACACTTCCGTCCCCCGGCCTGACAGGACCGGGACAGCCGGGTGGCGCCATGGCCCGGACGATCAGGCTCCGTACAGCCCAGCGGCGCGGCGATGGATGTCGCGGACCCGGTCCCGGAGCTCGGGCGGCGCGAGGACCTCGGCGTCGTCGCCCCACGACACGCACCACAGCCGGATCTCGATGGTGCCGCTCACGATGGTTCGCCACTCCAGCGATCCGTCGGGCAGGCGCTTCGTCCGCTGGTTCGGGTGCCAGACGGTCTCGAGCACGCGATCCGCGACGGCCGGCGAGAAGCGGATCACGACCTCGGCGGCCGGCTGGTCCGCGATGATGTCCCAGCCCCGGCGGAGATCCCGCTCGAGCGAGCCGGCCTCCGGTGGCTCAAACGTCCGCGGGCTCACCGACACGGCCCGGATCCGCTCGATCTTGAACGTCCGCATCCCGCCGCGGTCCTCGTCCCAGCCGATCAGGTACAGGGCGTGCGTCTGGAGCGAGGGCTCGATGAGATACGGCCGGACGGTCCGCCGGGTGACCTCGACACCGCGGCCCTCGTACGCCGCCGACGCGTATTCGATCTCGACGACGCGCCGCTCGGCCCAGGCCTTCGTCAGCTGCCGGACGTGCTCGATGAACGGCCCGTCGAGGGGTGCGTCCTGGAGGATGTCGAGGGTCCGGGTGACGTGCTCCTTCAGGGTCTCGGGCAGGCTCGCCGCTAGCTTCTCGAAGGCGGCCGCCAGGTCGGGGTCGTACTTATCGGCGTAGCGGACCATGAGCCGCGCCCCGAGGAACACCGCCATCGCCTCGGACAGGGTCAGCTTCAGCGGCTGGAGGAACGCGCCCTCGAGGATTCCCCAGCGGCCGCCCTCAGACCAGGTCGGCATCCGGACCTCGTCCTCGAGCGCGTGGAGGTCGCGGTAGACGTTCCGCACCGACATCCCGAGGCGTTCGGCGATCTCGGCCGGGCGCATCCCGTCGGGGTTGCCGGCCAGGAGGCTCAGGACCCGGACCAGTCGGGCCGTGCGGTCGCGCTTGCCCGGCTCCCGCTCGCCAGGCTCGGGATCCCAGTCGGCCACGGGCGGAGGATAGCGGCGCCGAGCGCTCATCCCCGGGCGCGCCGGTACCGCAAGTACCACGGCCCCGGGTACGCCCGGGTCATCGCCACCGGACCGCACCGGACCGACCATCGGCCAACCGAACCGCTCGGACCCGCCGGGCGTCTCGGTCCGAGCGTGGAGGGGCGATTCGTCGGACGGCCGGGTCCGGCCACGGTTCGGGGGAACGTCCGCAACCGCGACCGGCAACCTGCGGGGATCGCCCAGCGCGGGCATTCGCTGGACCGTCGCAAGTCGAGGCCACAGTCCGGCGCCGCCCGCTCCACGCCCGGAACCACGGATACGCATCGCCGCGACGGGGTATCTCCTCCCCTCGTTCGCATCGGCCACCGAGACGGCGCCCCGACCCCTCTGGGCGCCGTCTCGGCGTACCTCGCCCGGTACCATCTCGGCATGCCCAGACCCTTCATCTCGTTCCTGACCGACTTCGGCCCGGACTCCGCCGCGGCGATCTGCCGCGGGGTGATGCTCTCGATCGCGCCGGACGCGGCCATCAACGACATCAGCCACTCGGTGCGCAAGTACCAGATCCGCGACGGCGCGTTCCTGCTCTGGATCGCGCTCGTGTCGATGCCGGTCGGCGTCCACGTCGCGGTGGTCGACCCGGGTGTCGGCACCGCCCGTCGACCGATCGGCCTCCTGACCGGCCGCGGCGACGTCCTCATCGGGCCCGACAACGGCCTCCTCCCGCCGGCCGCCGAGCGCCTCGGAGGTCTGCGCGAGGCCCGCGTCCTCGAGAACCGGGCGTGGATGCTGCCGAAGCCGACCTCGACGTTCCATGGCCGCGACATCTTCAGCCCGATGGCCGCCCACCTCGCGATCGGCGGGGCGTTCGAGGAGGTCGGGCCCGTCGTCGACCCGGCGACCCTCGTCCGCCTCGACGCCATCGAGGCGGTCGTCCACGACGGCTGGCTCGAGAGCTCGGTCGGCTATGTCGATTCGTTCGGGAACCTGCGGATCGTGGGCGACCCCGGCGACCTGGCGCAGGCCGTCGGTCAGCTGGAGCCCGGGCGCCGGTTCGACGTCGAGTTCGAGCCTGCTCGCCTCGGCGGCGGACGTCACATCGAGCATGTCCCGTGGGCGCGGACGTTCGGCGACATCGCGCTCGGCCAACCGCTGCTCTATGAGGACTCGTTCGGGCGGCTGGCCTTCGCCGACAACCAGGGCAACGTGGCGTCGCGGATCGGGGTCGAGCCGGGCGCGGCGGTTCGCATCCGGCCGGCCTGATCGCGGGACCGGCGGCCACCTCGGCATGAGCGAGCCGATCGTCGCCATCGAGGGCGTGTCCTTCCGGTACCGGCGCGCCTCGGAGCCCGCGATCCGCGATCTGACCCTCGACATCCACGAGGGCCAGATCCTCCTCGTCGCGGGGCCGTCGGGCTGCGGCAAGAGCACCCTGATCCGGGCGATCAACGGCCTCATCCCGCACGCCTATCCGGGCGAGCTGACGGGCACGGTCCGCGTGGCCGGCACGTCGACGACCGAGCAGCGCCTCCGCGAGATCGCCCTCTCGGTCGGGACGCTCCTGCAGGATCCGGCCAAGCAGATCGTCGGCTCGACTGTCCAGGGCGAGCTGGCCTTCGGGCCGGAGAACCTGGGGGTCGATCGGGCCGAGATCCGGAGCCGGATCGGGCTGGTCGCCGAGGAGGCGGGGATCGGCCCGCTGCTGAGCCGGGATACGGCCGCCCTGTCCGGCGGGGAGCGCCAGCTCCTGGCGATGGCCGGCATCCTCATGCTCCGGCCTCGGCTCTACGTCGTCGACGAGCCGCTGGCGAACCTCGATCCGGCGACGGCCGCTCGCCTCCTCGGCACGCTCCGGAAGCTCGCCGACGAGGGCCATGCGGTGGTGATCGTCGAGCATCGGGTCGAGGAGGCCCTCGCGCTCCGACTCGACCGGGTCCTGTACCTCGACGACGGCCGATCCCGCTACCTGGGCGACGTCGCCGGGTTCCTGAAGGTCGCCGACCCGGACGCGGTCAAGCTCCCGTTCGAGGTCGTCCTGGAGCGGTTCACCGCCGATCCGGGCCTCCGCGCCGCTGGCGATGCGCCGGTGCCGTCCGTGGGCGGGCGCGGGAAGCCGACGAACGGCACGGCCAAGGGCGTGCAGGCGATCGCCGAACCCGACCGTCTCGCATTCCGGGGCGTCCGTGCCGGCTACGACGGCCACGAGGTCCTCCACGGGATCGACGCGACCCTCGGCCGGCGCGAGATCGTGGCCGTCCTGGGCCCGAACGGCTCCGGCAAGACCACCCTGTTCCGGACCGCGATGCGCCTGCTCGAGACCACCGCCGGGGAGATCGACGTCGACGGTCGGCCGATCACCGAGCGCACCGTCGGCCAGCTCGCCACGACGTTCGGCTATGTCTTCGAGAGCCCGAGCCAGATGCTGTTCGCCCGGACGGTCCGGGAGGAGCTCACGTTCGGCCCGAGAAACCTCGGTCGCGACGTTGCCGAGTGGGACCGGATCGTGTGGGACTCGCTCCGGCGCACGTCCCTCGACACGGTGGAGGACATCGAGGCGCGGCCGCCGCTCACCCTCTCGTTCGGCCAGCAGAAACGCCTGTCGCTGGCGATCGCCCTCGCCCTCGAGCCCTCGACCCTGCTCCTCGACGAGCCCTCCGCCGGACAGGACCACCGCACCGCGCGGCGGTTCATGTCAGAGGTCCTGGCGATCCCGGGGCTCGACTCGATCTACCTCGTGACCCACGATGTCGACCTTGCACTCGTCCACGCAGACCGTATCCTCCTTTTCAGGGACGGCGAAGTCGTCGGCGACGGCCCGCCGGGGCACATCGTGGAGGACGAGGATCGCTGGACGGCCTGCAACCTGCGGTTCACATCGTTGATGCGAGCCAACGCGCGCTGGCGAGGCCGTGACGAGAAATTCCTCGACGCCGAAGCCCTCGCCCGTTGGGTTCTCGATACGAAGGAGGGAGCAACCCGATGACCGCCACATCCATGACGAGTAGCTCGCGCTGGTCCGTCGACTCGCGCGTCATCGTATACGCCGCGATCGGGGCCGCGCTCTACGCGGTCCTCGGCCTGTTCAGCTTCGTCCTGCCGGGGACGACCGACGTCCAGATCCGCCCGGCCTTCGCGCTCGTCATCTTCTTCGGCTACGCGTTCGGACCCATCGTCGGCCTGTTTACCGGCTTCGTCGGGAACGCCGTCATCGACCAGATCCAGGGCGCGGGCCTCCTCACCTACTGGAACTGGAGCCTCGCCAACGGGGTGGCCGGCCTCGTGGCCGGACTGTCGTACCTCTATGCCGGCGGCATGATGACCGGCTCGGTCGGTCGTCGGGCCCTTGGCGGCGCGATCGCGGCGATCGTCGGCAGCATCATCGGCTTCCTGCTGGCGTTCCTCGACATCGCCCTGGGCGGGACCGACTTCAACACGGTCCTGACCACCGAGTACATCCCAGTCATCATCTCGGACCTCATCGCCGGGATCATCCTGGTGCCGGTCCTCGTGTACGCATGGGAGCCGCTCAAGGCGAGCCTCGGCCGCTAGAGCACTTCGCCCATGAACATCACGCCCAGGTTCCTGGGAAGGGGGTCGTGGCTCGCGCGCCGCGACCCCCGCGTCCTCATCCTGGTCGTGATCCTGTACATCTTCACCATGGTCCAGGCGTGGGACATCCGCCTGGTCCTGCCGCTCGCGGCGATCGCCCTGGCCTATTACAGCTCGGCGTCGATCCCATTCCACGCGGTCAAGCGGCAATGGGTCTTCGCCCTGACGTTCTTCACCCTCGTCGTGATCCTCAACTCGATCATCACCGGCGATCGGGTCCGGGGCATGGGGATCACCGACATCCACGTCTATTTCAAGATCCCGATCCTCGGGACGCCGGTCTCGGCCGAATCGCTGGCCTACGCGGGAACGCAGTGGGTCCGCTACCTGGCGATGGTCACGGTCGGCTTCCCGATCGCGTTCTGCATCGCCCCGACCGATCTCGGCACGGCCTTCGCCAGGCTCGGAGTGCCCGAGAAGTTCGCCTTCGGGCTGGACCTGACGTTCCGGTTCATCCCGTCGCTGTCGGTCGACTACCGCGAGACGATCGACGCCCAGCGCGTCCGGGGCTATGAGCCCAGCCGACGCGGTGGCCCGATCGCCCGGCTCCGCCGGATGATCCCGGTCCTGACCCCGCTGACGATCAGCGCCATCACCGGCGCGGAGGACACGATCGACGCGATGGACCTCCGGGCGTTCGGGACCGGCAAGCGGACGTGGCTCCGGGAGCTCCGGTTCGATCGCACGGACTGGGTCGTCCTCGGGCTCTTCCTCGCGCTGTTCGCGTTCGTGACGTTCGGCGACTACTTCCTCGGCACCAGCCAGCTCTGGGTGCCGCCGTTCATGATCCCCGGCTGATGTCGACGCGGGTCGTCGCCAGCTCTCGCTGGCGGCTGGACGGCAGCGTCGCCGCCCATGCCCTGATCGGCGGGGCGCTGTACGGGGTCCTCGGCCTCTTCGTCGTCCGCTATGGCGCGATCGGCCTGCGGCCGGGCTTCGCTCTCGTGCCGTTCATCGGCTTCACGTTCGGACCGATCGCCGGGTTCGCGTCCGGGTTCATCGGCCAGGGCGTGGTCGAGGGCATCACCGGCACGCCGGGCTACTCGTGGCTCCACGGCCTGGCGAGCGGGCTCGCCGGTCTCGTGGCCGCCTTCGCGCCGTACTACGCCGGACGCCTCCTCGAGGGCGGCCTGCCCCGCCGAGCCGCCGCGGGCGCGATCGCCGGTATCGTCGGGTCACTGCTGGGCGCGCTGGCCCTGCTCGTCCCCGGCGCCGGTGGTTCCAGCGGCGGCTTCGTCGACCTGTACCTGCCGCAGGCCCTCGCGAACGCCGCGGTCAGCCTCCTCCTCGTCCCGATCCTCGTCTATGCCTGGGAGCCGCTCGGGGAGAGCCTCGCCGACTAGGAGGCTGAATCGGGGCTGGCGCTAGCTCGCGGACGGCGCCGCCGATCCCGTCGGCGAAGGCGTATCGGGCGCCGGGCTCGGGGTCGGCGGGTTGTTCTCGTCGACCACCTGGCCGGGCATGACGACGAGGATCCAGCCCTTCTTGATCGAATTCGGCTGGTAGTTCGGGGACTGCGGGTCGAGCGAGGGATACGTGCCGCGGTTCCACCAGGCGATGCTCCGGGCCGTCGTGTGGAACTTCTTCGCGATCGACGTCAGGGTGTCGCCGACGGCGACCGTGTACTGGATGAACGTGGCCTGGGGGCTCGGCGTCGGGTAGGCGAACGTCTCCGCGGGGGAGGGGGTCGGGCTCGGCGGCGGCGCCGACGTGGCGGCCGCGCCGCCGGACCCGCCGCTCAGGCCGAGCAGGTCGCCGAACGAGGGCAGCTGCACGAACCCGGTGACGATCGCCGTCAGGCCGGCCAGCGCGATCAGGATGATCGCGAGCGTGGCCGCGACCTCCCCGGTGCCGAGCCGTTCGCGAAGGCTCATGACCGGAGTGTGACGATCGAGCGGCGGGTGTCTGTAGCGCGACCGTCCGGGTCAGGCGGTGACGGGCAGGTCGATCGGGGTCGGGGTCTGGAGGGTCAGCTCGCCGGCCAGGGCCAGGCCCTCGGCCGCGGTGGCGACCCGGCCGCCGCCGGAGCGCTTCGCCACGAAGCAGGCACGGTCGGCGGCGAGGAGGACCTCCTCGGCGGTCGCGCCGTCGTCCGGGTACGAGGACGTGCCCGCCGATGCCTCGAGGGAGCGGGCGCGGCCGCGCCAGCTCGAGCCGGGGCCGACCACCGACGCGACGGCGGATCGGACGCGCTCGGCGATCGGTCCGACCTCCCTGCTGCTCGTCCGCGGCAGCAGCACGGCGAACTCGTCGCCGCCGTAGCGGAACACGGAGTCGGTCTCGCGGCTGGCCGCCACGATCGCGTCCGCAACCTGTCGGAGGAGGCGGTCGCCGGCCTGGTGGCCGAGGCCGTCGTTGACGCCCTTGAACCGGTCGAGGTCGAGCATGACGAGGCTGAACGGCTCGTCGGCCCCGATGAGGGCGCCCATCTGGTCGCCGAACGTGCCGTGGTTCAGCAGCCCCGTCAGGATGTCCGTCTGCGCTCGGCGCTCCACCGCCCGGTGGGCCTCGGCGTTCTGGAGCCCGACGGAGACCTGTGCGGCGAACAGCTGGACGAGCTCGAACTCGTCCTCGCTGAAGACGCGACCCTCGCCGAGGCGCTCCACCGTGAGGACCCCGATCGCGCGATCGCGGCCGCGGAGCGGGACGCAGATGATCGAGCCGTGCTCCGGATTGCCATCCCGGAGCCCCACGCGGGGATCGTCGTACTCGTCGATGACGAGCTGCGGCTCGTTGTGCTCGACGACCCACGGCGCCAGCCCGCTCTCGCCGGGCTCCCAGGGACGGAGGTACCACTCCTGGTCGACGCCCCTGGCGCTCTGGGGGACGAGCGTCCCGGTCATCGCGTCGACGAGCTCCAGCGAGACGTTGTCCGCCGCGACGAGCTCGCCCAGACGGGCCGTGGTCGTCTCCAGCAGCTCGGGGATGTCGAGCGTCACGAGGATGGATTCCGTGACCCGCAGGAGGGCGCGCTGGCCGCGGACCATCTGCTCGAGCGCGGCCGACTTCTCGTTGAGGCGCTCGGTCGCGTCGGCGTTCGCCATCGCCTGCGCGGCGAACGACGCGTAGATCTCGAGGAGCCGCAGGTCGTCGGGGCGGAACTGGCGGAGGCCGAGCTTCGACAGCACGAGGACGCCGAGGACGTCGTCCTCGTACAGCATCGGCGCGAGGAGCATCGACTCGTCGAGGTCGGGATCCGTGCCGGCGATCGTGTTGGTCCGGGGGTCGGCGTCGGCGTCGTCGAGGACCTGCGCGATCCGGTGCTCGGCGACCCAGCCCGTGATGCCCTGGCCCCACTGGACGAGCAGCTGCTCGGGCGTCTCGTCGACGTACTCGCCGACCCGGCCGAGCATCGCCACCGGCACGAGGGCGCGATCGGCCTCGCGAACGCGGTAGACGCGGACGTTGTGGTAGTCGATGAGCTGCCGGAGCTCGGTCGCGATGGCGTTGCCGATGTCGTGGACGCTGGTCAGCCGGCTGAGCCGGGTGCCAAGGGCCTGGATCGACTGGAGCTGGGCGGCCCAGCTGGCGAGCTGGGCGAAGTTGCGGGCGCCCTTGATCGCGACGCTCGCCTGGGTCGCGAGGGCGGCCATCGTCTCGAGCTCGTCGTCGGTCCACGGGTGCGGCTCGTCGTGGTAGACGCCGAGGAGGCCGAGCGGGTCCGGCTGGTCGCCGTCGAGGAGCGGCGCGAGGCAGGCGGTGTCGAAGCCCTCCTGGATCGCGGCGGCGCGCAGCACGCCGACCCTCGGATCGTCCGCGAACCCGACGGAATAGATCGGCCGGCGCGCCGCGATCGCCGAGCTCCCCAAGGTCGGGCTGTCGGTTCGCTCGACCGCGCTGATCCAGTGCTCCGAGAGACCACGCGACGCCGCCATCCGTCGCAGGCCGGGGCCCTCGAAGAGGAAGACCGCGGCACGATCTCCGCCGAACAGGACGAGGGCGTGGTCGACGAGGCCGCTGAGGATCTCCTCGAGGTCGAGCCGCGAGCCGATGTCACCGGCGACGCGCCGGAGGGCGTCCGCCCGGTGGATCTGGTGGGCGACGTCGGCCGCTGCGGCCGAGGTCGCGACGACGTTCCCGACGGCCCGGGCGATCGAGCGATACGTCGACCGCTCGGCGACCGTCAACGGCTTGAGGCTGCGCCGGACGCAGAGGAGCACCCCCCACGCTCCGTCCGGCCCGGCGATCGTGGAGGCGATCTCACGCCCCACCTGGTTCGAGACCGAGGCGGTGCCGAGCGGGTCGGCGTCGACGACGTCGGGCGACGCGGCGAGCGCCCGGCCCAGGATCCCGTAGCTCATCGGCAGCTCGGTCAGGCCGCGACCGTGGGGCCCGGAGACGGCGGCCGGCGCGAGACGCTCGTCGTGGAGGCGCCACGCGGTCACCTGCAGATCGCCGGTCGCATCGCGGATCGCCCGGACGGCGCGCGCGAGCGGCGCGTTCGGGTCGATGACAGCCTCGCGGACGGCCGCGGACGTCAGGTCGCCGAGGGTCCCGATGAGCGCGATGAGCGCCTGGTGCTCCTCGGACGTCGGGCTCGGACTCGGGGGTGCCGTCCCGCCGGACCGGATCGGTGGCAGGACGACCGAGTTGGCCGTGACGCGGCGCCGCCGCCCACCCGCTCGGAGCTGGGTCGCGTCGGGGGTCTCGCCATCGGCGCCGGAGAGCGTCGCGAGGAACCGCTGCAGGTCGCTCAGCCGATAGCGGCGGTCACCGCGGGGATTGATCCGGTAGTAGCGGAGCCGGCCGGCATCGCTCCAGGCTCGCACCGTGTTCGGGTGAACACCGAGGACGTCGGCCGCCCTCGTGACGGAGAGCGTCGCGTCGATCGGCCTCGGGTGGAGCGTCGAGGAGGCTGGCAATGGGTCCCCGGCTGAGAAGAACTGTGAGGTCAGCCGGAACTGTCCGGTACCCCACATTTCTTGCCAATGGCCCGAAAGTACCGGTGGCCCGATTCGATACGTAGGCGAGCCGGCCGGGATTGCCTAGGAACGTCCGGCGCTGGGTCCCTCCGAACCGCGATTCGCCGTGAGTCGCACGTAGGCGATCGTGGCAACGACCGCGATGAGGGCGATCCCGAGGACCCCGAGGACCGCGAGCGCCGGGTTGCCGACGAGCCCGGGACCCTCGCCGGAGCTGCGGGTGTCGGCGCCCCCCGGCAGGACCGATGGGAGCGGCGAGTCCGCGAGCACGATCGCCGGGTTCACCAGGCTCGCCCCGAGCCACCACGCCGCTCCGACGGCGAGGATCGTCGCGCCGCCGACCAGGGCGAGCGCCGCCGCCCGGGACCGCCACAGCGCCCCGCCGGTGAGGATCCGCATCGCCTCGGGGATCTCGAGGGTCGTGAGCAGGAGCGGCCGCCCGCCGCCCGCGGTGAGCGTCGGCGCGCCTTCGGGATCGAGGGCCGGCACGCCGGCCGCGATCGCGTGCTCGATGCTCGAGACCTGCTCGACGGTCACCCGGGCCGCGTCGGTCGGGCTCGTCTGGCCCGGCACGATCGCGACCCGATCGCCGAGGTCGCCGACGACGCCGACGCTGCGCTTCGGGATCACGACGAGCCCATCGCCGAGAGCGGCCCGATCGACCTCGATGGAATCCAGGCCCTCGTTGAGCCGGAACGGAACGGCCTCGACCTGGAGGTCGAGGGTCTGCCACGCCCCGGCAGGGCCCGGCCGGCGCTCGAATCGGGTCCGGCGATAGACGAGCGGCTTGTGGTCGAAGTCCTCGAACTCGTCGTCGGCGTCGATCCGGCCGTCGACCCGGACGAACCGGCGTTCGCCGGAGCGCGCGAGCGCAATGGCCTCGCCGATGGTCACGAGCGGCGCGGTCGTGAGGAGCCGCCCGACGCGGTAGCCGGAGCCGAAGCTGAGGAGTGTCGCGACCCCGGCGGCGAGCAGGACGAGCCCGACCGCGACGAAGAGCTGGGGGGTCACGGGCCCGAATGATAGGGCCCGGGAATCGAAGGGCCCGGAGGAACCTACCCGACACGTGGGCGTTGATGCGATCGCCGCCGTTAGTGTCGCTCGGCCCCTCCGGGCTGATGTCTACGCTACGGCCCGGCCACGGGCAGGGTCAATGCCACCTGTCCACGAGATTCCGCCCGCAGCCGATGTTGTCCACGGCCGGTCCACAGCGGTGTCCCGGATCCGGCGTTCGACATCAGCCGCCGCGACCCGTCGTCGGATCGAGGACGTTCTGCAGCCCGGAGTAGCTCGTCAGCACGAGCCGGCCGCCGACGAGCGACGCCTCGGTGACCACGTCCGAGTGGGCGATCCGCCAGGCCACCGTGCCGTCGGCCTCGATCGCGAAGGTCTCGAGCTCGGACTGGACGAGGACGTGCCGGAGACGCGGTGAGGCGAGGACCGCGAGGATCGGCGTGGCCGAGCGATGGCTCCAGGCGAGCGCGCCCGAGCGCGCGTCGAGCCCGTACGCGTGGAAGCCGTACTTCACTACGAGCTGGCCAGCGGTGTCCCACAGCACGGCCGCGGGCTCGTCGTTGATCGTCGAGGCGAACCGGGCCGTCCAAGCCCCGGCCGGGCCATCGATCCGGAGCTCGGCACGGCATCGAGCGTCGGGGTCGGCGGCCACGAGCGGTCCATGGTCCGCCAGCGTGCCGCCCGCCTCGGTCAGCGCGAAGACCTCGGCCGACTGACCTGAGCCCGCCCAGCGCCAGCGGCCGCGGAGCCCGCCGGGGTAGGTGACGGTCAGGTCTCTCGCGGGCGTGGCCATGACGGACCCGGGGCCTAGGAGGCCCGCTCGACCGGCGGCTCCTCCGCGATCGGGGCCACATGGGCACCGGCCAGCATCCGCAGCGTCGCCGGTGCCACCGGAAAGACCGCGGTCGGCAGCCCGGCGGCGGCCCAGACCGTCTCGTAGCGTCCGAGATCGGGATCCATGACGACGCGCACCCCGTGGTCGTGGCCGAACGGCGGGATGCCGCCGATGACGAAGCCGGTGAGATCGTTGGCCTCGCGCGCGGTGGCCCGCCGCACATCGGGCCGCCCGAGGACGGCGGCGAGCCGCCGCAGGTCGACCCGGTGCGGGCCGGAGATCAGCACGACGATCGGCTCGAGGTCGGCGCCGTCCTGCTCGACCACGAAGACGAGCGATTTCACGATCTGGCCGAGCTCTGCGCCGACCGCGCCAGCGGCCTCGGCGGCCGTGTGGGTCGACTCGTCGAAGACGGTGACCTCGATCGCGACGCCCTTCCGCGCGGCGGCATCGACCACGCGCCGGACGGCGGCATGGTCGGGGGTCCCGGGCACGGCGGGAGTCTAGCGTGGCATGCTCGGACCGTGGAAGCCGTCATCTTCGACTGGGACGGGACGCTGGTCGACTCGCTGCCGGCCATCTACCAGGCCAATGTCGAGGTCCTCGCCGAGATTCGGGTGCCCTTCGACATCGATCGGTACCGGGCGGCGTACGTGCCCGACTGGCGGCTGATGTACACCCGGCTGGGTGTTCCGCCCGAGCATCTCGAGCGCGCCGGCGAGCGCTGGCGCGAGCTGTACGCGACCGCTGTCGCGCCGGTGGCGTTCGCGGGCGTCCGCGACGCCCTTGGGCGGCTGGCGAAGGCCGGCCACGCCCTCGGCCTCGTCACGGCGGGGGATCGCGACGTGGTCGAGGAGCAGCTCGAGCGGCTCGCGCTCGCCTCGCTGATCCGGGTGCTCGTCTGCGGCACCGACGAGGTCGCCCACAAGCCCCATCCGGATCCGCTGCTGCTGGCCCTCCAGGGGCTTGGCATGCGCGACCGGCCCGGCGTCGCGGCGTACGTCGGCGACGCGCCCGACGACATGCGGATGGCCCGCACGGTGGGGACCCGCGCCATCGGGATCGTCTCGACGCTCGGGACGGAGGCCGACCTGCGCGCAGCGGGCGCCGACGAGGTCGCACCGTCCGTCGTCGACTGGGTCGACCGGTACCTGCCGAAATGAGCGGACACGCCCTGGTCCTCGGCGATGGCGACGCGCCGGATCGAGCCGGGCTCGACGGGGCCTGGCCGGGCTGGGATGAGGGGATCGCGCTCGTCGTCGCCGCCGACGGCGGAGCGCGGCTGGCGGCGTCGCTCGGCGTGGCGATCGATCGCTGGGTCGGCGACGCGGACTCGTACCCGCGTTCGGAGGTCGATGTCCTCGCCGCCACCGGGGTCGCCGTCCGGATCGTGCCGACGGCGAAGGACGAGTCGGACCTCGAGCTCGCGGTGCTGGAGGCCGTCGCCCTCGGGACGGATCGCATCACCGTGCTCGGCGCGCTCGGCGGCCCGCGCCTCGACCACGAGCTCGCCAACGTCGCGCTGCTGGCCCACCCCGCGCTCGCGGGGATCGATGTCGAGCTCCTCGACGAGCGCACCCGGGCGAGGTTGCTGACCGGTCCCGCGTCCGCCTCGCTCGCCGGCCGGACGGGCGACGTCGTGTCGCTGCTTCCGCTCGGCGACGTGGTCGAAGGGATCACGACGACCGGCCTGGGGTACCCGCTCGCCGAGGAGCCCCTGCGGCTCGGTCCGGCGCGGGGCTTGAGCAACGTCCGGACGGACGAACGGGCCACCATCGCGATCCGGGAGGGTCGGCTCCTCGTGGTCGAGACCCCTGCTACAGTCGGCTCATGAGCACGCCCGAGCTGGGCGACGTCGCTCCGGATGTCGCCCTCCCCGACGAGACGGGGACCATCCATCACCTCACGGACCAGCGCGGCCGCTGGACCGTCCTCTACTTCTACCCCGAGGACGACACCGCGGGCTGCACGACCGAGGCCTGCCAGTTCCGCGACCTCAACGAGCACTACGTCGCCACGGACGCCGACGTCTGGGGCGTGAGCCCGGACGGGGCGTCGAGCCACCGCCGGTTCAGGGAGAAGTACTCGCTGCCGTTCACCCTGCTGTCGGACGAGGACCATTCGGCCGCGACGACCTACGGCGCCTGGCAGGAGAAGAACAACTACGGCAAGAAGTACTGGGGCATCGTCCGGTCCAGCTACCTCATCGATCCGGACGGGAAGATCGCCAAGGCCTGGCCGCGGGTGAAGGCCGACGGCCACGCCGCGGAGGTCCTGACCGCCCTCGAGGAAGCGCGAGCCGCCAGGGCCGCGTGACGCCCGAGCCCGAGGGGGCGCCGGCCCCCGACGCGCCCCACACCTGGCGACCGGCCAGGTTTATGCTGATCGTCGCCCACCCGGACGACGCCGACTTCGGACCGGCCGCTACCGCCGCTCGCTGGATCGGCGAGGGTTCCGAGGGCTGGCTCGTGTGCTGCACGAGCGGCGACGCCGGCGGGGAGGATCCGGACCTCGACCCGACCGAGCTCGCGGCCGCGCGGGAGCGGGAGCAGCGCGCGGCTGCCGAGGTCGTCGGCTACGCGGGCGTCACGTTCCTCCACCAGCCCGACGGGGCGCTGGCGAACGATCTCGCGCTGCGCGAGCTGCTGGTGCGCGAGATCCGAACCTTCAAGCCGGACGCCGTGCTGGCCACGGATCCCGAGACGCTGTTCTACCCGGGCGGTGGCGTGAACCACACCGACCACCGGGCCGCCGGCCTGGCCGCCGTCGATGCCGTCTACCCGGCCGCCCGGAACCCGATGGCCTTCCCGTGGCTCGCCCGCGAGGGCCTCGCCAAGCACGAGGTCAAGCGGCTGTACCTGTTCTGGACGACGAGCCCGACGGCTCGCGTCGACGTGACCGACTGGATCGACCGCAAGGTGTCCGCGCTCCAGGCCCACGCCAGCCAGCTCTCGGAGCCGGACAAGATCGAAGGCTACGTTCGCGAGAGCGCCGCCGAGCGGGGCAAGGCCATCGGCGTGGCGTACGCCGAGGCGTTCAAGGTCGTGGTGATCGACGACGAGGACGCGGAGTAGGTCAGCTGACGGCGACGGGCTCGAGCTCCAACAGGACCTGCCGGACCGGCTCCCAGGTCAGCCACAGGTCGTCGAACGGCTCGCCCCGCGAGCCCAGGAGATCGCGCAGCGCTCGTGGCTCGAGGGTCGGCGCGTAGTCGACGATCGCATCCTCGGGGGCCGGCCGGACACCGCGGTACAGCTCGCCGATCTCGAGCGTGTTCGGCCACGTCCGGACCCGCCGCGTGTCGATCCCGATCTCCGACACCGCCGACGACAGCTGCCGGTAGCTCGGGGCGCGGCCGTCCTCCCAGCCCTCGCGGCCGTCGAAGCGGAAGCCCATGGAGACGAGCGCAGCCGCGATCCGGCGGCACTGCTCGCCGTTGAACGTGCCCCAGAACGGGGCCCCCATCGGGAAGTCGAGATAGCCGAGGTCGATCGCTCGCTGGTCGAGCGCCTCGACGAGGCCTGACAGGAGGCCCTCCCAGGTTCGCCGCGTCGGTCCGTCCTCGCCGGCGATCTCGTCCAGGGCGGTGAGCATCGCCCGGTGGTCGCCCCGCAGGATCCGTTCGACGAGGGGCCGGGTCGAGCGACCGGCGCGAAGGTACGCGAGGGCCCGGTCCGGCTCCGGCTCGATGCTGACGGCGACCGGCGCGGACGATGGGGAAGATGGAACGGGTGTTCGGGTATCGACGGTTGCCTGACCGGAACGCCGGGTGGACGAGAGCACCGTCTGGCTGCCCCCGACCCGCCGATCGACACCTCCGAATCCGGTCTCGGGATCCGTCTGGCGACGGTCGCCGGGACCGCCCGGCGCGGCGTCTGACGAGCGGGCGAGGATGGCGTCGTCGGACAGCGTCGAGGCCCGCCGCGGAACGGAATCACGAGCGATCGTGAGCCTGACCTCGCGGCTCGGGGGACGGGACCGGAAGACGAACGCGGCAGCGGCGCCACTGGCGGCGCCGAGCATCAGGCCGAGGGCCAGGAAGGCGAACTCGCTGCCGGTCAACGCGGGCTCCGGACCCCTCTCTGGGACCGCCATGCGAGGAGGTACCCGGGTTCGGAGCGTAGCTGCGGCTCCAGCCTCCGTCAACTCGGGCTCGGCCCGTTCGAAGGCCCACCGGCGGGCCTCCGCCGGACGCGTCGGTTTTGCGCCCCGAACGGGCCGGATGGTAGATTCGAACGGCCGGCCGACACATCGCGCCGGCTGCTTTCTGACCACCCCTCCGCCACGGCAGAAAGGTCCGACCGCGTCTTGGCCCTCGAAGCTCGCCAGGAGTTCCTCGTCCAGCCCGTCGACGCGTCGTGGCTGCAGTGCAACATCGAGTGTCAGGAAGCCTGTCCCGTCGGCACGAACTGCCGCGGCTACCTGAACCTCGCGGCCGAGGGCCGATTCGAAGAGGGCTACATCCTGTCGCGCGAGCCGAACCCCGTGGCGGCGATGTGCTCCTACGTCTGCTCAGCCCCGTGCGAGCGAGCCTGCCGGCGCGGGGACATCGACCGGCCCCTCGCCATCCGGGCGATGAAGCGGTTCCTCGTCGAGTGGCACGAGGCCTCCGGCATCCCTGACGTCATGCCCCATATCGACGCCCGGCCCGAGAAGGTCGCCGTGGTGGGCGCCGGCCCCGCCGGGATCGCGGTCGCGCGCGAGCTGGCGATGAAGGGCTACGGGGTCGACGTCTACGACTCGCTGCCGTACGGCGGAGGGACGATGCTCATCGGCGTCCCCGCGTTCCGCCTCCCGCGCGAGGCGATCGAGATGGACATCCGGCTCGTCGAGCGGCTGGGCGTCCGGTTCCACTTCAACACGACGATCGGCAAGGACATCACCTTCGACCAGCTCCAGCGCGACTTCGACGGGGTCGCGATCACGGCTGGGGCGATGAATGCCGTCGCCCTCGACGTCCCGGGCGCCGATCTCGAGGGCGTCGACTACGGCGTCGACTTCATGAAGCGCGCCAACCTCGGCGAATCGCTCGACGTCGGCCAGGACGTCGTCGTGATCGGTGGCGGCTACACCGCGATGGACTGCTCGCGGACGTCGCTCCGGCACGGCGCCGAGCACGTCTCGATCGTCTATCGCCGGACGCGATCCGAGCTGGTCGTCGACGAGGAGGAGCTCGGCGAGACCGAGCGCGAGGGCGTCCGGATGGAGTTCCTCGCCAGCCCGGTCGAGGTCCTCGGCGAGAACGGCCACGTCACGGCCGTCAGGTTCATCCGCAACAAGCTCGGTGCCCCGGACGCCTCGGGTCGCCGCTCACCGGTCCCGATCCCGGGCTCCGAGTTCGAGATCAAGGCCGACGTGGTCATCCCGGCCGTGTCGCAGGCGGCCGACCTGACGTTCCTGCCGGTCGAATCCGATTTCGAGGTCAATCGCGGCCGCGTCAAGGTCGACCCCGCGACGTACGCGACGAACGTCCGCGGCGTGTTCGCCTGCGGCGACTTCGTGACTGGCCCGACGACCCTCATCGAGGCCGCGGGCCACGGCAAGAAGTGCGCCTACGCGATCGATCGCTACCTCGCCGCCCGGACCGACGTCACGGTCACCCCGAACGTGAAGATCACGAGCTCGTGGCGCCACGAGATGCCCGAGTTCTATGACGTCCTGCCACGCCAGCACATCCCGATGACCCCTGTCGAGCTGCGGATGTCGTCGGCGGACCCCGAGGTCAACTTCACGACCCAGGTCGAGCAGGGCTACGACGCGACGGGCGCGGTCGCCGAGGCGACCCGCTGCCTCATGTGCAACTACAACATCTGGTTCGACCCGTTCCGATGTGTCCTCTGCGGCGCCTGTGCCGACGTCTGTCCCGAGGGCGTCATCCACATGGTCGACATCAACCAGCTGAAGGCGGAGGGTGCCCTGACCGAGGTCGAGGAGGCCTACGGCTGGCAGAACGGCGCGGCCATGATCCTCGACGAGGAGCGCTGCATCCGCTGCGCCCTGTGCGTCAAGCGATGCCCGTTCGACGCCATTACGATGGAGCGGTTCGAGCTCAATGAGGTTTCGAGCGACGGCCGGCTCTACAAGGAGTCGTACCGCGACGCCCAGCTCGCCGGAACCGTCGGGGTTGCAGGAGGCGTGGGTTGAGTTTCCTCGAGCGGGTCGACACGACGATCCGCCGGAGCCCGATCTGGCGCTCGCTGTTCCGCAACCCATACCCCAACGACGAGCGGTCGCGCGCCTACGCGGTCATGAACAACGTGTTCCTGCACATCCACCCGGTGCGGGTCCGGCAGCACGCCGTGAAGTTTGCCTACACGTTCTGCCTGGGCGGGCTGTCGTTCTTCCTGTTCCTCGTCCTGACCGTGACCGGCGTCTACCTGATGTTCTTCTACGTGCCGTTCTCGACATCGGCCTACTCGAACATCCTCGATATCCAGTCGAAAGTCGCCTTCGGGCTCCTGACACGGAATGTCCACCGTTGGGGCGCCCATCTCATGGTCTTCTTCGTCTTCCTGCACATGATGCGGGTCTTCTACCACGGGGCCTACAAGCCGCCGCGGGAGTTCAACTGGGTCATCGGGATCCTGCTGCTGTTCACGACCGTCGCGCTGAGCTTCACCGGCTACCTGCTGCCGTGGGACCAGATCAGCTACTGGGCCATCACGATCGGCACGAACATGGCCAGCTACACGCCGGTCTTCAACACGCCGATCAAGGTCCTGCTGCTCGGCGGCCTCGAGGTCGGCCAGAACACGCTGCTGCGGTTCTATGTCCTCCACATCATGGCCCTGCCGCTGGTCGCGGCGATCTTCCTGGCGGTCCACTTCTGGCGGATCCGCAAGGACGGCGGGATCTCGGGCCCGCTATGACCACGCTCGCATGACCGACATCAAGAATCCGAACGAGTCGCGGGTCGTCCTGCCGGTCGATCCGACCCGGCGGACGGAGATCGACAAGCAGCGCGTGCCGATGTCGGCCCGGCCGTACCGCTTGCTGGCGATGGTCAAGCAGGACGCCGTCGTCCGGGTCCAGAAGGAGCCCGACGACACGGTCATGACCTGGCCCCACCTACTGTCGATCGAGTTCCTCGCCGCGGTCGTCGTCAGCATCTTCCTGCTGCTGATGGGCCTGTTCATCAACGCCCCGCTGGAAGAGCTCGCCAACGGGAACGTCACACCCGCCGTCGCCAAGGCGCCGTGGTACTTCCTCGGGCTGCAGGAGCTGCTGGCCTACTTCCACCCCGTGGTCGCCGGGGTCATGGTCCCGTTCCTGTACATCCTCCTCGGCGGGATGCTCCTGCCGTACATCGACCGCGAGAAGCCGGAGGCCCACCGGCCCTCCGAGCGCAAGACGGCGGTCCTGCTGTTCAGCCTCATCTGCATCCTCGGCCTGACCGTGACCTTCATCGGGATCTTCTTCCGGGGCCCCGGCTACAGCCTCGTGGTGCCGTACCTGCCGTTCTTCAACAACTCCACCAACGGCCTCCACTTCTCCCTGTGAGCACGAGCAACGCGTCATGAGCAACTACCACGTCGAACCCATCGACAAGTCCCAGGCGATCACGAGCCAGGCGCTCAAGTCGCTGCGGCAGCACCCGGCGCAGGGCATCTCCCGTCGCCGCCTCCTGCGGGTCTCGATCGGCGGGGCGCTCGCCCTGTGGCTGACCGAGATCACCGCCGGCACGATCGGCTTCCTCTGGCCGAACCTCAAGGGCGGCTTCGGCGGCTCCGTGACCATCGGCAAGCTCGACGACGTCAAGCGCCTGAACTCGACGCTGCCGATCAACCAGGGCTTCCCGGCCTACTTCCAGGAGGCCCGGTCGTTCGTCATCCTCTTCGATCCGAGCCGCCAGCAGTTCATCCCCGGCACCGACACCACCGGTGATGGCGAGGCGCTCAACGTCCGGGCGCTGTACCAGCGCTGTCCGCACCTGGGCTGCAAGCCGAACCCGTGCCTGAAGAACTTCTGGTTCGAATGCCCGTGCCACGGCTCGCGCTACGACCGGCTCGGGATCAAGGCCCTCGGCCCGCAGTACGGCCCGGCGCCGCGATCGATGGATCGCTTCTCCGCCACGGTCCAGGCCGACGGCACCCTTGTCCTCGACACCTCGAAGATCACGCTCGGCCCGCTGCCGATCGCGGTCGGCCAGCCCGGAATCATCCCGCCGAAGACGCCCACCGGTTGCATCTGACTCGATGACCGACCAGCCCGGCCGCGAGCCCGAGCAGCGCCTGCCCGCGCCCCGACCCGAGGGCGGTGGCGTGCCCGCGCGCGCCGACCGGTTCACCGCGTCGGCCCAGACCCACGCGACGACCGGCCTCACCCCGGAGCGGGCGGCCAAGATCGTCCGGCAGTCCGGCAACGCCCGCTGGACGGCGTTCCTGGGCGTGACCGTCGTCGCCCTGTTCGTGATCGCCTACTACTTCTACGAAACCGGCCTGCCATACGGGCTGTCGACGCCACGGCTCGACCAGCAGGCGGCGGCCCAGCAGGTCACCTCCATCGAGCGCGGCTACAACCTCTTCGAGGCGAACTGCGCGCGCTGTCACGGGATGCAGGGCCAGGGCGGCATCGGCCCGGTCCTCAACGACCAGTCGAAGCTCTTCGCCCACCTCAACCCGACGTACATCAAGAACGTCCTGACGGTCGGTGGCCGGTACGTCTGCGGCAACCCGAACTCGCTGATGCCGGTCTGGGCCGACACGAACGGCGGGCCGCTCAACTACATCCAGATCCAGGACCTCATCAACTTCATTCGCGCGCCCTCGACCGAGACGTTCATCATCCGCAACCCGTCGCTGAACGAGCCCGTGCTCGATGCCAACGGCAACGTCGAGACGTTCACGGGCTGGGTCGACCCGAGCTACAAGCCGGCGCCCTCGGCGTCGCCGTTCCCGGATTGCTGGTCCGGCAGCGTCGCCGGTGCCAACCCATCCCCGAGCGGCCCGGCCCAGTCGCTCCCGGCCAGCGCGATCATCGGCACGGTCGTCGCCCAGAACATCGCCTATGACGTGAAGACGCTGACCGCCCCCGCGAACCAGACGTTCGGGATCGACTTCAAGCAGGAGGACTCGGGCGTCGGCGGGCACAACATCCAGATCAAGGACGCGAACGGCAACGTCGTGTTCGACGGCACCGTGCTGACGGACCCGGGCGAGACGACCTACGTCGTCTCCGGCCTCGCGCCCGGGACGTACACGTTCCAGTGCAAGATCCACCCGATCCCGGCGATGACCGGCACCCTGACGGTGCACTGACCGATGGCCACCCAGGAAGCCGCTCGGCCCGCGCTGCCCGCCGGCGCGCGTCCCCATCGGCGCGCGTTCTTCGGCTTCTTCGACGCCGACGGCTGGGCCTGGGCCGGGACCAAGGCCTTCGCCTGGTTCATCTTCATCATCCTGTTCCTGGGTTACATCCCCGACCGGGCCTACTACTTCACGGTCAACCGGACCATCGACCTCGGGATCATGTTCTGGTCGCCGGTTAACCTCTGCCCGGCCGAGAACCGCGGGCTGCCGTGCCCGGCGCCGGCCGGTTCGGTCATTCCCTGGCAGGCCGCCCCGAGCCAGCTGACGATGCCCGCCGGGCGGACCGGCGGCGCCGCGGTCCAGATCGGGACGCACGTCGTGTACATCGGCGGCTCCGATGGCAGCACGCCGCAGGCGAACACCTACGTCTCCGACGTCAAGAACAACGTCTTCACCGCCTGGGCCGCTGGCCCGGCGATGCCAGCCGCCCGGACCGACTTCGGGTATACGACCGCGTCGGGCGTGGCGTACGTGATCGGTGGCGATGGCCCGGACGGCAAGCCCACGAACACGGTCTGGGCCCTGCCGACGGTCGGTGACAGCGGCGACCTCGGGACGTGGGCCACCGTCCAGGACACGACCCAGAGCCCGCCCGTCGATCTGGTGCTGCCCGAGGCCCGCTCGGGCGCGGCGGTGATCTCGGTGACCGACGGGATCCTCGTCGCCGGTGGCCGCGGGCCGGACGGCAAGCCGAGCACCACGGTCTGGAAGTCGACGTTCGACAGCAAGGGCAACCTCGGCCCGTTCGTCGAGCAGGCGCCGCTCCTCGACGGCGTGTACGACGCCGGCAGCGCCCTCGTGGGCCAGTATGTCTACGTCTGGGGCGGCACCGACGCGAACGGTCCGACGACATCGGTCCAGCTCGCCTATTTCGGCGCTCCCGGCACGGGCGGGCTGCCCGGCGCGTCGGGCGCCCCGGTCGCCGCCGCATCCGGTGCCCCGGCGTCCGCCGCGGCCGCGTCGCCCGGGGCGAGCGCGGCGCCGGTCGTCCAGGGCATCCAGCAGTGGGGCACGAGCGCCGCGATCGACCTCCCGGCCGCCCGGACAGCAGCGGCGGACTTCGCCGCGAACGGGACCATCTACGTCGTCGGCGGCTCGGACGGCAAGACGCCCCAGAGCCAGCTCTACTGGGCGGTGCCCGACGCGACCGGCAACATCTCGACCGGCTGGTCGCACCTCGACCTGACCGATCTGCCGGCCGGCGGGCTCGCCGGTGGCACGGCCGTCGTGAACGGCGCGAACGTCTACGTCTTCGGCGGCCAGACGGCCGGCGGCCTGAACACGACGTCGATCTCGGCCAGCCTCGCCCCGATCTCGCCGTTCTTCCAGCTCGGCCCGTTCGGGATCGTCGTGCCGGCGCTCCAGATCCCGGGCGAGATCGGCCAGCAGCTCGGCTACCTGGTCGCCGCCGGCGCCTCGACCACGAACTTCGCGATCCTCGTGTTCCTCGGCTGGGCCTTCAACCACAAGCCCGTCGTCCGGGCGTGGTGGGAGCGCCGCCGAGCAAAGCGCAGGACAGGGGCCCGGGCCTAGCCCTCGCGGCGTGGCGCGACCCGCGCCACCCGGATCGCGCGTACCGGTTCGTCGCGACCATGCTCGGCCGACGCCCGGAGCTCGACCAGCCGCTCGTCGATCGCCGCGAGGATCCTCGGCACGTCGACACCGGCCGCTCGGCCGGCCTCGGCGGCCCCGGCCACGGCCAGGTGGTCGCGCGCGCCGGCGAGGTTCTTGGCGACCCCGGTCGGGTTGCCGCGCGTCGCGTGGACGAACCCGGCCGCGAGCTTGATCAGGCCCTGCAGGAACGCCCGCTCGGCGAGATCGTCGGTGCCCATCCAGGCGGGCTCGAGGAGCTCGTGGGCTTCGAAGAAGTCGCCCCGGTCATAGGCCTCGAGCCCGAACGCAAGCGCGCGACGGCGCTCGACGGGTGGGAGGGGCCGATAGGCCTTGGCGCGGCCGCCGGCCTGGACGACGGTCCGCCGCTCGACAGGCGCCACGGAACGGTCGTCGACGGGCTGGGAGGGCGCCGTCAGTTGGTCGGCGTCGAGATCGGCAGGTCCTCGATCGACCGGCGGCTGTCGAAGCCCTCGTCGTGGCGGTGCCAGTGCTCGACCGCCGGCTCGCCGAGGCGCCAGCACAGCCAGATGGGCCGGCCGGCCATCAGGGCCGGGAAGTCGATGAGCCCGCTCGGGATGTCCCGGAGGGTGATGTCCAGTTCCACGAGGCGGGCGACGCCGGCCTGCATCTGGTCGATGAGGCCCTGCATCCTCAGGCGGATCAGGCGGAGCTCCTCCGTCGCCTCGGCCGTCGCCGGGACATCGTCATCCGGCGACACCGCGAGGGCCCGGTCGCGCAGCTCGATGAGCTCGGCCCGCTGGCCGCGCAGCGAGGTCAGGATTCGATCTAGATCGGGCAGGGTCGCGTTGGCCTCGTCGATCGCGTAGTAGCGGGTCATCCGGGCGATTCTACGGCCACCTATGATCTGGGCCACGCAGCGGAGGTCCCGGCGATGAAGCTCGCGGCGAGGATGGCCTCGATCGGCACCGAGACCGCGTTCGAGGCGGCGGCGCGCGCCCGGGCGCTCGAGGCGACCGGCCGGTCCGTGATCCACCTCGAGATCGGCGAGCCCGACTTCGACACGCCGGCCAACGTCCGCGAGGCGGCAAAGCGGGCCCTCGACACCGGCGCCACCCACTACCCGCCGTTCGCCGGGATCGTGGACCTCCGCCAGGCGATCGCCGCCGATGCAACGGCCCGCAAGGGCTTCGCGGTCGATCCGTCGCAGGTCTTCGTGACGGTCGGCGGCAAGGGCGTGATGGTCTACGCGATCCTCGCGATCGTCGATGCCGGCGACGAGGTCATCGTGCCGGACCCGGGCTACCCAATCTACGAGTCGCTGACGCGATTCCTCGGGGCGAAGCCAGTCCCGATCCCGATCCGGATGGAGCTCGACTTCCGGATCGACCTCGACGAGCTGGCCACGTTGATCACGCCGAAGACGAAGATGCTCGTCATCAACTCGCCGGCCAATCCGACCGGCGGCGTGCTGACCCGCGGGGATCTCGAGCGGATCGCCGAGCTCGCGATCGAGCACGACCTCGTCGTGCTGGCGGACGAGATCTACGGCCGGATCCTGTACGACGGCGCGGAGCACGTCTCGATCGGGAGCCTGCCGGGCATGGCCGACCGGACGATCGTCCTCGACGGCTTCTCGAAGACATACGCGATGACCGGCTGGCGCCTCGGCTACGCGATCGTCCCGACGTGGCTCTCGCAGGCCTACGGCACGCTGATCATCAACACGATCAGCGGCGCCGTGAACTTTGCCCAGGTCGGCGCGGTCGAGGCGCTGCGCGGGCCGCAGGCCGAGGTCGACGCGATGGTCGCCGAGTTCCGAGCGCGCCGCGACCTCGTCGTGGACGGGCTGAACGCGATGCCGGGCATACGCTGCCTCCGGCCGAAGGGCGCGTTCTACGTCTTCCCGGAGATCTCGGGGACCGGGCTCACGGGTCGCGAGCTCGCCGACCGGCTGCTGCCGGAGACCGGGGTCTGCGTCCTGGCCGGCACGTCGTTCGGCCACGTCGGGACGCACCACATCCGGATCTCGTACGCGAACTCGCGGGAGAACCTGACCGAGGCGCTGTCGCGGATCCGGGCCTTCGTCGAGCCGCTCGTCGGCGCCGCGGCCGCTCGCTGACGCCGAGCGACTCGTGGCCCGCCCGAAGGTCTTCGTCTCGCGGGTCATCCCCGACGACGGGCTCGATCCCGTTCGCGCCGCGACGGACGCCGCGGTCTGGCCGGACGAGCTGCCGCCGCCACGCGCCGAGCTGCTCGACGCTGTCGCCGGCTGCGATGGCGTGCTGACGCTCCTCACGGATCGGGTCGACGACGAATTCCTCGACCGGGCCGGGCCGCAGCTGAAGGTCGTCTCGAACTTCGCCGTCGGCTTCGACAACATCGACGTCGCCGCCTGCACCGCGCGCGGGATCCCGGTCGGGAACACGCCGGGCGTGCTGACCGAGACCACCGCCGACCTCGCCTGGGCGCTGCTGATGGCCGCCGCGCGCCGGCTCGTCGAGGGTGACCGCTACGTCCGCGATGGCCGCTGGAAGACCTGGGGCCCGATGCTCCTCATGGGTCCCGACGTCCACGGGGCGACGCTCGGGATCGTCGGGTTCGGGCGGATCGGACAGGCGGTCGCCCGGCGGGCGCGCGGCTTCGGGATGCGGATCCTGTACCACGACCCACGGCGGGCGAGCCCGTCGGTCGAGGCCGAGTACGGGGCGGAGTACCGGACGCTCGAGGGGATCCTCCCCGAGTCGGACTACGTGACGCTCCACGTCGATCTCCGGCCCGAGACCCGGGGCCTCATCAACGCCGAGCGAATCGGCTGGATGAAGCCGGGTGCGATCCTGGTGAACACCTCGCGCGGCCCCGTCGTCGACTCGCTGGCGCTCGCCGACGCGCTCCGCTCCGGCCGGCTCGGCGCCGCCGCCCTGGACGTGACGGACCCCGAGCCGATCCCCGTCGATCACCCGCTCGTCGGCCTCGACAACTGCCTGATCGTGCCGCACATCGCCTCGGCGTCCCGAGCGACCCGCGGCAAGATGGCCTCGATGGCCGCCGCGAACCTGCTGGCCGGCCTGCGCGGCGATCGCCTGCCGACGCCGGTCAATCCGGAGGTCTACGACCGCCGCTGAGGGTCAGCCGTCCCGGAGGGTCAGCCCTCGCGCAGCGTGCGAGGCGCATCGGATCGCCAGTCGGCTGCCGGCCAGAGGTCGATCGGAGCGCGGCCGTTCGAGCTGAGCGTCACGCCGATCTCACCGGCGTGGTACGCCTCGTGGTTGATGAGCCGCAGCAGCAGCGACTGCCTCGTGTGGACCTGCGACCCGCGACGCACCTCGTCCGCGAGCATCGCCGGCGTCCAGCGGTCGAGGCAGCCCTCGACGACGCGCCAGGTGGAGGCGTAGGCGCCGGCGACCTCGTCCGCGGTGCGGACGACGGACAGCTCATCCTCCCAACCGAAGCCGCTCGGATCGGTGAATGGCGTCGTCTCGGCGCCAAGCTCGCCGAGGACATGGCACAGCCAGTAGACGCGCGCCCCGACCGTGTGCCCGGCGACAGCCCAGATCGGCCATGGCCCGATGTCGCCGTCGCGCGGCGCGGGCACCACCAGCGCCAGGTCCTCGGCCGACAGCCGACCCAGGGCCTCGGCGACCCGCCGGTTGTAGCCCGCCCAGTCGGCGTAGAACGGACGGATCGAGCCGCTCGCATTCGGTCGTGTCATGGCCGGGCCAATCTACGACACTGTCCGCTGGGCCCGTAGCTCAGCGGCAGAGCAGGGGACTTTTAATCCTCGTGTCGTGGGTTCGAATCCCACCGGGCCCTCACGCCGCTAGCGACGCGACGCGGGATGCTCGTCGAGGAAGTCGAGCCAGCGCTCGGGGAGGTCGAGGTCGACTCGCACGCCGGCCCGCGAGGCGCGGCTTCGCCGGAGCGTCGCTCCGCTGGCGAGCAGGTCGACCAGGGCGGGCTCGGCCGCGGTCGGCACGCCGGCGAGCGGGCCGATGTCCACCAGCTCCGCTGGTGTGGCGCCGGCCCAACTGACTCGCAGATCCCCGATCGTCGCCCCGCAGCGGCGACTCGCGAAGTGATCGATGACAAGCGTCCTGCCCGCGGCGAGGTCCGGGAGGCTGGCGGCAAGGCCCGCCTCGATCCGGAGCTCGTTCATGGCCGATTCGCTCAGCAGAGCGTCCGGTACTCGATGTGGCCGGGGCCCTGGTAGCTGATGCCCTCGCCCCACGTGAGCTCGGGTGAGCCGCACGAGTTGACGTCGAGCCCGAAGTAGTCGCCGTACGGGAACTCGAAGCCATTCGGCTGCGACTGGAACTGGCTCGGGTCGTAGGCCGAGATCTGCTGTGACGGCCCGGTGAAGGCGCCGCTCGAGTAGGTCCGCAGCCACACGTTCCAGCCGTTCGTGTGGTTGATCGGGTTGCCGTTCCGATCGTCCATCCAGGCGACGTAAAACGTCCCGCTCGCGCCGCCGGTGATCGTCGGGAACAGCGCGTAGCA
>DATGGQ010000033.1:0-3882 GCA_035308445.1 Candidatus Limnocylindrales bacterium | reverse complement strand
TTTACGGCATTCAGCGAGACGCGGGACGCCGAGGACGTTCGCGAGGTGCTTTCGACCTATTTCGAGACCTCGCGTCAGATCGTCGAGTCCTACGGCGGCACGGTCGAGAAGTTCATCGGTGACGCGGTGATGGCCGTCTGGGGGACGCCGGTCGCCCGCGAAGGCGACGCGGAGTGGGCCGTCCGGGCCGCGCTCGACCTGCTCGTCGCAGTGCGCTCGCTCGACAGCGGCGCCGACGGCCGGGGCCTCGAGGCGCGGGCAGGTGTGCTCACCGGGGAGGCCGCGGTCACGCTCGGCGCGACCGGCCAGGGGATGGTCGCCGGCGACCTCGTCAACACCGCCAGCCGGCTCCAGTCGGTCGCGCCGCCGGGCACGGTCCTCGTCGGCGAGGCGACCCAGCGGGCGGCCAGCTCGGCGATCGTGTTCGAGCCGGCCGGACCCCAGGTCCTCAAGGGCAAGACGGCACCGGTCCCGGCCTGGCGGGCGCTGCGGGTCGTGGCCAAGCTTGGCGGCGAGGGTCGCTCCGCCGGCCTCGAGGCGCCCTTCGTGGGACGCGATGACGAGCTCCGCCTGCTCAAGGACTTCTTCCACGCGACCTCCCGCGAGCGGCGCTCGCGGCTCCTGTCGGTGACCGGCCAGGCTGGGATCGGCAAGAGCCGGCTCGCCTGGGAGTTCCTCAAGTACATCGACGGCGTCCTGGAGACCGTCTGGTGGCACGAGGGCCGTTCGCCCGCGCTCGGTGAGGGCGTGACGTTCTGGGCGCTCGGCGAAATGGTCCGCCGGCGGGCGGGCCTGGCCGAGACGGACGACGAGTCGACGACCCGCGAGCGAATCGCCGCGACCCTCGTCGAGTTCGTCCCTGATGAGGCCGAGCGGCGCTGGATTGAGCCGGCGCTGCTGACCCTGCTGGGCCTGGGCGACGCATCGGCCCGGACCCGCGACGAGCTGTTCGCCTCGTGGCGGACCTTCTTCGAGCGGGTCGCCACCGATTATCCGGCCGTCCTCGTCTTCGAGGACCTCCACTGGGCCGATCCGGGCTTGCTCGACTTTATCGACCACCTCCTGGAGTGGTCAACGAACAGCCCGATCTACGTGATCACCCTGGCCCGGCCCGAGCTCCTCGAGCGGCGTCCGGGCTGGGGCGCGGGCCGGCGCAATTTCGTGGCCCTGTCGCTCGAGCCGCTGACCGAAGCGGCGATGCGCGAGCTGCTGGCCGGGCTGGTGCCGGGCCTGCCCGAACGGGCGATCAGGGCCATCCTCGACCGCGCCGGCGGGATCCCGCTGTACGCGGTCGAGACCATCCGGATGCTCGTCGCCGAAGGCAAGCTCGAGGAAGCCGAGGGCGCCTTCCGGCCGGTCGGCGACCTGGGCGACCTGGCCGTCCCCGAGACGCTCCACGCCCTGATCGCCGCCCGACTCGATGCCCTCGACGCCGGCGACCGAGGGCTGCTCCAGGACGCCTCGGTACTGGGCCAGACGTTCCTGGTCGAGGCCCTCGTCGCGCTCCGAGGCGAGCCGCGCGAGCTCGTCGAGGCCCGCCTGCGCGGGTTGGTCCGGCGCGAGGTCCTGGTCCTCGACAGCGATCCGCGCTCGCCCGAACGCGGCCAATACGGCTTCGCCCAGGCACTCCTGCGCGAGGTGGCGTATTCGACCCTCGCCCGAACCGATCGCCGGACGCGCCACCTGGCGGCAGCCCGCTACTTCGAGGAGACCGGCGACGAGCAGCTGGCCGGCGTCCTGGCCACGCACTATCTCGACGCCTATCTCGCCTCGCCCGAAGGCCACGAAGCGGCCGTGCTTGCGACCCAGGCCCGGATCGCGCTCCGGGCGGCCGCCGATCGGGCGGTCGCCCTGGGCTCCCTCGACCAGGCGATCACCTACCTCGAGCGGGCGCTGACCGTGAGCGACGATCCGGCCGACGAGGCCGAGCTGCTCGGTCGGGTCGGGTCAGTGGCGTCGACGGCCGCCCATTTCGAGAAGGCCGAAGCGGCGCTGCGACGAGCCGTCGAGATCGAACGGGGGCGGAACGACCGGCCGGCCCTGGCTCGGGCGATCGTCGCCCTCGGCCAGTCGCTGAGCTCGGCCTACCAGGTCGACGACGCGCTGGCGGTCCTCGAGCCCGCCCACGCGGAGCTCGCCCCGGAGCTGCCCGACGACCCGTCGGTCGTGGCCATGACAGCCCAGCTCGCCCGTGCCTACCAGCTCCACGAGGAGCCGCTCCGGGCGATCGAGTGGGCCGATCGGGCCCTGATCTCGGCGGAACGGCTCTACCTGGTCCCGGTGATCGCCGATGCGATCACCACGAAGGGCTCGAGCATGGCCCTCATCGGCCGGGTGTGGGAGGGACTCGGACTCGTTCGCGCCGGCCGCCAGCTGGCGGACGCGAACGGCCTCGTCGCGATCAGCCTGCGGGCCCTGATCAGCCTGACCGGGTCGCTCAACATCTACGACCCACGGGCCTCGATGGAGATCGGCCGGGAGGGCTTTGACCTGGCTCGCCGGCTTGGCCTCCGCCACCTGGCCGTGATCACGGCCAGCAATGGCGGCGAGTCTGCGCTCCAGACGGGGGACTGGGACTGGGCGATCGAAGCCCTCCGCGAGGCCGAATCCGTCGAGTTGGAGACCCTCGACCGGGCGACGATCGAAGCCGTCCTGCTCGAGATCGCGGGCCCCCGCGGCGAAGACGTTGCCGAGCGGCTGGCCAATTTGGCGACCGTCGGCTCCGAGGACGACCCGGTCTTCGGCGCCTCGCTGGGGCTGACCCGGCTTTGGAGCGCGATGGCCGACGCCCGCTTCGACGACGCCTACGCCGCCGGTCGCAAGGTCGCCGAGCTGAGCAAGCTGAACCGGCCGGTGGGCCTCCTGTGGGCCGCCCACGCCGCCCTTCGGCTCCGGGACCTCGACCGGGCGACCGCCGCTCACGAGGCCCTGGTCGCCCTTGCGGTCCGTGGTCCGGCGCTCGATGCCGAGCGCGCCGCGATCGAGGCTGGGATCATCGCCCTTGATGGCCGCTGGCCCGAAGCCGTGATCCGCTACGGGGAGGCGACCCGTCAGCTGCGCGACCTCGGAATCAACTTCGACCTGGGACTGACGCTGCTGACGGCTGCCTCATTCGCCCCGGCGGACGATCCCTTCGGACGGGCCGCCCGCGAGGAAGCCCGGACGCTCTTCACCCGGATCGGCGCCGGAGCGTTCCTGCGCCAGCTCGATGAGCTGTCGGCCGATGCCACCCCTGCGCCTCGCCCGGATGATGCCGATCGCCCGGCGGCTGACGTCGCGGTCCAGGCCGAATCGGCCCCACCAGCCTGACCAGCCGTCCGCCCGGTCCGCTGGCCGGGATCCTGGTCGTCGACTGCTCCACGGTCCTGGCCGGGCCGTACTGCACGATGCTCCTGGCCGACCTCGGCGCGGAGGTGATCAAGGTCGAACCGCCGGAGGGCGACGGCACGCGCGCCTGGGGTCCGCCGTGGGTCGCCGCCGGCCGCCTGGGGCCAGACGATCCGGGGGTCGCGGCCTACTACCTCGCGATCAACCGCAACAAGCGCAGCATCCGGCTCGACCTGCGCAGCGCGGCCGGCGCCGACGTCCTGCGTGGCCTGATCGGCCATGCCGACGTGCTGGTCGAGAACTTCCGGGTCGGCGGCTTCGATCGCCTGGGCTTCTCCGACGCCGCGCTCTCGTCCCTCAATCGACGCCTGGTCCATCTGGCGATCAGCGGCTACGGCACGAGCGGACCGGACGCCGAGCGGCCCGGCTACGACTTCGTGATCCAGGCGGTGGCCGGCCTGATGTCGATCACCGGGATGCCCGATGGCGAAGGCAGTGGCGCGAGCGGGGCGAGCGGCGGCCCGACGAAGGTCGGCGTCGCCATCGCCGATCTGA